>NZ_CP051428.1:2847500-3546250 GCF_012676905.1 Paenibacillus albicereus | reverse complement strand
ACTACGTCCAGCAAGGCACGTCCGTGACGGGAAGCTCCGGCGCAGGCAAGACGCTGAACGACATCCTCTACGCCAAGGATCAGTACGACGCGGGAAACAAGCAATGGGCATCCAGCACGGCGCAGGGGCTTTACTCGCAGCTCGATCCCGCTCTGGCAAGGCAGGTCCAAGGCATGAGTGCGGCACAGCTCCGGCAGTATCTGGCTGGCCAGTCTACACAGCCCGGGCCGTCGGCTCCTGCTGCGACGCCGTCCGCGCCTTCCGTGGGGGCCGCCTTCTACCCGTCAGGCGGCAGCCCGGCGAACGGATCGGCCGCGCCGGCGCAGCCAGGCTACCAGTCGACATATACGGGGCCGGACCTGACCGGCATGACGAATCAGCTGAACACGCTCTACGACAACCGGCTTTCGGCGGAGACGCAGAAGCTGCGGGACGCACTTGCAACGGCGCTGCAGGGTTACAATGCCCAGGAGACACAGGCCCGGCAGTCCGCCTACGACAACCGGAACGCGGCGGACGTGGCGGCGATGCAGGGGCAGCAAGGCATGAACGAGGTCATGGCCAACATGGGACTGACCGGCGACGGCCAAAACCTGACGCTCGCGGCGGCGCAGGCGGCCAGCCGTCAGGGGGCGCTCACGGACATCAACCGCGCGGAGACGAATGCGCTCCAGAATATCAGCGAGCAGCGAGCGAACCTCCAGAACAACGCGGCGCAGAACGAGCTCGCGCTGGCGCAGTCGGTCGGCGCGGACAAGGCGGCAGCGCTCTACGACCTGCTGAAGTATGGCGACACGCGTGCGTTTGAGGTCGACCAGAGCAATTACGGCCGTTACCGGGACGACATCAATCAGCAGTTCGCGGAGGATCAGTTCGGCTGGCAGAAACTCATGCAGGAGGCGGGGCTGACGGGCGTCTACAACGGCCAGTCGACGATGGCCGGCAAGCAGCAGAACCTGGACGCGGCCCTCGCTTACTCCCAGCTGACCGGGCAGGTGCTCAGCCCGCAGAGTGATTGGAGCGGCCTTGTGCGGCAGGCGTCGAGCGGATCGGCTCCGCTCAGCCTTGCCGGCCAGCAGGCGCAGCTGCAGCGGCAACAGGCCAACTTCGGCGCGGCCATTGATGTCGCGGGGCTTACGGGCGCCATCGTCAACCCGCAGGCGGACTGGTCCGGTCTCTTCCGGCAGGCGGCCGCAGGCGGAAACGGGCCGACGATGGCCGCGCTGCAGCAGGCGATGGCGCAGCAGAATTACAGCCGAGGCGTCTATGAGTCGGATCGCTCCTATGAGCTGCAGGCGAACAGCCAGAGCCAGCAGAACAGCAACAGCTCGTTCGGCCGTCTCGTCGACATCTGGAAGCTCACCGGGCAGGCGCCGGCCGGGCTCGAATCCTACGGGGTGCAGGCTGGCATGCCGTACAGCGATGGCGCGGCGAACAAGATCCGGACGATTGATCCGAACGAAATCAAGTCACTGGCGCAGTCGTTCCAGTATGCCGGCCAGGACCCTGGAGGTAAATCGTATCGGTATACACCGCCGAAGACCAACCAGGATGCGCGCTACAACGTGTGGGTGGATACGGTCACGTCCATGCGCTCGCAGGGGTATGATGATGGCAGCATCGCGCAGGTGCTTCGCTACATGGGCATCACCGGCGAGGAGGAGACGTCGTTCCTCAAGCGCAACGGGAACGGAGGCGGCAACTACACGACGCCGGCACAACCCAGCGCGGGAAAGTAGCCGCTGGCGTACAGGCGCCGAACCAGTACGCCAGCTTATTTTCTTCGGCACAAAGCAAATACGGGCTACCGCAGGGGCTTCTCGAGTCGGTCGCGAAGACGGAGTCGGGCTTTAATCCGAACGCGACCAACAAGAAGAGCGGCGCTTCCGGGATGATGCAGTTCATGCCGGCCACCGCGCGCGGGTACGGAATCGACCCTTACGATCCGGCCCAGGCGGTGGATGCGGCCGGCAAGATGCTGTCCGGGCTTGCGGCCAAATATAAGGGAGACTGGGCCAAGGCGCTCGCCGGCTACAACTGGGGCGGAGGCAACGTCGACAAGGCCGTCAAGAAATACGGCGACAACTGGCTCGCATACGCCCCGACGGAGACGAAGAACTACGTCAAGAAAATCTTGGGTTGACGGCCGGAAAGGAGGAAGAGGATGGCCAGCAAGTACGACAGCGTCCGTCCAATTAGCGGCGGACAGGCGGCGGGCGGTTCGCCCTCAGGGACATCGAAGTATGCGAGCGTTCAGGCGGTCTATGCCAGCCAGGCGCCGATCCGGACGGCGGAGGAGCGTGCGATCGGGCAGCATGCGCTCGCCATGACGAACCCGTGGACGATTCTGCAGAACCTGAAGGAGATGGCCAAACCGAAGGCTTCGGCATCCACGCCGGAGCCTTTTGAATTCGATCCGCTCAAGCGCGGCGCGCAGATCAAGGCGGCAGGCGGAACCGGGAGCAAGACGCTTCCGGGCATGATTGAGGTGCCGGAGGTCCATTACACGACGAACTCGAGCAAGGCGCAGCAGTTCGTCGAGAAGCTGAAGGACCTGCCCGTCTACCGCGCGGGCGAGGTGTTCCAGGAGGGCAACTACAACGCCTCGGTTCTGGAGGCGGAGCCGCGGCTGAGCGCGACGACGGGCAATCCGGCTTTCGACCGATTCCTGCGGGCGGCTGGCGGCGGGATCTCCGAGCTGACGCGCGGCTTGATGGCGGGCGGCCCGGCGATGGGCGGCGGTGTCATCGCCGGGCAGGTCCAGCGCGCGGCGACCGGGCGAGTGCCTGGGGCTGCGGCGCGGATACTCGGCGGCGCGGCGGAGGGGGCGGCGACGAATACGGCAACCGGCATGGCGATGGGCCAGACGGACGGCGACGAGATCGCTAAGCTGGCCGGAACCGGCGCGGTGCTGGGTGCAGGGCTCAGCGGGCTGTTTGAAGGCGCAATGCAGATCCCGAAGGCGGTTCGTTACGCGCAGGAGGCCCCGCTGCGGAAAGAAATAGAGGCATTCGTGGAGCGGACGAACGCGCCGCGAGCCGAGGGGGAGGTCATCGCTCCTCCGACTGCGCGCATCGAGCGGAACGTCAGCGGCTCAGCTGTCTCCGATCCTGGCGTCGAGCTGGCCAACAACCTGAATCGGCACGATCGGCTGCAGCAGCAGTATGCAAAGGCCGTCGAGGATCAATACCAGTACCTGAAGGAGTCGATGGCTTCGCGCGGCGGCGTGCGGCAGGGCGGCCTTGTTCAGAACGCGGAAGGCGAGGTAACGGGGCGGTTCGGCCGGCAGTCGGACAATCCCCGCTGGTATCGGGATTTCTTTGCCGAGAACGGCCGCAAGCCAACCGACAAGGACCTGCGGCAACTGGCGACCAAGCACGTGAACGAGGGCTTCGCCGACGACATGGGCGACGTACCGCCGTGGCGGCCGGCCGACATCGAGGACATCGATGGGGAGTTGGCCAACATCAGGCAGGCGGCTCCGGCCATTGCGGACCCGGCGGAGCGCGCGGCGGTGCAGGAGGTGGCAGACTCCTTGCAGGCGAGCCGGGATCAGATCAAGCGGCAGCTGCCAGAGGGATCGCAGGCGCGCGTCGCTGGAGCGGGCAGCGCTGGGATGGCGCCGGGAGCGGGCGCGGCGGATGGCGGGAAGACGATCTCCCGTGTGCAGGTCGTCGAGAGCATCCGAAAGAATCTCGGAGCGACGATTGATACCGGCCGCATGGGCGTCTCCCGCCAGCAGGTGCTCGGCCTCTACAAGACGCAGTCGGAAGTCATCCGCACGGGCTACGCCGAGGATCTCGACACGATCGCGCACGAGGTCGGCCATCACCTCGAGAAACGGTTCAGCTTGAAGCAGAATCGTCAGCTCGAACAGGAGTTGCTCGACATGATGGATCAGGTCGGCGTCCACGATTACCAACAGTACCCGCGCAGCGAGTGGTTCGACGAGGGCATCGCGGAGTTCTTCCGCGTCTACCTGGCCGATCCGCAGCAGGCGAAGCAGCTCGCTCCCAAGTTCGGGGCGTACCTCAATTCGGTGCTACCGGGCAAGATGCAGCGGGGGCTGGTCCGCGTCCAGAAGGATATGCAGACCTGGCTGCAGCAGGGGGACTACGAGCAGGCGAAGGGCCTGATTGAGATGGCCGGCGGGAAGAAGGAGCGTCGCTGGACCTGGAGCAAGTTTTACACGCAGGCTTTTGACGACCTGAACCCGCTGAGGCTCGCCGAGCTCGCGCTGACGGGAAAGATCGAACAGGGCGGCAAGTCTCTCTACAAGCTCGCCCGACTCAGCCGCGGCGTGCCGGAGCGGGCGAAGATGGCCGTCACGCGCGGGATCTTCGATAGCCAGGGCAACAAGCTCAGCGAGGGCATGGCCAAAATCGTCCGGCCGCTTGAAGAGATTGGCATGAGCGAACACGACTTCGCGACCTACCTGGCCGTGCGGCATGCGATCGACTTGCGACGTCTGGGCAAGGAGACACCCTTCACGCCAGCGCAGATGTCGGAAGTCATGACCCGCTGGGAAAGCAACACGATCGTGAAGAAGGCGCATCAGCAGATCATGCAGTACAACGATGCTTTGCTGAGCATCCTGCAGGATGCCGGCTTCATCTCCAAACAAGGCGTTCAGGAGATGAAGCGACTCTACCCGAACTACGTGCCGTTCATGCGCCACTTTGATGATGACGACGTGGTCGGCTTCAAGAACGGCGGTTACGGCGCGTCGAAAGCGTTCGCCAACATCACGACCCCGATTCGGAAAATGAGCGAAGAGGGCAGCCAGCGGAGCATCATCAACCCGTTCGAGTCGATGATCAAGAACACGTTCCTCGTCATGAATTCGGCCGCGAAGAACAAGGTCGGTCAGCGGCTCGCCGCGCTTGCCGACGTGGAAGGCGCGGGCGTTTGGGTGGAGCGTGTGCCTGGGCAGAAGTCCGGGAAGGAGCACATCATCGACGTCTACCAGGACGGCAAGAAGCTGGCGTACAAGGTGCGGAACCCGGACCTCTACAACGCCATGCTGTCATTGGATGACGAAAAGCTGACGGGTCTCATTAGGTTCGTTGCTGGTACCGCTGCAAATTTGCTAAGATCCGGAGCGACGTTGACTCCAGAATTCATTATCCGCAACGCTTTTCGGGACGTAGTTGGAGCAATCGTGAACAGCAGCAAGTACGGTTTCAACCCGATCGATTTTTTCAAGGGGCTCGGGCACGTCATCGGCCGTACGGATGTCTACGAGAAATTCGTGAACAGCGGCGGCGCGATGGGCACGATGATGTCGCTTGATCGAGATGCAAGCCGGGAAGCGATGCAAGCCGTGTTCCGTCAGAGCTGGCGAGACAAAACTATGATCACCGTCACCTCGCCGGCGGAGCTGGCCAAACTGCTGAGCGGATACAAAGCTCTGAAAGGTACGGTTGGCCTGCTACGAGCCGGCGCAGAAATCTCTGAATTATCGACCAAGGTCGGCGCCTTTAACAAGGCGCTGAAGAAGACGGGTGACATCGAGGAGGCGGCCTACACCGCGAAGGATTTGATGGACTTCAACCGGGCCGGCAGCGCAATGAGAAATGCGAATCAGATAATCGCATTCTTAAACGCCTCGCTTCAGGGGACAGATAAAATGAGGCGAGCATTTCTTGATAATCCTCTTTCTTTTACCATCCGAGCTATAACCGCGCTTGCTATTCCGGCAGGAATAATTCATCGCTGGAATCGAACTCAACTCAGTCCGGAGGAGCGGGAAAAATTTGAGAACATTCCACAATTTCAAAAGGATAACTTCTTCGTCATCGGCATACCAGGCACGGGTGAGTTCGTTCGAATCCCGAAGCCGTTCGAGGCTGGAATGCTTTTTGCGACGAGCACGGAGCGGTTCCTCGATTGGTTGGCGAAAAATGACCCGGATGCCTATGACGGATATGTTTGGACTGCTGTAGGGTCTATTGCACCGCCTGTTATGATTACAGCACTGACACCTTTGCTCGAAGCCGTTTCCAACTACTCTTTCTTCCGAAAAACGCCGGTCGTTCCAATGGGCGAGCAGCGCTTCGAGAAGAAGGACCAGTACGGCGTCTACACAAGCGAGCTGGCCAAGGAAATCGGCTCCTTCATGGCGCAGGTCGGCCTCGGCGAGACGAACCTGGCGAGCCCGCGCATCATCGACAACACCATCAGCGGCTACGGCGCCGGCCTGGCCAACTACGGCGTGGACATGGTTGACGCAGGCATCAACGCGGCGCGGGGCGGCCGGGAAGTTCCATTGCCGAAGCTGAAGCCAACCGAACAGCCGCTCGCCCGCTCCTTCTTCGTGAAGACCAGCGGCGGCGGCCAGGTTCGGGAGGACTTCTACAAGGACTGGGACAAGCTCTCGAAGAAAAAGGCATCAGCCGATTTCAACGAGACGGAGATGCAGGCGGAGGACGCGAAGGACTACGCCCGCATGAAGCCCTACCAGAAGCAGATCGCCAAGCTGCAGAAGCAGTACAAAGAGATCCTGACCGCGAAGGATGTGCAAGCTGAGCACAAACGGAGACGGCTGGACGAGCTCGATGCTAAAATGAACGCAGCAGCCAAAAAAGCGCTGGGGAAGTAGGTGGGGCATGAGCCAGAAGGCGGGCAATACGCTGATCGTCATCGCGATTATTCTACTGAACCTGATCCTGATGACGAGCGGCGGCGGGCGCAGCGGAGACTTTCACGAGGTGCAGACAGAAGGTTACGTGGATGTAGAAAATGAATGACCGCTATCTGCTGTAGTTATCTGCATCCTGTTGCAAGTCGTAGCAGGATGGTTGACAAAGTTGTGTACTGTTGATCGAAGTTGTGTATAATAAAAGTAACGTTACGCAACAGAAAAAGAGGAAGCGCGCCAACGCTCCCTCTCCGTACAGCCCTTTTGTAGGTGGAACCCTCCAACTGAACTCAGAGTAGAGAGTAACCCGTCAGGCGTCCAACCTGTGGCGGGTTACTTTCTTTTTTCGATGTAGGTCAGGAGATTCAGCAGAAAGCTACCGAAGGCAAACATGGCCATGATCGCTTGGAAAGTTTCCATAGGCGTTCCCTCCTTTCCGGAGGGGCCACCACAAGCGGTGCTGTACTGGACGATTATACCAACTATATGAGTCTCCGTATACGGGGGCTCTTTTATTTTGCCCGGAAAGAGGGAGTCGGATGATAAAAATGGACGAGTCGGAGCTGCTCGAGTCCGACTTCAGCGACGACAGCCTGCGGGCGATCGGCGAGCTGCTTGGCCCGTGGATGGCTCAGCAGCTGCTCCTGCCCGGCCCGGTGCCGGTGCTGCTGCCGGAGGAGGCGGGGCGGCGTGTATGACCTGATCATCGAACTGGCGCACACGGTATGGAAGAATGGGCTGTCGCTCAGCGCGCTCGGCACGGCCGTGTATGTGCTGCTCAAGCAGCGGAAGGTGAAGCAGGCGCTGCGCCGGGTGGTGCCATGGCTGCTCTCGGACGACAGCGAAGTCAAGGCCTACGTGGCCAATCAGCTCGTCATCATGGAAAATCAGCGGCGCACGATGGCCGCGCTAGGAGTGGATCCGCTATGGCCGGAGGATGCTCGTACCTCGAAGACGTCCAGAAGCTTTCGACGCGCTCTCAAAACGTTCTCTATTTCTTTCTTGGCGGCACGATCGCGTGCCCGCGCTGCAGCCGCCAAGGAGCTCTTGTCTGTCACAAACTCGACTACATCGAAGCGGAGGAAACAAACGATGAAAAAATGGCTTAGACCGGATTCCCTAACGGTGATTGGTGCAGCAGCGGCCGCAGCGGCAACGCGCCTGCTCGGCGTGGAGATCGATCTGACGAATTTGGCTGCGGCGACGCTGGTACTGCTGGGCTACCTTAAGGCGAACGAGTACGTGACGGTCGTGCGCGGCGCGAACGGTCTGCCAATCGGTTTCAAGGCCAACAGCCGGAAGCTCGTCTTCACGCTCACGGCTTTCGGCCTGATCGTGGCGGACGAGCTGTTCAAGCTGCAGCTGGGGAACGAGCTGATCTTCACGCTGACGGCGGCGGTGACGGGGTACAACCTCGTCGAGGGTAAGAAGGACGCGAAGGAAGCCGAGCAGGAAGGCGCCGAAGCACGGCAGACGTACTGAGGGGAGAGAGCAGCATGATCGACATGAAATGGATGGGTGACCGGGTGCCTAATCACGGCCCCCGCGCCGCCAAGAATAGGACCTACACGCCGATCGTCATCGTGAATCATATCTCGATCGGCACGATGGCCAGCATGGATGCCTGGTTCCGCAATCCGGCCGCGCAAGTATCCTCGCACTTCGGGAACTCGCGCGACGGCCGCGTGCATCAGTACGTGGACATCAAGCGCGCGGCCTGGACGCAAGGGCTGCTGCCGGCGGCGATCCCGACGGCCCGGGCGGCCGTGGTGCGGGAGATGGGCGTGAACCCGAACCTGTACTGCGTCAGCATCGAGAACGAGGGCTACGTGGGCAGCGGCGCGGACGGCATGCTGACGGAGGAGCAGTTCTGGAGCTTGTGCTGGCTGCACAAGTACATTCAGACGGAGGTGGAGCGGATCTGGGGCCATCATATCCGGTTCGGGCCGGACACGGTGCTGGGTCATTTTCAGATCGACCCCAAGCGCAAGCCGTTCTGCCCGGGCCTGAATTTTCCGTGGGCCCGGCTGTACGCGGAGCTCGCCGTCGCGGAGAGTATCCAGACGCTCGAGCTGTACGAAGAGCGCGTGGCGTACCAGCTTAGCCAGGCGAGCCGGTACGCGACCGCCTTCGCCATTGCCGGGAGGGTGAGGGACCTGGCGGAACGTCTGCTCGACAAGACTTGGGGCGCTGCGGCGGAGACGAAGCTCCTGTACCTGGCTCCGGTGATGCCGGCCATCGCGTACGGCGACGGCCCGGTGACGGCGGCGGGCATCGCGTCGCGGGTGCTGCAGCTCGGCCAAACGGCGATGGGCGCCGGAAGCTGGCAGGAGGAAGCTGTCCGAAAGCTGCTGTTGCTCGAACCCATCATGAAAGAAAAAGGCGTGCTCTGATTTCTCGGAGCACGCCTTTTTTTGTTGAGTGTTCGCATTGTGTTCGCATATAATGAGGCAAAGCGAACAAGGGGGAACGGGCCATGGAGAAACTGGACGATCTGGAGCGGAAGGTGCTGCGGATCATGGTGAACCATTCGAAGCTCGCGTCAAAGCAGCTTTCCATCGAAAAGCTCTGCCAATTCACCGGGAAGCGGGAGGGTCGCGTACGGCATGTGCTCATTGTCCTGGAGCAAACTGGCTTCATCGCGGTCACAAGCCAGCTGCCGTTCCGGTATCGGGTGCTGCGTGAGTCTGAGGCACCTCGATACGGCTGGGAGCGGATGAATGGTCACGTGACTCAAAAAGGTCACGGAAAAGGTCACGGATTTTCCGACAGAATATAAATTTGTGCGAAAATCACTTCCCTGATTATCCTCGCATAACCACACTTTATTGAAGAAACGTGACTGCGCGAAACGAGACGAAAACGGATAAAATGATGATCGGCATCATGCCGATCACCGGCATCACGCTGCCGTTCGTCAGCTATGGCGGCACGTCGCTGCTGCTCAACATGCTATGCGTGGGGCTGGTTTTCAGCATTCGCGCGCATCAGGAGCGGTATCAGCTGGAGAACTGACCGAGCCGGGCTGGAGAGGGAATTTTCCCTCATCAGGGTATAATAGACGTATCTAGGGTTACACAACTGCAGCAAGGCAAAAAAGAGAGAGCGCGCCAACGCTCCCTCCCTGTACAGCCTTTTTCAGGTGGAACCCTCCAATTGAACGAGCAGAAAGTAACCCGTCAGGCGCTCAACCCGTGGCGGGTTGCTTTCGTTTGTCGATGTAGGTCAGGAGAGCCCCCGCCTTGGGGGCTTTTTTCATGCTTGCCGCAGCCGCGGCTTCGCCCCCTTCCCGCATACTCGGATAAGCCCTCACATACAGATAGAACAAGCCTTTCCGCTGCCAGCGAAGCGGGGGAAAGAAGGAGGGAACGGGCATGTGGGGCAATCCGAACGACAAACATGGACAGGCAGGCCGGGATAAAAAAGGGAAAGCGGCGCGCGGCCTGACAAGCGCGAACCGGGAGCGCAGGCAGGATCGCATCCGCGAGCTGACGGAGCGACTGGAGGCGGATGCGGCGAGGCATGCGGAAGCAGCCGCCGGGAGAGACGGCATCCTGGGCGGCAAGCGGGCACGAGACGCCGCTTCACAGTCTGCAGCGAGCAGCGTATCCGGCTCGGGAGCCCGGCTGAGCGGGCGCAAGCCGCATGAGACGCTGCCGTCGGCCGGCCGGCCGGGCGGCAGAGCCTCCGGCCAAGACGGCCCGTACGGGACAAGGATCTATCGGCAGGGCGCTCCCGCAGAGTGGGAGCAGCCGCTCGGCAGCGGCTGGCCGGATGAGGCTTGGCCGCAGGCGCAGGAAAAAGACCCGGAGGCGGAGTGGAAAAACAGCGCCAATCCGTGGGAGCGGCTGGAGCAGGCAAGCGGCGAATTGACCGGGCTCGCTCCGCGAACGCTGCGGGAAGGCGGCTCCGGCAGCCGCGCGGGAACGGGCGGAGGGGGCGGCGATCGGAGCGGTCCGGGTACTGGGGGCCGCTTCGCGCGCAGCTTCGCACGCCGGCTGCTCGTCTCCGCAGCGCTGTTCGGCGCGGTGTGGGGGCTGTTCCAGCTGGACGGCCCGGCGGCCCGCCAAGGGCAGCTGGCCGTGCGCCAGGCGTTGTCCGAACCGATGGACGTGTCCGCGATCGCCGTCTGGTACGAGGGCGTATTCGGCGCGCCGCCGTCCTTCCTGCCGGGCTTTGACAAGTCCGGCGGCACGAGGCCGGCCGCGGCGCCGGCCGAGCGGGCGACCGTCGCGCCGGTCGCAGGCGGAAGCATCGTGCATCCGTTCGCCGAGCTGCTCGGCGGCGTGGAGATATCCGGAGCTCCCGGGGCGGACGTGCTGGCGGCGGAGGAAGGGCGGGTGCTCGTCGTTTCCGCGGACGACGCCAAAGGTCCGACCGTCGTGCTCCAGCATGCCGGGGGACGGACGACGTACTACGGTCGGCTGGGCGAGACCGTCGTCGCGCCGAACGACTGGGTGCAGGCGGGAGAGACGATCGGCCGTCTCGGCTCCGCTGCGGAAGGGAGCGCGGGAGCGCTTCTGTATTTTGCCGTGAAGGAGCAGGACCGCTACCTCGATCCGGCGGACGTGATTCCGCTTGATTGAGGTCGGAGGAATCCGCTGGAGCCTCCATCCGCTGCTGGCGGTGCTCATGCTGCTGTCGGTCCTGACGGGCTATATCGGCGAGCTGCTCCTGCTGTTCTTGCTCGTCTTCGTCCATGAGCTGGGGCATGCGGCGGCGGCTCACGCCTTCGGGTGGAAGGTGCTGGAGATCCGCCTGCTGCCGTTCGGCGGAGTCGCCGAGCTGGAGGAGCGGCCCGGAGCGCCTGCCTGGGAGGAAGCCGCCATCGCCCTCGCCGGTCCGCTGCAGAACGTCTGGATGGCGGGAGCGGCCTGGGCGCTCGGCGCGGGAGGGTGGATGGACGCCGCGCTCGCCTCCTATCTGGTGCAGGCCAATCTGCTGCTGCTGACGTTCAACCTGCTGCCGATCTATCCCCTCGACGGAGGCCGCTTGCTGCGCTTCGCCTGCGGCCTGCGGATGAACTACTACGGCACGCTGCGCTTCAGCGCCTGGGCCGGCATCGGCTGCAGCCTGCTGATGATCGGCTACGCGCTCCTGCCGCAGCTCCAGCGCAGCGGCTCCGGCGGGGTGCAGGCCAACCTGCTGGCCGTCGGCTTGTTCCTGCTGGCCGCCAACTGGACGTACCGCAAGCAGATCCCGTTTCTCTTCCTGCGCTTCCTGATGGCGAGGGGGCGGTCGGCAAAAAGACGCATCCAGGCCGGCTCCAGGGCGCGTCCGATCGTCGTCATGGGGCGCCACCCGGTCTGGACGACGGCGCGGCTGTTCCTTCGCGACCACTATCATCTCGTCTATGTCATGGAAGATCCGGGGCGGATCGTCGGCGTGCTCCCGGAGCAGCGGGTAGTCGAGGGGTATTTGTCCGGAGACCGTGCAGTTTCGGATCTTTTGCGGTAAAATAAGAGCCAACTAGGTCCGGCATGGGACCGGAAGGCGGTGTGCCGGTACGATGAACAAAGTGATGCTCGTCCACGGCGACGGCGCCATGCTGCAGACGGCGGTGCTGCAGGATGGCCGCGCCGTGGAATTCTTCATGGAATCCGATCCGCAAAGCGGCCTTGTCGGCAATCTGTACAAAGGACGGATCGTCAACGTGCTCCCCGGCATGCAGGCCGCGTTCGTCGACATCGGCCTGGCCAAGAACGCCTTCCTCTACATCGACGAGCTGCTGCATCCCGCAGCGGCCAAGCAAGGGGACAAGCCGTCGATCTCGGAGCTGGCCCGGCCCGGACAGGAGCTGCTCGTGCAGGTCATCAAGGAGCCGATCGGCGGCAAGGGCGCCCGCGTGACGACGCATTACTCGCTGCCGGGGCGCTGGCTCGTCTACATGCCGGGAGCGGACTATGTCGGCGTATCCAAGAAAATTGCCTCCGAAAGCGAGCGGGGACGGCTGCGCGGCATCGGAGAAGGGCTTCGCCGCAGCGGCGAAGGCGTCATCCTGCGCACGGTGGCGGCCGGGGAGAGCGAGCGCTCGCTGCAGGGGGACCTGGCGCAGCTGCGGCGCCAGTGGGAGGAGGTCGAGCGGCGGGGCCGCGAGGCCAGGCCGGCCGAGCCGGTGATGCTGGAGGCCGGCCTCATGCGCCGCGTCTTCCGCGATACGTATTCCTCCGGCATGGAGGTGCTCGTCGATGACCCGATCCGCTTCGCCGAAGCCCGGCAGCTGCTGAGGGAGCTTGCCCCCGGCAGCGAGCGGCAGCTGCGGCTGTACGACCGGGAGCTGGAGCGCAAGACGCTTTTCGACCGCTATGGCGTGACGGCCCAGCTCCAGGCCGCGTTCGCGGCGCGCGTCTGGCTGCCGAGCGGGGGGTACCTCGTCTGGGAGCAGACAGAGGCGCTCACGGTCGTCGACGTGAACACCGGCAAGTTCACCGGCACGAGCGGGCTCGAGGACACCGTATTCCACACGAACATGGAGGCGGCGCAGGAAATTTCCCGCCTGCTGCGGCTGCGCGACGTCGGCGGCATCGTCGTCGTCGACTTCATCGACATGGAGGAGAGCGCCAACCGCGAGCGGGTCCGGCAGGAGCTGGAAAAAGCTTCGCGCGAGGATCGGAGCAAATGCCAGATCCATGGCTGGACCCGGCTCGGGCTGCTTGAAATCACGCGCCGCAAAGCCCGCCGCAGCGTCGGCGCCCAGCTGTACCCCCTCTGCGAGTGCTGCGGCGGCAGCGGCCGCCGCGCGGCCGGGAAGCGGGACGGCGATCCGCCGAAATAGCTTGATCGGGCTTTTCGCCTATGATACAATGTCTTGGTGTATGTCTCCGATGAGACATCATGGTACCGCACAGGACGGGTTTTTCAAGCCTTGGCGCGCTTGACGCGACCGGCACCCGATCGTGGCGAGTCTTCGACTACAAGGAGGTGCACCATCCATGTTCGCAATTATTGAAACGGGCGGCAAGCAATACAAAGTCCAGCAAGGCGATGTTCTCTACATCGAGAAGCTGAACGCCGGCGAAGGCGAGAGCGTGACGTTTGATCGCGTCCTGGCCGTATCCAAGGACGGAGGTCTCGTGACCGGTTCCCCGGTCGTTGCGGGAGCGACAGTTTCCGGCAAGATCGAGAAGCACGGCCGCGGCCAAAAGATCACGGTCTACAAGTACAAGCCGAAGAAGAACTACCGCCGCAAGCAAGGCCATCGCCAGCCGTACACGAAAGTAACGATCGAAAGCATCCAAGCGTAAGCTTAGAGCCATGATCATCATTACCTTCACCCGGCGGTCCGATGACCGGCGTATCGCCGCCTTCTCGGTCGAGGGGCACGCGCGATATGCCAAAGCGGGCAAAGATATCGTATGCGCAGGTGTATCCGCCGTCACGGTGGGCACCGTTAATGCTATCGAAGTGCTTGCAGGAATCGAACTTCCGGCAAGCATGAAGAATGGATGGCTCCAGTCGGATATTCCAGAGCTGGCGGATGCCGAGGCGGATGCCCGGATGCAGCTGCTCCTGGAATCCATGAAGGTCATGCTGGAAGGGATCGCGGATTCCTACAGCGCCCATGTGGCCCTCGAAGAACAACTCAAGTAAGAAGGGAGGACTCCGTCATGTTGAAACTGAATCTTCAATTGTTCGCATCCAAAAAGGGTGTCGGCTCCACGAAGAACGGACGCGACAGCCAATCGAAGCGTCTGGGCGCGAAGCGTGCGGATGGACAAACCGTAACGGCTGGAAACATTCTGTTCCGCCAGCGCGGCACGAAGATCCACCCGGGCAACAACGTAGGCATCGGCAAGGATGATACGCTGTTCGCGCTGATCGACGGCGTAGTCAAGTTCGAACGTTGGGGACGCGACCGCAAAAAAGTCAGCGTATACCCGGTTGATCTGGCTCCGGTAGCCGCAGCAGTAGAAGCTTAAGAACCAGAGACACGCGACCCGGCCTGATACGAGCAGGCCGGGTTTTTTTATCATCCGGGCAGAAAGTGGGATCGACGTATGAATCGCTATCATTCGGCCAAGCTGTATGCAGCGGGCTCGGTTCTGCTGCCGGCGGCAGCCGCGGTCATCCGGCCGTCCTGGCTTTGGACGCAGGTGCTGTTCCTGGTTTGGACGGCAGCGGCGGCGGCGTTGTGGATCCGCATGGAGAGGAAGCAGCACCGGCTGCAGCTGCAAAAAAGCCTGGCGGCGGTGCAGCAGGCTTCCATTCAGACGCTGGGCCACCATCGCCATGACTGGATGAACGACTTGCAGGTGCTGTACGGCTACATCCGGATGAACAAGCCGGATCGGGCGCTCGCGACCGTAGAGCGCATTCGGGAGCAGATGCTTCGGGAGAGCCGGATCTCCAAGCTGGGCTGCCCGGCGCTGACCGCTTACCTGCAATCCTTCCGCACGCTGTCCCAATCGATCGTGCTGGAGGTCGACATCGAGGACAACCTGTCGCTGGAAGAGCTGAGCGAGGGCCGCGACGGGGCCGGAGAAGCGATCATAGAAGTCATCAACGCCTACCGCTTCAGCATCAAGCCGGGCGGGGGAGACCCGGCCCGGCTGCAGCTGAGGCTTTCCCGCGGCAGCGGCGAGCTTTTGGTAGAGCTGGAGTTTGCCGGCGAGCTGATGGACGAGGCCGAACTCGTGGACAAATTGGAGCAGCGCCTGCGGGGAACCCCGCTGCAGGCCGACAGCTTGAAGCAGCATCGCCATGTTCTGCTGAAAGCGCCGCTCTGCGCATAGATGGAGGAACCGAATCATGTTTGTCGATAAAGCCAAAATATTTGTCAAAGGCGGAGACGGAGGAGACGGCATCGTCTCGTTCCGCCGAGAAAAGTACGTGCCTGAGGGCGGGCCTGCGGGCGGCGACGGAGGACGCGGCGCAAATGTCATCTTCCGCGTGGACGAAGGCCTGCGCACGCTGATGGACTTCCGCTATCAAAAGCATTTCAAGGGAGACCGCGGCGAGAGGGGCCGTCCGAAAACGATGCACGGAGCAAGGGCGGAGGACATGATCGTCCGCATTCCTCCGGGCACGATCATCATCGATGACGACACCGGCGAGATCGTCGGCGATCTGACCCGCCACGGTCAGGAAGTCGTCGTCGCCAAGGGCGGCCGCGGCGGCCGCGGCAATCCGCGCTTCGCTACGATCAGCAACCCTGCGCCTGAGATCGCCGAAAAAGGCGAGGAGGGCCAGGAGCGCTGGCTCGTGCTGGAGCTCAAGGTGATGGCGGACGTCGGCCTCGTCGGCTTCCCGAGCGTCGGCAAGTCGACGCTGCTGTCGATTGTCTCGGCGGCCAAGCCGAAGATCGGCGCCTATCATTTCACAACGATCACGCCGAACCTCGGCGTCGTCGACGTGGAGGAGGGCCGCAGCTTCGTCATGGCGGACCTGCCCGGGCTGATCGAAGGCGCGCATGAAGGCGTCGGCCTCGGCCACGAATTCCTGCGCCACATCGAGCGGACGCGCGTCATCGTGCATGTCGTGGACATGTCCGGCTCGGAAGGACGGGATCCGTTCGAGGACTGGCTCAAGATCAACGAGGAGCTCGTGCTCTATAACGCCAAGCTGGCGGAGCGCCCGCAGATCATCGCCGCCAACAAGATGGACATGCCGGATTCGGAAGCCAACCTCGAGCGGTTCCGCGAACAGCTCGCCGAACGCGCCGAGGAGCGGAATTACGAGATTCTGCCGATCTCCTCGCTGACCAAGCAAGGCATCCAGGAGCTGCTTTACAAAGCAGCGGCGACGCTCGAGACCATTCCGGAAGCGCCGGAGCTCGAAGAGGTCAAGCAAGTCGAGGAGCGCAAGATTTTCCGCCACTCCGAGAAAGAAGAAACGCCGTTCCGCGTCTACAAGGAGAACGACTACTTCGTCGTCGAGAGCGAATCGTTCGAGCGCCAGATCAAGCGCATCCATCTCAACTCCTACGATGCGATCATGCGCTTTGCCCGCATGCTGCGTCGGATGGGCGTGGACAGCGCCCTTCGCAAGATCGGCGCCAAGGACGGCGACACGGTGCGCATCGGCGAGTTCACCTTCGAGTTCTTCGAGGGCAGCGACTATTTCCATGAATGACTGAAGCTTGCTGCCGTCTCTTGTCCGTATGGCGGACGGAACCGACAGTTTCCAAGAAGCGGCCCCGACGGGGTCGCTTTATTTTTTCGGCCAGCAAGTTGTTTATAGGGAATGGCAATGAACTAATCGGTACCTTATATTTCAGATCAATAACGTTCCATGCTAAACTGAAGCCATCCCAAAGGGAAGAGGCGAAGCGGAGATGGACGAAAAGGTGAAAGAGCAGTTCGAACTGGCGGCGGCCCGCTACGACGAGGAGCGCAGGGTGCTCATTCCTTGCTACGACGACTTCTATGGAACCGCCTTGAAAGCGGCGCGTACCAGCGCGGAAAAGCCGCGCATCCTGGAGCTCGGAGCGGGCACGGGGCTGTTCTCGGCCATGCTGCGGCAGGCGTATCCGGAGGCGGAGCTGACGCTGATGGACTTCAGCCCGTCCATGCTGGCCAAGGCGAGGGAGCGGTTCGCCGGCGACGAGGGGGTCCGCTTCGCGGAAGGCGACATGTCGGCCGGACTGCCGGAAGGGCCGTTCGACCTCGTGGCATCTTCGCTGGCGATCCATCATCTGCCGCATGAGGCGAAGCGCAGGCTGTTCCGGCATATCCGCGGCAGCCTGGCGCCCGGAGGCTGCTTCGTGAACGCGGATCAGGCCGCGGCCGAGGCGCCCGTCTTCGACGGAATCTACCGCCGGACATGGCTCGAGGAGATTTTCGACGGCCGCATCCGCAAGGAAGCGGCCGACGCCTCGGTGAAGCGCCGCGAGACGGACCTCAACGCCAAGGCTTCAGAGCAGCTCGTCTGGCTGCGGGAAGCCGGCTTTGGCGCGGCGGATGTCGTCTACAAGTACCGGGACTTCGCCGTTTTCTGCGCGCTTGCGTGAGCTCGCGCTGCCTGGAAGCGCCCTTGCGGGCGCTATTTCTTTTTTGTTCGGCAGAAGTGCGCTATCCTGTACATAAATACGTCATAAAGAACGACATTCTTCCTGCTGCCTCGCAGAAAAAGGTTGCCGCTACCCATGGGCATCCGGTATAATGTCCACTATATGAAAACAACTGTCTATGCTAGGAGGACGCCAGCTTGACGGATCGATACTATGTCGTCCGCGAGGATCTGCTCCCGGAGGCGATCGTCAAGACGATCGCGGTCAAGGAGATGCTCGGGCGAGGCGAGGCGGCGACGATTCACGAAGCGGTGGAGCGGGCCGGCTTGTCCCGCAGCGCCTTTTACAAGTATCGGGAAGGCGTGCTGACGCTGGGCGAGCTGGAGCGGGGATCGATCATTACGATCTCGATCGACCTGGAGCATCGCTCCGGCATCCTGTCCCATGTGCTCGGACTCGTCGCATCGCGGGGGGGCAACGTGCTGACGATTCACCAGAGCATCCCGCTGCAGGGCTACGCCAACGTCGTCCTTTCGGTCGACACCGCGCCGATGAAGGAGGACCGATTCGCCTTCCTCGACGAGCTGCGGCTGCAGAAGGGCGTCAAGCGGGCCGCGGTCGTCGGACAGGGATGAGCAGCGCAACAATTGGACTATGGGGGATGATGAACGATGAAACCAGTTAAAGTCGGCCTGCTTGGCCTGGGAACGGTAGGAACGGGCGTCGTGCGGATCGTGGAGCGGCATCAGGAGGATTTGATGAGCCAGGTCGGCTCGCCGATCGTCATCGAGAAGGTGCTCGTGCAGAACGTCGACAAGTCCCGCACGATCGACGTCGACGCCGCGAAGCTGACGACGGACGCTTGGGAGATCATCCGCAACCCCGACATCGACGTCATCGTCGAGGTGATGGGAGGCATCGAGCGTACCAAGGAATACTTGCTGGAGGCGCTGTCCCTCGGCAAGCACGTCGTCACGGCCAACAAGGACTTGATGGCGCTGCACGGACGCGAGCTGCTCGCGACGGCGAGCGAGAACCGCTGCGACGTCTTCTATGAAGCGAGCGTAGCCGGAGGCATCCCGATCATCCGCACGCTGATCGAGGGCTTCTCCTCGGACCGCATCACGAAGATCATGGGCATCGTCAACGGCACGACGAACTACATCCTGACCAAGATGAGCCAGGAAGGCGCCTCCTACGGGGACGTGCTCAAGGAAGCGCAGGAGCTCGGCTACGCCGAGGCTGATCCGACCTCCGACGTGGAGGGCCTGGATGCCGCTCGCAAAATGACCATCCTCTCCCGCCTCGGCTTCCGCTGCGAGGTCGGACTGGAGGACGTGACGGTCAAGGGCATCTCGGCCGTCGGCAAGGAGGACATCGCCTACGCCAAGCGGCTCGGCTACGAGGTCAAGCTGCTCGGCATCGCCGAGCGCCAGAACGAGTCGATCAGCGTCAGCGTGCAGCCGACGATGGTCAAGGCGAGCCATCCGATCGCGTCGGTGAACGGCGTGTTCAACGCCGTCTATGTGCATGGCGAGGCGGTCGGCGAGACGATGTTCTACGGCGCGGGCGCCGGCGAGCTGCCGACGGCGACGTCGATCGTCGCCGACCTGGTCGCCGTCGTGAAGAACCTCAAGATCGGCGTGAACGGCCTCGGCGGAGGCGGCTCCTTCAAGGAGCGCGTGCTGAAGAGCGACGAGCAGATCAGCTCGAAGTATTTCCTGCGGCTGCATGTAGCGGATCGCGCCGGCGTGCTCGCCCGCATCACCCAGGTGTTCGCGGAGTACGAGGTGAGCCTCGAATCCGTCATCCAGCAGCCGAACGCGGAGCTGGCCGAGGCGGAGATCATCGTCATCACCCACAACGCCAGCAAGGCGGCGATGAACAAGGTCGTAGACGCCTTCGAGACGCTCGACGTCATCCAGAAGGTCAAGAGCGTCTACCGGGTGGAAGGCTGATGGGCATGAGCCGCGTGCTGGTACGGGTTCCGGCCAGCACGGCCAATCTGGGACCGGGCTTCGACAGCCTGGGCATGGCGCTTTCGCTCTACGCTTGGGTCGGCATGGGGATCTCCGACCGCACGTCGATCCGGCTGCATGGCGGGGGACTGGACGGCATTCCGACCGACAAGAGCAACCTGTTCTACAAAGTCGCGGCGCTGCTTCATGAGGAAGCGGGACGGCCCGTGCCGGAGCTCGAGATCGACATGTGCAGCGGCATTCCGCTCACGCGCGGCCTCGGCAGCAGCGCGAGCGCGATCGTCGGCGCCCTGTACGCGGCCAACGAGCTGGCGGGGCGGCCGTTCGACCGGGACGGCCTGCTGCAGCTGGCGACCCGCCTCGAAGGACATCCCGACAACGTGGGCGCCTCGTTGTACGGCGGCCTCATCGCCGCCGCCTGGGACGGCAGCCGCGCCGATCTCGTCCGTCTGGACCCTCCGGAGCGGCTGGCCGCAGTCGCGGCGATTCCGCGCTTCGAGCTCGCCACCGAAAAAGCCCGCCACGCGCTGCCGGCGCAGCTGCCGATGAAGGACGCGGTATTCAACGTCGGCCGCAGCTCCCTCCTCGTCGCGGCGCTGGCTTCGGGCCGGCTCGAGCTGATCGCGAGGGCGATGCAGGACAAGCTGCATCAGCCGTATCGCGCTCCGCTCATCCCCGGCATGGCCGAGGTGCTGGCCGGGGCGGCCGAGCACGGCGCTCTCGGCGCCGCGCTCAGCGGCGCGGGTCCGACGCTTCTGGCGCTCGTGGATCGGGACAGCCCGCGCCTGGCCGAGCTGGAGTCGTTCCTGCTCGGCACGCTGGCAGCGGCGGGCACCGAGGCCGACCTGATCCGGCTGGAGCCGGACCTGGAAGGGCCCGTCGTGCTGGACGAGCATCTGGCGCCTTGGCTGGCGCCGCAAGGCCATCGCAAAGGAGATTCCGAAGCATGATGAAAGTCGCCCTGCTTCCCGTCGTCTCCACCTCCGACGAGGCTGCCCGCAGCCTGTGCGGAGAGGACGGCGCGGAGCGCGTCTACTACCCGATGATATCCGACGTGTTCCTGTCCACGGTGGAAGGACGCACGGACTACAGCGTCATCCCGATCGAGAATACGATCGAGGGCTCCGTCAACCTGCACATGGATTGGCTGCTGCACGAGGTCGACCTGCCGATCCAGGCGGAATGGATCTACCCGTCCCGCCAGCAGCTGATCGGCCATCGCGGCGAGCTGTCCGGCGAGGACGGCGAGCCGGATTTCGGCCGCATCGTGCGCGTGCTGAGCCATCCGGTCGCGATGGCGCAGTGCCACAGCTTCCTGCGGGCGAACCTGCAGCATGCCGAGTGGGAGCATGTGAGCAGCACGGCCGAGGCGGTCAAGATCGTCAGCGAGAATCCCGGCAAAGGCTGGGCCGCGATCGGACTCACGCTGGCGGCCGCCCATTACGGCCTTGACGTCATCCGTCCCGGCGTGACGGACCACGACAACAACTACACGCGCTTCCTGCTCGTCGGCAAGGAGCCGTTCGCCCTGCGGGAGTCGCCGGTGCGCAAGACGTCGATCCTCGTCACCTTGCCGGAAGACTTCCCGGGCGCGCTGCATCAGGTGCTGTCGGCGTTCGCCTGGCGGCGCATCAACCTGGCGCGCATCGAATCGCGTCCGACCAAGAAGCGGCTGGGCACGTACCACTTCGTCATCGATATCGAGATGGCGCTGGATACAGTGCTGCTGCCCGCCGCGCTGCAGGAGATCGAGGCGATCGGCTGCCAGGTAAGGGTGCTCGGCTCGTATCCGAGCTTCGGCAGCACCGCTCCGGAGCTGCCGCAGGAGGCCGCGGAGAGCCGCGCCTGAAGCGATATGACTTCTAAGAGAACATGCGTCCATTCGGCCTAAGGGGCTGGGTGGACGCTTTTTTATTCCAAGGCAAAGGAGAGGAACAGGAATGGACAAGCGCAGCGGATGGATGGCGGAAATCGCGAGTCTCTACGGCGGGATGACGGAGCAGGAGCGGGAGAAATGGCGGCAGACGGCGAAAAAAACGCCCCTCGGCCTGCTCCCTGAGCTGGAGAGCGGGGACTGGAGCGGATGGGAGGATCACCGTCTGGAAGCGCTGGCGGGCATGCTGCGGGGCTTCGTCCTGACGGTGCGGCAAGTGCCGGACATCCTGGAGGCAGCTGAAGCGCATTGGAGGAATCCTCTGCCGAGAAAGATCGAGTTCGGCTTCTTGCCGACTCCGGGCAAACAGGAGGGCGAGGAAGAGTAGCGGTTGCATCGCCGGCACGAGCGCTCCAGCGGAGCGCTCTTTTCGCTGTGCTCGCCCGCGCGCCCGCGCGCCCGCGCGGCCCGTTCTCGTTCGCCCCTTCTTCGCCTCGTTCCGTGATTCCGCGCGGGGCTTGGATTATTTTGCGGAAAAGGGAGACAGATGCCCAGTCGCTGCATACGATGTAACGACGGACAGATGGGCGGGCAGCCGCCGCATTCGAGAGGCACGCGAAGAGGAGGGAGTCGGCAAGTGAAAATCCATATCGTGAAGAAGGGCGATACGCTGTACCTGATCGGCCAGAAATACGGGGTGAGCGTAGAAGAGCTGCAGAAGCTCAATCCGACCTTGACGAATCCTCATAACATCCTGATCGGCACGAAGGTCAAGGTGCCGGCGTCGGCAAGCAAGCCGGGAGCGCCGGAGCTGATCCACAAGTACAAGGCGAAGATCGGCGACACGCTGTGGAAGCTGTCGAAGGCCTGGGGCGTATCGCTGCAGGAGCTCATCAAAGCCAATCCGCAGATCGTCGATCCGGCCGAGCTGAAGGAAGGCGACACGGTCCATATTCCGAAGCCGTCCGCATCGCCGCTCACCGCGCAGCACAAGGCGGAGCCGGAATCGGGCGAGGGAGGCAAGAAGAATACCGCGCCGAAAAGCCCGGAGCCGGCAGCGGAAAAGAAAACGGTGGTCCAGGCGGAGCCCGTCCTGCCGCCGCCTCCGGTCGTGCAGGTCGAGGAGCTTGTCGTAGCCGTCGTCGAGAAGCCGTCCTACGGCTCCATGCCTAAGGAGCATGCGATGGAGCCGCTGCTCTCCGAAGCGGCGAAGTCCCACGCCGGGTACACCGTCGCCGGGCAGAGCCACCATCACGCCGGCCATGAGATGGGCGAGGCGGTCCATCCGTTCATGCAGGAGAAGATTCCAGCCACGGAGGCTTTCGCTCCCCTCTATCAGATGCCTCAGCTTCCCGGCTCGGTTGCCGGTGCCGCCGGCAGCGGCTTCGGCGGGCATGGCGGCTATGGCCATTACGGTCCGACCTACTCGCAGGAAATCCCGGGCCTGGCTGCGGGAGCGGGCGAGGGCGGATATGGTGGATATGGCGGGCATGGCGGGCATGGCGGCTATGGCGAATATCAAGGTTATGGCACATCGCCGTCCATGGGTTCGCCCTACGGCGCCGAGCCTGCCCACGGCGGCTACAGCGGCTACGCCATGCACGGCGGCCACTCGCCGTTCGCTGCCGCCGAGTCCCCCTATGGGCATGGTCAAGGACATGGCGGTTATGGCGCAGGCGCCCACGGGCCGGAGAGCGCCGGCTACGGAATGCCTTATGCACCCTATGAGCCGCAAGCGGCCGGGCCCGCGGAAGGCTACGCCCAGCCAGGCGGGTGGCCGGCCGGCGCATCGCCTGCAGCTTCGCCATGGGGCGGACATCACCAGGCCTACATGGACCCGTATGCTTCTGCTTCTTCCGGAGGCTATGGCTATGCCGGCGGCTATGGCGGAGGCTATGGCGGCTATGGAGCCTACCCGGCGCAGCCTTCCGCTGCGGCCGGCGGCTATCCGATGGCTGCGGAATACGGAGCCTCCGCCCCTTGGAGCCTCGGCCCCGGCGGCTCCTTCAGCTACGGAGGCAGCGGCACCTGGCAGCCGGAGGCGGCTCTTCCCGCTTCCGCCGGTCCCGCCGGCTACGGCGTTCCGGCTGCCGGCGGCTATGCGCAGCCGGCCTGGCCCGGAGCGACGGCCGGGCTGCATGGAGCCGGGGGCTACGGCCAGCCTGCGGCCGCGGCTCCGGCGCAGCTGAGCCCGGTCCAGGCGCAGCCATGCGGATGCGGTGACCGCGAGGACGAAGCGGCGGACGGCGAGTCCGCATCCGAGCCATCCGCTGCGGCCGGAGGGCTGACGGTCCAAGGGCCGTCGAAGCCGGCCAAGACCGGCACGGCAGCGCCGCGCAAGCCGGCCAAGAAGGCGGTCATCCGAGCGGCGGCGAGGCCGACCGTGCGCCGGCCCAAAGGCAGCCGGCCGTGGATCAATCGGCGCTAGCCCCGCCGCTATGAATGCATAATTCATCCAGCATCCGTTCATCCTAACGGCAAAAGCGCCGGAAAGGGTGAAGGATGTCATGCTCAAGCTGTTCCGCCTGTGGACGAAACGCAAATGGAAGCTGCAGCGCCGCCTGCCGCTGCGCCTCGCCTGCATCGCGGCAGGCGCGGCGCTGCTGCTCGCCGGC
Organism: Paenibacillus albicereus; assembly: GCF_012676905.1. Taxonomy (NCBI): domain Bacteria; kingdom Bacillati; phylum Bacillota; class Bacilli; order Caryophanales; family Paenibacillaceae; genus Paenibacillus; species Paenibacillus albicereus. The sequence continues at coordinate 3,522,195 of NZ_CP051428.1, read as the reverse complement.
TATCCGCCTGAGCTTGCCGCCGCGTCTCCTGTCGCCTCGGTCCCTGCCGCTGCGTCCGCGCCGGCGGAGCACGGCGCCCGCGCGAAGGAGTCCGACGACGGGGCGGCCGCCTTCCTGCGGGATCGGGAGGCGGCCCCCGTCGTCCTGCGCAAGGTGTATCTGTGCGGCGTCGAAACGCAGCCGCTCGGCCGCCTGGAGGCGGAAGAGGTGCATCGGCTGCTGCTGGAGCAGCCCCGGCTGACCGCTACGGTCGAAGGCGGCGAGGTGCTGCTGACGGAGACGGTGGACGATTTGTCCGCCTCCTGCCGCCAAAGCGCGACATTCGGCGTGGACGCCGGGGGCAGCCTCACCCTTTTCGAGGGACCGCCGAAGGAGGAGAAGGTCATCAAGACCTTCTACCAGCTTGACCTGCAGCATATGGAAAGCTCGCTGCCGAAGGAGGAGCTCGACCGCCTGTTCGGCGGCATCCGGGTGCAGGACAAGGATGAATACAACAGCGTCATCTCGAGCTACGGCGACTTCGCCGTCGACGCGAGCCGAGGCGCCATGAAGCACACGTATTGAACGACAAGCCCGGCCCGTATCCGCCCGGCCGATGTCCCTGCCCCTGCGCTCCCTATGGAGCCGGGGGCTTTTTGACGCGGCGGAGCGGACGCCTTGCGAAACGCTTGTTCTCCTGAGAGAGTTATTTTGCTATACTGATAGAGTCTGTACCCCGGGCATCGGGGTTTTTTCGTTTTTCATAAATGACGGCAGGGAGTGGCGCGGGTGCGCATTTTAGGGATTGACCCGGGCATCGCCATCGCCGGGTTCGGCTTCATCGACAAGGACGGAAGCAAGCTGGCGCCGGTGCAGTACGGCTCGATCGAGACGGTGGCCGGCACGCCTCATGAGCTGCGGCTCAAGCAGGTGTACGAGTCCGCCTCGTCGCTCATGGATACATACAAGCCCGACTGCGTCGCGGTGGAGAAGCTGTTCTTCAACCGCAACGTCACGACGGCGTTCACCGTCGGCGAGGCCAGGGGCGTCATCCTGCTCGCGGCGGCTCAGCGCGGCCTGCCGATCAGCGAGTACACGCCGATGCAGGTCAAGCAGGCCGTCGTCGGCTACGGCAAGGCGGAGAAGCGCCAGGTGCAGGAGATGGTCCGCATGTTCCTGCGCCTCGCCAAGGTCCCTAAGCCGGACGACGTGGCGGACGCGCTCGCGGTAGCGATCTGCCATGCGCATTTTTCCGTCCTCCAGACCAAATTGAACGAGGTGCGCCGAAGATGATCGATTATGTGAAGGGCCGCGTCGCCCAGATTGATGCCGACTCCGTCGTCATCGACGTTCGCGACATCGGGTACCGCGTGTTTACGCCCAACCCGTACGCCTTCGCGCGGAGCGAGGAGGCGGTGACCGTGTATTGCCATCATCATGTCCGCGAGGACGCCGCCCAGCTGTTCGGCTTCCAGACGCGCGAGGAGCAGGCCTTGTTCCGCCAGCTGCTGGAGGTGTCGGGCATCGGTCCGCGCGTCGCGGTCGGCATCCTTGCCGGGGGAAGGCCGGAGGCGGTCGTCGCCGCGATCCATCGCGAGGACCTGAGCTTCCTGACTCGGCTGCCGGGCATCGGCAAGAAAACGGCGCAGCGCATGATCCTTGACCTCAAGGACAAGCTTCAGCTCGCCGTGCAGACGGTCGAGCTGCAGTGGGAGGCGGAAGCCTCCGGAGGCGGGACGGTCGCGGACGCCGCCGGCTCGGCATGGACGGAGGCGCGCGAGGCGCTCGCCGCGCTCGGCTACACGGCGGCGGAGCTCGATCGGGCCTGGGCCGGCATGGGCGGCGCCGAGCTGCCCGGCGAGACCGTCGATGCGCTCATGAAGCGCGCGCTCCAGCAGCTGTTCAAAGGCTGAGCGCGCAGGAGGAGGGGAGCAGATGGAGGATGATCGCATCATTTCCGCCAATCTGATGATGGAGGACCAGGCGGTGGAGTACAGCCTGCGTCCCCGCTATCTGAACGAATATATCGGCCAGTCGCAGGTCAAGGACAACCTCAAGGTATTCATCGAGGCGGCCAAGCTGCGCAAGGAGGCGCTCGACCACGTGCTGCTCTACGGCCCGCCGGGGCTCGGCAAGACGACGCTGTCGAACATCATCGCCAACGAGCTCGGCGTCAGCCTGCGCACGACGTCGGGACCCGCGATCGAGCGGCCCGGCGATCTCGCCGCGCTGCTGACGAACCTGCAGGAGCACGACGTGCTGTTCATCGACGAGATCCACCGGCTGAACCGCGCGGTCGAGGAGGTGCTCTACCCGGCGATGGAGGATTTCTGCCTCGACATCATGATAGGCAAAGGTCCAAGCGCGCGCTCCGTCCGGCTCGACCTGCCGCCGTTCACGCTGATCGGCGCGACGACGCGCGCCGGCCTGCTCAGCGCGCCGCTGCGCGACCGCTTCGGCGTCGTCAGCCGGCTGGAGTACTACGGCACGGACGAGCTGGCGTTCATCATCTCGCGCTCGGCCGAGATTCTGGACGTGCGGATGGTCGGGGAAGCGGCGCATGAGATCGCGTTGCGCTCGCGCGGCACTCCGCGCATCGCCAACCGCTTGCTCAAGCGGGTGCGCGACTTCGCGCAGGTGCGCGGGGACGGCATCATTACGAGCGAGCTCGCGGAGCTCGCCTTGTCGCTCATCGCCGTCGATCCGCTCGGCCTCGACCGCATCGACCACAAGCTGCTGCAGGCGATGATCTCGCATTATCGCGGCGGTCCTGTCGGGCTCGACACGCTGGCGGCGACGATCGGCGAGGAAAGCCAGACGATCGAAGACGTTTACGAGCCTTATCTCATGCAGATCGGCTTTCTGCAGCGCACGCCGCGCGGACGCGTGGCGACGCCGCTCGCCTACCGTCACCTCGGCTTGCCGGTGCCGGAATAGGGGAGGCAATGCGCAGGAGCCGAACATCGAAAGGAGACGAAATGAAGAGATCGAATGCATATAGAGCGGCGGCCTGGCTCGGTCCGGCCGCGCTGGCGGCGAGCCTGTGCCTTCCTTCCGCCGCCATGGCGGACGGAGAGGCCGGGCGCGCCATCCGGGTCGGCATCTTCATCACGGTTCCGAACAAATACACGCTGTCCACCCCGGCGGCTACGCTGAGCTCGGCCGGCGGACTTCGTGTCGCGGTCAAGAAGAACGGCGAGACGGGGCTTTTGGATGCCGTGCCGGCCGGCGCCGAGCTGAGGGCGATGGCCGAAGGCTATTCGGCGCTGCTGGGGCAGAGCGCCGACTTCGCCGCGGCGCTTGCCGTGACCAAGGCCGTCAAGGCGGCCGGCGGCAATCCCGTGCTGGAAAAGACGTCCCGCGCAGGCGCTGGCGCATACGAGGTGACGGAGGGGGCGTATGCGACCGCCTCCGCGGCCTCGACGGCGCTCGCCAAATGGACGCAAAACGCGACCGTCAAGGCATTCGGCGGGGGAGCCGGCACGGTGCGCGGTCCGCTCCATCTGGAGACGGCCGCCTTCGCGACCGAGGCAGAGGCGCTCGCCGCCGCCGGCGTCTTCGGCGCGGCCGGGGTCGAGACGTTCGTGGCGCTCCGGCCGGGCGGCGGCGGGACCGCCTATTCCGTGCTGGTCGGAGCGGCGGCGGATGCGGCCGGCCTCGACGCGGTCCGGCTCAAGCTGGCCGGTGTCGCGGAAGCGGCCGGTCTCGCGCCGGCTTCCCCAGGCGCCTATCTGATGAAGCGGCAGGAGCTGTCGATCAGCCAAAAGGAGAGCTCGCCGACGCCGCTGTACCAAGCTCCGTCCGGCTCCTTCGCCGTCGTCCGTCCGGCGGGAGCCGAGCCGGTGAAACTTGCCGAGCGGTACGGACGTACGTACAGAGGCCAGGTGGAAGTCGGCAGCTACAACGGCGCGCTCGCCGTCATCAACGAGCTCGGTTTCGAAGAGTATCTGTATTCGGTCGTCGGCGGCGAGATGCCGGGCTCCTGGCATGCGGAGGCGCTCAAGGCGCAGGCCGTCGCCGCCCGCTCCTATGCCCTCGCCCAAGGCAGCGGCTTCGGCATCGCCGAGGTCGTCGACACGACGCTCAGCCAGGCGTACAACGGCACGTCCTCCGAAAAGCCGACGACGATCCAGGCGGTCGATGCGACGGCTGGCGTCGTGCTCAAGTCGGCCGGAAAGCCGATCGAGGCCGTATTCTCCTCCAGCTCGGGCGGCCAGACGGCCGATCCCGCCGAGGTGTGGGGCAATCCGGTTCCCTATCTGGGCAGCGTGGCAAGTCCCGACGGCTCGTCCGAAAAAGGCCTGCTCGCTTGGCATCGGGTGCTGACGCCGTCAGGCAAGAGCGGCTTCGTCCGCTCGGACACCGTGACGCTGTCCGGCGCCGGCGGCTCTGGCGCGCAGACCGCCACCGCCAAGGCGGCCGATACGAACGTGCGGCCGATTCCGCTCGTCCAGACCGGCGTCGCCGCAGTGGAGAAGCTCGGCGCCGGCGCCAAGGTGACCGTGCTGGAGACAGTGCCCCAGTCCAACGAGATGAACTGGATTCGGGGACCGTTCACGAGCCAGCAGCTGCTGGACGCGATGAAGGGCAAGACGGCCTCGGCGGTCTCGGGGCCGATTACGTCCTTGGAGGTCGGTCAGCGCGGCCCTTCGGGAAGGGTGACCAAGCTGCTCGTCAACGGCAAGGAGCTCGGCGTCAAGTCGCCGGACAGCCTGCGCGGGGCGCTCGGCGGCTTGCCGAGCACGCGCTTTTGGATCGAGCCGGCGTCGCTGTCGCTGCTCGGCGGCGGCGGCCAGATCGGCGCCAAGGAAGCCGGCGCGGCCGTGCAGGTGCTCGGCGCAGGCGGAGCCAAGGCTTCTTCCTCGGGAGGAGCCTCGCTGAACGTCGCCGGCGCAGGCGGGGCGATTCGCCCCGTCGCTTCCGGAGCATCGTGGTATATCCGCGGCACCGGCTACGGGCACGGCCTCGGGCTGTCGCAATACGGGGCCAAAGGCCTTGCCGAGCAGGGGTATGCGTACGACGCGATTCTGAAATACTACTATAAAGAGATTGAACTCGTTAAGGACGGATACTGATTTCATGAATGTAGAAGACTACGATTTTCATCTGCCGGAGCATTTGATCGCGCAGACGCCGCTCGCGGAGCGGACCGCCTCCCGCTTGCTGACGCTCGACAAGCAGACGGGCGAGCTCGGCCATCATTCATTCCGCGACCTCAAGGACTATCTCCGACCGGGCGATACGCTTGTCGTCAATGACACGCGGGTCATCCCGGCCCGTCTGCTCGGCATCAAGGAAGATACGGGCGCCAAGGCCGAGCTGCTGCTGCTGAAGCCGCTTCACGGCGACACGTGGGAGACGCTGGCCAAGCCCGGCAAGAAGCTGCGGACCGGAGCCGTCATTGCGTTCGGAGAAGGAGCGGACGGACAACCGCTGCTGCGAGCCGTCGTCGAGGAGGAAGGGGAGATGGGCGGACGTACGGTCCGCTTCCTCTACGAAGGCATCTTCCCCGAGCTGCTGGATCGCCTCGGCGAGATGCCGCTGCCGCCTTATATCAAGGAGCGCCTTGACGATCGCGAACGCTACCAGACGGTCTATTCCCGCCAGGCGGGATCGGCTGCCGCGCCGACGGCAGGGCTTCATTTCAGCCAGGACTTCCTGGAGGAGCTGCAGCAGTCGGGCGTCGAGGTCGCGCCGCTGACGCTGCATGTCGGCCTCGGCACGTTCCGCCCGATCTCGGCGGATACGATCGAGGAGCATGTGATGCACTCCGAGTATTACGAGCTGAGCGAGGAGACGGCGGCCCGGCTGCGCCGCACGCGCGAGCGCGGCGGCCGCATCGTCGCCGTCGGCACGACTTCCGCGCGCACGCTTGAGACGGCGGCCCAGCGGTTTCCGGACGGACTGCAGGCTTGCAGCGGCTGGACCGACATCTTTATTTATCCCGGCTATGCGTTCAAGGCCGTGGATGCCCTGCTGACGAATTTTCATCTGCCCAAGTCGACCCTTGTCATGCTGGTCAGCGCGCTGGCCGGCCGCGAGAACGTGCTCGCCGCCTATGAGGCTGCCGTCCGGGAGCAATACCGGTTCTTCAGCTTCGGCGATGCGATGTTTATCTATTAGGAATGGAAGAGTGAACCGTGGCTGTAACTTACGAACTGATCAAGACCTGCAAGCAGACCGGAGCGCGGCTCGGCCGCGTCCACACGCCGCACGGCGTCATCGAGACGCCGGCCTTCATGCCCGTCGGCACCCAGGCGACCGTCAAGACGATGAGCCCGGAAGAGCTCAAGCAGATGGACGCCCACATCATCCTCAGCAATACGTACCATCTCTGGCTGCGTCCCGGCCATGAGCTCATCGCCAAGGCGGGCGGCCTGCACCGCTTCATGAACTGGGACCGCCCGATCCTTACTGACAGCGGGGGCTTCCAGGTGTTCTCGCTCAGCAACATGCGCAAGATCCGCGAGGAGGGCGTGGACTTCCGCTCCCATCTGAACGGAGACAAGCTGTTCCTCTCCCCGGAAAAGGCGATGGAAATCCAGAACGCGCTCGGCTCGGACATCATGATGGCGTTCGACGAGTGCCCGCCTTATCCGGCGGAGTACGAGTACATCAAGCAGTCGCTCGAGCGGACGACGCGCTGGGCCGAGCGCTGCCTCAAGGCGCACGCCCGTCCGGGCGACCAGGGCCTGTTCGCGATCGTGCAAGGCGGCATGCACGCCGACCTGCGCCGCCAGAGCGCGGCGGATTTGACTTCCCTTGATTTTCCGGGGTATGCTATTGGAGGTCTGAGCGTCGGCGAGCCGAAGCATCTCATGTACGAGGTGCTGGAGGAGACCGTGCCGTTGCTCCCGTCGAACAAGCCCCGCTACCTGATGGGCGTCGGCTCCCCGGACGCGCTGCTCGACGGCGCCATCCGCGGCATCGACATGTTCGACTGCGTCCTGCCGACGCGCATCGCGCGCAACGGCACGACGATGACGAGCGAGGGCCGCGTCAACCTGCGCAACGCCAAGCATACGGAGGACTTCGGTCCGCTGGATCCGAACTGCTCCTGCTATACGTGCCGCAACTACTCTCGCGCCTATCTCCGCCATCTCATCAAGGCGGACGAGACGTTCGGCATCCGCTTGACGACGTACCACAACCTGCATTTCCTGCTGGAGATGATGCGCGGGGTGCGCCAGGCGATCCAGGAGGATCGGCTGCTCGACTTCCGCAACGAGTTCTTCACGATGTACGGCCTGCACGACAACGAAAAAGGCTTTTAAAGACCGGCCGCGAGGCCGAAAGAATCGACACGCATCCGAAAGGGGTCCTTTCCATGTATCTCGCATCTCAACCTGCCAGCGGCGGCGGCATCTGGGGAATGCTGCTTCCCTTCATCCTCATGTTCGTGGTGTTCTACTTCCTGCTGATCCGTCCGCAGCAAAAGAAGCAGAAAGCCCGCAACGCGCTGCTCGGCGCGCTGAAGAAAGGCGACAAGATCTCGACGATCGGCGGCATGCACGGCACGATCGTGGAGCTGACCGACGACACGGTCGTGCTTCGCGTCAACGATACGGCCCGCATTACCTTCGAGCGCAGCGCCATCAATACGGTGCTGAGCAGCGCTCCGGCTCCGGCAGAGAGCAGAGCGGCCGCCAAGGAAGAGAAGAGCGACAAGGTGGAGCCGGAAGGCACGCTGTAAGCTCCTCGAAGCTGCCGCGCGCAGCCGTCTCGACAGGCCGGCGCACGGCTGGACAAAAAAAAGGACCAAGCTGATCGATCAGCTTGGTCCTTTTTTCGTTTTATTCGTGCATGCGGGCGAGGCGAAGGGCGCGCTCCCGAATCTCGCGGCGCAGCTCCAGAGGCTGCAGCGCCACTGCCTCCGGAGCCAAGGACAGCAGGACGCTCGCCGCATAATCCATCGTATCGAACCGGACCTCGGCTTGCAGCCAGACGCCCTCTTCCGCGTCCTCGTCAGGCCTTTCGGAGCAATCCGGCCGCTCGCCTCTCCACAGACGGATAGAGCTATTTTCGACGGAGACATAGCGCATGCGTTTCAAGCGGGCCAGCGAATCCGATGGCAGGAGCAGGACGGCCGTCATCGGCTTCGGCAGCGCCGCTTGAAAATCCGCTACCGATGATGCCCACCAGGACGGGAGGTCGAACGGCTCCGGACGAGAGAATGTCTGCTCGTCCAGCTGTGCCTCCTGCACCCGCGAGACGCGGAACGTCTTGCGGATCGGCGTCTGCTGCGGCGAATCCGATCGCGCTTCTTCCAGCTCGTCGGCGACGAGGTACCAGGAGCTTCCTTTGCGCACGAGGCCGAGCGGACAGGCCAGCCGTTCGCGAAGAGGAGGAGGTTCGGCTTCAGCCGCAGATGTCGGGTTCGATGAGGGGCGGGCGTACCGGAAGCGGACCCGCCGGTCCTGCAGCACCGCTTCCATGAGCAGGCTGAGATGCGGCTGCGCGGCTTCGGCCGCATTCCAGCCTTCGCCATCGAGCAGCAGCTTCGACTGAAGCGCGTTGGCATGCGGCAGAGAGGCGCGGGGCTGCACCGCCCGCAGCTTCAGCAGCGCGCTGTCCAGCTCCGACGACCAGCCCAGCTCGGCTGCGGCGGGACTGCCCGAAGCGAGCAGCAGCGCTCTCCACTCCGCATCCGTCATTCCGGTCAGCCGTGTCCGGTAGCCTTCCATCAGCCTCCAACCGCCGCCCCCGCCCCTTTCGGCGACGACAGGTATCCCCGCTGCGGAGAGGGAGTCGAGATCGCGCTGCACGGTGCGGGGGGAAACCTCAAGCTGTCGGGCCAGCTCCCGCACGCTTTTCTTGCCCTCCGCCTGCAGCAGCAGCAACAGCTCCAGCTGTCTCGTCATCCGGCTCGCCTCCTCTTTTCTACAGTATACCCCGTCCAATAGGACAGGGGATGGCTTATTCGCAAGCGATAACGGGCTGGAAGCGATCGATCTTGAACCAGGGGCGCGGGTGAACCATGGTGACGACGCTCAAAGCGCGTTCGGAGATATTCGCCGCGCGAAAAAGGACCGCGATATACCCGCTGCGGCGGGACATCGCGGTCCTGAAGACAGGATCGAGAAAGCAAAGCGTCAGCCCTGCACGGTCGGCAGCGGCTTGCGAAGCGAGCTCAAGTCGGCCAGACGATAGGCGAGGGCGACGGAGAAGGCCGCCAGGCCCAAGCCTCCGAGCATGTCGGTGAGCCAATGGATGCCCATGTAGAAAATGGTGAAAATAATGATGGCGGCATTGATGCCGGCGAACCAAGCCCAGCGCCGGTTGCCCGACCGGGCGGCGAGCAGCGCCATCGTGACGGATATGGACGTGTGCAGGCTCGGGAAGCAGTTGTCGAGGCCCGAGAGGCCTCGGTACATCATTTCGAACGTGGGGAACGACTCGAGCATGTAAAAATGCACGTTCGGGTCGAAGGCCCATACTTCCTTGACCGGAAGGAACAGATAGAACGGAATGGCGACGAGATAATTGATCATCACGGCATAACAGGTCGCCGTGAACTGTCTGCCCGTGCGGTCCTGGAACATGTAGATGCCGAGCGAGGCGACGAGCACGCTCTGGAACACGACGATGTAGAAAAAGGCCAGGAACGGCGTCAGCCACTCGGCATGGAACAGCTGCTGGAAGTTCTCGACGAAGCGGCCCTCGAGGGCGAAGATGTACGGCGTGAAGTCCGGCTGCGGCTTCATCGCCTTTTCGAGCGTGAGCTCGAACTTGTTGAGGAACAGGATGCCGAGCAGCGAGCCGAACAGCAGCAGGTAGCGCGGACGGGTCGCCAGATTGCGGACGAATACCCAGGCGGCCCGAAGCGGGTTGCGCCCCGTCCCGAACCCGATGAGCAGAGCGGATGTCAGGATCGTATATAAGGTCACTTGATTCATGGAATGAAAGATAGCCAATATGCTTCCCCCTAAAGGTCAACCTGATGCGACGCCGCCTCCGTGGAGCCTGGCAGACGAACGTAAGCAAGTATAGCATATCGGCTTGTTATTTACACGGCTCTCAATTGATTCCAGATTATTTGCGCAAATTGACGCCGACCATGCCTCCGAAAGCTCCGGCCAGGGCGACGATCAGGAAGAGGATGCCCGTTCGCGCCCCGATGCCGGCATCCGCCGCCAAAAAGCTGACGAGCAGCACGAGCAGCCCGTAGCCAAGCCCGAGCAAGCCCCCGTGATACCAGCCCTTCGCGCCGCTTCGCTTGCCCGAGGTGAAGCCTCCGCACAGCGCGGCCGCGCCATGGACCCCGAGCGACCAGGCGGGCAGCGACGATTCGTGCAGGCCGCCCGCGTACAGGAGCAGCGACATCAGCAGCGCGCCGAGCGCGAGCCATAATGCGGCGAAGACAAGTCCGGCCATCATCGGCGAGCCGAGCCTTACTTTAGGTACGGTCTTGATTGGATTCATATCGGATCCCCACCTTCCGAGAGTTCGATTCCCTTCACCATATGGCCAAGCCGGCTGAATTAGTACAAGTCGCCGCCGTCCGCGCCTCTAGGCGAAAGGAACGGCAATTGCCAACATTTCGATGGCGGAGCAGCCGCATGCCGGAACGGCGAAAAGCCGACAATAGCCCATGAACAAGCGCCAGAGAGGGGAGGCGGGCCTGACATGGACTTTGGATCGTTGCTGCTTCGCACGATTCTGATTTATTTCGTCGTGTTCCTCATCATGCGGCTGATGGGCAAGCGCGAGATCGGCAAGATGAGCGTCTTCGACCTCGTCATCTCGTTCATGATCGCCGAGATCGCCGTGCTCGTCATCGAGGATACGGAGCGGCCGATGCTGGACGGCATCGTGCCGATGGTCATCCTGATGGCGATTCAGGTCGGCATCGCCTTCATCAGCATGAAGAACCGGCGCCTGCGCCTGCTGTTCGACGGCAAGCCGAGCGTCATCATCGCCGGCGGCAAGCTCGATCCGGAGGAGATGCGCAAGCAGCGCTACAATTTGGACGACCTGCTGCAGCAGCTGAGGGAGAACCAGGTCGCGCGCGTGGCGGACGTCGAGTTCGCGATTCTGGAGACGAGCGGCAAGCTGTCGGTCATCCCCAAGGAACAGCAAAGGAACGGCTCGGGCGGCGGAGGGAAAGGGGACGCTCCGGCCGGCGAGGGCAGCAGCGGATCCGAAGCGGGGAGTGCCGGCGACGACGTGCGGGACAAGCCGGTGCAGTTGAAGCTGCCGGTCAGCTATCGATTCGAAACGCTGCCGATTCCACTCATCATGGATGGAAAGGTGCTTGACAAAAGCCTGGAAAAGCTGGAGAAGAATCGATTCTGGCTGAAGCAGCAGCTGCGGAAGTTCAACGTGTCGGATTACAAGCAGGTCTTTTTCTGCTCGGTCGACCACAAGGGAGAGCTGTTCGTCGACATCAAGAAGAAGCCTTGAGCAGCCGCATGCCGCGGCTGCTCTTTCCTTTTCGCGTCCGGCTTATCCGAACCAGCGCCCGATGCCGGGGATGCGGCGGAGGTCATGCCGGTTGATGATGCCCATGACGGCCATCAGCGCCAAGTAAAGGAGCGCGCTGACCGCGCAGGCGAGGGCCAGGCCGAGCCATTCGAGCGTCAGCGGATGGTGGGACATGATCCAGCGGCAGGCCGCTCCCATGATGACCATCGCGGCGCCGACCTTGATGAAGTCGGGCAGCTGCATGCGAAAGCCGGAAATCCTCAGCACGCTGATTCCGTGCAGCAGCGTGACGAGCGCGATATTCACGGAGATGGCGATGACGGCGCCGTAGATGCCGAGCTCCGGACGGGAGGCCAGCTCGACGATCAGATACAGCTTCACGGCGGCGCCGATCGACGTGTTCAGAAGCGCCGTGCCTGGCTTGTCTAACGCTTGCAGCGCGGCTTGAAGCGGTCCTTGCAGATAGATGAAGATGCCGACGGGAGCGAGCAGCGCGAGCAGCGGCGCGATCTCGGCATGGTCGTACAGAATGCGGCAAAGCGGCTCGGCGAGCAGCCCCATGATGACGACGAAGGGGGCGCCGCTGACGAGAGCGAGCCGCAGCGACTGATGCAGCCGCAAGTGGATGGCCGCGCGGTCGCCGCGCGCCGCGGCCGCCGACAGCGAAGGGACGAGCGACACGGACAGGGAGTAGGTGAGCGCGGTCGGGAGCAGCAGCAGCGGGATGATCATCCCTTGGAGCGCGCCGTACTGGGCCGTAGCGGCTCCCGTCGCGATGCCGGCGGCCGCGAGGCTGCGGGCGGTCAGGATGGACTCGAGCAGGTACGACAGCGATCCGACGAGCCGGCTGCCGGTGATCGGCACGGACAGGCGGAGCAGCCTGCGGAGCACCGGGGCCCTGCCGGGGGGCAGCGGCTCCAGCGGCACCGCGACTTCGGCAGCCGGCGCTTTCAGCCCGGTCCGGTCGCGGGCGTCCTTGCGCGCATGATGCAGCATGACGAGCAGCGCCGCCACCTCGCCGATCACGGTGCCCATCATCGCGCCGGCCGCCGCCCACTGCAGGCCCATCGGCAGCAGCAGCGCGGCGAGCGTCAGCTGGGCGGCGATCCGCAGCACCGTCTCCACGACCTGCGACTGGGCGGTCGGGATCATGTTCTGCTTGCCCTGGAAATACCCGCGATAGACGGAGGAGACGCCGATGAGCAGAAGCATCGGCGCCATGACCAGAAACGCCTCGTACACCCGCGGGTCGGTCAGCACCTGCGTCGTGATCCACTTGGCGGACAGCAGCATGACGCTCGTCATGAGCAGGGCGAGGGCGACGGTCAGTCCCATCGCGGCGCGGAAAATCTGGCGAACCCTCGCGCCGCTGCCTTGAGATTCGGCTTCGGCGACCCATTTGGCGACAGCCACCGGGATGCCGCCGGTAATGAGCGTCAGCAGGACGCCGAGAAAAGGATAGCAGAGCTGGTACAGGCCGACGCCTTCGGCGCCGATGACCCGGGGCAGCGCGATCCGGGGCACGAAGCCGAGGATGCGGTTGACGACGCCTGCGGCAAGCAGGATCATCGCTCCCTTGATGAACGTTTGTTTCGTCATGGCAACCTCTCTTTTCCGCTTGGCCGTAATCGGCTCTGCCGCCGCCATGGAGAGAGCGGCGAGGTGCAGAGCGCGTCCGTAGACCAGTCTATGCGGACAGGGGGCAGGGGCATGTCTCCATCCATTTTTTTAAATGAAAAAAGCTCCTCGTGCAGGAAATGGGGTCCACGTGTCGAAGGGGTAGCGATGGGATCAAGACGGCTGGACGATCGAAGCAGCGAGGGAGGCGGCAGGCCGAATGACGGAAATTCTTCCCTTCGGGGAGCATCATGCACGCGAGGCGTCGGAGGACGAGATCGCGGCGGAGCTGTTCGTCCTGTGCGAGAGCAAGGCGGAGGAGTTCCGCTGGATCGGGTACGAATCGGTGTCCGGACCGGATATATGGGAGTGCGTGAACGCGAGATATGCGAAGAGCGGCGAGCCGCCGCTGCATCGGCTCGTCAACGACATCCTGTCGCTCAAGCCGCAGCAGCTGATGCATCATCTGACGATGAGCGCCTGGCAAAACCCCTGAGAAGCAGGGGTTTTCTTTTTTGACTCCCATTTTGGCGGTCGTTATAATAGATACGATTGAGAACTTAAGGAGGAACATCAGGCATATGAAACGGATGCTGGCATTCCTGCTCATTGTCGTCGTAAGCTTAGGCGTCATTGGTGCAACAAGCCCCGCCCTGCTGGACAAGACTAGACTCGGCCTCGACCTCAAGGGCGGATTCGAAATCCTGTACCAAGCCACGCCCTTGTACGAAGGCGGCACGGTAACGAAGGAATCGTTGAACGAAACGGCCAAAAGCCTTGAGAAACGGGTGAACCAGACCGGCGTCTCCGAGCCGGAGGTCACGACCGAAGGCGCGGACCGGATCCGCATCCGCATCGCCGGCATGGAAGAGAGCAAGGAAGCGGAGCTCCGCGAGACGCTCGTCAAGCCGGCGAACCTGACGTTCCGCAGCGCGCGCGGCTGCCAGGACGGCGAGGGCTACTGCAAGATCGAGCTGACCGGCCAAGACTTCAAGGAGAATGGAGCTGCTCTGCAGCAGAGCGCGCTCAACGAGTACGGCATCTCCATCAAGCTCAAGGACGCTTCGAAATTCGGCGAAATCACACGGGAAGTGGCCAAGCTTCCGGAAGGCAAGAACGTGCTCGCCATCTATCTCGACGACCGGGAGATTTCTGCGCCGCGCGTTTCGGGCGAAATCAACCAAAGCGAAGCCTCCATTACCGGCAGCTTCACTCGGGATGAGGCGATGGAACTGCGCGACACGATCAACCTCGGCGCGCTTCCGCTGAAGCTCGAGGTCAAATATACCCAGTCCGTCGGCGCGACGCTGGGCCAGAAATCGCTCGACGATACGATTTTCGCCGGCCTCATCGGCACGGTGTTCATCGTGCTCTTCATGCTCGTCTTCTATCGCGTTCCTGGACTCGCGGCGAGCGTGTCCCTCATCATCTACACCTGGCTGCTGCTCGCGGCGCATATCGCGCTCGACGCGACGCTGACGCTGCCGGGCATCGCGGCGTTCATCCTCGGCATCGGCATCGCCGTCGACGCCAACATCATCACCGCCGAGCGGATCAAGGAAGAGCTGCGTTCCGGCAAGAGCCTGAACAGCGCCTTCCGCGCGGGCTCCAAGACGTCGCTGCGCACGATCATCGACTCCCACGTGACGACGATCATCGCCTCGCTCGTGCTGTTCTTCATCGGCGTCGGCTCCGTCAAGGGCTTCGCGATCACGCTGCTGCTCAGCGTGCTGATCAGCCTCATTTCCAACGTCGTCGTATCCCGTTACCTGCTCTGGCTCATGATCAAGAGCGGTCTATTCGTCAAGCCGGGCTACTACGGGGTAAAGGAGAGTGAAATCCGTGCCCTCTAAAAACAAGGACCTGCGCAACTTCAGGGAATCGAGAATCGATTTCGTCAAATACAGCAAGTATTTCTATATCTTCGCCATCGTCGTCACGCTTGGAGGCATCATCTCGCTCGCGTCTCTGGGCCTGAACTACGGCGTCGACTTCAGCTCCGGCTCGAGCGTCGACGTGCAATCGTCCAAAAACCTCGAAAGCCAGCGCGCCGAGGTCGAGACGTTCCTGACCGACGGCGGCTACGGCAAGCACAATGCGCCGAGCTTCGGTCAGGACCGCATGACGATCCGCTTCGACGAGGTGCTCTCCCAGGACCAGGAGAACAAGCTCAAGACCGACCTGAAGGCCAAGTTCGACCCGGCCGCCTCGGTCGAGGTCAATACGGTCGACGTCGAGATCGCGCGCGAGATGCAGTGGAACGCGCTCAAGGCGATGATCGTCGCGAGCATCGGCATCGTCATCTATATGGCGATCCGCTTCGAGTGGCGCTTCGGCCTCGCGGCCATCGTCTCGCTCGTGCATGACGCGTTTCTCGTCATCAGCATCTTCTCCGTGTTCCGGCTCGAGGTGAACCTGCCGTTCATCGTGGCGATCCTGACGATCATCGGCTATTCCATCAACGACACGATCGTCATCTTCGACCGGATACGCGAGAACCTGCGCTTCGCCAAGATCAAGTCGCCCGCGGACCTGCGCAAGCTCGTCAACGACAGCGTCTGGCAGACGATGACCCGCTCGATCAATACGGCCGTGACGGTGCTGTTCGCAGCCGCCGCGCTGTTCGTTCTCGGCAGCGAGTCGATCCGGCTGTTCTCGCTGGCGATCCTGATCGGCCTGTTCTGCGGCGCTTACTCCTCCATCTTCATCGCGAGCCCGCTGTGGCTGCTCATGAAGTCCAAGTCCAAGCCGAAGCAGGCGCCTGCGGGCAACCAAGCCGCTTCATAGTCAGGAGGCGCCTCCGATGGCCATCAAGCTACAGCCCCTTGCCGTCTCCGGCAAAAGGAGCACTGCCGTTCATTTCGGACTGGCGCTTGCCAAAGGGGCGTCGGGTGCGCTGCTCGGCAGCTCTGCCGTGCTCGCCGACGCCTTCCGCTCGGCAGCGGACGCGTGCGGCAGCTACTTGGCGAGCGGCGAGGCTTCGCGTCACGCGCGGTCGGCCCGCTCCCGCCGATGGCTCGGCGGAGCCGAGCATGCGCCCGCCTATCTGTTCTCGATCCTGCTCATGCTGATCGGGCTGGAGCTGGCGATGCTGGCAGCCCAGGACCTGCTCGCTCCGCTCGAAACGTATCCGAAGTGGCCGGCGGCCTTCGTCGTTCCGGCGTGCCTGCTGCTCCGCCTGCTCGCGCTGCGCGGGACGGCTCCGGCGACCGAGTGGCTCTCCTCCATCGCCGCGACGGCCGGAGCGGGAGCGGCTTGGGCGGGAGGAGAGAGCGGCGTCGAATGGCTGCTCTATCTGGACCCGCTCGCTTCGGCGCTCATTGCCGTCATCCTTGTCTGCAAGGGCTACGGCCTCATCATGCAGGCCGGACGGCCGCGGGTCGAGCCGCAGCCTGCGGACGAAGCTTTGGCGAACAGTCTGATGGAGCTGATCCAGCGCATCGACGGCGTCGTCACGGTCGAAGCCGCGCAGCCGCTCCATCACGAGGGCAAGCTGGTCGCGGATATCGTCATCAGCGTCAATCCCCGCATCTCGGTCATGGAAGGCTCGGAGATCGCGAGGAGAGTGAAGACGCTCGTGCAGAAGCGCTTCCTGCAGATCGTCGAGGTGCGGATCTGCGTCGAGCCGTACAATCCCGGCTACCCCTACAAATCGAACCATGATCCGAACCAGGAGCATATGCCGACCTTATTGCAATAAACAGGTGAGTCGACGCTGCCGCTAAGCGGCAGCGTTTGTTTGCTGGAAAGGCTGGTGACGGGAGTGATACCGTCCAAAACCCGCTGGCGCATCCGCGAATTGGATGCAGCCGGCGAACAAAAGGCGGCCGAGCTGGCGGCTCGGCTGCGTCTGTCTCCGCTGGCGGCGCGCCTGCTTGTCCTTCGGGGCCAGGAGACGCCGGAGGAGGCGGAACGTTTTTTGCGAGGCGGCGCGGAAGAGCTGTATGATCCTTACCGGCTGCTCGGCATGGATGCGGCCGTGAAGCGGATCCGCGAGGCGGCCGCCCGCGACGAGCGCGTGCTCGTCTACGGCGACTATGACGCGGACGGCGTGTCTTCGACGTCGCTCATGCTCTACCTGCTCCGCGAGCTCGGCATCCGACATGACTATTATATTCCGCATCGCATGAAGGAAGGCTATGGGTTGAACGTGCCGGCCGTCGAACGTGCCGCCGAGCAGGGGTTCTCGCTCCTCCTCACGGTCGACAACGGCATCAGCGCGGTCGAGCCGATCGCGCGCGCCCGCAGCCTCGGCCTGTCGGTCATCGTGACGGACCACCACGAGCCGCCCGAGGTGCTGCCGGAGGCGGATGCGATCGTCAATCCCAAGCAGCCAGGCTGTCCGTACCCGTTCAAGGGACTTGCCGGGGCAGGCGTCGCCTTCAAGCTCGCGCAGGCGCTGCTCGGCCGTCCGCCGCTGGAGTGGAGCGACATCGCGGCGCTCGGCACGGTCGCGGACCTGATGCCGCTCGAGGACGAGAACCGCATCCTGGTTCGCTTCGGCTTGGAAACGATGCGCCGCGCGCCGAAGCCGGGCTTCCAAGCTCTGGCCGAAGCGTGCGGGACGTCGCTCCAATCGGTGACGGCGTCCGATATCGGGTTTCAGATGGGACCTCGCATCAATGCGGCCGGCCGGCTGGAGCATGCCGATACGGCGGTGCGGCTGCTCATATCGCAGGACTTGTCCGAGGCAACCGGCCTCGCCGGGGAGCTGGACGAGCTGAACGTCCGCCGCCGCGCGATCGTCGAGCAGATGGCGCAAGAGGCGGAGGAAGCCTGGCAGGAGCGCTGCCGGCGAGCCGACGAGGCCGGAGAGCCCCATCCCGGCGTCATCGTGCTCGCGAGGCAGGGGTGGAATCCTGGCGTCATCGGCATCGTCGCCTCCAAGCTGCTGGAACGGCATTTCCGCCCGGCGGTGCTGCTCGGACACGATTCCGAGACCGGACTGTGCAAGGGCTCGGCCCGGTCCATCCCGGGCTTCGACCTATATGAGGCGCTGAGCGCCAGCAAGCATCTGATGGAGCATTATGGCGGCCATGCGGCAGCCGCCGGCATGACGCTGAAGCACGAGCATCTCGCGCAGCTGGAGCGCGGGCTTTGCCTGGAGGCGTCGCGGCAGCTGAAGCCGGACGACTATGTGCCGGTAAGCGAGATCGATCTCGTCTGCTCGCCTGAGGAAGCGTCGCTGCAGACGATCCAGCAGCTGGCTCTGCTGGAGCCTTTCGGAAGCGGCAACCCGCTGCCCAAGGTGCTGCTGCAGGGATCCAGGCTCGCCGAGCTGCGGACGATCGGCAAGGACCAGTCCCATCTCAAGCTGTCGCTCGGCACGTCGGGAGCCGGCGCGCTGGATGCGATCGGCTTCGGCCTGGGAGGCCTGGCGGAGCTGCTGGCAGGCAGCCCGTCGGCCGACATTGTTGGAGAGCTGAGCATCAACGAGTGGAACGGCCGAAAACGCCCTCAGCTCATGATTCGGGACTTGGCGGTCCGGCAGCCGCGGGTATTCGATCATCGGGGAACCCGAGATCCGCTGGCGCTCCTCGTCCGGCTGAGGGAACGCTTGCTCCGCGAAGGGAAAGCTGGAGCGGCCGTCGCTTCGCCTGCCAGGCTGCAAGGCCCTGCGCGGCAAGAGACCGCCGCTGCGGGAGCCGGCGAGGCAGGAGGATTCCGCTGCTACAGCCCGGCCGAGCTGCCGGCGGAAGGCTTCGGCTGCCGCGAGCTGGCGCTGCTGGAGGCGCCGTCCTCGTGGGCGGAGCTGGAAGCCGGCCTTCGCCTTACGCCGGGAATCGCTGCCCTCCATCTGCTCTATCCAAGGCAGGCGTCTGCGGGCGCAGACTGGACCGAACGGGAGCGGATGGGGCAGCTCTACGCACGGCTGCGGCGGCTCGCGCCGCTCCCGGGCAGCCGCAGCGAGGCGTCCCGGCAGCTGGCGATGCAAGCGGGCTGCCCGCTTCCTGCGGCGGAGCTTGCGCTGGCCGTCTTCATGGAGCTCGGCTTCCTTCGGGAAGAGGGCGGCGCGCTGGCGCTGGAGCCCTCCCCCGGCCGCCGGGAGCTGGCCGAATCGCCCTCCTGGAAGGCGGCGCGCGAAGAGGCCCGGCTGGCCGCGCTTCTGCAGGACCGTCCGGAGGCGATAAGCGCCTGGCTGGCGCAGCTCCATCCGGAGCGTCAAGCCGAACCTAGTTTGAGTTGAATAAAAAGGAGATCAATGAACATGAATTACAAAGACTATATCCGCGTCATCGAGGACTTCCCTCAGCCAGGCATCCGGTTCAAGGACATCACGACGCTGCTGGGCGACGGCCAAGCCTACCGTGCGGCCATCGAGGAGATGAAGGCCGCGCTCAAAGACAAGCAGATCGACCTGATCGCC
Source organism: Paenibacillus albicereus (assembly GCF_012676905.1). Lineage (NCBI taxonomy): Bacteria > Bacillati > Bacillota > Bacilli > Caryophanales > Paenibacillaceae > Paenibacillus > Paenibacillus albicereus. Next base: position 3,502,808 of record NZ_CP051428.1, on the reverse strand, counting down.
GGACCGGAGGCGCGCGGCTTCGTCATCGGCGCTCCGCTGGCGCTGGCGCTCGGCGTCGGCTTCGTGCCGATCCGCAAGAGCGGCAAGCTGCCGGGTGAGACCGTCGAGGCCTCCTATGACCTGGAATACGGCAAGGACAAGCTGGCGATCCACAAGGATGCGATTGCGCCGGGTCAGCGCGTGCTGATTGCCGACGACCTGCTGGCGACCGGCGGTACGATCGCGACGACGATGGACTTGATCCGCCAGGTCGGCGGCGAAGTCGTAGGGGCTTCGTTCCTGATCGAGCTCACGTACTTGAACGGACGCGAGAAGCTGGACGGAACGGACGTCTTCTCGCTCATCCAATATTAATTATTTCTCAGGAAATAATGACGGCCGGGGGGGCGATCCCCGGCCTTTTTGCTGTTTCTCCGCGAGTAGTCCGAGAAGCGGACCGCCGCCGATTTGGCGATTGGCAACGGCTCGCTTCGGTCCGTTACCCTTATCGTCTAAGGAGACAATGCAATACGTAGGCGATCCGCGCTGCCTGGATGAGTTTTCAAGCAACCAATCAGGTTGAGCGAAGGGGTCGGGACTACCGTCATGAGGTTCCGAGCGGCCGAAGGGCATGAGCGAAGGGGTCGGGGCTACCGTCATGAGGTTCCGAGCGGCCGAAGGCCATGAGCGAAGGGGTCGGGACTACCGTCATGAGGTTCCGAGCGACCGAAGGGCATGAGCGAAGGGGTCGGGGCTACCGTCATGAGGTTCCGAGCGATCGAGGGGCATGAATGAAGGGGTCGGGACTACCGTCATGAGGTTCCGAGCGGCCGAAGGGCATGAGCGAAGGGGGCGGGGCTACCGTCATGAGGTTCCGAGCGGCCGAAGGGCATGAGCGAAGGGGTCGGGACTACCGTCATGAGGTTCCGAGCGACCGAAGGGCATGAGCGAAGGGGTCGGGACTACCGTCGTGAGGTTCCGAGCGGCCGAAGGGCATGAGCGAAGGGGTCGGGGCTACCGTCATGAGGTTCCGAGCGGCCGAAGGGCATGAGCGAAGGGGTCGGGACTACCGTCATGAGGTTCCGAGCGGCCGAAGGGCATGAGCGAAGGGGTCGGGACTACCGTCATTTGTGCACGAAGTCGGATGAAAATCGGCGACCGTTAGGAGTATTGAGCGTATGTTGAAACCGGGGAGCGAAGCGGACGGGGGCTCGTGGAGAAGCGGCAGCGGTTCCCTTGGAGGCCGGATTCCTTCCTCTTTGAGTAGAATAATCAAAGGAATCTGGGCTCCAGGGAGATCGGAACGAGTCCCCGTTGCGCGAAGCGGGAATCGGTTTCGGTACCAGTCGTGCGCGAAGCGGGAATCGGTTTCGATATCAATCGTGCGCGAAGCGGGAATCGGTTTCGGTACCAGTCGTTGCGCGAAGCGGGAGTCGGTTTCGGTACCAGTCGTTGCGCGAAGCGGGAATCGGTATCGGTACCAGTGGTGCGCGAAGCGGGAATTGGTTTCGGTATCAATCGTGCGCGAAGCGGGAGTCGGTTTCGGTATCTTGAGCAGACAGGAGCGGGAGGGCGACAGCTGTCCGCGAATGTCGAAAAGCGTCAGGCGGCAAGCGAGTTGACGGGCAACGCATGATGGGGGCATAATAAGAGTTAAACCAATTTTCATAGGTACGGGGACACGGCTGGAGTCGAATCCTGACACTCAGAAAGGGACGTTTCATGGGCATAGACCAATTACTCGCTAAGGCGTCGACTTATATGAAGGAACAGGATCTCGCCAGAGTCCGGGAGGCCTATGACTTTGCCGACCAGGCTCACTTCGGCCAAGTGCGCAAGTCCGGGGAGCCCTACATCCTCCATCCGGTGGCGGTGGCGGAGATTCTCGTGAACATGCAGATGGACGTGACGTCCATCATCGCGGCGCTTCTTCACGATGTCGTCGAGGACACGACGGTGGAGGTCGAGCAGGTGAGAGCCCGCTTCGGCGATACGTGCGCCATGCTCGTCGACGGCCTCACCAAGCTCGAGAAGATCAAGTTCCGCTCCAAGGAGGAGCATCAGAACGAGAACTACCGCAAGATGTTCGTCGCGATGGCGCAGGACATCCGCGTCATCCTGATCAAGCTGGCCGACCGGCTGCACAACATGCGGACGCTCAAGTTCCAATCGGAGGAAGCGCAGCGGCGCATCGCCTACGAGACGCTCGAGATTTTCTGTCCGATCGCGCACCGGCTCGGCATCTCGGCGATCAAGTGGGAGATGGAGGATACCGCTCTTCGGTACCTCAATCCCCAGCAGTACTACCGGATCGCCAACCTCATGAAGAAAAAGCGCGCGGAGCGGGAGGACTTCATCGGCCAGGTCATCTCGCGCATCAGCGAGAAGCTGGACGAGATGGGGATCGAGGGCGACATCTCCGGCCGCCCCAAGCATATTTACAGCATCTACCGCAAGATGACGATGCGCAACAAGCAGTTCAACGAGATTTACGACCTGATGGCGATCCGCATCATCGTGGACAACATCAAGGACTGCTACGCGACGCTCGGCATCATCCATACGCTGTGGAAGCCGATGCCGGGCCGCTTCAAGGACTATGTCGCGATGCCCAAGGCGAACATGTACCAGTCGCTCCACACGACCGTCGTCGGACCGAACGGGGAGCCAACCGAGGTCCAGATCCGGACCTGGGAGATGCACCGGACGAGCGAGTACGGCGTCGCCGCGCATTGGGCGTACAAGGAAGGAACGCCTCCGAGCGGCAACATCGAGGACAAGATGAGCTGGTTCCGGGAAATCCTCGAGCTGCAGAACGAGGCGGAGGACGCATCGGAATTCATGGAGTCGCTCAAGATGGACTTCTTTTCCGATCTCGTGTTCGTCTTCACGCCCAAGGGCGAGGTCATCGAGCTGCCGGCCGGCTCGGTTCCGCTCGACTTCGCCTACCGCATCCATACCGAGGTCGGCAACCGGACGATCGGAGCCAAGGTCAACGGGCGCATCGTGCCGCTCGACCATAAGCTCAAGACCGGCGACATCGTGGAGATCCTGACGTCCAAGCATTCGTATGGGCCGAGCCAGGACTGGGTCAAGATCACCAAGTCCTCGCATGCCCGGGCCAAGATCAAGCAGTGGTTCAAGAAGGAGCGGCGCGAGGAGAACGTCATCAAGGGCCGCGAGGCGCTGGAGCGCGAGCTGCGCAAGCTGGGGCTGGAGCCGTCGGCTTGGATGACCGAGGACAAGCTGATGGAGGCCGCCTCCAAGTTCAGCTTCCACGATCCCGAGGACATGATGTCCGCGATCGGCTTCGGCGGCATCACGGCCGCGCAGATCTGCACCAAGATGACGGAGAAGATGCGGCGCGAGGCCGAGGCGGCGCAGCAGATCGAGCTGACGAGCGAGCCGGTCGAGATGAAATCTCCCGGCTCGCGCAAGAAGGCGGCTACGGGAGGCGTCACGGTCAAGGGCATCGACAATCTGCTCGTCCGGTTCGCCCGCTGCTGCAACCCGGTGCCGGGAGACGCCATCGTCGGCTACATCACGCGCGGACGCGGCGTCAGCGTGCACCGCAGCGATTGCACCAACATCCCGTTCGAAGAAGGTGGCGAGGACGCCGACCGCGTCATCGAGGTCGAATGGGAGGAGTCGGCGGAGTCGAACTACAGCGTCGACATCGAGATTACCGGCTATGACCATCGCGGCCTGCTCAACGAGGTGCTGCAGGCGGTGGCGGAGTCCAAGACGAACATCTCCGCCGTCACCGGCCGCACCGGACGCAACAAGATGGTCATCATCCACATGACGATCCTCATCCGCAACATCGAGCATCTGCAATCGGTCGTGGAGAAGATCAAGCGCGTCAAGGACATCTATTCCGTCCAGCGGATCATGCAGTAAGAGGAGGCGGCATCACGTGAAAGTGGTCGTGCAGCGCTGCTCTTCGGCCCAGGTGGCCGTCGAGGGCGAGACGACGGGGCGCATCGGACGCGGTCTCCTGCTGCTCGTGGGCATCACCCACGAGGACAGCGAGGCCGACCTGAGATGGATGGCCGACAAGATCGTCGGGCTCCGCATCTTCGAGGACGAGTCCGGCAAGATGAATCTCAGCGTCAAGGAAGCGGGCGGCGACATCCTGTCGGTCTCGCAGTTCACGCTCTACGGCGACGCCCGCAAGGGGCGGCGGCCGAACTTCATGGCGGCGGCCCGCCCGGAGCAGGCGGAGCCGATGTACGAGGCGTTCAACGCTGCGCTGCGGGCATCCGGCCTCAAGGTCGAGACCGGACGCTTCGGGGCGATGATGGACGTGTCGCTCGTCAATGACGGGCCGGTCACGCTGGTGATCGACAGCAAGGAATAAAGGCGGTTCGCGCGGCCGGCGAGCAGGATTAAGTCCGGCCGGGCGTGGCAACACTACTTATCGAAATGGTTCGCGGCATCCGTGGCTCAATTTTCGAAAGGAAGTGCATGTCATGCGAATAGGACGCAAGCAGCTCATGCTGGATGGAGCGGGACGCCGGCTGCTGCAGGCCGAGCGGCGCGAGGCGCTGCTGCTGGAGGATCTCGAGGAGGATCTCGAGTTCGCGGAGGACTGGGCCTGCTCGGCTCCGGCTCCGGCGCGCAAGCAGCCTGAGCCCGAGCGCCCCTGACCGTTTTGTCATCGAATTGTAATCCGACCGGAACGCTGCCTTAACATAAGAGGGCTATACTGAACCTCGACCCCCTTTTTAATAGGTTGACCTGTTGCCCGGAGCTGCCGCTCCGGGTCCTTTTTTTGCCGGATTCTTGACTTGATCCCTGCAGCGCGGTAGAATGGTGGAAATTCACTCATATGGCTTCGATGATGGGAACAAGTAGTTCAGCACACGTACGCAGAGAGGGACGCCGTTCGGCTGCAAGCGTCCTTATGGTGGCTGGAAGAAGGACATCCCGGAGAACGGTCGGCGAAACGGGAACGAAGTAGCTGATCGCGTGTGGCGGGCGTTAACCGCATCGGAGCGGACGCGCGGGCTGGCAGTAGCCTTCGCATTCGGAATCAGGGTGGCACCACGGGAGAATGAACGATGGCTCTCGTCCCTGGCGACATGTCGTCGCCGGCGGACGGGAGCCTTTTTGCTGTTTTCCGCCCGCCCGGGCGATGCGAGGAAATAGAGACAGGAGGGGCATGCATGAGGTTTCAAAAAATGCCGGGCACTCAGGATTTGCTGCCCGGAGCGGTCGAGCGCTGGCAGCTCGTAGAGGCGAAGGCGCGGGAAATCTGCCGACGCTTCAACTTCAGGGAAATCCGCACGCCGATGTTCGAGTCGACGGATCTGTTCCGCCGCGGCGTCGGCGAGACGACGGACATCGTCGAGAAGGAAATGTATACGTTCGAGGACCGCGGCAGCCGCAGCCTGACGCTGCGGCCGGAGGGGACGGCGGGCGTCGTGCGCGCCTACGTGGAGAACAAGCTGTACGGCGAGCCGGATCTGACCAAGCTGTACTACATCGGGCCGATGTTCCGCTACGAGCGCCAGCAGGCGGGACGCTACCGCCAGTTCCATCAGTTCGGCGTGGAAGCGCTCGGCTCGGCGGACCCCGCGCTTGACGCCGAGGTGATCGCGCTCGGCTACACGTTCTACACGGAGGTCGGGCTGCGCGGCGTGCGCGTCGAGATCAATTCCGTCGGCACGCCGGAGGTGCGGGCGCAATTCCGCTCCAAGCTGCTCGACTTCCTCGAGCCGAAGCGGCAGCTGCTTTGCAAGGACTGCCAGTCGCGCATGGACCGCAATCCGCTGCGCGTGCTGGACTGCAAGGTCGACCAGGAGCACTTCGAAGGCGCGCCGTCGATTCTCGACAGCCTCGACGAGGCGAGCGCGCAGCACTTCGCCCAGGCGAAAGCCGCCCTCGACGACATGGGCATCCCGTATGAAATCAACCCTCGCCTCGTGCGCGGCTTGGATTACTACACGCACACCGCTTTCGAATTCAAGGCGGAGGGCATCGGCGCGATCGACACGATCGGCGGCGGCGGGCGCTACAACGGCCTCGTCGGCGAGATCGGCGGGCCGGACCAGCCGGGCGTCGGCTTCGGCCTCGGCCTCGAGCGCACCGTGCTCATCCTGGAGCATCAGCAGGAGGAGGCTTCGGCGGCGCAGCCGCTCGACGTCTATCTGGTCGCTCTCGGCGAGGCGGCCGAGCGCGAGGTGTCCCGGCAGCTGCATGCGCTGCGCGGCGCCGGATTGTCGGCGGATCGCGACTACCAAGGGCGCAAGATGAAAGCCCAAATGAAATCCGCCGACCGTTATGCCGCCCGCTTCACGGCGATCCTCGGCGACGACGAGCTGGCGCAAGGGCAGATCGCGCTCAAGCGGATGGATACGGGCGAGCAGCGGATGGTGCCCCTGAGCGGCCTGGCCGCTGCGATCCGCAACGAACAGCCAACTACCGACAAGGAGTGAAGGATATGAGCAGCATCATTCAATGCGGACGCTTGAGCAAGGCGGACGTAGGCAAGACCGTCGAACTGAAAGGGTGGGTGCAGCGCCGCCGCGACCTCGGGGGCGTGCTGTTCATCGACCTGCGCGACCGCACCGGCATCGTGCAGATCGTCTTCAACCCGGACTTCTCCGGCGATGCGCTGGCTGTCGCCGATCGCGCGCGCAGCGAGTACGTGCTTGCCGTCAAAGGCAAGGTCGTCGAGCGCGACGCGGAGACGCGCAATCCGAACCTGGAAACGGGCGAGATCGAGGTGCGCGTCACAGAGATCGAAGTGCTGAACGCGGCCAAGACGCCTCCGTTCCCGATCGAGGACGGCATCGAGGTGGACGAGACGCTCCGCCTGAAGTATCGCTACCTGGACCTGCGCCGTCCGGAGATGCAGCGCACGCTGCTGCTCCGCTCCAAGGCTGCGAAAATTTTCCGCGACTTCCTGGACGGCGAGCAGTTCGTCGAGGTGGAGACGCCGATCCTGACGAAGAGCTCGCCGGAAGGCGCGCGCGACTACCTCGTGCCGAGCCGCGTGCATGCGGAGGAGTTCTTCGCGCTTCCGCAGTCGCCGCAGCTGTACAAGCAGCTGCTCATGGTCGGCGGCATCGAGCGCTACTACCAGATCGCACGCTGCTTCCGCGACGAGGACCTGCGTGCCGACCGCCAGCCGGAGTTCACCCAGGTCGACATCGAGACGTCGTTCCTGAGCCAGGACGAGCTGCTCGCCATGATGGAGAGCCTCGCCCAGCGACTGTTCAAGGAGACGGTCGGCGTCGACATTCCGGCCCCGTTCCAGCGCATCACCTACGCCGACGCTATCGACAAGTACGGCTCGGACAAGCCGGACCTGCGCTTCGGCCTGGAGATCGAGGACATCACCGATATCGTCTCGTCGAGCGACGTCAAGGTATTCGCCAGCGTCGCGTCGAGCGGGGGCGTCGTGCGCGTCCTCAATGCCAAAGGCTGCGCGAGCTGGAGCCGCAAGGAGCTGGATGACCTGCAGCCGTTCGCGGCCCGTTACGGCGGCAAGGGCCTGGCCTGGATCACGGTCAAGGACGGCGAGTGGCGCGGACCGATCGTCAAGTTCCTCAAGCCGGAGGAAATCCAGGCGCTTACCGAGCGGCTGGGCGTGGAAGAAGGCGACCTGCTCATGTTCTCTGCGGACAAGAAGAAGGTCGTCGCCGACGTGCTCGGCAACCTGCGCCTGAAGGTCGGCCGCCAGCTCGGCTTGATCGACGACTCCGCGTACAAGTTCGCTTGGGTCGTGGACTTCCCGCTGCTCGGCTGGGACGAGGAGGCGAAGCGCTACGTGGCGGAGCATCATCCGTTCACGCGGCCGAAGGAAGAGGATCTGCATCTGTTCGAGACCGATCCGGGCGCGATCCGCGCGCAAGCATACGATCTCGTGCTGAACGGCTACGAGGTCGGCGGCGGCTCGATGCGGATCTACAAGCGCGAGGTGCAGGAGCAGATGTTCCAGGCGCTCGGCTTCTCGATGGAAGAAGCGCATGACAAATTCGGCTTCCTGCTCGATGCGTTCGAGTACGGCACGCCACCGCATGGCGGCATCGCGTTCGGCTTCGACCGCCTCGTCATGCTGCTGACGAACCGCAGCAACCTGCGCGAGACGATCGCCTTCCCGAAAACGGCCAGCGCGACCGACCTGCTCATGGATGCTCCGGCACAGGTCGATCTTGCCCAGCTGCAGCAGCTGCACATCCGCACCGTGCCGAAGCCAGGCTCCAAGCCGGCCGCGCCGCAAGGCGGCCAGCCGGCCGAAGCGGCCGCCGGCGCTCCCGTCCAAGGCTGATCGGGACGCCGCGTCGCCCGCAGCGGCGGCAAGCCCGCTGCTCCGGACCATAGATTTGCCGCCAAAGCCGCACCGGCTCCGGTGCGGCTTTGGCATCGCCCGCGGGCAACCGCTGGAAACCAGATAGGGAGGCGAAAGCCCATGTTGAACCAGTTTTCCCGCACCGAGCTCGCGTTCGGTCCGGAAGGCATCGACGTCATGAAGCGCAGCACGGTCGCCGTGCTCGGCATCGGCGGCGTCGGCTCGATCGCCGCGGAGGCGCTCGCGCGCACCGGCGTCGGCCGCATCATCCTGATCGACAAGGATGTCGTCGACATCACCAACATCAACCGCCAGATCCACGCCTTGACGACGACGGTCGGCCAGCCGAAGGCGGATCTGATGCGCGACCGCATCCAGCTCATCAACCCGGAGTGCGAGGCGATCAGCCTGCGCATGTTCTATACGGAGGAGACGTACGAGAAGCTGTTCCAGTACCCGCTCGACTACGTGCTCGACGCTTCCGACACGATCTCGTACAAGGTGCATCTCATCAAGCAGTGCCTGGAGCGGAACATTCCGGTCATCTCCAGCATGGGCGCGGCCAACAAGATGGACCCGACGAAGTTCACGGTGACGGACATCTCCAAGACGCATACCGACCCGGTCGCGCGTGTCGTCCGCCAGAAGCTGCGCCGCGAAGGCGTGCGCAAGGGCGTGAAGGTGGTCTTCTCGTCGGAGGCCCCTAAAAAGCCGCGCGAGGACGTGACGCAGCGGATCGTGCCGGACAACGCGCCGGAGATCCGCAAGGCGCAGCAGCCGCCGGCGAGCAACGCGTTCGTGCCGCCGGTCGCCGGCCTCATCATGGTCAGCGCAGCGGTGCGGGACCTGCTGGAGAAGAGCGGCATCGAGGTGTAGGCGGACAGTCCGGTTCGATCCCACAAGATAGGTATATGTCACCTATTAAGGGAAAGCCTATTTTGGGTGAGGTATATTGACATCGACCTGTAGAGGAAGTACCATCGATCTAATACCCTGCGGGAAGGTGATGGACGATGGAGATGAGTTTGATGCGACGCTTGCCCAAGATCGAGCTTCATTGCCATCTGGATGGAAGCATGCGGCCGGCGACGGCGGCCCAGATCGCGGAGGAGGAAGGAATCGAGCTCAGCTGCGCCGATCTGCGGGAGCTGACCGAACGGATGACGGCGCCGCCTTCCTGCTCCAGCCTGGTCGAATACCTGGAGCGGTTCGAGCTGCCGCTGCTGCTCATGCAGACGCGCTCGGCGCTGAAGCGGATCGCCTATGAGGCGGCCGAGGATGCGGCGCTCGACAACGTCCGATACGTGGAAGTGCGGTTCGCCCCGCAGCTCCACACGCGAGGAGGCCTGTCCGTCGACGAGATCGTCACGGCCGTGGCGGAGGGCTTGTCGGAGGCGGAGGCGAGATACGGCCACTGCGTGCGGATGATTCTCATCTGCATGCGCCATCATGGCCAGATGGACAACGAGGAGGTCGTGCGGGCCGCCAGCCGGTTCGTGTCGCTCGGCGTCGTCGGCGTCGATCTGGCGGGCGACGAGGCCGGCTATCCGAACGAGCTGCATGCCGAAGTATTCGAGCTGGCGCATCGGCTCGGCCTGCCGATCACGATCCATGCCGGCGAGGCGGCCGGGGCGTGCAGCATCCGCTGCGCGGTCGAGAAGCTGCGCGCCCGGCGGATCGGACACGGAGTCCGGCTGCGCGAGGACGCGGAGGTGACGCAGCTCATCCGCGAGCGCCGCATTCCGCTCGAGCTGTGCGTCATCAGCAACGTGCAGACCAAGGCGGTCCCGTCGATGGACCATCACCCGATCCGGGACTATCTCGACAGCGGGCTGCTCGTGACGGTCAATACGGACAATCCGACCGTATCCGGCACGAACCAGACCCGGGAATACGAGAATCTGGCGCGCCGCTTCCGCTTCTCCGAGCGGGACATCAAGAACGTGGCGAGGCATGCGATCGAAGCGGCGTTCGTGGACGAAGAGCGCAAGCGGCAGCTGAAGGCGAGCTTCGAGCGCGAATGGCGGGAGCTCGGCCTGACTGCCGGAGAGGCGCAGGCTTGACCGGCCGCCGCCTGGACACTGCCGCCGCTGCCGCGGACATCGCGGTGCCGACGGTCCGGCTGTCCGGGCCCTGACGGCGCAGCCATGCAGCAGGCAGCGTAGGCAGACCACAGACGAGGCGGACCGCCGGCCGCTTCGTCTATTTGTCGTTTGTTTTTTTGGTCCGCCGTCTTGCCGCGGTCTTCTTCCCCTTCCGACGCGGAAGCGAACGTTTGTACGCCGAAGTCGCGGTATGGTACACTTTCAGGAGAATTTCTTAGAACCGAGGTGGCAGGCATGGACTTGTTCGACTACAAGGAAGAGGAGCGGCAGCCGCGGGCAAGGCTGCTGGCCGATCGGATGCGGCCTCAGACGCTCGACGACTATATCGGCCAGGACGACGTCGTCGGCCCGGGCACGCTGCTGCGCCGGGCGATCGAAGGCGACCAGGTGAGCTCGCTGCTGCTGTTCGGCCCTCCCGGCAGCGGCAAGACGACGCTCGCCCATATCATTTCCCGCCGGACGGAGGGCGAGTTCGTCAAGCTCAACGCCGTCGATGCGACGGTCAAGGACGTGCGCGACGTCATCGAGCGGGCCAAGAGCGCCAAGTCGCTGTACGGCCGCAAGACGATCCTGTTCCTCGACGAGGTGCATCGCTTCAACTCCTCGCGGCAGGACGCGCTGCTGCCTGCGGTGGAGCAAGGCATCATCATCTTCATCGGCGCGACGACCGAAAATCCGTTCCACTCCGTCAACGGCGCCTTGCTGTCGCGCTCGACGCTGTTCCGGCTGCATGCGCTGGAGAGCGGGCATGCGCTGGAAGCGATGCGGCGCGCGATCGCCGACAAGGAGCGCGGACTCGGCTTCATGAAGCTCGACGTGCGGCCCGAAGCGCTGGAGCATATCGCCGCCATGGCAGGCGGCGACATCCGCCGCGCGCTCAACGCGCTGGAGCTCGCCGCCGTGACGACGCCATCCGAGCCGGACGGCTCCGTGATCGTCACGCTGGAGGTCGCTCAGGAGTCGATCCGCAGCCGCGCCGTGCAGGCCGACGAGTCGACCCAGTACGACGTGCTGTCGGCATTTCACAAAAGCATCCGCGGCTCCAGCGACGCGGCGCTGTTCTGGTTCCTGTACGCCGTCGAGAAGCTCGGCATGGATCCGATGGTGTTCATCCGCCGCCTTATCGTCGCCTGCAGCGAGGACATCGGCCTCGCCAATCCGCAGGCGATGCTGCAGGCGGTCGCCAGCATGGACGCCTACCACAAGATCGGCTGGCCCGAGGCGAAGTACAACGTCGCGCAAGCGATCCTGTTCGCGGTCGAGAGCCCCAAGTCCAATGCGACCGCCCTCGCCATCGGCAAGGCGATGGCCAAGATGGATGCCGTCGGCACGCCCGAAGTGCCGCTGCATCTGCGCGACGCGCATTACAAGGGCTCGCAGCAGCTCGGCCATGTCGGCTACCAATACCCGCATGACTTTCCCGGCCATTACGTCGATCAGCTTTATTATCCGGAGCGCCTCGCCGGCTCGACGGTCTATGAGGCGACCCGCCAGGGCATGGAGGACAAGATCCGCCACAACCAGCAGCAGCGCCGATCGGACCGGAACCAGAGCCGCTGACCGCTCTGCCCTCTGGCATCGCGTCGTCAGGCTAAAAAGCTTGACGCTAGCGCGGAGGTTGCCTTTCCGACCGTTCGAGAGCCTGCTCCGCCGGCTTGCCGCCCTTCGGGGCGGCGGGCTTTTTCGTCTGCGCGCGCATTCATGATTAACAACAACGAAATTTAGGGTTAAACTATATAGAGATGTAACATTTGCGTTTCTTCGTCATATCTTTAACGGAAAGAGGAATCGCCGGCTCTAAAAGTTTCCCTGACTCAACATAGATGTGCGTGCGCAAAAGGAGAGATGAGCGATGAAGAACGAGCGATGGGGCGGGACTGAAGCAACGCTGGAATCGGGCGGGTGGAAACGAAGCGGAGGGGAGCCGTCCCTCGCCGAAGCCAACCGCAGCCTCCATGTGCCGCAAAAAGGGAGCTGGCTGCGGAAGCTGCTCGCGTTCATGGGACCGGGCTATCTGGTCGCCGTCGGTTATATGGATCCCGGCAACTGGGCGACCGATCTGGCAGGCGGCTCCTTGTTCGGCTATACGCTGCTGTCGGTCGTGCTGCTGTCGAACCTGATCGCGATGGTGCTTCAGTCGCTCTCCGGCAAGCTGGGGATCGTCACGGGCCGCGATCTGGCGCAGGCTTGCCGCGACCACTACAGCAAGCCGGTCGCGCTGCTGCTGTGGGTGCTTTGCGAGCTGGCCATCGCCGCGTGCGACCTGGCGGAGCTGATCGGCACGGCGATCGCGCTCAACCTGCTGTTCGGCCTGCCGCTGCTGTGGGGCGTCATACTCACCTCGCTTGACGTCCTGCTCGTGCTGCTGCTGCAGAACAAGGGCTTCCGCTATATGGAGGCGCTCGTCATCGTGCTGATCGGCACGATCGGCGGCTGCTTCCTGCTGGAGCTGGTCTGGGCGCAGCCGGTCGTGGCCGACGTCTTGAAGGGCTTCATCCCTTCCGGCCAGATCGTCTCGAACCCGGCGATGCTGTACATCGCCATCGGCATTCTCGGCGCGACGGTCATGCCGCATAACCTGTACCTGCACTCCTCGATCGTGCAGACGCGACGCTTCGAGCAGACCCCGCTGGGCAAAAAAGAAGCGATCCGCTTCGCCACGCTCGACTCGACGATCGCGCTCGGGCTGGCGCTGTTCATCAACGCCGCCATCCTGATCGTCGCCGGGGCGGTATTCCACACGAGCGGCTATACCGACATCGCCGAAATCAGCGATGCCTACCGGCTGATGGCGCCGCTCATGGGCGGTGCGGCGGCCAGCGTGCTGTTCGGCGTGGCGCTGCTGGCCGCCGGCCAGAACTCGACGCTGACCGGCACGCTCGCCGGCCAGATCGTCATGGAAGGCTTTCTCGGCCTGCGCATGAAGCCTTGGCTGCGGCGGCTCATCACCCGCCTGATCGCGCTCGTGCCGGCCGTCATCGTGACGGCGCTCTATGGAGAGAAAGGCACCACCGAGCTGCTCATCTTCAGCCAGGTCATTCTGTCGCTGCAGCTCAGCTTCGCCGTCATTCCGCTCGTCCAATTTACGAGCGATCCGCGCAAGATGGGGGAATTCGCCAATCGGCCGCTGCTCAAGGGCGTTGCCTGGAGCTGCGCGCTGCTGATCGCAGCGCTGAACCTCTATTTGCTCGCGATGACCGTGAGCGGCTGGTTTTGAACGCCAAGAAGGACGGGGGCGAGCCGAAGCCCTCGTCCTTCTTGGCTTGCGTTCGGAATAGTTCGACTTCTTCCGCATACACATAGAGGCAATCGACTTGATCTGGAGGAGGTGGCCCGACTTCCGCATTCGCTTTCGAAGCGGAAGAAGGGTAGAGCGTGTCCGACGACCCCTTGCCGCTCGGCATCAGCTTGCTGCTCATTGTAGCTCTCGTTTTCCTGAACGGCTTTTTTGTCGCCGCGCAGCTCGCGATGGTGAAGGTGCGGAGCAGCCGCATCAGCGCCCTCGTCTCCGAGGGCAACGGTAAGGCGCGGTTCGCCTCCCGCCTCACCGGCAGCCTCGATTCCTTCGTCTCCGTCTGCCAGCTCGGCATCACGCTCGCCTCGCTCGGGCTCGGCTGGGTCGGCGAGCCGGCGGTCGCGGCGCTGCTCGAGCCGCTGCTGCTGCGCTTCGGCATCGCCGGTCCGGCGGCGGGGACCCTCTCGTTCGTGGCCGCCTTCGGCTGCATCGCCCTGTTCCACATCGTGCTCGGCCAGCTGGCGCCCAAGACGCTTGCCATCCGCCAAGCGGAAAAGGTCACGCTCTGGACCTCCCGCCCGCTCATCCTGCTTCACGCGCTGCTCTACCCCGCCATCCGCGTGCTCGACGGCATGGCGGGCCGGCTGCTGCGATGGAGCGGCCTTGAATCGGCTGCCGGCACCGAGCCGGCGCATAACGAGGAGGAGCTGCGCCTGCTCATGCAGGAGAGCCGCCGGAGCGGGCTGATCGATCCGGCGGAGCTGGCGCTCATGGACAATATTTTCGACTTTGCGGGCACGCAGGCGAGGGAGATCATGATTCCAAGAACGGACATGATCTGCCTGTACGTCGACCGCACGCTGGAAGAAAACAAAGCCGCCGCCCTGCAGCGCATGCATACGCGCTATCCGGTGTGCGACGGAGACAAGGACGACGTGATCGGCTTCGTCCACATCAAGGACCTGCTGCGAGCGGGAGCGCAGACGACGAACTGGCACGGCCTGATACGTCCGGTGGCGGCTGTGCCGGCATCGACGCGCATTCAGGCGCTTCTGGCCCGGATGCAGCAGGACAAGACGCAGCTCGCGATTCTGATCGACGAGTATGGCGGCACGGCGGGGCTGGTGACGCTGGAGGACATCGTGGAGGAGATCGTCGGCGACATCACCGACGAGTTCGACGCGGAGCGGAACCTCCGCGATACCGGCACCTGACCGGCCGCAGCTCGCGGCAGGACGCGAGGGCCGGCACGGGGACGGAGGTGAGCGAGGGCGTCTCTGGAAATGAGCCGGCCTCGAGCAGATGGGGATTCAAGCCCGGATGGACGTGTCAGCTGTTGCTGCCGTCCATGCGGTTGGTAGAGCCAGCCGTTGCTGCCGTCCATGCGGTGGTAGAGCCAGCCGTTGCTGTCCTCTATGCGTCAGCTGTTGCTGCCGTCCATGCGGCGGACACAGGCAGCGAGGCGCTCCCACGTCTGGCTCATCCCTTCGACGACGCCGAGCTTGAGCGAGCGCTTCAGCGCTTGCGAGGAAGCGAACTCCGCTCGGCTGACGAGCATCGTGCGGCCGTTCCCCTCGCGGAACTCCAGCGTGACGAGCAAGCCTTGTCCTTCGGACACGTTGCCGGCCTCGTCCGCCGCGTAGTCTTCATAGACGAGGTGCCGGTCAGACTGGAGCTCGCGGTAGACGAACTTGCCCCAAGTCTTCCGGCTGCCGTCCTCGGAGGCGAGGCCGTAGTGCCAGCTTCCGCCCGGCTGCAAGTCGAGCCGGCTCTCCGCGACGGTCCATCCCTTCGGTCCCCACCACTGGCGGAGCAGGTCTTCCTCTGTATAAGCCCGGAACAGCTGCGAGGGCGAGGCGTCGAACGCGCGCTCGAGCAGCAGCGTGCTTCCTTTGGCTTTGGAGGCGACCGATGGAGCGGGTTTTCGTTTCAACATGCGGCATTCATCCTCTCTATCGGTTGGATCGATTTCTATTATGCGGGAGCGCGCGCGGCCGTTCAAGGCGCCGTTGCATGCTCGCGCGTCCGCATGCCCGGGTCGGCAAGCCCGCGATTTCCATTCCCCATGCTCTATTTCGCCTGCTCCATCCCGCATCCGCTCCATCCTGGCATCCGCACCATCCCGGCGTCTGCTCCATCCAGGGATTCGCTCCATTCCGCATCCGCTCCATCCTGCGTCCTCCATCCCGCATCCGCATGCCGCGTGCGGGGACTGCGCGAATGCCGAGCCGGCGGGGGCTGGACAGGCCTCGGCCAGCTGCGGCGCCAGCCCAAGACCAAGGGAGCAAGCTCCTTTGGTTCGTTCTGTCCCGCACCGCCTCGAAGTCAATCCGCTCTTGCGCCTTCCCTCATTCATGAGCGTCCCGCCCATTCCTTCGCTTCGGTTCAAATCGAGTTCACATTCGGGAGGTATGCTTGCAGCGAACGATATCCAGGGAGGATGAACCACGATGAAATCCAATCCATCGACTACGGGCGAGTGGGCGGTCGAAGCGCTCGGACTCGTCAAGCAATTCGGAGACAACCGGGCTGTCGACGGCGTGGACCTGAACGTGCGCGCAGGCTCGATCTACGGCGTGCTAGGCCCGAACGGAGCAGGCAAGACGACGACGATCCGGATGCTGGCGACGCTGCTGCGGCCGGATGCGGGCGAGGCGCGCATTTTCGGCGTCGACGTGATGCGGAAGCCGCAGCAAGTACGGCAGCTGATCGGCGTGACGGGGCAATACGCTTCGGTCGACGAGTCGCTCAGCGCGACCGAGAATCTCGTGATCTTTTCGCGGCTGCTCGGCCTCGGCCGCGCCGAGTCTAGGCGCAGAGCGGCGGAGCTGCTGGAGGAGTTCGGCCTGACCGAAGCCGCCAAGCGGCCGCTCAAAAACTTCTCCGGCGGCATGCGCCGGCGGCTTGATCTGGCTGCCAGCCTGATCTCTCAGCCTCCGCTCCTCTTTCTCGACGAGCCGACGACGGGACTCGATCCGCGGACGCGGGCGCAGATGTGGGACACGATCCGCAGGCTGGTCAAAAACGGCTCGACCGTGCTGCTCACGACGCAGTATCTGGACGAGGCGGACCAGCTCGCGGACCGCATCGCGGTCATCGACCGCGGCCGCGTCGTCGCCGAGGGCACCGGAGACGAGCTGAAAGCATCGGTCGGCAGCTCGTCGCTGCATCTGCGGGTGACCGATCCGGGCCAGATTACGACCGCCCGCGAGACCGTCGAGCGCGTGCTGCAGGCCCGCTCCAGCGTGACGGCGGAAGCCGGACGAATCACCGCGCCGATGGCGGAAGCCGGCCAAGTCACCGACCTGCTGATCGCCCTGCGCGGCGCAGGCGTGAATCTGGCGGAGATCAGCGTGCAGAAGCCGACGCTGGACGAAGTGTTCTTGACGATCACCGGCAGCGGCCCGGGGGCCCCTTCGCCGGATGCTCCCGCAGGCAACGAACGAATGGAGGCAAGAAACGCATGAAGACCGAATTCGCGCCGGCAGGCGCTTCCCGCCGGATCGTGCAGCGCGGAGGCTTCGTCCAGGCCATCCGCAACTCGCTGACGATGGCGTACCGGGGGCTGCTCAAGATCAAGCGGACGCCGGAGCAGCTGTTCGACGTGACGCTGCAGCCGATTCTGTTCACGCTCATGTTCACGTATATTTTCGGCGGGGCCATTTCCGGCGACGTGCCCAGCTACTTGCCGGTCATCATCCCCGGCATCCTCGTGCAGACGGTCATCGGCACCTCGGTCGTCACCGGCGTGCAGCTGCGCGAGGACATGGACAAAGGCGTGTTCGACCGCTTCAAGTCGCTGCCGATCGCGCGCATCGCGCCGCTGGCCGGCTCGCTGCTGGCCGATACGGTGCGCTATACGATCGCTACGGTGCTGACCTTCGTGATGGGCTACCTGATGGGCTATCGTCCGGAGGGAGGCCTCGGCTACGTGGCCATCGCCGCCGTGCTCGTCATCGTTTGCTCGTGGGCGGTCAGCTGGATCTTCGCCTTTTTCGGCGTCATCGCCCGCAGCGCCTCCAGCGTCCAAGGCATCTCGATGATCGTGCTGTTCCCGCTGACGTTCCTGTCCAACGCGTTCGTGCCGGTCGAGACGATGCCGGACTGGCTGCAGTGGTTCGTAAAATTCAATCCGGTCTCCCATCTGGTGAGCGCCGTGCGCGATCTGGCGAACGGCGGGACGCTCGGGGCAGAGGTCGGCTGGTCGCTGCTCGCCGCCGCTGCGATCGTCGCGATTTTCGCGCCGCTGACGGTGAAGGCATATATGCGCCGCACTTGATGGCTTGTGCTTCGCTGCATCTGCCCCGCCGGAGCATGTGCCGGCGAGGAGGCGTGGGATTGCCGTCGGAGGCGGAAGCGCTTGAGCGACATGCTTCGGAACATGCCCGTTTGTGGAGCGCTTGAAGCTCCAAGCCGTTCAAATGCGCATCCAGACGAAAAAAAGGGTCTGTTCCCCAAGGTCATCTCATAGGACCGGGGACAGACCCTTTTCATTCTAGGATTGAAAAGGCGGATTCAGGTTAGAGGTTCGGGGTGAAAAAGTCCAGGGCAGAATGTGCCCTGGACTTTTTCAATCCCCAGCCGAGTCGGCGGATCCAAGGCAGAAAACTGCCGTGGATACTCAATCTCCGGGCCGAGCCGGCGGATTCAAGGCAGAAAACTGCCCTGGATGCCAAATCCCCGGCCGAGGCGGCGGATTCAAGGAAGAAAACTGCCCTGAATGCCAAATCCCCGGCCGAGTCGGCGGATTCAAGGCAGAAACATGCCCTGCAATCCGAATCCCCAGCCGAGACGGCTAGCTGGGCATTCACCCGTCTGGTGCGACACGCATATCGGCCACAGCAGCTAAGCGCGGCCGGACTCGGCGAACGTCCGCTCGTCGACGAGCGTCACGGTCTCGATCGTGCCGCCGCCGAGGCAGCGCTCGCCGTCGTAGAACACGACGGCTTGTCCCGGCGTGACCGCCTTTTGCGGCTGGTCGAACACGACCTCCGCGCCGCCGTCCGGCCCCAGCCGCAGCGTGACGCCCTGGTCGGGCTGACGGTAGCGGAACTTGGCCGTGCAGCGGATGTCGCCCGCGGGGCGCTGCGGATCGATCCAGTTGACCTCGCTCGCGGTCAGCGAGGAGGAGTAGAGCCGAGGATGCGCGTCGCCTTGCACCACATACAGGATGTTCGCCTCCAAGTCCTTGTCCGCCACGAACCACGGCTCGCCCGTGCCGGAGCCGCCGATGCCGAGCCCTTGGCGCTGGCCGAGCGTGTAGTACATGAGCCCGTCATGACGGCCCTTGGTCTCGCCGGTGCGCAGATCGACCATCGGGCCGGACTGCGCCGGCAGGTAGCCGCTCAGGAACTGCTTGAAGTTGCGCTCGCCGATGAAGCAGATGCCGGTGCTGTCCTTCTTGCGGGCGGTCGCCAGGCCGTTCTCCTCGGCGATCCGGCGCACCTCCGGCTTCGGCAGGTGGCCGATCGGGAACATCGCCGAGGCGAGCTGCTCCTGGTTCAGCTGATGCAGGAAGTACGTCTGGTCCTTGCCGGCGTCGACGCCGCGCAGCAGCGTCGTCGCTCCGTTCTCGTCGCGGACGACGCGGGCGTAATGCCCGGTCGCCAGATAGTCGGCGCCAAGCGACTTGGCCTTGGCCAGGAACTCGCCGAACTTGATCTCGCGATTGCACATGACATCGGGATTCGGCGTGCGTCCGCGGCGGTACTCGTCGAGGAAGTACGAGAACACCTTGTCGTAATACTGGCGTTCGAAGTTGACCGTATAATAAGGAATGCCGATCTGCTCGCAGACGCGCCGCACGTCCTCGGCGTCCTCGTCCGCGCTGCAGACGCCGTTCTCGTCCGTCTCATCCCAGTTTTTCATGAAGATGCCGATGACGTCGTAGCCTTGCTGCTTGAGCAGCAGGGCGGTCACGGACGAGTCGACGCCGCCGGACATGCCGACGACGACGCGCTTCGAGCGGTTGCTTTCCTGCGCTGCCATAGTAATCCACCACCTTGACAATCTGGAGCCTTCCCTGTTATTCTGACACCTTGTGTCCTTCCCGGCTGGACGGCCGGGCGGGAAGAGTTCTCCCATTGTAGCACAACGGAGCCAAGAGTTTCATCCGCTTTATTCGATTTCTTGTCGGCCGCAAGCCGATTTTAGCGGACGGACCGCCCCTGACTGTGCTAACATATCAGTATTATGGGAATACCTTGATTTAGTTTTTCGACCAATCAGGGAAAGAGGTGCAGCAATGAAAATATCCACCAAGGGCCGGTACGGCCTTACCATTATGATGGAGCTCTCCGCCAAGTTCGGAGAAGGCCCGATCTCGCTCAAGAGCATCGCCGAGAAAAACCAGCTGTCCGAGCACTATCTGGAGCAGCTGATCGCCCCGCTTCGCAACGCCGGCCTCGTCAAAAGCATCCGCGGAGCGTACGGCGGCTACATCCTGTCCAAGGATCCGGACACGATCACGGCCGGCGACGTGATCCGCATCCTCGAAGGGCCGATCTCGCCGGTCGACTTCACCGAGGAGGACGATCCGGCCAAGCGCAACCTGTGGCTGCGCATCCGCGACAGCATCGCGGAGGTGCTGGACTCCACGACGCTGCTCGATCTCATCCAGTATACGGACAAGAGCGAGGCCGACAGCTACATGTTCTATATTTGATTTCGATTCCAGAAAGGTCTTGAACGCGATGGAACGGATCTATTACGACCACGCCGCGACGACTCCGCTGCATCCCGAAGCCGCGCAAGCGATGCTCGACGTGCTGCAGGGCCCTCCGGCGAACGCCTCCAGCCTGCACAGCTACGGCCGAGACGCCCGCAAGCGGGTGAGCGCATCGCGGGACGCGGTTGCTGCGACGATCGGCTGCCGGCCGGACGAGCTCGTCTTCACCTCCGGCGGGACGGAAGCGGACAACTATGCGCTGCGAGGCGTGCTGGAGGCGCAGGCGGCGAGCGGCAAGCGACATCTCGTCACGAGCGCGGCCGAGCACCATGCCGTGCTCAAGGAATGCGAGCGCCTCGAGCGCGGCGGCTGGCGCGTCACGGTGCTGCCGGTCGACCGCGACGGGCTCGTCTCGCCCGATGACTTGCGGAACTGCCTGAGCGACGACACCGGGCTCGTCAGCATCATGTACGCCAACAACGAGACCGGCGTCATCCAGCCGATCGCGGAGCTGTCGGCGGCGGCGCGCGAGCGCGGCGTGCCGTTCCATACCGATGCGGCCCAGGCCTACGGCAAGCTGCCGATCGACGTCGCCAGCCTGCCCGTGTCGCTGATGACGCTCTCGAGCCACAAGATCAACGGCCCGCAAGGCGCCGGCGCGCTGTTCGTGCGCCAAGGCACGCCGCTGGCGCCGCTGCTCGTCGGCGGCTCGCAGGAGCGCAAGCGGCGCGGCGGCACGGAAAACGTCGCCGCGCTCGTCGGCTTCGCGAGAGCGGCCGAGCTCGCCGCCCGCGAGCGGGAGAGCCGGGCGGCCGCGATGGAGGAGCTGCGCGCGCTGTGGCTGCTCCGGATGGCCGAGCTTACGGACGGAGCGGCCGTCCTGCTGGGCCATCCCGAGCGGCGGCTGCCGGGCATCGTCAGCCTGGCGGTTCCGGGCGTCGACCGGGAGTCCATGCTCATGAATCTCGACCTGGCCGGCATCGCCGCCTCCGGCGGCTCTGCCTGCACGGCGGGCGCGCTCGAGCCGTCGCATGTGCTGCAGGCGATGGGCGTGCCGCAGGAGCTTGCCGGCTCGGCGGTAAGATTCAGCTTCGGATTGGGCAATACTACAGAAGAAATGGAGCTTGCGGCGGAGCGGGTTGAAACCTTTCTCGGCCGTAATCGTAAATCTTCTTAGGAGGCGCTGCAGGTGCCGAATCCACCCGACCGCATGCTGAAGCTGCAGGACGTCATCGGGCAGCCGGCCTATTTCGCCGCTTCCGGCGCCCGCGCCGGCAAGGTCCGCGACGCCTGGTTCGACGAGCACTGGACGCTGCAAGGACTCGTGCTTGACGGCTGGTGCTGGCGGCCGGGGCGGGCGCGGACCGTGCGATGGGACGACGTTCTCGTCTGCGGCGCCGACTGCGTTTTCCTCCGCTCGGAGGAGTCGATCGGCGTCAGGCGGCTGAAGTCGCTGCCGCGTTCGTTTCTCGGCGGCTGCGTGCGGCTCAAGGAGCTTCCCGTCGTCACCGCGGAGGGAGAGCAGCTGGGCCGGGTAAGCGATGTTTATTTCGACCCGAATGTGGGTACACAGGTAGTAGGCTTTGAACTGACGGACGGATTTGTCTCGGACCTCAAGGACGGTCGGAGATGGCTAAGAGCGCCCCGGGATCCGGATGTCTTCTTGTTAGGGGAAGATGCGATTGTCGTCCCGCCGCTGGACGAGGATGCCCTGGAGCGTGTCGCAGCTTCCGATCCGTAATGTAGGGAGATATGAATCGATGAGCATGAGATGCCCCAACTGCAATTCCCGAGATATCGGCAAGATCGGCTCGCATCAGTTTTACTGCTGGGGCTGCTATATCGAGCTGACGGTCAACGGCGATAAGATGTCGGTCTATCAGGTCGAGGAGGACGGAACGCTCAGCTCGCTGGACGACCTGTTCTTCGAGGATGACATCGCCTCGTCCGAGATCCACGCCAACTGAATCTTTGGAGCTGCGCCCCTGACGGATGCCCGTCAGGGGCTTTTCCTTTTGATCCGAAGGGGGAAGGACAGGCAAGGTATGGGAGCGGCGGAAGGCGCATATACTGTAACCGACCTGCCGGGCAGGCCGGCCGATGCGCAGGCTTGTCTGCCTGGCTTCGGACAGATACAGAGGGGAGGAGCCGGGATGGAGAAATGGTCGCAGAACCGGATGCTGCTGGGACTGGTGTATGCGATCCTGGGCCTGCTCGCCCTGTTCCTGCTGCTGCTCCTCAAGCCGCTGCTGATGACCGTGTACCGCTTCGCGAGCGCCGTGCTGACGCCTTTCCTGATCGCGATGGTCATCGCCTACGTGCTCCACCCGATCGTCAGCCTGCTCAGCGCCCGGCGGGTGCCTCGCTCGCTTGCCGTCCTGCTCATCTACGCGGTGTTCTGCTCGGCGCTCGCCGTCATCCTCATGAACCTGATCCCGATGGTGGCCTCGCAGGTGCAGGAGCTCGGCCAGCATGCGCCGGAGCTGACGATGCGGGCGCAGAGCCTTGTGCGGGACTTCAACCATACGTCGTTCCTGCCGGAAAGCTTCCGGGAGGCGATGATCCGCGCGCTCGCCGGGCTGGAGAAGCGGCTCGCGGAATCGACGACCGACTTCATCAACAACATCGGCTCGATGCTGGGCGCGGTGTTCCTGTTCTTCATCATCCCGTTCCTCGTGTTCTACATCCTCAAGGACTTCGAGGTGATGGAGCGCGCGGTCATCGCCTGCGTGCCCAAGTCGCATCGCAAGCCGGTCGTGCGCATGCTCAAGGACATCGACGAAGCGCTCGGCAGCTACATCCGCGGCCAATTCCTCGTCTGCGTCATCATCGGCCTGCTGGCCTACGCCGGCTACGCTGTCATCGGGGTTCCTTACGCGCTGCTGCTCGCCTCGATCGTCGCGGTGACCAACGTCATCCCGTATCTCGGACCGTTCATCGGAGCGGCGCCGGCGCTGCTCGTCGCCTCGACGGTGTCGTTCAAGATGATGGTGCTCGTCGTCGTCGTCAATACGGCGTGCCAGATCCTCGAGGGCAACGTCATCTCGCCGCAAGTTGTCGGGCGCACGCTGCATATCCATCCGCTCATGATTATATTCGCTCTGCTCGTGGGCGGGCAGCTGGCCGGCATCCCCGGCATGATTCTTGCCGTGCCTGTGTTCGCCGCGCTCAAGGTGATCCTGCAGCATGTGTTCGCCTATTATGTGCGCCGGCGGACCGTGTAGGCTTTTCCCGTCGTAGGAGCAACTAATCCGCCCCCAGCCGCGTCCAACTGGAGAAGGAAGGTTCTGGGAACTTTTCTATCCATGCGGCTAGGAGAGGATTCGAATGAACAAGAATCGTTTGCGCCATGCCGCGATCGCGGCCGGCTTGCTGGCAGCGATCGCCCTAGGGACAGGCGGCCCTCGCGTCGAGGCGGCCGGAGCCGCCATCGCGGATTTTGACGCGTCTTCGCTCATCCGCAGCGACGGATCGTACTGGGTTTGGGGAGACAACCGCCCGGTGCCGACGCCGATTCTGGATCTGAACGATGCCAAGGCTTCCTTGGGGGCGCATCTGGTGCAGAAAAAGGACGGCACGGTCTGGCGCTGGGAACCGACCCCAAGCGGGTTCCGAGTCGAAGCCCTGCCCGCGCTCGGCCCGGTCGATTCCGTCTTCGATGAAGGCGGGATGCTGATCGCCGTCCAGGAAGACGGCCTCGTCAAAAGGATTCCGGTAAGCTCCGAAGAGCCGGAAACGAGCGGCATCGAGTCGATCGAGCTTGGCGGCGCGAGAGCCGTCCAAGCGGACGGATTTTACGACAAGTCGTCCTACGAGCGAATCATCGTATTCCTGACCTCGGAGGGAGGACTGCTCCGCAGCGTCCGGACCAAGGAGGGAGGGCTCACCGCTCCGCAAGCCGTCCGGGGGATGGATCAAGTCGCCGACATCGCGGGATCGCTCGTCCTGAAAAAGGACGGCACCGTCTGGTCGCTCGCAGCGGCGGACAACCCGGCGTCGTCCCCGCTGGAGGACAGCCCGTCCTTGGCCGCATCTCGTGTGCAGCCGCTCGTCGCCATCGCCGCGATCCGTTCGAACGGAGAAAGCCATCTGGCCATCGACCGCCAAGGAAACGCCTGGTTCTGGGGGCAGACGCGGACCGGCTTCACGGACGGAACGATCCTACATGAGCATCCGGTCCCCTTGCGATTGCAGAACATAAGCGGAGTGCGCGATGCCGCGTTCGTGGAGCGGTCTCTCGTCGTGCTGACGGCAGACGGCTCCGTGATGGAGACGTCGACCGATCTCGAGAAGCTTGCAGCCGATGCGGCTTTCCGCAAGCTGGCGGTCGGCATCGTCCGTCTGGAGCCGGACAAGCGGCATCTGATCCTGCAGAAGGCGGACGGCTCCTTATGGGGCTGGGGCATCAACAAGCTGGCTCAGCTCGGACACGGCGACTTCGCGTTCGAGCATCGGACGCCTGTCGCCGTACAAAGGGCCATATCCGTCGCTGTGAACGGCGAGAAGGTTCCGTTGATGAACGGAGTCATCCTGCGGAACGATCAAGCTTTCGTGCCGGTGCGCTCCATTTTCGAGAAGCTGGGCGCGTCCGTTGTCTGGGACTTCTATCTCAAGCTGGCGTCGATCAAGCAGAGCTCCGAAGGGAAAAGCGTGTCTCTGGCGATGGACTTCAAAGCGCAGGCTTGGACGCTGGACGGCAAGCCCGCTCCTCTGAAGACAGAACCCTTCATCGAGAACGGGACCGCGTACCTGCCGCTGCGGTTCATCAGCGAGTCGCTGGGCGCGAAGGTGGACTGGGATCAGGACGAAGATCGGATCTCCATCTCCCGCTGAGCGGCGCATGCCGCTCCGGCTGTCCGCTCGGCCAAATTGACAATCGCGCGGCTCTATCCTATAATCGGCGGTATATACGGCTGCAGGACGTTCCGCCAGGGGCGAGGCCGCAATACGCACAGCGTTGATGGGATGCCAAGTAGGGCGCAGCCCGGCAATCAGAGAACGGATTCCTTTCGGGGAGCGCTCGCGCGCCCGTCGGACGGCTGCGAGAATCCGCCTGCCGAAGAGCGTACCGAAGCTGATCTCGGAGCGTGGATCAACTCCACCGGCCGCCGGAGCCGTTATCTGCCGGATCGAGGAGATCGCTGACCTTCCGCACGCCGCGGAGCCGGAGCGATAACCAGGGTGGTACCGCGAGTTCAATCGTCCCTGTCGGCAGACAGGGGCGTTTTTTGTTTTTCACATTCCGCGATAGGAAAGGTTGGATTTGTCATGAAAGCAGCAGAAATCCGCGCCAAATGGCTGAAATTCTTCGAAAGCAAAGGACACAAGGTCGAGCCGAGCGCCTCGCTCGTGCCGCATAACGACCCGTCGCTGCTCTGGATCAATGCCGGCATCGCGCCGCTCAAGCCGTACCTCGACGGCCGCGAGATTCCGGACAATCCGCGCATCACCAACGCGCAGAAGTGCATCCGCACCAACGACATCGAGAACGTCGGCAAGACGCGCCGCCACCAGACGTTCTTCGAGATGCTCGGCAACTTCTCCATCGGCGACTACTTCAAGGACGAGGTCATCGTCTGGTCGTGGGAGTTCCTCACGTCGAAGGACTACATCGGCTTCGATCCGGAGCGCCTGAGCGTGACGGTGCATCCCGAGGACGAGGACGCGTACCGGCTTTGGAACGAGACGGTCGGCCTGCCGGCGGAGCGCATCATCAAGCTCGAAGGGAACTTCTGGGAGATCGGGGAAGGTCCTTGCGGCCCGTGCACCGAGATTTTCTACGACCGCGGCGAGCAGTACGGCAACGACCCGTCCGATCCGGAGCTGTATCCGGGCGGAGAGAACGAGCGCTACCTCGAGGTGTGGAACCTCGTCTTCACGCAGTACAACCTGAACAAGGACGGCAGCTACACGCCGCTGCCGAACAAGAACATCGATACCGGCGCCGGCCTTGAGCGGTTCGCCACGATCCTGCAGGACGTCGACTCCAACTTCGACACCGACCTGTTCCTGCCGATCATCGAGAAGACGTGCGAGATCGCGGGCGTCAAGTACAAAGAAAGCCTGGAGAAGGACATCGCGCTCAAGGTCATCGCCGACCATGCGCGCACGGTCGTCTTCGCCGCCGGCGACGGCGTGCTGCCGTCGAACGAAGGCCGCGGCTACGTCATCCGCCGCCTGCTGCGCCGCGCGGTCCGCTACGGCAAGACGCTCGGCGTCGACCGTCCGTTCCTGTACCGGCTCACCGAGACGATCGGGAGCATCATGGGCGTCTACTATCCGGAAGTCGTCGAGAAGCGCGAGTTCATCGAGAAGGTCATCCGCGGCGAGGAGGAGCAGTTCCACCGCACGCTCGAAGGCGGCCTCGGCCTGCTGGAGCAGCTGGCCCGCGCGGCCAAGGCGGAAGGACGCACGGAGATCGGCGGCGACGACGCGTTCAAGCTGTACGACACGTTCGGCTTCCCGTTCGACTTGACGGAGGACTATGCCAGCGAGAACGGCCTCGGCGTCGACCGCGGCGGCTTCGACCAGGCGATGGAGGCGCAGCGCAGCCGCGCCCGCGCCGCGCGCCAGGAGACGGGCGGCATGAGCGTGCAGGGCGGCGCCCTGTCGGAGTTCACGGAGCCGAGCGAGTTCATCGGCTACTCCCGCCTCGTCGGAGATGCCGTCGTCACCGGCATCGTGCTGGACGGCGAGCAGGTCGACATCGCCGGCGAGGGCAGCCGCGTGCTCGTGCTGCTCGACCGCACGCCGTTCTACGCGGAGAGCGGAGGCCAGGTCGGAGACAAGGGAGTCCTGCATGCGCCCGGAGTGAAGCTGCAGGTCGAGGACGTCACCAAGGCGCCGCACGGCCAGCCGGTCCACCATGCGCTCGTCGTCGAAGGCACGCTCCATAAGGGCGGCCAGGTGGCGGCGGAGGTCTCCTCGTCGTCGCGCGGCGACACCGTCAAGAACCACACGGCGACGCATCTGCTGCACAAGGCGCTCAAGGAAGTGCTCGGCGGCCACGTCAACCAGGCGGGCTCGCTCGTCGAGCCGGAACGGCTGCGCTTCGACTTTTCCCACATCGGCGCGATTACGGCGGCGGAGCTGGCGGACATCGAGCGCCGCGTCAACGAGCAGATCTGGAACGGAACGCCGGTCGTGATCGAAAGCAAGCCGATCGCCGAGGCGAAGGCGATGGGCGCGATGGCGCTGTTCGGCGAGAAGTACGGCGACGTCGTGCGCGTCGTGCAGGTCGGCGACTACAGCATCGAGCTGTGCGGCGGCTGCCACGTCGAGAACACGGCCCAGATCGGTCTGTTCAAGATCGTGGGCGAGACCGGCATCGGCTCGGGCGTGCGCCGCATCGAGGCGGTGACCGGCCGCAGCGCCTACGCCTTCATGGAAGGCCGGCTGGAGCTGCTGGATCAGGCGGCCGGCCTGCTGAAGGCCGGCACGGCGGACGTGCCGCGCCGCCTGGAGGCGCTGCTCGGCCAGGTGAAGGAGCTGCAGCGCGAGAACGAGTCGCTGCAGGGCAAGCTGTCGCGCATCGAGGCGGGCCAGCTCGAGAGCGGAGTCAAGACGTCGGGCGGCGTCTCCGTGCTGGCGGCGCAGGTGAGCGCCCCGACGATGGACGCGCTGCGCGGCATCGCCGACGAGCTGCGGCTCAAGCTGCCGGAGGCGGTCATCGCGCTCGGCGCGCCGGCGGACGGCAAGGTGAACCTGGTCGTCTCGGTGCCGCAGGAGCTTGTCAAGAAGGGCTTCCACGCCGGCAAGATCATCAAGGAAGCGGCCGCCGTCTGCGGCGGCGGAGGCGGCGGCCGTCCGGACATGGCCCAGGCGGGCGGCAAGGATCCGTCGAAGCTCGGCGATGCGCTGAAGCTTGTCGAAGAACTGGTTCTCGCCCAGGCAAATGTGATATAGTGGGGATGTATCTTTAATCGTGCCCTTACGATCCGGGCCAGAGGAAAGCGAGGTGCTGGCGGTGAGCTCGATGGACAAGACAATGAAGTTCGACGTGGTTGCAGACGGTCCTGAGGCTTCCTCCAAGGAGATCCTGCTGACGGTGTATGACGCGCTGGTCGACAAGGACTACAATCCGATCAACCAGATCGTCGGGTATCTGCTATCCGGAGATCCCGCCTACATCCCGAGGCATAACAACGCACGAAGCCTGATCCGCAAGAAGGAACGAGACGAGCTGATCGAGGAGCTGGTCCGCTCGTATCTGGCGGCCCACCGCTGATCAGGCCCGCGACAGGAGAATGCAGACTGACTAGACTTATGGGCTTGGACTACGGCGACCGCCGCATCGGCGTTGCCCTCAGCGACCCGTTGGGCTGGACCGCCCAGGGGCTCGAGGTGCTGCAGCGCAAGGGCAGCGAGCTGGAGCGGATCGCGCAGCTCGCCGCCGAGCACGAGGTGTCCGAGATCATCGTCGGGCTTCCTAAAAATATGAACGGCACGATCGGTCCGCGTGGCGAAATTTGCATCGCATTTGCCGAGGAATTGAGGCAAGCAGTCCACTTACCTGTACACCTATGGGACGAACGACTGACGACGGTATCCGCGCAGAGAACGCTGCTCGAGGCGGATGTCAGCCGCAACAAACGCAAGCAGGTCGTCGACAAGCTCGCGGCCGCGCTGATTTTGCAGAACTATCTCGACTCTAAGATGAAAAGGTGAGGGTAAACGATGGCAAAGGACGACATGCAGTTTGAAGAGCCGGAAATCATTTATATTCCGGATGAGGAAGGCAACGAAGAAGAGTTCGAGGTCATCATGAAATTCGAAGTCGACGGCTCGGACCAGAAATACATGATGGTCGTACCGCTGAGCGCGGCGGAAGGCGAGGACGAAGAGGAAGAAGACGAAGTCTACGCGTTCCGCTACGAGGAGGACGGCGACGATCTGAAGCTGTACACGATCGAGGACGAGGAAGAGTGGAACATGGTCGAAGAGACGTTCAACACGCTTCTCGGCGAGCTGGAGGACGGTCAGAACGGATGAGCGCAGGACTTCCGCAGCGCGTGACGCTGCTCAAGCAGGCTTTCGGCCGCGAAGTGCTGCTCGTCGACGAGGACGGGGGCGAGATCGCCTTCGTCATCCTCGCCGAGTTCGAGCTGGACGGCTCGCATTACGCGGCGCTCCAGTCTCCGGCCGGACGCAAGGAAGGCGAAGTCGAGATGTTCCGGGTCGCCTCGCAAGAGGGCGAGCCGCAGCTCGAGACGATCGAGGACGACGAGGAATGGGAGCTTGCCGCCGAAGCTTACGACGCATTGCTTTTCGAAGAATCGGGCAAGGAATAGCAGGCAGGTTGGGGCGGGCAATTGCCGCCCCTTTTCTACTGCCCGGGCGCGCCGCGAGGCCGTGATCCGGGGATTCAGGTACAGTCGGAAGCGGGGGACAGAAGCCAGATGCGAAGGAACGATCGAATCGGAGGGGACGCGCAGGAGCCTGCAGGCCCTTCGAGAAGCCGAATTACGGTATGGGTATTGCTGACGCTCGTCACGCTGCTGCTGCTTACGGCAGCGGGACTGGGCGGCTATATATGGAACGGCCTCCGGCCGGCGGAGACGGGCGAGGCCAGGCAGGTCGCCATCGAGCGGGGCATGTCCCCCAACCGCATCGCCGACCGGCTGGAGCAAGAGGGCATCATCCGCGATGCGTTCATCTTCAAGTATTACCTGAAATTCCGGGAGCAAGGCGGCGCGTTCAAGGCCGGCACCTACGAGCTGTCCCCGGGCATGAAGCATGACGCGATCATCCGCAAGCTGAACGAGGGCGATACGGTCAAGGAAGAGACGATCCGCTTCACGATTCCCGAAGGCTTCACGCTGCTGCAGATCGCGGACAAGCTGGCGGCGGAGGGCTTCATCGACCGGACGCGCTTCCTCGCCCTCGCGGACGAGAAGAGGGACTGGGAGTCGGAGGCGGTCCGAGCGATCCCGGACGACGCCCGGCTCCGCCACCGGCTCGAGGGCTACCTCTTTCCGGAGACGTACGAGCTCAAGAAAGGCAGCACCGAGGAGGACATCCTCCAGCGGATGCTCGCCGAAACCGACCGCAAGCTGGCCGAGCTGGGCGAGCTTGACGAGACGCTCGCGGAGCGCGGGCTGACGCTGCATGAGCTCATGACCGTCGCTTCTCTCGTCGAGCGCGAGGTCGTCGTCGACCAAGAGCGCGCGGCAGTAGCCGGCGTCATCTACAACCGGATCGCCAAGCCGATGCGGCTGCAGATCGACGCGACGGTCCAGTACCTGCTCGACAAGCCCAAGGAGCGGCTGTTCGAAAAGGATCTGGAGGTCGAGAGCCCCTACAACACCTACCGCAGCGACGGACTGCCGCCGGGCCCGATCAGCAGCCCGAGCCTCAAGTCCATCGAAGCGGCGCTGCAGCCGGAGACGAACGAATTCTATTACTATGTGACGAAGAAGGACGGATCGAGCGAGCATCTGTTCGCCGTCACGTATGAGCAGCATTTGAAAAACATCCGCGAAAGCGGCAAGCAATAAAAGCAGGACCAAGGAGGAATCGACGGTGGGAACAAAACCGGAATTGCTGGCGACGGCCGCTTCCATGGAGGAGCTCCGCCTGCTGGCAGAGGCCGGCGCGGACGCTTTTGTCATCGGGGAATCCCGATTCGGAGCCAGGCTGCCGGGAGAGTTCGGATTGGAGCAGATCGGCGAAGCGGTGCGGTTCGCCCGCGGCTCGGAGCGCCGGCCGCGCATCTATGCAGCGGTCAACAACCTGATGGACAACCGCACGGCCGAGGAGCTTCCCGGCTATCTGGGCCGGCTCGCGGAGATCGGCGTCGACGCGATCGTCTTCGGCGATCCGTCGGTGCTGCTGGCCGCGCGCGAGGCGGCTCCGTCCGTGCCGCTGCACTGGAACGCGGAGATGACCTCGACGAGCTACGCGCAGGCGGAGTATTGGGGCAAGCGAGGGGCGTCGCGCATCGTGCTCGCCCGCGAACTGAACATGGAGCAGGTGATCGAGGTCAAGCAGCGCACGTCGCTGGAGGTGCAGGTGCAGGTCCACGGCATGACCAACATCTACCACTCCAAGCGCTCGCTCGTGGACAGCTATCTGGGCCATCTCGGCAAGGCGCCGGAGCAGGTGGACAGCGCTCTTGGCCAGGGGCTGTTCCTCAAGGAGGCCGACCGCCGCGACGAGCGCTATCCCATCTATCAGGACGCGCACGGAACGTATATGATGAGCTCGGACGACATCTGCATGATCGAGAACCTGCATGAGCTGCTGGAGGCGGGCATCGACAGCCTGCGCGTCGAAGGCCTGATGAAGACGCCGGCCTATAACGAGACGGTCGTGCGCGCCTATCGCGCCGCCATCGACGCCTATGCCGCCGATCCGGCCGCATACCGGTTCGACCCGGCCTGGCTGGACGCGATCCGTCGCGCGCAGGACCCGTCCCGCGAGCTGAGCTATGGATTTTTCTACAAGGAGCAGGTCTATTGAAGGCCGGGCTTCAGGAGGTGAACGAAACGATGGGCATGACGTTGAACAAGCCCCGCTACGAGGGGAAACGATACCGGCTCGACCGGCCGGAGCTGCTCGCGCCCGCGGGCAATCTGGAAAAGCTTAAATTCGCCGTCCATTACGGCGCAGACGCCGTCTACATCGGCGGCCAGAAGTACGGCCTGCGCTCCGGCGCGGACAACTTCAGCTTCGAGGAGATGCGGGAGGGCGTCGAGTTCGCCGCCCGCTACGGGGCCAAGGTGTTCGTCGCGACGAACATCTACGCCCACAACGAGGACATCGAGGGATTGGAAGCGTACCTGCGCAAGCTGGAGGAGGTCGGCATCGCGGCCATCATCGCCGCCGATCCGGCGATCGTCGAGACGGCGCAGCGCGTCGCTCCGGGCCTCGAGGTGCATCTGAGCACCCAGCAGTCCGTGCTGAACTGGCGGACCGTGCAGTTCTGGAAGGAAGAGGGGCTGCCGCGCGTCGTGCTGGCGCGCGAGACGAGCCTCGAGGAGATCGCCGAGATCAAGTCCCATGTGGACATCGAGATCGAGGCGTTCATCCACGGCGCCATGTGCTCCTCCTTCTCGGGCCGCTGCGTGCTGTCCAACCATTTCACCGACCGCGATTCCAACCGGGGCGGCTGCTGCCAGTCGTGCCGCTGGAAGTATGACCTGTACGTCGACGGCGATACGATCGCGGAGGACCAGGAGCAGCCGTTCACGATGGGCTCCAAGGATCTGTGCATGATCCGCCACATCCCCGAGCTGATCGAGGTCGGCGTGGACAGCTTCAAGATCGAGGGCCGGATGAAGAGCCTGCACTATGTCGCGACCGTCGTCAACGCCTATCGCCAGGCGATCGACGCCTACTTCGCCGATCCGGCCGGCTACGAGCTCAAGCCGGAGTGGCTCGAGGAGGTCCACAAGGCGGCCAACCGTCCGCTCAACACCGGCTTCTTCTTCGATACGCCGGGTACGGAGGACCATATCTACGAGCCGGAGGAAAAAGCGGCGCCGTACGACTTCGCCGGCGTCGTGCTGGAGTACGACGAGCAGACGGGGCTTGCGGTCATCCAGCAGCGCAACCATTTCAAGCCGGGCCAGGAGATCGAGTTCTTCGGTCCCGGCGGCACGTTTTTCAAGCAGACGGTCGGCGAGCTCCATGACCGGGACGGGCAGCCGCTTGACGCGGCGCGCCATCCGCTGCAGGAGATCGTGCTGCGCGTCAGCCAGCCGGTCAAGCCGATGGACATGATGCGCAAGCGCGTTCGCTGAGCGCCAAAAGACAAGCCTGGACCGAAGGGGTCCAGGTTTTTTTTTATTGCTTGATGAATGCGTTTACATGAAGAATCGTCGAATTCTTTAGTGCCTTAGCTCGTTAACCCGAAAAAGAAATTATCGCAATCGATAAAAAAGGAATTAATACCCATAATAATTCATGAAAATAAAGCTGACATAGGCATAATGGACCCTCACGGACGATCCGATACAAGTGGAAACGAGGAATTCAGCAAACGGATGGAGTGTGGCTGTGATGCGGAATGGATGGAAGGATCGATGGGAGCGGGCGACGAGACGAAACAAGCCGGAGGCAAGGCGCGGGCAAGGAGCTGACGGCGCCGAACGGAATCTCGAAGGAGCGGAGAGCCCTCCGCCTGCTTCATCCGGCGCGCGGCGGACGCTTCCGATCGGGCTCAAGCTGTTCCTGACGGTCTTCGCCAGCATTCTTGCCTGCGTGCTCGCGATGGGCCAGCTGTCCTATGGCATTTCCAAGTCGATCATCGAGCAGCAAGCGACGGATTCGTCCAGCCGCACCTTGAAGCAGCTGGCCGAGAAGCTCGAGCTCGTCTTCGGCAAATACAACGATATCGCCGTTCAGTTCGTCTCGGATACGACGCTGCAGAACATGATAGGCAGCACGCTGTACGCCGACGACGAGATCACGCTCGAAAAAGCGCAGCGGGAGCTGAACAACAAAATTCAGAGCATGGTCATCGGCTTGTCGGGCGTCGAGAACCTGAACCTCATCCCGCTCCGGGAAAACCTCGGCAGCAAGGTGCTCGGGACAGGCGCTCTCGACAGGGCCGAGCTGGAGAAGCAGGAGTGGTACCGGACGGCGATCAAGACCGAAAACAAGTCGGTCTGGATTCCGACGCAGCCGTCCGGATTCCAAGGCGGCGGGAAGCCGTCGGTCGGCCTGGTGCGCGCGCTGCGGGAGCCGGGGGGCACGGACGCGGTCTATCTGCTGCTCGTCGAGATTCAAGATACCGCGCTGCAGGATCAGCTCAAGGGGGCTGAGCTGGGCGAAGGGAGCGCCGTCTCGATTTTGGACGGCGAGGATCGGGTGCTCTTGGACAGCGCCGGCCGGGAAGCGATCGGCAAGCCGGCGCGGGTCGAGGTGGCGGCCGAGGCGGCAGTCCGGCCGAGCGGATCGCTCCACAAGGAAGAGGCAAGCGGGGAAGCGCTGGCGATCTACGAGCGCTTGCCGTCCAACGGCTGGATCTTGACGGGGGTGCTTCCGGTCGATCTGCTCGTGAAGGAAGCGGACGCGATCTACCGGCTGACGTTCATCGTCTCGGCCGCGGCGGCCTTGCTGGCCGCTCTCATCGGCTTGTTCGTCATGCGGCTCGTCGGGCTCCCGCTGCAGCGGCTGCGCAGCCTCATGCAGCGAGGCCGCGAAGGCGACCTGACGGTGCGGGCGCAGCCGCGCGGCGGCGATGTGATCGGCCAGACGGAAACGAGCTTCAACGAGATGATGGCGCAGATTACGGAGCTGGTCCGGCAAGCTCGCGGGAGCTCGGATCAGGTGCTCGGCACGGCGGGCGAGCTCGGAGGCGCCTCCCGGCGAACGGCTGAGGCGGCCAAGGAGATCGCGACCGCCTCGGAGGAGATTGCCGGCGGCGCGGCCAGCCTGGCCGGGGATGCCGAGCGCGGAAGCGATCTGACGCTGGAGATGAGCCGCGGGATGGAGCAGCTGCGGCGCAGCAACAGCCAGATGGGCGAGACGGCAGCGCGGGTCGAGGCTTCCAGCCGCCGAGGGGCCGACTACATGACGCAGCTGGTCGAGAAGACGGCGCATACGGAATCGGCGACAAGCCTGATGGCCGGGCAGGTCGAATCGCTGCAGGAGAGCACCCGCTCCATCCGCCAGATCATGGACGTGCTCGGAGGCGTCGCCAAGCAGACGAACATCCTTTCTCTCAATGCGTCCATCGAGGCGGCTCGCGCGGGAGCGGCCGGCAAGGGCTTCATGGTCGTGGCGGCGGAAATTCGGCAGCTGTCGGAGCAGAGCCGGCAGTCGATCGCGCTGGTCGAGACGATCATCGGACGGATCCAGCAGCAGATCGCGGAGACGGCTTCCTCGATCGGCGAGGCCAAGCCGATGTTCCAGCAGCAGATCCACTCCGTCAAGGAGACGAGCCTCATTTTCCAGGAGGTGCAAGGCCGGATGGGCGATTTCGCCGATTGCCTGAACCGCGTGGGCGAGTCGGTCGACCTGCTCGACGGCGTCCACGCCCAGCTGAGCGAGGCGATGTCCAGCGTAAGCGCCGTATCCCAGCAGGCGTCGGCTACTTCCGAGGAGGTGGCATCGCTCACTCAGGAGCAGCAGGGCGTCAGCGAAGGTCTCGTCGAGCTGTCCTCGAGGCTCGAGGGCGTCTCGCGCTCGCTGCAGGCGGCGCTCGCGCGCTTCCGGACCGATTGATGCGAAGCGTTCCATCCGGCGAATCCGCCGGACGGAACGCTTTTTTGCTTGGGAAAAAACTAGGGCTGGAACGACTTGTCAAGAGTCGGCAGCCTTGTTTATTTTTAAAATCGATTAAACTTCGCTCAAGCATATTCCGATATGGATAGGGACAAGCGTTCATGAAAAGAGGATGGTGTAATCAGATGCAGAATCCGTTCCAGCGCCGTCTGCGGAAATCCGGTCCGGATGACGGAAGCAGCGCGGAGCCGACCGTTCCCCGGCAGTCCTACGGCACTGCGGCAGAAGCGAGGGCAGGCGTTCGCAATCCCTTTCATCTGCTGAGCGTCAGGCTGTTCCTCATCGTCTTCGTCAGCATCGTAGCTTGTGTCGCGATCGTCGGCACGCTCAGCTTCCAGATTTCCAAGGGCGTCATCGAAAAGAAGGTGACCGCCGCCTCCGAGGAGACGATCGAGCAGATCAGAGGGAAGCTGGATCTGATCCTGGGCAACTACGAGAACTTCTCGATCCAGTTCATCACGGACAAGTCGCTGCAGGACCATGTCTCGGCGCTCGGCAGCAAATCCTCGGACGAGTACGCGCTGTTCGAGAATCAGCGGGCGATGACGAACAAGCTGACGTCCATGGCGATGTCCAACGCGGACGTCATGAACGTCAACTACATTCCGATCAACACCGAGAAGTACGGGACGAACGTGCTCGGGACCGGCAATTTGAAGCGGGAAACCGTCGCGGACGCGGCTTGGTTCAAGCAGACGGTCGAGCTCGGCGGCAAGACGCTGTGGATTCCGATCCAGGAGAACGGATTCCAGGGCAACGACCAGCCGTCGTTCGGAATTGCGCGGTTCATCCGCGATACGACCGGGACCGGCGCTTACGTGCTGCTGATCGAGCTCAAGGCCACGGTGCTCGGCGAGCAGCTCCAGAACATTCAGATCGGCGAGGAAAGCCGCATCCGCCTGCTCGGCAGCGACAACACGATCTTGATCGACAACGTCGAGACGGGCATGCAAGGCCAGAAATCCATCATCGACTTCAGCCAAAGCGGCGGGTCGGACGTCTCGGGCAGCTTCGTCACGAACAGCAACGTTGGCGAGGTGCTGGCGGTGTATCGGAATCTGGATAAGGTCGACTGGAAGGTGCTCGGCATGATTCCGACCGCCGAGCTCGTGCGCGACGCCAAGGAGATCGAGCGCATGACCTGGCTGATCGCCGGAGCGGCCGCCCTGCTCGCGATTCTCGTCGGTGTCTACGTCATCGCAAGCGTCGGCAGGCCGCTCCAGAAGCTGCGCAACCTGATGGCGGAGGCGAGGGAAGGCGACCTGACCGTGCGCTCGGACAACCGCTCCCGCAACGAGATCGGCCAATTGTCCGAAAGCTTCAACGATATGCTCGGGCAGATTACCGAGCTCGTCGGACAGACGAGGGACAACTCGCAGCTCGTCCTGCGGACGGCTGCCGACGTCGGCGAGGCCTCGCGCCGCACGGCAGGCGCGGCGCGGGAGATCGCGGTCGCCACGGAGGAGATCGCCGGCGGAGCGACGAGCCTGGCGATGGAGGCCGAGCGCGGCAGCGATCTGGCCGGCAGCATGGATCACAGCATGCGCCAGGTCAAGACGATGAGCGACGGGATGCGGCAGTCGGCCGAGCAGGTCGACCAGGCGAGCCGCCAAGGCACGGAGCATATGGCCTCGATGATCCGCAAGACGGCGGAGACCGAGCAGATGGTCCGCTCCATGACGGAAAAGGTCGGACGCCTGCAGGAGAGCACCCGCTCGATCCGCAGCATCCTGGAGATGCTGGGCAGCGTCGCCAAGCAGACGAACATCCTCTCCCTCAACGCGTCGATCGAAGCCGCCCGGGCCGGAGAGGCCGGACGAGGCTTCATGGTCGTCGCCGGAGAGATCCGCCAGCTGGCGGAGCAGTCGCGGGAGTCGATCGGCAGGGTCGAGTCCATCACGACGACGATCCAGACGGAGATCGAGGAAACGGTCGAGGCGCTCGGCCAAGCGCAGCCGGTATTCCAGGAGCAGATCAGCTCCGTCAAGGAAGCGAACGGCATCTTCCACGAGGTGCAGGCCCGCATGAACGCGCTGGCCGCCAGCCTGGAGAACGTCGCGGAATCGATCCGCCTGCTCGACGAGTCGCAGCTGCAGATCGGGTCGGCGATGGGCAGCGTCAGCGCGGTGGCCGAGCAGTCGTCCGCCACCTCGGAGGAGGTCGCTTCCCTCAGCAGCGAGCAGCTTGGCGTCAGCGAGAACCTCGTCTCGCTTTCCGGGCAGCTGGAGCAGGTATCCCGGTCGCTCGAGCGATCGCTTGACCGCTTCAAGGTTTAGCTGCTCCCGATACAGCCCCGCCGGTTGCGGCGGGGCTTCTTTTGCGTGTAGCGGCCGAGCAACAGGGGAATAATGGATGCAGACCCAGTCGCGTCCGCGATTGCGGAAACGAAGGAGGAACGGCCATGTCCGGTGTCCGCTTAAAGACAGCTGCCGCGCTGCTCGCGGCGCTGCTGCTCGTCGCCCTGCTGCGCCTCGGCTGGATCATGCTGTGGCCGTGGAGTCCCGCATCGCCCGCCCGGCATGCCACCGCCTCCGAAACCTCGGTGCGGCAGCGCAGCCATCGACTGCTGCTCGATGCGGGAAGAGGCGATTTTGTCGACCGCTCCGGTCTGCCCTTGACCGGCTTCGCTTATGAGGCACTGGCGATATTCCCGTATCCGGCCGGCAAGCCCCGGGGCAGCGGCAGGGACATGACCGAGCTGGCGAGGACGCTGCAGGTCGGCGCGGAGGAGCTGCGGCGGGCTCTCGAGGATTGGCGCGAGCCCGGCTTCTGGATGGACCGGCACAGCGGCCTGCCGCTGCGGCTCGACGCCCGGCAGCAGTCGGAGCTGGCCGGCTTGAAGCTGGAGGGCGTGGCAATGCTGCCGTATCGCTCTCGCCGCGATCCCGCTGCCGCGCCGATCCAGGCGATCGGTTATGTGAGCGAGAATCCGGAACGCATCGCGGCCGCCTATGGCAAGCGGCTGGCCGAAGGCTCGGCCAGCCTGCGGGATGCTACGGGCGGAGGCGGGCTCGAGCTGTCGCTCGATGCGCTGCTCCGTGGGACAGGGCCGATCTACGCCAGCTCTATGACCGACGCGCGCGGACTTCCGCTCAAAGGGCTCGGCCTGACGGTGAATCGGCCGTCCAACCCGAATTATCCGCTCCAGGTGCGGACAACGCTCAGCCTGCCGCTGCAGCAGGAGCTTCAGCGCTATGCGGGCCTCTCGGGCCTTGAAAAAGGCGCGATCGTCGTCCTTGATGCGGGCAGCGCGGACATTCTGGCGATGGTCTCCATGCCGGAGATGGGGCCGCCGAGCGCGGGAGCGGCCGCCTTTTACGAAGGAGCGGCCAACCGGGCGGTGCGGGCCCAGGCTCCCGGCTCCATCTTCAAGCTCGTCACGGAAGCGGCGGCGCTGGAGGCCGGCGTCGCCGACGCGAAGGAGGAATTCGTCTGCGACGGCGAATACGGCCATCATGGCCTCTCCTGCTGGAAGGAAGGCGGCCATGGCCGCCTGACGCTGCAGCAGGGCCTCGCGCAATCCTGCAACATCGTCTTTGCTTCGTTGGCCGAGCGTCTGCAGCCGAGCCAGCTGGCCCGGATGGCCGACAAGCTCGGCCTCGGCCGGAAAATCGGCTGGCAGCTGGCGGACGGGCGGAGCGAGGGGGCTTTGCGCGGACCGCTGCGGCTGATCGGGGAAGAAGAAGCGGGAACGGTGTTCGGCGAGGCAGCCTCCTGGGACCGGACCCGGCTGCTGCGCAGCGGCAAGCTGGCCCGCAGCGGAATCGGACAGGAAGACGTGCGGATGACTCCGCTGCAGGCCGCGAACCTGATGGCGACGATCGTCAACGGCGGCCAGGTGGCGGAGCCGATGCTCGTCAAGGAAATCGCCTATGCGGGTGGCCAGCGGCTCGCGCGGCTGCGCGCCCACCGC
Organism: Paenibacillus albicereus; assembly: GCF_012676905.1. Taxonomy (NCBI): domain Bacteria; kingdom Bacillati; phylum Bacillota; class Bacilli; order Caryophanales; family Paenibacillaceae; genus Paenibacillus; species Paenibacillus albicereus. The sequence continues at coordinate 3,463,379 of NZ_CP051428.1, read as the reverse complement.
TCCCCGTCCCCGTATGGGCGCATCTCTCCGCGTGTCGCCGCCTTGTTGCGCGACGGAATGGAGCAGGTCGTCGAGTCCGGCACGGGGAGCAGGCTGCACGGATCGTCCTGGCGGCTGGCCGGCAAGTCGGGCACGGCGGAGAGCGGCCGCATCGGCGCGGGCAACAGCCAGTGGTTCGTCGGCTACGGCCCGGCGGACCGTCCGCGCTATGCCGTCGCCGTGCTCGCGGAGGAACGCCCGGAAGGCAGTCCGAATCTTGCGGCGCGGCTGTTCGGCGGCGTCATGGACCGGATCGCCGCTTGGGAAGCTTCCGCCGGCGCGTCGCAGCAACCGTAAAAAATGAAGCGATTGTTAATTCAATTTCCTTCTCCATGTTCCGATAGGTATAAAGATGGATCTATTTCGGAACTGGAGACGATTTCATATGAATTCTTTTCGCACAAAGCGCTTCCTGCAGCCATTCCGCCTCATCAGCGTCAAGCTGTTCCTCATCATCTTCGTCAGCATCGTGGCCTGCGTGATCGCCATGGGCTTCCTCTCCTACGGCATCGCCAAGTCGATCGTCGAGCGCAAGGTGACGGAGGCGACCGTCGAGACGGCTCATCAGGTCAGGCAGCGGCTCGACATCGCGCTGGACGATTATCTGCGCTTTTCGATGCAGTTCCTGACGGACAAAATCGTCCAGGACTCCGTCGGCGAGCTGATGTTCGCGCAAGGAGAAGAGGATGCGTTCACCCGCTTCAAGTCCCAGCGTACGCTCTATGACCGCATCGTCTCGATGGTGATGGCCAACAAGACGGTTCGGCACATCAGCTTCATCCCGATCGATGATCGGCTGGAGACCGGCGTTGTCGGCACCGGGTCCATCCAGACGGAGGACGTGCAGGGAGAAGCCTGGCTGCAAGAGGCGATCGGACGGGACGGCCAGACGTACTGGACTCCTTACCAGCCGGAAGGCTTCGGCGGCGGCGGACAGCCGTCGATCGGCCTCGCCCGGGTCATCAAGTCGATTTCGGGAGATCCCGCTTATCTGATGCTGCTGGAGCTGGAGGCGGACGCGATCCGCAGCCAGCTGGACGGCATCAGCCTGGGGGTCGGCGGCGAGATCAGCCTGGTCGACGCCTATGGGGTCGTGCTCTCGGACTCGAACGGCGGCCGGACGGTGGGACAACCGAGCCCGTTGCAGCTGAAGGGCTCCGAGGTGCCGGTCCACTACTGGATCGGCTCGCAGCTGACGATCGAGGACCGGCTCGAGAACAGTCCCTGGACCGTGGCGGCCTGGGTTCCCGGAGAAGAGCTCGTCCGGGATGCCAGAGTCATCTATGTCATGGCGGTCTGGGTCGCGGTCGGCGCCGCCCTGCTGGCGGTTCTGGTCGGAGCGTTCGTCGTCTGGAGAGTCGCGAGGCCGCTCCGCCAGCTGCAAGGCCTCATGCAGCAGGGCAAGGACGGCCGGCTGTCGGTTCGGTCGCGGCATCGCTCCAAGGACGAGATCGGCCAGCTGGCCGCAAGCTTCAACGGCATGATGGAGCAGCTCGGACGGCTCGTCGGCGACACGAGAGGCTCGGCGGCCGAGCTGCTCGACACCGCCGGCCGGATGGCGGACCAGTCGCGCCGCACCGCCTCGTCGGCGCGGGAGATCGCGGCCGCGACGGACGAGATCGCGGCTGGCGCCTCCAGCCTGGCCGTCGAGGCCGAAAAGGGCGCCGAGCTGTCGGAGCGGATGGACGAAGGCATGCAGCGGATGAAGGTCAGCACCGAGGAGATGCGGACGTCGGCGGTCCAAGTGGAGACGGCCAGCCTCCAAGGAACGGGCCATATGGCCGAGATGCTGAGCAAGACGGAGGAAGCCGATCGGATCGTAGGCGACATCTCGGCCAAGATCGCGCTCCTGTCCGACCAGATGCGCTCGATTCGAGGCATCCTGGCGCTGCTTTCCGGCATCGCCAAGCAGACGAACATTTTATCGCTGAACGCATCGATCGAGGCGGCGCGGGCCGGCGAGGCCGGCAAAGGGTTCATCGTCGTCGCCGGCGAGGTCAGGGAGCTGGCCGACCAGTCCAAGGCCTCCATCCTCCAGGTCGAGGCGATTCTGTCCGCCCTGCAGGCCGAGGTGGCGGAAACGGTGGAGACGCTGGAGACGGCCCGTCCGGCGTTCCGGGAGCAGCTGGATTCGGTCCAGGAGGCGAACAGCCTGTTCCACGCGGCGCAGTCCCGGATGGAGCTGCTGACGGACAGCCTCGCGCGGGTCGACGAGGCGATCGCCGAGCTCGGCATCTCGCAGCTGCAGATCGGAGAGGCGATGACGAGCGTCAGCTCCGTCTCGGAGCAGTCGGCCGCGGCCTCCCAGCAGGTCGCTTCGCTCAGCGGCGAGCAGCTGGGCGTGAGCGACAGCCTCGTCGGCTTGTCCGCCCGTCTGGAAGAGGTCGCCTCGTCGCTGAGAGCCTCGCTGGAGCGCTTCCGGCTCGAGCAGGAGGCGGGCGCCTCCTCCGACGGGCAGGGCTGAGGAATGGACAACGTTCAAAGGGCCGCATCCGCTGTCGCGACGACAGCGGATGCGGCCCTTTTTGAGTGGTTGGCGGAAGAGGAGTCCTCAGCCCTTCTCCGCGAGCTCGACGTCGTATTCGTCCTTGGGAGGCGTGATCCAGCGTCGGAAGTAGCCTTGATCGTAAAGCGCCTTGACGAGGATGACGAGCACCGGAGAGAGGATGACGCCCGCGACGCCGAACAAGGACAGCGAGATGACCATGAAGGCCAGCATCGTGAAGGCGGAGACGCCGAGCGTGTCTCCGGTGATGAGCGGCTCGAGGATCTGCCTCGCGGCGACGATGACGAGGAACAGGATGCCGAGCCAGATCGCCAGATTGTAGTCTCCGACGATGAGCAGATAAGCGATCCAGGGGACGAACACGGTGCCGACGCCGAGCAGCGGCAGCACGTCGAACACGGCGGCGATGGCGGATATCGTCAGCGCGTTGTCGACGCCGAGCGCCAGCAGCGAGACGAAGATGACGATGAAGGTGATCGAGATGAGCTTGAGCTGGGCTTTGAGATAGCCGACGATGCCGGAAAAGACGTTTTCGCGGAGGAACAGGAAGGCTTTTTTGAACGTGCGGGGCGTCTTGCTGGAGGCGATCCGCTTCCAGTCGGCGATCTCGATGCTCAGGAAGTACGCGAGAATGACGCCGAGCACGAAGTTGAACATGAAGGTGGAAACCGAGTTCAGGTATCCGGCGGCCTTCAGCAGGAAGCTTTCCGCGACCTTTTGCCCCCAACGGGTCAAGGCGTCGATATAGTCCTGGATCTTGTCGACCGTATCCGGCGGCAGCGCGCTCGTCTTGTCCTTGAGCCAGATGGAGCCTTGGGCGAGCTGCTCCTGCAGGATCGCCTGGTACTGGGGCAGCTTGTGGGCGATCGAGTTCGCCTCGCGCACCATGATGTAGCCCGCGCCGAAGAAGAGGCCGAGCACGACGGCGGAGAACAGCAGAATCGAGAGCGCCGACGCGATCGACTTCTTGAGTCCGATCCGATGCAGCAGCCTTGCCAGCGGCTCGATGACGGCGAAGATGAGCAGCGACAGGAAGATCGGCGCCGCGATGGAGTAAAGGAAGCTGAACGCGAGCATAATGAGGTACACGGTCAGCGCGATCAGGCCGATATCGAACGCGGTGCGCCAATACTTGCGGTAAAACATCAGCATGAGGGAAGTCCGACTCCTTTGGTTGCATCATTTGGGAATGGATTCATATTTCCGATTTGATTGTACTATAGTTTTTAGAGATGCAGGCGGTTTTTTGAAACTCGTTTATGTTACAATGGGTGGTAGACTTCTAGAGAATATGGTGGGGAACAGAAACATGGAGAATTTGCTCGTCTGGGGATTCTACTTCCTATCGCTCTATGCGTTTATCCCAGGATTGATCAGCCGACTGTTCGGCTTTCGCGTCTTCAAGCGCGGAGTCGCGGACAAGGAGATCTCGCTCACCTTTGATGATGGTCCGGATCCCGTCTATACGCCCATGCTGCTTGATCTGCTCGCCAGGCACCGCGCCAAGGCGACTTTTTTTGTCGTCGGATCGCATGCGGAGCAGCATCCGGAATTGCTGCGGAGGATGAGGGACGAGGGGCATACGGTAGGCATCCACAATTACGTGCACAAGAGCAACTGGATCATGAGGCCCAAGGCCGTCCGGAAGCAGATCGCCCTGACGAGCGCGGTCATCGAGCAGGCGATCGGCGAGACGCCCGTCTTTTACCGGCCGCCGTGGGGAATCGTCAATCTGTTCGATTTTTCCAAGAAGGGACAGTACAAGATCGTGCTCTGGTCGGGCATATTCGGCGACTGGAAGGCCCATGACACGTCAGAGCGGCTGAAGCGCCGGCTGCTCAAGAAGCTCCGCCCGGGCGAGGTGATGCTGCTGCATGACTGCGGCCGCACGCTCGGAGCGGACGAGGATGCGCCGGCCCAGATGCTGGAGGCGCTGGAGGTGTACTTGCAGGAGGGCGGCCGCATGGGCTTCCGCTTCGTGACGGTGCCGAGGCTCATGGAGCTGACCGAGACCAACAAGGCGAAGCGGCCCGGTGCCTTCAACCGCCTGCTGGCGGGCGCCTGGCTCCAGTACGAGAAGCTGTTCCATCTCGTCTTTCGCTTGAAGCCGGTCAGCATCGAGAAAGGCGGCAAGCCGACGTTCCATTATCGCAAGGTCGCCTACAACGGACCGCCGATCGAGCTGAGGGAGGGCGTGCGCATCGTCAAGGGAGATCCCCTGGCCGAGATTCATCTCGACAACGAGATGCTCCGCAAAGCGGCGGTCCGCTCTTCTTCCCCGGTCGCCGTCATCGTCCGCCTCCTGCGCGAGATGGAGTCGGCTCTGCCGGCGGTGTCGGCCGCCGTGCTGAGCGATCCCGCGATGGACAAGGTCAAGGCGCTTTACGGAGTGACGATGATCCACAACGGAACCGACAAGCTGGGCTTTCAAGTGTTCGACCTCCCGGACAGCCTGTTCGCCAAAGCATCCCGCATTTATTTGAAGATTCTTTTCCGAATCCTTTCCGCCAAGCCCCGAGCCAAGTCGCGCAAGCCCCGTGGAGCGTCCTCCCGAGGCGAAGCCAAGACGATGTATCCGCGCATGCTCTTTCTCTCCCGCAGGGACATGGAGAGCTACACCAGCACGTCCGCCCCGGCTCCGCGCCGAGCGGTCGAGACGCAGCCCGAAGCTTCGCTGGCCGCTCTGGCGAGCGAGGCCGCGGCCGCTCCAAGCGTGCTCTCCTGATTGAATTGAAACTGCCAGCCGGTCGCCTTCGGGCGGCCGGCTTCTCGTTTTTCATGCGGCGGATTGGACTTTTGTCCCCTAGGGGATATGATAGATAGGAAGGAAGGAGAGGAACACATGACCGAGGCAGACTGGGAGGAGCATCTGATGCTTCAGATCGCCTCCCGGAGCAGCGATGCGCTGGAGCAGCTTTACGATCGCTATGAGAAGCCGTTGTACTCGTTCATCTATCGGATCGTCAAGGACAGCATGGCGGCGGAAGAGATTGTCCAGGAGCTGTTCCTCAAGCTTTGGAACCATGCCGAGGCGTATGTTTCGAACGGCCGCTCGGGAAAGGTCAGCACATGGATCTTTACGATGGCGCGCAACGGAGCGATCGACTGGCTGCGCAAGCGCGACCGCCGTCCGGCCGCCAGCGGCCAAGACGGCATGGATGAGCTGCGCGATCCGATCACGACGGAGCTGACCGTCGAGAATCGGATGATGGCGGAGCAGATGAGGCAGGCATTGTCGGGCCTCAGCCAAGAGCAGCAGCAGGTGATCGAATGGGTCTATTATGGCGGCTATACCCAGCAGGAAATCGCGGACAGGCACGACATCCCGCTCGGCACGGTAAAAAGTCGAATCCGCCTCGGCCTTCGCCAGCTGCGCACTCAGCTGGGCGAATCATGGAGGGGGGAGGTTCGATCATGAGGGAAGGACATGAGGGGGAAGAGCGCAAGCCATGCTCGGACATCGAGCTGTACGCGATGGGCTTGCTGGAAGGCGAGGAGCGCGAGCGGATGGAGCGGCATGTAGCCGGCTGCAGCGATTGCCGCCGGGAGCTGGAGCAGATCGAGGAGCTGCTCGGCCTGCTGCCGCTTGCCGCCGAACCGGCTGAGCCGCCGCGCGGCATGCGCGAGCGGGTGCTCGGCCAGGTGCTGGGCCGTCCTCGGGCGGAGCGCCTGGAGAACGAGCCGGACGATCGCTCCGAGCCGGCGCTGCCTCCCGACCTTTTGCTCCCAGTGCTCCAGGAGGAGGACGCTCGTCCGCATCCGCCGGCTCCACCGGAGGAGACGGCTGAGGAAGCGCCGGCTGCCGGCCGGGATCGGACCGAGCTTCCAGCCGGCCGCGCGAAGGCCGCGGGAGCTTCGGAGGAAGGCTTCGCGCGGAGAAGGAGATTCGCTGTCGGAGCGCTGGCAGGCGCGGCGGCGGTCATGCTGCTCGTGACCGGAGTGCTGGCCCAGCGCATGGACAGCCTCGGACGCGAGAACAAGCGGCTCTCGGCGGAGCTGCAAGCCTCGACGCAGACGCTCGACAGCACGCTGGAGCAGCTGCGCAAGACGGAGCAGCCCTCCGCCGGCGCGATGGTCAGTCAGATCGTCTCGCTGAAGCCGGTCAAGGATCTCGTGGCCAGAGGGCAAGCCTATCTCGTCGTGGACGATCGCGGCACCCATCTGATCGTGCAGGCGAGCCGGCTGCCGGAGCTGAAGGACGAGCAGGCGTACCAGGTGTGGCTCATCAAGGGCGACAAGCCGGTGAACGCCGGCACGTTCAAGCCGACAGGCAATGCCGGAGCGGTCACGTTCACGTTCCCCGGCGGCTCGTACGACCAAGTCGCCCTCACGCTGGAGCCGGATGCTTTCGGACAGGCGCCGCGCGGCGACGTCGTGCTCGCAGGAGCCCTCAAGACGTAGAGGGACGATTCGGCAGAGGTTGAAACCAAAAAGCTCCCCGGCGCATGGTGCGCCGGGGAGCTTTTGCTGTAGGGGACGGATTAGATTTTCATGACGCCGCCGGTGCTGGCGGAGGTGACCAGATGAGCGTAGCGGGCCAGGTAGCCCCGCTTGATCTTGAGCTCAAAGCCGGTCCATTCGGCGCGGCGCTTGGCCATCTCCTCGTCGCTGATCTCGAGCTGGATCGTGCGGTTGTTCATGTCGAGCTCGATGATGTCGCCGTCATGGACGAACGCGAGCGGTCCGCCGTCCGCCGCCTCGGGCGAGATGTGGCCGATGCTGATGCCGCGCGAAGCGCCCGAGAAGCGGCCGTCGGTGATGAGGCCGACCTTGGCGCCGAGGCCCATGCCGACGATCTGCGACGTCGGAGCGAGCATCTCCGGCATGCCGGGACCGCCCTTCGGCCCTTCGTAGCGGATGACGACGACATGGCCTTCCTTGACGAGTCCTTTGCTGAGACCCTCCAGGACCGCGTCCTGCGAGTCGAAGCAGATCGCCGGGCCGCGGTGGTAGCCGCCGACGGACTTGTCCACGGCGCCGACCTTGATGATCCCGCCGTCCGGAGCCAGGTTGCCGAACAGCACGGCCAGGCCGCCGCGCTCGGAGTGCGGATCGTCGATCGGGCGCACGACGTCGCGACGCTTGATTTCCGTGTCCTCGACGTTCTCGCGGATCGTCTTGCCGGTGACGGTCATGCACTCGGTATGCAGCGCGCCCGGCTTGTTGAGCAGCTCGCGCAGCACGGCGCTGACGCCGCCGGCCTCATGCACGTCCTCCATATGAAGGTCGGACGCCGGAGCAAGCTTGGACAGATGCGGCACGCGGTTGGCGACTTCGTTGATGCGGGCGATCGGGTACTCGATGCCGGCTTCATGCGCGATCGCGAGCGTATGGAGGACGGTATTGGTCGATCCGCCCATCGCCATGTCGAGCGCGAAGGCGTTGTCGATCGCCTCTGCCGTGACGATGTCGCGCGGACGCAGATCCATCTCGATCAGCTTCATGAGCTGGCGGGCGGACTCCCGGACGAATTCCTTGCGCTCTTCCGCTACGGCCAGGATGGAGCCGTTGCCCGGGAGGGCGATGCCGAGCGCCTCGGCGAGGCAGTTCATCGAGTTGGCGGTGAACATGCCGGAGCAGGAGCCGCAGGTCGGACAGCCGAACTGCTCGAGCTCGGTCAGGCCGACCTCGTCGATCTTGCCAGCCATGAACTGGCCGACGCCCTCGAACACGCTCGTCAGCGAGATGGCGCGGCCGTCGCTCGTGCGGCCGGCCTTCATCGGGCCGCCGCTCACCATGATGGACGGGATGTTGACGCGGAGCATGCCCATCATCATGCCGGGCGTGATCTTGTCGCAGTTGGGGATGCACACCATGCCGTCGAACCAGTGGGCGTTGACGACCGTCTCGACGGAGTCGGCGATGATCTCGCGGCTCGCCAGCGAGTAGCGCATGCCGATGTGGCCCATGGCGATGCCGTCGTCGACGCCGATCGTATTGAACTCGAACGGCACGCCGCCCGCCTCGCGGATCGCTTCCTTGACGACCTTGCCGAATTCCTGCAGGTGGACGTGGCCGGGGATGATGTCGATATAGGAATTGCATACGGCAATGAACGGCTTGTCGAAGTCCTCTTCCTTGACGCCGGCGGCGCGCAGCAGGCTGCGGTGCGGGGCTCGGTCGAAGCCTTTTTTGATCATGTCAGAACGCATCTTCTTCGGTGCCATGCTTGTCCCTCCCAGGATTAACATCATTCCAATTAGTGTACCATATGTCCCCTGAATTGACTACCGATTGCCGCATTCCTGCATTAAAGCAAAATGACGGCTATCGGCATCGCAACTTCCTGTTATCGACTGCGTTTAAGTGTTTCGGAAAGCGGTTTAATGAGAATCAAATCCGCTGCGAGGAGGCATGATTCATGAGTATTAAGAGTACATATCGAAGCAAGAAAGCGGCAGGGCTGCTGCTGGCCGGCATCCTGATCGCCGGCGCCGGAGCGGCCGCTCCGTCCGCGGAGGCCGCCAAGGACGCGCCTAAAGTGCTGGTCAACGGCTTGAGGCAGACGCTTGACCACGATCCGATCGTCAAGGACGGGCGCACACTCGTGCCGCTGCGCGGCATCTTCGAGGCGATGGGCGCGACGGTCGACTGGGACCAGTACGAGCAGACGATCCAGGCGACGCGCGGCAAGAACGAAATCTTCCTCCAGGTCAACAAGACCAAGGCCAAGGTCAACGACATGGAGATCGAGCTGTCGGTGCCGGCGCAGAACATGAGCGGCACGACGATGGTGCCGCTGCGCTTCATCGCCGAGGCACTGGGCGCATACTGCGTCTATTATCCGGACCAGAACCTCATCACGATCACCGACCGCGTGGAAAGCTGAGCTTCCGTTTTCAGCAGGCCGCGGTAAAGAAGAGCCGTCCCGAAAGGTCGAACTTGCAGACCGGAGGGACGGCTCTTTTTGCCTTTTCCTAAAGAAAGCCTGAAGAATCCTTAAATGGCTCTTGCGATCGGGCGCGCGCGCTTCCAAGGCCGGCGGCCGTGCGGTATAGTGGCAGTAAGGAGTGGGTGTGCGTGAAAAAGCTGCTGATCGTCGACGACGACCGCGAGATCGCGGAGCTGATCCAGATCTATCTGGCCAACGAGGGCTATGCGACGGTGCTCGCCCATGACGGGGACGAGGCGCTCGCCTTGGCCTCCGCGGAGCCGTTCCATCTGATCGTGCTCGACATCATGATGCCGAAGACGGACGGCCTCGAGGTCTGCCGCCAGCTGCGGCGGGAGGGCTCCGCCCAGGTGCCGATCCTCATGCTGAGCGCCAAGGCGGCGGATATGGACAAGATCATGGGGCTGATGACGGGGGCGGACGACTACATGGTCAAGCCGTTCAATCCGCTGGAGCTCGTCGCCCGCGTCAAGTCGCTGCTGCGGCGGGCCTACCAGTTCCCGAAGTCCGCCGGCGGCGAGGGCGATGGAGCGGTCGAGCTCGGGCCGTTCGTCATCGACAAGTCGACCCATACGGTCACCTGCCGCCAGGACGGCCGCCAGCTCCATCTGACAAGCACGGAGTTCGGCATCCTCCATCTGCTCGCCTCCCATCCGGGCAAGGTGTTCAGCGCGGAGGACATTTTCCAGCAAGTATGGAAGGAAAAATTCTACGAATCGAACAATACCGTCATGGTGCATATCAGCAAGCTGCGGGACAAGCTGGAGCAGGAGACGGGAGACAAGTTCATCGTGACGGTGTGGGGGGTCGGCTACAAAATTGAAGGATGACAACGTCGTCAAGGACATGACGTTCCGCCTGCTGCTCCATCTGGCGCTGAGCGCCGCGCTGTCGGTCATCACGTCGGTGCTGCTCGTCGTCGTCGCGGAACGGCTGGCGAGCGAGCTGCCCGGACTGCGGTGGCTCGCGCATCTGCTGATCGACCAGCTCGGGGACTTCACGCTCGTCATCCTCGCGCTCGGGCTGTTCCTGCTGTTCCTGCTGCTGCTGCAGCAGCGGCAGTTCCGCTACTTCCGCGACGTCAGCCGCAGCGTCCGCTACATCGCTGACGGCAACTTCGACTACCAAGTGCCCGTGCGCCAGAAAAACGAGCTCGGCGACCTGGCCGCCTACATCAACTATCTCGTCCACAAGCTGCAGCTGTCGCTCGACGACGAGCGGCGGGCCGAGCAGACCAAGAGCGAGCTCATCACGAATGTCTCGCATGACCTGCGGACGCCGCTCACGTCGATCATCGGCTACCTCGGCCTGATCGAGCAGGACCGCTGCCGCGACGAGGTGGAGGTGCGCCAGTACGTGAACATCGCCTATGAGAAGTCCAAGCGGCTCAACGTCCTCATCAATGACCTGTTCGACTATACGAAGATGCGGTACGAGACGTCGCCGCAGCGCATCCATACGTTCAATCTGACCGAGCTGCTGCGCCAGCTGCTCATCCAGTACCGGGTGCCGCTGGAGGAGGCCGGCCTCGCCGGCGCGCTGCACGCTCCATCCGGCAAGCTGCCCGTCACGGGCGATCCGGACAAGCTCGTGCGCGTATTCGAGAATCTGCTCGCCAACGCGATCCATTACGGCAAGGACGGCGGCAAGGTCGACCTCCATGCGTCGGCCGAAGGCGAAGAGGCGGTCGTGGAAGTGGTCAACTACGGGGAGATGATCTCGTCGGTCGACCTGCCCCATCTGTTCGACCGGTTCTACCGCGTAGACAAGGCGCGCGGCCTCGGCAGCGGCGGCTCCGGCCTCGGCCTGGCGATCGCCAAAAGCATCGTGGAGCAGCACGGGGGCGGCATCTCGGCCGCGAGCGATCCGTACCTGACCTCGTTCCAGGTCCGGCTGCCGCTGGCCCAGGAAAGCGATCTTTAGACTTTCTTAAGGTTTTTTTAGGATTGCTTTACGGCATGAACGATCCTTCCTGCGGTACAATGGTCCTATCGAAAAGAATCGAAGCGGAGGGACGTCCATGAGATACCTGTGGATGATGGTCATGGCATGCGCAGTGATGCTGATGGCCGTCTTGCTGATCGGCAGCCAGGAGGGAGAGTCCGCCGGGCTCGTCGATCTGCTGCTGCGCATCTGGTAGCGCCTGCTGCCGTCAAGGAACTTTGGCTGACATGCCGACTCGCTCGCCCCGTTGTCCATATGGACGACGGGGCTTTTTTTCGCGCTTTCCGGTTTCCTTATGTTAGATTATCTAACATAACTCATTTACTTTCCGTCCGAGGCGCGGCTATAATGGAGCTATTCCGGAGAAGAGGTGAAGGGCATGCAGTTGACCGAGCGCGAGAAAGAAAAGCTGCTCATCACGGTGGCGGCCGACGTGGCTCGCCGCAGGCTGAACCGAGGCGTCAAGCTCAACTATCCCGAGAGCGTGGCGCTCATCACGTCCGAGATCATGGAGGGCGCGCGCGACGGCCAGACTGTCGCCCGCCTGATGGAGTACGGGACGCAGATCCTGACCCGTAGCCAGGTCATGGAGGGCGTGCCGGAGATGATCCACGAGGTGCAGGTAGAGGCGACCTTCCCCGACGGCACGAAGCTCGTGACGGTGCATCATCCGATCGGCGGATAGAGAGAAGCGGCCGGACGGCCGAGGAGGAGGACCGCGATGATACCGGGGGAATACCGCACGGCTCAGGGGAGCATCGTGCTCAACGAAGGACGCCGCACGGCGGAGCTGATCGTCGTCAATCAAGGAGACCGGCCGGTGCAGGTCGGCTCGCACTACCATTTCTTCGAGGTGAACCGCGGCCTGCGGTTCGACCGGGAGTCGGCCTTCGGCATGCGGCTGGACATCCCGGCGGGCACGGCGGTCCGCTTCGAGCCTGGCGAGGAGAAGCCGGTCCAGCTCGTCGAGCTCGGGGGCAGCCGGCTCGGCTACGGGCTCAGCGGGCTGACCAGCGGGCCGGCCCAGGCCGGCGCGATGCCGGACGACGTGCGGCGCAGGCTGGAGCAGTGGGAGCAGCGGGAGGGCGGACGGTCATGAGGGAGATAGATCGCGGCAGCTACGCCGGCATGTTCGGCCCGACGATGGGCGACGCGGTACGGCTGGCGGACACCGAGCTGTGGGCCGTCATCGAGCACGACCATACGGTGTACGGGGACGAGTGCAAGTTCGGCGGAGGCAAGGTCATCCGCGACGGCATGGGCCAGTCGAGCTCCGCGCTGCGCAGCGAGGGCGTGCTCGACACGCTCATCACGAACGCCGTCGTCATCGACCACTGGGGCATCGTCAAAGGCGACATCGGCATCCGCGACGGCCGCATCGTCGCCGTCGGCAAGGCCGGCAATCCTGACATCATGGACGGCGTCACGCCGGGCATGATCGTCGGCGCGAGCACGGAGGTGATCGCGGCCGAGGGCAAGATCGTCACGGCGGGCGGCATCGACGCGCATATCCACTATATCTGTCCGCAGCAGATCGAGACCGCGCTCTCGTCGGGCGTGACGACGATGATCGGCGGCGGCACCGGTCCGGCGACCGGAACGAACGCCACCACCTGCACGCCGGGCGCCTGGCATATGGCCCGGATGCTGGAGGCGGCGGAGGCGTTTCCGATGAACCTCGGCTTCACCGGCAAGGGCAACGCCAGCTTCCAGGAGCCGCTGATCGAGCAGATCGAGGCGGGAGCGATCGGCCTCAAGCTGCACGAGGACTGGGGCACGACGCCGGCGGCGATCGACGCCTGCCTGCAGGCGGCCGACCGCTACGACGTGCAGGTCGCCATCCATACCGATACGCTCAACGAATCGGGCTTCCTGGAGGATACGCTGGCCGCGATCGGCGGCCGCACGATCCATACGTACCATACCGAGGGCGCCGGAGGCGGCCATGCGCCGGACATCATCCGCGCGGCGGGCGAGCTCAACGTGCTGCCGAGCTCGACGAATCCGACGCGTCCGTTTACGGTGAACACGATCGAGGAGCATCTGGACATGCTCATGGTGTGCCATCACCTGGACTCGCGGATACCGGAGGACGTCGCCTTCGCCGACTCGCGCATCCGGCCGGAGACGATCGCCGCGGAGGACATCCTGCACGACATGGGCGTATTCAGCATGCTGAGCTCCGACTCCCAGGCGATGGGCCGCGTCGGCGAGGTCATCCTGCGCACGTGGCAGACCGCCGACAAGATGAAGCGGCAGCGGGGCCCGCTCGCGCCGGATACGGACGCCGGAGACAACTTCCGCATCAAGCGCTATATCGCCAAGTACACGATCAATCCGGCGATCACGCACGGCGTCTCGCATCTCGTCGGCTCGATCGAGCCGGGCAAGCTTGCCGACCTCGCGGTCTGGAGCCCGATGTTCTTCGGCGTCAAGCCGGAGCTCGTCCTCAAGGGCGGCATGATCGCCTACGCCCAGATGGGCGATCCGAACGCTTCGATCCCGACGCCGCAGCCGGTGTTCGGCCGTCCGATGTTCGGCGCGTTCGGCAAGGCGATGCAGCGCACGAGCATCACCTTCGTCTCCCAAGCGGCTTATGACGGAGGCATCGCCGAGCGGCTCGGGCTGCAGAAATGGGTCGAGCCGGTCAAGGGCTGCCGCTCCGTCACGAAGAAGGACATGATTCACAACGACGCCACGCCGGACATCGTCGTCGATCCGGAGACGTACCGCGTGACGGTCGACGGCGAGCCGGCCGTCTGCGAGCCGGCCGAGACCGTGCCGATGGCGCAGCGGTATTTCCTGTTTTGACAGGGGCGATTCGGCCGGAAGCCGGGGCGCCGCTCTCCCGGCCGACGACGGGTGCTTTCGCTGCGTGGACGTCGCCGTCTATCGTGCCGGCACAGCCGAAGGACGGCGCGCCGTTCGCGCAGCCACTGGCGGGCGCTCCGGCTGCGGCGGCCTCGCCGTCCGCACCGCTCGTGCCGTGGCTCGTGCTGCAGCAGCTGCTCGACTCGGCGCTGCCGATCGGCGGCTTCTCGCACTCGTTCGGCCTCGAGACGCTCGTCCAGGAGGGCGACATCGCCCGCCCCGACGAGCTGGAGGCGTACTTGCGGGCGATGCTGCGGCAGAGCTGGACGACGACGGACGCGCTCGTCGTCCGCGCCGTGTACCGCGACGCGCCGATCGAGGAGTGGGACCGGCTGTGGGCCGCCGAGCGGCTCGTCCATGCCGGCCGCATGAGCGCCGAGACCCGCTCCGGGATGGAGAAGATGGGCCGCCGCCTGCTCGCGCTCGCTCGCAGCAGCTATCCCGGCCTTGATTTCGCCCGGCTCGAGGCGGCCTATCGGAGCGGCGAGTGCCTGCTCACCCACCCGCTCGTGTTCGGCTGGATCTGCCGGCAAGCCGGCATCGGCGAGGAGCAGGCGCTCCAGGGCTGGCTGTACGGCTGCCTGAGCCATGCCGTGAACAGCGCGCTGCGCCTGATGGCGATCGGCCAGACGGAGGCCCAGCGGCTGCTGGCGCTGCTGTCGGGCGAGACGGTCCAGGCCGCGCGCGCGGCGCTGGCGATGGAGCCGGAGGACGCCTGGAGCGACATGCCGGGCTCGGAGCTCGGCATGATCCGCCACGAGACGCTTTATTCCCGGCTGTTCATGTCCTGATTCGATCCTTATTCCATCATTCTTAGGAGGAGTTCCCCATGTGCCAAGGCCAAGGACATACCCATATCGAGTGGAACGCGAATCCGATCCCGCAGGGGCGTCCGGTGCGCATCGGCATCGGCGGCCCGGTCGGCTCGGGCAAGACGAAGCTGGTCGAGACGCTCTCCCGCGAGCTGAAGGACCGCTGGAATCTCGCCGTCATCACCAACGACATCTATACGAAGGAGGATGCGCGCATCCTCGCCGCGACCGGCGTGCTGCCGGAGGAGCGCATCATCGGGGTGGAGACGGGCGGCTGCCCGCATACGGCCATCCGCGAGGACGCCTCGATGAACTTCGAGGCGATCGAGGAGCTGGAGGAGCGCTTCTCGCCGCTCGACCTGATCTTCATCGAGAGCGGCGGCGACAATTTGGCGGCGGCGTTCAGCCCGGAGCTGGTGGACCGCTTCATCTATATCATCGACGTGGCCCAGGGGGAGAAGATCCCGCGCAAGGGCGGCCCGGGCATCATGCGCTCCGACCTGCTCGTCATCAACAAGATCGACCTCGCCCCGCATGTCGGCGCCAGCCTCGCGGTCATGGAGGAGGACTCGCGGCGCATGCGCGGCGACCGTCCGTTCGTCTTCACCAACCTGTTCGGCGGGAACGGGGTGCCGCAGATGGTCGATTGGATCGAGCATGAGCTCGCCCATGCCAAAGGGCTGACGCATGGCCACGGAGCGGCTGCTGCCGAGCTGAGCCCGAGCCTGACGCCGCTCAAGATGGCTGGCCCAGGCGGCGCGCTCGCTTGAGCCGGCCGGCGGCTGCCGGCGATCCGGCGGCTCCTGCGGCGGCGGAGCGCGCAGCATCCGTCCTGCAAGCGCGCTTCGAGCAGCAAGGCGGGCTGACCCGGCTCGCTTCGCGCTATCATACGTCGCCGATCAAGATCGCCAAGGCGTTCCCGCTCGGCTTCGGCTCGGGCGTGCTCGTCATGGACGTCTCTCCGGGCATGCTGGATGGAGACCGCTACGAGCTCGACTGGAGCCTCGGCGCCGGCGCGTCGGCGCAAATCTCCAACCAGAGCTTCCTCAAGGCGCATCGATGCCCGGAAGGCGGCGGGGCCTCGCTGCGCCAGCGCTTCGCGCTCGAGGAGGGAGCCGTATGCGAGCATCTGCCGGAGCCGGTCATGCTGTACGAGGACGCCTCGCTGCTCGCGGATACCGAGGTGCGGCTCGCGCCGGGCGCCAGCTGGATGCAGGCGGAGGTGCTCTGCCCGGGCCGCACGCTGCGCGGAGAAGTGTTCCGCTACCGCAGGCTCGACAACCGGCTGACGGTATACGAGGACGGCGAGCTGATTTTCCGCCAGCGTCAGCTGATCGAGCCGGGCATGCAGCTGCTCGCCGCTCCGGGCAGCTGGCATCGCTTCACGCATTGGGGCACGTTCTGCCTGTTCGGGCGCGGCGCGGATGCCGATCTGGAGCGGCGGCTGCGGGATACGCTGGGCCGGCTGCCGCAGCTGCCCGGCCGGGAGGTGCGTATCGGCGTCTCGCGCACCTGGCGCAGCGGCCTCGTCGTGCAGGCGGCGGGCCATGCGGCGTGGACGGTGCAGCGCGTACTGGGCGAAGCCCGGCTCGAGGCGCGGAGAGGGCTGTGGACCGCAGCGCCGCCTCCTTTCATCAAGCCTATGTAAATTAATATGAAACCTGATCCCGTCGTCCGGCGTAGGAAGCCTTTAAGGATGCTTCCGTCATGCGCGGAGCTGCCCGAGGATCGGGTTTTTTGTCTTTTTTTGCTTTACCTACAAGAAGTTGACCCTATAAGGTTATCCTACATCACGAACGCAAGAGAAGAAGCAGGAGGCGAAAGCATGGTACAGGATGGGGCAACGGAAGAGCTGACCAAGCAGCTGGATGACCGGTTCCGGCTGGTGCGCAAGCTGATTACATCCGAATGGAACCGGGACAACGAGCACGGGCTCGGCCTTACGCATGCCCGCATATTGACCTTGCTGGCCACGGAAGGGCCGCAAAAGGCATCGGTGCTCGCGGACAAGCTGCTCATCACGTCGGGCGCGGTGACGGGTCTGGCGGATCGGCTCGTCGAGCTGGGCTACATCGCGCGGGAGCGGGGAGAGTCGGATCGGCGCGTCGTGCTGCTGAGCATCGACACGGCCGGCCTCAAGCTGCTCAAGCAGATCGATGAGACCCGGCATGCGCTCATGCTGAAGCTGTACCGCGGCATGGAGCAACAAGAGATGGAGACGATGCTCAAGCTGTTCGACCGCATGATCGCCAACCTGCAGGAAGAGTAAGCGCTGGCGATGCGGGCCGAAGGGGCGCCAGCTCGCAGGGCGGGATCGCCTGCTTTGGCAACGCTTGCGCCGGCGAGGCGCCGAGGGAAGTTCAGAATGCGTCCAGGCCTGCAAGCGGGCCTGGGCTTTTTTTTGGTGAGGGACAGAATTTGCCGAGCGGGAAGCGTGCCGGCTCCTGCGATTGACAAGGCTCGTCCGAATGCCTATTCTAGGCTCGGATGCAGAAATTGCTGCGGTAACGAAAGCAAGCACGTACGGGAGGGGTCAAGATGGACATGAGCAAGCAGGAGCAAGCAAGCGCGATCCGCATGGAGCAGACGCTGTCGCTGCTGGAGGGGCACCGCTCGATCCGCCGGTATGCGGATGAGCCGGTGACGGCGGAGCAGCTCGACCGGATTCTCGGCAGCGCGCAGATGGCCTCTTCGTCCAGCCATATGCAGGCCTACAGCGTCATCGGCATCACCGACCCGCAGCTGCGGGAGCGGCTGGCCGAGCTGGCCGGAGGCCAGCGGCATGTGCGCGAGGCGCCGGTCTTCCTCGTCTGGTGCGCCGACCTGAGCCGCTTCGCCGAGGCGGCGGGCATGCATGGCGCAGAGCTGCAGACATCGACGGAGTATTTCCTCGTCGCGACGGTCGATGCGGCGCTGGCGGCGCAGAACGCGGCGATCGCCGCCGAGGCGCAGGGGCTCGGCATCGTCTATATCGGGGGCATCCGCAACGACATGCGCGCCGTCTCGGAGCTGCTGGAGCTGCCGCCGCTCGTCTACCCGGTGTTCGGAATGTGCATCGGCGTGCCGGCCGAGGAGCCCGACCGCCGTCCGCGGCTGCCGCGCACGGCGGTCTACGCCGAAAACCGCTATCCGGCGGGCAGCCGCCGGGAGGGGCTGGAAGCGTACGACCGCGAGTACCGCGAGTACATCCGCGGACGCTCCGGGGGAGGCCGCGATACGACGTGGACGCAGGAAATGAGCGGGCGGACGGCTTATCCGCCGCGCACGTTCACCGGGCTGCTCCGCGAGCAAGGGTTCCGGCTGGAAGACTGACGAGGCCGACGGGACGGACGGGACGGACGGGGCATGAGCGGCGGCCGGAGCCGGCGAAGCGAGGGGACAGGGCAAAACCTTCCCATGTCTGTTCCGCATCGATGCCGAAGTCACTGCGCAAAAAGGGACGAAGCCTCAGCTTCGTCCCTTTTTGCGTGCCAGGGCGCCGTTCACGATGCAACGCGCGGCGGCATGCCTGCTAGCGGTTCTCCTCCTGAGGAGCCGAGCCGACGCCGTTCAGCAGGTCGGTGCCGTGGAATTCGTCCGGCGGCGCGACCGGGTCGACCGGCGTGCCGTCCGTCAGGTCGAGCTCGGCATCGGCGCTCGGCTTGGACGTCGTCCGGTCGAGACCGAGGTCCGCTTCCGCTAGCCCCGCGCCGGGGACCGGCGATTCTCCTACCGGCGTCTCGACGGCATAGTCGCCGCCATCGCGCTGGCGGGCATAGTCGCCCGGGTCCGGGCCTTCCGCATACGCGATATCGTCCGCGAGGCGCTCGTTCGCCTCCGAGGACGCGACCGTATAGCGGTCGACCTGCACGCCGCCGTAGGTGCCTTCTCCGGACGGATACGTGCGGAGAAGCTCCTCCTCGGCGCTTGGAACCCGGCTTCCCTCCGGCTGATCCTCGAACAGGCCGTGCCGCGGGTCGATGTCCTTTTCAGTCGCGAGTCCTTTATCGTGGTCGTTGTGGTCGTGGTCGTTGCGGTTCATGAAGATTCCTCCTCCGTCGAATCGAGCTTCGCTCTGATACGTTGTCCTTACCCTCCTGCAAGGGTTTCCAATCGCAAGCGAGGGCATACGCGCGCAGGGAAGCCAGGCCGATTATCCGTCCGCTGCCAAATCGAGTATAATAGGTTCATTATGGCTTTACCGGAAGGAGCTTTCACGCATGACCCTGATCAGCACGCTGACCGACAAGCAAGAGGTGACCGGCTTCTTTCTCGTCAAGGAGCTTGACGTCAAGCAGACGAACGCGACTCCGCCCAAGGACTACTGGGACCTCGTGCTTGCCGATTCAAGCGGCCAGATTACGGCCAAATACTGGGACCTGAAGCCCGGCGAAAAGGAGACGCTGCAATCGCTGCAGGTCGCCAAGGTGCACGGCGTCGCGCAGCTGTACCGCGAACGGCTTCAGCTGAAGATCATCCGCATCCGGCCGGCGGGCCCGGAGGACGGCGTGCAGCTGACCGACTATATCCGAGCCGCGCCGGTCGAGGCCAAGGAGCTCGTCGCGCAGATCCGCGCCAAGGTCGACAGCATCGGCGATCCGGACATCCGGAACATCGCGGCCTACTGCGTCGTCAAGGCCGGCGACCGGCTGGAGCACTATCCTGCCGCCAAGAGCCATCATCATGCCTATTACGCGGGACTGGCCTACCATACGGTGCGCATGCTGGAGATCGGCGAATTCCTGTGCGCGCAGCGGCCGTTCCTGAACCGCGACGCGCTGATCGCGGGCATCGTCCTGCATGACCTGGCCAAGCCCGAGGAGATGAACGCGCAGCTCGGCATCGTGTCCGAGTACAGCGACCGCGGCCGGCTGATCGGCCATCTGGCGCTCATTTCCGGCTGGATCGTGGAGGCGGCGCTCAAGCTGGGCGTGCCGGCCGATTCGCCGAAGGTGACCGTGCTGCAGCATCTCGTGCTGTCGCACCACAATCTGGGCGAATGGGGCAGCCCCGTGCAGCCTCAGCTCGCCGAGGCGGTGGCGCTCCATTACATCGACTCGCTCGACGCCAAGCTGCAGATGGTGGAGGATGCGCTCGGCTCCATCCCGGAGCAGGAAGCATGGACTCCGCTGATCCGAGGCTTGGAAAACAAGGCGGTCTACCGGACGCGGTTCTAAAGCGGGGCGTCGCGGCTCGGACGAGCTGCCGCCCGCCTGCTAGGATCGCCGGACGAGCCGCCGGCGTCCCATTTTACCGACGAGAGGAGCACGGCCGGCATGACGGATTCGGATTATCGAGAGGCGATCCGCAGGAGCGGACGCATCGTCTTTTTCGGCGGAGCCGGAACCTCGACCGAGAGCGGGATTCCCGACTTCCGCTCGGCCGGAGGCCTGTACGAGCAGCGCACGAGCAAGATGTACGCGCCGGAGGAGATTCTGAGCCGGGACTTCTTCTTCGACCATCCCGCCGACTTCTACTCGTTCTACCGCACCCATATGCTCCATCCGCGAGCGCAGCCCAACGCCGCCCACCTCAAGCTCGCCGAGCTGGAGCGCGAGGGACGGCTCAAGGCGGTCGTCACGCAGAACATCGACGGGCTCCATCAGCGGGCCGGCAGCGTCAACGTGCTGGAGCTGCACGGGTCCGTCCACCGCAACCGCTGCCTGGACTGCGGCATCTTCCATCCGCTGGCGGCCGTGACCGGCGATCCGCGGCCGGTGCCCCTTTGTCCGGAGTGCGGAGGCATCATCAAGCCGGATGTCGTGCTCTATCAAGAGAATCTCGACTTCGACCTGCTTGAGCGGGCGGCCGCGCATATTCGGCAGGCGGACACGCTCATCGTCGCCGGCACCTCGCTGACCGTGCAGCCGGCGGCGGGACTCGTCTCGCTGTTCCGGGGCGACAGCCTCGTGCTCATCAACCTCACGCCGACCCCGCTGGACCGGATGGCGACCCATCTCGTGCGCGGCAGCATCGGCGAGGCGCTCGGCTCGCTCTGACCGGCCGCGCCCGCCGGCGAGCCGACGCGTCTTGCTCCGGCAGGTCGGGGTCGCCCTCTGCCAACGCTTGTTCTTTGCCGTCTGCGGCTCGCTGCCGCAGGCGGTTTTTTTGTCCATGGAAAAGGGACAATGCCCTCCATAGCCTCGCCGCCGGAGGGGCGGTTATGCTAGGACATGCGGGCGGCGAGCCGCCCTGCAGCTTGCAATGGAGGTAGCCATGGAACTGAACGAACTGATTCGCGGAAGGCGCAGCGTGCACGTATTCGAGGATCGGGAGATCGACCCGCAGCTCGTCATGGAGCTGCTCGATACGGCGGTATGGGCGCCGAACCACCGCATGACCCAGCCGTGGCGGTTCATCGTCGCCGCGGGCGAGGGACGCTGCAAAATCGCCGACGCCTGCCGGACGATGAACGAGCGCTGGGAGCGCGATCCGGCCAAAAAGCAGGAGACCGGCCAGAAATATTACCGCAAGATCATGAGCAATCCGCTGATCGTCACGGTCGTAATGAAGGAAAACCCTTACCTGCAGGTAAGGGAGGAGGATTACGCCGCGACGGCGACGGTCATCCATAACTTCAGCCTGCTTGCCTGGGACAAGGGCATCGGCATGGTGTGGGAGACGTACGAGTGGCTGAACGAAGAAGTGTTCCGCGAGGCGGTCGGCATCCGTCCCGGCGAGCGGGCGGTCGGCAACCTGCATGTCGGCTATCCGAAAGCAATCCCGAAGGCGGAGCCGAGAATTCCGGCATCCGAGCTCATTACCTGGCTGTAACCCGGCTGGAGCCGGGCCGGGCGGGGGCGGCTCAGAATACGCGGGCGGACCCCCGGGG
The DNA here is from genome assembly GCF_012676905.1 of Paenibacillus albicereus. Classification (NCBI taxonomy): domain Bacteria; kingdom Bacillati; phylum Bacillota; class Bacilli; order Caryophanales; family Paenibacillaceae; genus Paenibacillus; species Paenibacillus albicereus. Next base: position 3,441,504 of record NZ_CP051428.1, on the reverse strand, counting down.
CGATCCCGCGAAGTAGCGGGCGCAGTCGTAGATGGTGAATTCTCGTCCGGACGGCCCCCATGGGTCCCACTCGCGGCTGTCGGGCACGTGCAGCCTGCCTTCGCGGACCGCGCGCAGCTCCCTCCACGCCGGGTGGGAGCGGAGCCGGGACAGCTCGCGGGCATCGCTCCACACGACGAGGATGCTGTCCGGATCCATCCGCAGCAGCTCCTCGAACGCATGGCTGCGATAGAAGCCGTGGCGGATGCGGCCGTGCGGCCGAAACCCGAGCGCTCCGTAGAACAGGTCGCTGAACGCATGGCCGTCGGCGCCGAACAGGCGGAAGTCGCCGGGCAGCACGCGCACGATCGCGAGCTCTCCGGCCGCCTCGGCGGCGGCGGCGAGCTGGCCGCGATAGGCGAGCTCGATGCCGTGCACGCGGGCAGCGGCGGCTTCCGCTTCGGCTTCCCGGCCGAGCATGCCGCCGAGCGCCTCCAGGTAGGCCTGCCAGCCGCCGAAGCCGTCCATGCAGACGGTGTTCGGCAGGCCGCGCCACGGACCGTCGGTCGGATTGCCGCCGAAGTCCATCTTGATGATGAGGTCGGGCGACAGGCGCTGCACGTCGTCCGGACGGATCGACGTTTCGGCGTTGAGCGGCTTCGTGCCTTCGAGCTGCGGCTGCAGATAGTTCGGGAAGCCCGACGACGTGCGGTAGACGCTCGGAAAGGCGGGCGCGGCGACCGGCTTGACGCCGAGCGCCAGCAGATGGTCCTGCAGGAACAGATGGCTGACGACCGCGACGCGCGCTGCGTTGCGGCCGGCGAAGGCGCTGGGCGAGAGGCCGGACGTCTTTTTGAACAGCCGGCTGAAATACAGCTCGTCCGCATAGCCGACGCTGGCCGCGATGTCCCGCAGCGTCGGACGTCCCGGCTGGCGCAGCAGCTCCTTGGCCTGCCGCATGCGCAGCTCGGTCAAATAGGCGGTCGGCGACTGGCCGGTCGCTTTCTTGAACGACCGGCAGTAGGCGCTCGGCGTCAAGCTCGCCATCCTCGGCAGCTCTCCGACCTGGATCGGCTCCATATAATGCGTCTCCAAATAGCGGATCGTGCGCCGCACCGCCTCCTGAGCGCCGTTCTCCTCCTCGCCCGGCATGAGGCTGACCCGGTGCAGCAGCTCGTAGAACAGCGCCTGGCGCCGAAAGAAGGCCGAAGGCGTCCGGCTGCGGCCGAGCTCGAGCATGCCGCCGAGCAGCGTCAGCACGGAGCTGGGGCCGGCGATGCGGATGCAGCGCGCGGGCAAGCCCGCCTCGCCCGCCGTGCCCGGCAGCGGCTGTTCCTCGGCCAGGGGCAAGGCGCTGGGCCCGCTGCCGTCGAACTCCAGCACATAGGCGTCGAGCGGACGCTCTGCCCGCAGCTCGGCCTTGATCCAAGTGCCCGGAGCGAGCGCCCAGCAGCTTTCGGGCTGGAGCGGAGACGGCTGTCCGTTGAGCTCGATCCGGCCGAAGCCGTCGAACAGGAAGATGAGGGCGTGGCGAAGCAGCCGGAACGGCGGGATCAGCGATCCGGCTTCGGCCTGGTGCCGTTTCAAGGAGACGAGGGTATAGGAAGAGCGTTTCATGACGCTGGGCATGGCAAGCTCCTTTTTTTTTCGAAATAAGATGAGAATGATTATCATTATTATAAACGTTCATTCCTCATATTGGCAAGCGATCGACCGAGCCAAGCAGGACAAGAAGGGGGTTCATCATGAACGAGGCCAGATCGGCCGCAGAGCGGACGGCTCTGCAAGCGATGGTCAATTGCTATGCCCGCGAAACAAGGACGGCCGCCGAGCTGCGGCTGCCGCACGAAGCGCCTGCGGGCGTCCAGCCGGGCCGGGCCGGCTCGCTGGAGCTGCGCCTGAGCGCGCAGGGACTCGTGCTGTGGATCGGACTGAACTATTACTCGCCGACCGGCAGGCATGGAGCCAGCGGCAAAGCCTGGTACCGGCCGGAGCTCGGCGGAGCGCTGGCGGAAGCCGACTACGTCACGGCGTCGGCGCTGCTCGCGCAGGAGCTGGCGCTGACGAGGCCGGGCTCGGCACGCCGCGACGAGTTGCTGCTGCGGATCATCGAGAGCTGCCGCAACGTGGAGGAGATCGTCGCCGCCGCGCTTGCCCGGCCGGAGCCGGAGCCAGGCGAAGAGGATTTCCTGGCCGCCGAGCAGTCGCTCTATTTCGGCCACGGCTTCCACCCGACGCCGAAAAGCCGCCAAGGCATGAACGGCACGGAAGCGAGCGTCTACTGTCCCGAGCTCGGGGGACGCTTCCGGCTGCACTATTTCCAGGCGCATCCGTCCATCGTCAGAGAGCGGTCGGCGGTCGTTCGGCCGGCTTCGGAGCTGCTGCGCAGCGAGCTGCTGGCCGATCCCGAAGCGGCGCCGGAGCTCCAGGAGCGCGCCGCCGACGCCGGGTGGACGATGCTCCCGGTCCATCCGCTGCAGGCGCGCTGGCTGCTGGAGCAGCCGCGGACGCAAGACTGGCTGAAGCGCGGGCTGCTGCGGGATCTGGGGCCAGGGGGCAGGGAATACCTGCCGACATCATCCGTGCGCACGGTCTACCATCCGGATGCGGCCTACATGTTTAAATTCTCGCTGCGGGTGAAGCTGACCAACTCGCTGCGGGTCATGAAGACGAACGAGCTCGAGAGCGGCATCGAAATTCGCCGTCTGCTCGATACGCGCATCGGCGAGGCTTGCCGGGCCGATTCCGGCTTCGCGGTGATGGCGGACCCGGCCTACGCGACGCTGGAGGAGCAGGGCGGCCCGGCAAGCGGCTTCGAGGTCGTGCTGCGGGACAATCCGTTCCGCGGCGGCGAGGCGTGCCGGACGGTCACGATCGCCGCGCTCGCCCAGGAGCCGCTGCCCGGAAGGCGCTCGCCGCTCGGCCGCCTGATCGGACGGCTCGCCGAGCGGACCGGCCTCGCGGAGGCGGAGGCGTCAAGGCGCTGGTTCCGCCGCTATCTCGTGCTGTCGCTGCGACCGCTCGTCCGGCTGCATCTCGCGTACGGCATCGCGCTCGAGGCGCATATGCAGAACAGCCTCGTCGAGCTGGACGGCGACGGCTGGCCGGTGCGGTACTGGTTCCGCGACAATCAAGGCTATTATTTCAGCCGCTCCATGCTGGGCGTATTGGAGCGCGAGCTGCCCGGCATCGGCAGCAAGAGCGGCGACGTCTACGCCGACGAGGTGACGGACGAGCATCTGATCTACTACCTGATGGTCAACCATCTGTTCGGCCTCGCCGGCGCGTTCGGCAGCGAGGGCTTGGCCGAGGAGGAGGAGCTGCTGCTGGACATCCGGCGGGAGCTGGAAGCGTTCCGCCCGCTGGACCGGGACGGCTCGCGCTTCCTGGAGCGGCTGCTGCAGGCGGAGGAGCTGCCGTGCAAAGGCAATCTGCTGACGCGTCTGCATGACATGGACGAGCTGGAGCTGCCGCTCGAGCGGCAGTCGGTCTACGTGCCGATCCCTAACCCGCTGCTCGCGGCGGCTGGGCTCGGACGGAAGAGCGGCGGGCGCAGGGCGCTCGCCGAAGCGATGGGAGGAGGAGCTTCATGATGCCGGACAGGCAGCTGGACGATGGAATGCGACTGGAAGAGCAGATGCGGCAACGCGAGCGATCACGGCACGACGAGCACGTGCACGAGAACGAGCGCTGGATGCAGGGCGAGCCTGTGCGGCAGGACGAGCTTGGACGCCGGGACGAGCATCTGCCGTCGGCCCCGGCGTCCCGGCAGGACGAGCTCGTGCAGCAGGCGCTGCGCTCGCCTGCTTATGACAAGGTCGGCGAGCGGATGCGCCGCCAGCTGGCCGAGTCGATGCTGTTCGAGCGGCTCGTGCCGTACGAGGAGCTGCCCGCGGAAGGCGGGCCGGAAGGGCGGCCGCGGCTGCTGTTCTCGCTGCGGGGGACGGACCGGAACGGAGCTTCCGTCTCGTATGAAGCGGAGGGCCGCCGGACAGCGACGTTCGGCCGCATCCGGCTGGACGGTCCGGTCCGCCGGCGCTCGGCCGGCGGGGCGGCGGAGGGAACGCCGCTCGGCATGATGATGGCGGAGCTGCTGCGCGGCACCGATGTCGAGCCGGACAGCCTCGCCGCGTTCATTCGCGAGCTGGAAGAGACGCGCCTCAAGGATGCGATCTACCGCTACGGCCATCCATCTCCGGTCGCCGCGCTCCGCGAGCTGCCGTACCGGGAGCTGGAGACGGAGCTCGGCGAAGGCCATCCTTATCATCCATCGTACAAGTCGCGGGTCGGCTTCGACTATGCGGACAACTTCCGCTACGGGCCGGAATATCGTCCGGAGCTGAGGCTGCTGTGGGCGGCGGTGCGGGACGACGGCTGGCTGCATCGGGCCTGCGCGCCGGAGTTGTCGCTGGAGAGCCTGGTCCGCGAGGAGCTGGGGGAGGAGACGGTGGAGGCGTTCCGCGCCCGGCTGCGCGGACTCGGCCATGATCCGGACGCTTACGCGCTGCTGCCGGTCCATCCTTGGCAATGGCGCCACCGGATCGCGCGGGCGCTGGCGGACCCGATCCGCGAGGGGACGATCGTGCTGCTCGGCGAGGGAGGCGACCTGTACGCGCCGCAGCAGTCGATCCGCACGATGACGAACCGCTCCCGGCCGGAGAGGCCGTACGCGAAGCTGGCGATGAGCCTCGTCAACACGTCGGCCTCGCGCTATCTGAGCCCGCATTCGGTCGCGAGCGCGCCTCAGACGTCGCGCTGGCTGAGCGGGATGATCGCCGGCGACGGCTATCTGCGCGACGAGGCGAGGCTGGTGCTGCTCGAGGAATTCGCCGGCGTCGTCTACGATCCGCCGCCTGCGGACGAGAGCGTCGAGCCGGACATCTACGGCGTGCTCGCCTGCCTCTGGCGCGAGTCGCTCGAGCCGAAGCTGGAGGCGGGCGAGCAGGCCGCGCCGTTCAACGCCTTGTTCGCGGAGGACGCGGACGGCACGTTCATCGGCCCCTGGCTGGAGCGATACGGCGTCCGGCGGTGGACGCGCCGGCTGCTGGAGGTGTCGCTGCTGCCGGCCGCGCATCTGCTCGTCGCGCACGGCGTCGCGCTGGAGTCGCACGGGCAGAACATGGCGCTGCTGCATCGCGGCGGCTGGCCGGAGCGCTCCGCGCTCAAGGACGTGCACGAAGGCTTTTATTATCACCCTCCGCTGCTGGCCGAGCCGCAGGCATGTCCGGATTATCGCTCGATCCATGAGAACTTCGGCCTCGCCGCGCCGAACGCGCTGTTCGAGCAGGACGATCCGGCCTCCGTGCGCGATACGCTCCTGGATGCGCTGCTGCTGTTCAACCTCGGCGAGCTGAGCTGGATGCTGGAGCGCCGCCACGGCTTCGCGGAGGAAGCGTTCTGGGAGCTGGCGGCCGAGCGTTTGGACGCCCATTTCGAGCGTTTCCCGCAGCTGGCGCAGAGGCTGGCCGCCTTCGACCCCTTCACCCCGACAAGCCGGGTGGAGGCGCTGACCAAGGGGCGGCTGTTCCCGGACCCGGCGGCCACCTACTGCCACGAGGCGCCGAATCCGCTGGCCGCCGCCCGCCATCGAATTCAAGAAAGGAAGGCGATGCTCCATGTCCAGCCGATTTGAGTCTCGTTGGGCCGGGTTCCGCCGGCTGCCGCATCTCGCGCGGCCGGCCGGCAGGCTGTACGCGCTCTGTCTCGAAAGCCGCGAGGAGACGGCGGCGCTGGCGCTCTATCTGCGCGAGGAGGGCGCGTCCGCGCTGCTGCTGAGCGAGGACATGCCGCTGGACGCGGCGTTCGAGACCTCGCTCGAGAGCGGCTGCTGCGGCCTCGTCTACGGCCGCGCCGACCAGTTCCTGGCCGGGCCGCAGCCGCAGGCGCGGACGCCGTGGGAGCCGTCGCTGCTCCAGCATTCCTCCGGCACGACCGGCCGCTCCAAGCTGCTGCGGCGGACGTGGGCCGACATCGCCGAGGAGACGGCCGATTACAACCGCGCGCTCGAGCAGGCCGGCGCCGGCGCGGACAGCGGCCTGACGACGGTCGTGCTCGCGCCGGTGTCGCATTCCTTCGGCTTGCTGTGCGGCGTCGTGGCCACGCTGGCGCGGGGAGGCGAGCCGGTGCTCGCTCCGGCCCGCAACCCCAAGGCGATGCTGGCCGCGCTGCGCGAGCATCCGCGCCATCTGGCCTACGGCGTGCCGCTGCTGTTCCATCTGCTGTCCTCGCTCGCGGGAAAGGGCATGCGCTTCCACCGGCTGCTCTCCTCCGGCGCGCCGATGACGGAGCCGCTGTTCGAGCGCCTGCAGGCCTCGGCGGACACGCTCATGCAGCAGTACGGCTGCACCGAGCTCGGCTGCGTCTCGCTGTCCGCCCGCATGGCCGGCGTCCAAGACATCGGCGCGGAGCTCGGCCGCTTCGAGGCGCGGGCGGGCAGCGGCCCGGACGAGCCGGCGGAGCTTGCGCTGCGCCGCCGGCAGCCGCTTGCCGCAGCCGCCGGCGAATATGGTCGCGGCGCCGGTGCGCCTTTGCCGACGCTGACCGCAGCGGAGGAGGAAAGGGGCGAGCGGCGTCCGGACGGGATCGTCCTGTCCGATCCGGGAGCAGGCGCCGGGGGCCGGGAATCCGCCGCCGAGCGCACGGAATTCCGCACCGGCGATCTGGCCTACCGCGCGGCGGACGGCGGGCTGCGGCTCGTCGCCCGCGTGGACGACGTCATCAACATCGGCGGGCGCAAGGTGTATCCGGCCGCGGTCGAACGGGCGCTGCTGCAAGTGGAAGGCGTACGCGAGGCGGTCGTCTACGGCAGCCGCCACCCGGTCATGGGCGAGCGCGTGAGCGCGCGCATCGTCGCCGACGGAAGCGTGGGCGAGGAGGCGATCCGCGAGGCATGCCGCAAGCTTTTGCCCGCCTATCAGGTGCCGGCCGCGATCGCGCTCGTCTCCGCCCTGCCCGTACTGCCTTCGGGCAAGATCAGCCGCGCGCGCCTGCGCCGGGAGGAGGAATAAGCGATGCCGAGAGAAGGGAGAAGGGACGAGCTGCGCGCCTTGATGGAGCAGAGCCTGGGCCTCGGCGGGCTGCCGGAGCGGCTGGACGACGAGCTGCGGCTCGCCGAGGACCTGGGGCTGGACTCTATCCTCGTCATGCAGCTGATCGTCTGGATCGAGGTGCGGCTCGGGCTGGCGGTGCCGGACGCGGAGGTCGATCCGCGCGCGTTCGCGACGGTCGGCTCGGTGCTGGACTTCATGGGGGAGCTGCGCCCGCTCGCAGCGGAAGGGAAGGGTTGACATGAGCATCAAGATCCATTGCCTGATGAGCTGCTTGTGCGAGATCGTAAAAAGGCGCGGAGAAGCCGATCACCGGCCGTTCTATTTCGGCGTATGGGACGCGGAGTTCGACGTGACGGCCGACGGCCGCCTCGCCTATCATTCCGAAAGGCTGTCGCATCAGCGGCGGTTCGACGATTACGAGCGCCTGTTCGGCCTGCGCGCGGAGCGCTGGCATGACCCCGGCCTCTCGCCGGAGCGCAACGTGCAGCGGCTGCTGGAGCTGATGGAGGCCCAGCCGGAGCATCGCTACCTGCTCGTCATGCTCGACATGAGCCGGCTGCCGGACCGCGAGACGAAGGCGGGCATGAGCCCGTTTCCCCATTATCTGATGGTGTCGAAGACCGATCGGGACGATACGTGGTTCGTGTTCGATCCGGACTTCCGCTGGGAGGGAGAGGCCAAAAGGGACGACGTCGTCGCGGCCATCCTGGCGATGGGCGAGGACGGCGCGGGCTACTCGATCGATGCGGGGGAGGTGGGATCGCCTTCCTTGGAGCTCGTGGACGCCTACTTCCGCGAGACGTTCCGCCCGGAGCGCAACGAGCTGACGGAGCAGGTGCGCGCCATCGTGACGAGGGCGGCCGACGCCGGATCGCCGGAGGCGCTCGCGCATCTGCTGCCGGCGCTGAAGCAGCTCAAGGTGCTCGCGATCCGCAAGTACGGCTACGAGTACGCCTTGATGTACTTCCAGGACACGCTCGGCTATTCGCGCGATCATTTCCTGAAGTGGGCGAACCGCGTCGAGGACCTGTGCCAGACGTACTCGACCGCTCACTATTTGTCCGTGAAGATCGCCATGACCGGCAAAAAAGCGCTCGTCGAGACGCTGCTCGAAAGCCTCGACGAAGCCGACGAAATCGAACGCGGCATCAAGGAGGAGGTTTGGCGCCAGTACGACGGCTGGCGGCAGGCCAAGCTCGGCGAGCCGGCCCCGCCGCTGCCGCAGCCGGCGGAGGTTCCGGCATGAAGACGGCGCTGTGCACGATTTCGTTCCGCCATCAGCTCGTCTCGTTCCGCGAGCTGGCGGAGCTGGCCGCGCGGCTCGGCTACGACGGCATCGAGCTGTGGGGCGCCCATGCCGCCCAGCTCCATGAGCTGAACCGCCGGCAGGCCGAAGAGGACCTTGGGCGGCTCCGCGCGCACGGCCTCTCGATCTCGATGGTAAGCCACTATGTCGATGTCTCGCCGGAGGCCGATTTTGCCGCGAGCCGCGACCGCTGCCTGAGGCTGATCGAGCGCGCCCTCTGGTGCGGGGCTCCGCGCCTGCGCATCTTCGCCGGTGGCCGCGGCAGCGCCGAGCTGAACGGCGGCGAGCGCCGCTCCGTCATCGAGCAGGCATGCGAGCTCGGGGCGCTCTGCCGCGAGGCGGGCGTGCAGCTGCTGCTGGAGACGCATCCGGCGACGCTGCTCGACACGCCGGCGATGGCGGCGGAGATGATGCGGCTGGCCGATGCGCTGCGGCCGGGAGCGGCGCTGCTCAACTTCGACGCCCTCCATCTGTGGGAGGCGGGAGGCGACCCGGCCGTCTGCTGGCGGGAGCTGAAGCCGTGGATCGGCTACCTGCACCTCAAGAACATCGACCGGCTGGAGCATGTCGGCGTCTTCCGCCCCGATATCGTCTATGCGGCCGGAGGCAGCCGCGAGGGCATGGTCGCGCTCCGCGACGGCGCGATCGACTACGAGCCGCTGCTGGAGCTCGCCGCGGGCGAGCCGGAGCTGTTCGGCTCGGTCGAATGGTTCGGCGGCGACCCCGCCGGCATGCTCGCCCGCGAGAGCCGCTGGCTGCGCGGCCGGTTGGCTCGGGCGCAGGCGGTGGCGGCCGGCGCTCCGGGCTGAAGCCGTTCTTGCCCGCCCGAGAAAAAAAGCGGTTCCGCCGAGTCCGAGGACGGGCGGGACCGCTTTTTTTGGCCGTTTGTTGCGGTCAGGACTCGCCCTCCGAGCCGCCCGAGCCTCGCTGCAAGTGCAGGGATCGGTACTCCAGCGGAGAGAGCCCGTAATGCGTTCGAAAGACGCGGTGGAAATACGAGTAGCTGGCGAAGCCGCAAGCCTTGCCGATCCGCTCGAGCTTCAGCTCGCTGTACTTGATCTGCTCGACGGCCGCTTGCAGCCGGATCTCGATCGCATACTGGATCATCGTCTTGCCGAACTGCTCCTTGAACAGCCTTACCGCGCGGGACAGGCTCAGTCCGGCATGCCGCGCCGCTTCCTCGAGCTTGAAGGTGGAGAAGGCATGCTCCTCGATGAACCGCTTGATCTTGAGCGCCGCCGTTCCCGGCGCCCCGCTCGGCACGCTCTCGCTGATCGCCCGGTCGATGTACAGGCAGAGGCTGCGCAGGAGCGCGTCCTTCAGCTCCGCATCCTCGTCGAGGGCGTGGCGGCGCTTTTCCAGCAGAAGGCTGCGCCACAGCGTGATGAGCTGCTCGTCGGCTCCGATGGGACTGACCGTCGGGCGCGCCTTTCGGCTCCACCATCCGTCGATCCAGGTGCCTTGGCAAAAGAGGTAATAGTCTCCGCTCGACAGCCGGCCCTTCTTGGCCGGCTCGTTCACGATCAGATGATAGTCGTCTCCGGGACGAAGCAGGAGCAGGTCGCCGCCGGCAAGCCGGTAGGAGGCGCCGCCCGAGGCGACCTCGCAGGTGCCTTCGGTCTGCAGGCGAAATAGATAATGCTGCAGGCCGCTTCTCGCATCGTGGAGAAACGGCTTGTAATGGCTGGAATAGTCGCAGATCAGCACGGAAGTTTCCAGGACGAACGGCCCCCATCTCGAGATTTCCAAGCAAATCGTTCATGTTTTGCCGGAATTGGATATGTTCATTGTAGAGGGGAATCGCCTAGAATGAAACCAGAGCTAGAATCCCGTTCCGAAGAGGAGACTTCCCATCATGACCAAAATCAGCATCGGCCTGCAGCTGTACACGCTGCGGGAGGAGACCGCGACCGACTTCAAGGGCACGCTGCGCAAAGTGGCGGCGCTCGGCTACCAAGGCGTCGAGTTCGCAGGTTATGGAGACCTTACCGCCGAAGAGATGAAAGCGACGCTGGACGAGCTGGGCCTGAAGGGCTTCAGCAGCCACGTCTCGCTGCACGCGCTGCGCCAGGACCTGCAGAAGGAGATCGACTACCTGAAGACGATCGGCGCCGCGTACATGATCTGTCCTTATCTCCTGGAAGAGGACCGGCCGCAGACGGGCGAGGGCTGGACCGCCCTGTACGCCGAGCTGCAGGCGATCGGGACCGAGGCGGCCAAGCAGGGGCTGATCTTCGGCTACCACAACCATGAGTTCGAGTTCGAGGGCCGGGTCGGCGAGGAGAACGCGTTCGACGCCATGTTCCAGGCGACGGCGCCGGAAGCGGTCCAGGTCGAGATGGACGTCTGCTGGGTGCAGTTCGCCGGACGCGATCCGGTGACGTACATCGGCAAGTATGCCGGACGCCTGCCGCTCCTCCACCTCAAGGACTTCGCCCTCGACGAGCAAGGCGGAATGAAGACGCTGGAGCTCGGACAAGGCGGCGTGGATCTGCCGGGCGTCATCGAGGCAGCCGAGGCAGCGGGCGTGCAGTGGCTGATCGTGGAGCAGGATCATTGCCAGAACCCGCCGCTCGACAGCGTGGCCAGCAGCTTCGACTGGGTGCAGCGCCATTATTTGAACGCTTGATCCCGAACCGATACCGAAGGAGAGAACCGAACCGATGAGCAAAATCAAGATCGCGGTCTTCGGCTGCGGCGCGATCGCCCAGCGCAGACATATCCCCGAGTATGCCGAGAACGGGCTGGCGGAACTGGTCGCCTACGCCGATCCGATCCTGGAGCGGGCGCAAGAGATGGCGGACCAATACGGCGGCAAGGCGTATGCCAGCTATGAGGAGCTGCTCGCCAGCGAGGACGTCGATGCCGTGAGCGTCTGCACGCCGAACCACCTGCATGCCGAGATGGCGATATACGCGGCGAACGCGGGCAAGCATGTGCTGGTCGAGAAGCCGATGGCCGCGACCGCGGAGGAAGGCGAGCAGATGATCGAGGCCGCGCGCCGCAACGGCGTCTTCCTCATGGTCGGCCACAACCAGCGCCTGATGCCTCCGCATGTCAAGGCCAAGGAGATTCTCGACTCCGGCGAGCTCGGCCGCGTGCTGACCTTCCGCACGTCGTTCGGCCATCCCGGTCCCGAGAGCTGGAGCGTCGACGGCGCGGGCAGCTGGTTCTTCCGCAAGGACGAAGCCGTCATGGGCGCCATGGGCGATCTCGGCGTGCACAAGTCGGACTTCATCCGCTATCTGCTGGACGACGAGGTGGCGGAGGTCGCCGGCTTCATCGGCACGGTGGACAAGAAGGACACGGACGTGGACGACAATGCCTCCTGCCTGCTGCGCATGAAGGGCGGCGCGATCGGCACGCTGGTCGCCAGCTGGACGCAGTACAAGGGCGGCGACAACAGCACGGTGCTCTGGTGCGAGCGCGGCGTCATGAAGATCGGCACCGTCGACGGCGACGAGGTCATCGTCGAGCCGACCGAGGGCCTCACCCAGACGTACAAGGTCGGCGCCATGGCGACCAACGAGAAGCAAGTGCCGAGCGGCGTCATCGACGCGTTCCTGGATTCGATCTCGACCGGCACGCCGCCGGCGATCTCCGGCGAGGAAGGCCTGAAGTCGCTGAAGGTCATCCTCGCGGCGTTCGAGTCGCAGCGGACCGGCCAGTTCGTCAAGCTGTAACGGAAGAAGAGCCTGCCGCATCCTCGCGGCAGGCTGGGGGGCGAGCCGAGAGGCTCCCCTATATCGGCAGGGAGTGAAGCGTTCCGCGCTTCGCTCCCTTTTTTTGGTTTCGGCAGGGGAAAAGAAGAAAGCCCGCCACGTACCCTTTTGCCGGTCGAATGAATCAGCGGACCGGATGTCTAATTTTGCGGAACGAACGCGACGTACAGGCACTTCTGGGCGGCCGCCCACATAAACTAACCTTACATCTGCACCGCCTGCCCCTGGCAGAGACGGTAGTACTGCATGGGGGTGGCCTCCGAAATGCCTGGACTTTTTGCTGCAATCGCCCTGTTCATCAAGCAGCTCGGCCTGCTTGTGTCCTATGTCAAAAACAACGCGTTCCCGCAGCCGCTGCAGGAGGAGGATGAGCTCCGCCATCTGAAGCTGATGGCCGAGGGCAACCAGCAATCGCGCAATCTGCTCATCGAGCACAACCTGCGGCTGGTCGCGCACATCGTCAAGAAATTCGACAATACCGGCGAGGACGCCGAGGACCTCATCTCGATCGGCACGATCGGTCTCATCAAGGCGATCGAGAGCTTCCAGACCGGCAAAGGCACGAAGCTGGCGACATTCGCGGCCCGCTGCATCGAGAATGAAATTCTAATGTCTGTAGTGTAGTATACATATCAGATAAGGAATTCGTTGAGGGAGCGTGGCGAAGATGGCTGAAATGACCTTGCTCGAGTTCTGCGAGCGGCACAACGAAAGCACGAGAGGTGGATGGTTCGGACTGTCGTCGTGGCATAAGCCAGAGCTGACGGAGGAACAGGGTAACGAAACTGCCGAGTGGTATACGATCGGGATTATCGGTGCGAACCTTGTTCTGCGGGCTGATGATGTTCCCGCGGGGGACTACGAATACCGCGACATCCGCGACAAGGTCAAGGTCATCATCAAGCGCAAGACGTCCAAGGAGCTGTGGGACGAAGAGGAGGAAGCTCGGGCCGAAAGGTATCAGCAGGCATGACGATCGACCAGCTCAAGCAACGCCACGCAGCCCTCACGAAGAAGATCGAGCAGCTCGGCCAGCTGACCGACAGCCACTTGGACGGAGTCAGACAGCATTTCCATCTGGGGACAGTCGGGTCAGCCGGCCCCAACAACGCCAAGCTTAATGCCCGCCGTGCCCGGAGCATGGACATGAGCATCGATCGGGCCAAGAAGCAGATTGAGCTCATGCGTGAGCTGCAGGTGCTGGAGGGCCAGATCAAGGACATCGAGTCCGGGGCACTCGAGAGGGCACGTACAGTGCGTGAGGAGATCGAGAGACGGCTCAGGAGCTCCAAGCCAGGCGACAAGGTCCTTGACTCAGCATACGGCGTCGTCGCGGTCGTGCGCGCCAACCAGAAGAGCCTGACGATCATGTGCGATTCGGGGTACAAAGAGGCAAGGCCTTATTCGCTTATTGTTGGGCCCTGCGCTTAAAACATTCAGGAGGTGCTGCAGATGGCTACATACCTAGTCGGCGTCCGCTGGGAGAAGGAGCGCATTCAGATTGAGGCAAAGAACGGCACGGACGCCAAGCGTAAATATTGCCGGCTGAAGGGGCGCAGATACAACGATCCGTGGTGCGGGGGCTCGATCCTCACAGCCGAAATCGTGCGTTCGAGCAATTCCAACCTTATTCAATCTCAACTCGGCTGAAACTCGCACGCAGACAGGACTCCATTTGCTTTTGGACATGGTATATTGATATTGTCAGGATCGAGAGAGACACCGCTGAGGCGTGAACGCCTTGACGATCCAGCCGGCCCAAGTGGTCGGCTTTTTGCATGCGGTGAAAGCTCCTCTCGAACCTTGCCGCCATATGTAGAGGTGCATCATGGCGTAACCTATTGCAAGACGGCCAGAAACGGCCCGAATTCGCGTTCCGGTGCCCTTGACCCCTGGCTGCCCGAATGCCGTTTACTCCATGTAGGCGGCCAACAAAGGCTTCGTCCGCTGAGCCCAACAATCAGCGGTCACCATTCACGCCGATCCTGTAGAGCCACCCTTCGGCTCATTCCTCTCCCCTGGGCCGCGACTGCAGCGGCTAAAGATCGGATCGCAGGCGCAAGCGACCAGCGTCAATAATGGTCGCACTCTTACCCAAGCTGCTGATTGATCGGCGGTTTGGGTGAGGGTACAATGTATAAAACGGAGGGGATCCTTATGCGGTTTGAAATCGGACAGAAGGTCCACAACTACCACCAAGGCGTTGGAACGTATTTGGGGTACGAGGCTTTGTCTGGATGCGACCTTGTTGATTTCGGTTGGGGCGCGGTAAGAGTTTGTGGGTTCTTTTTAACCGCAGCTGACTGACGTCAATATTTTCAACTGGTATAAGAACGAGTGTTCGCAGTATACTATCCCCAGAGGTGATCTGCATTGGGGATGAATTTAGCGCCGACAAAACGAGAGCAGGAAATGATCGAGGATGTGGCGATCCTTGAGTTGATGCCAGGTAGGTACGAGAGGGCTTATGAAACGCTCGAGGCCAATCGCAACATCCTAAACAGGCTTTACTCGGCCTGCACCTACGGCATGGCAATTTGGTCCGCTCAGAAGCTGGCTGAGCTGCGTAAAGAGCTGAAGGCGGCCAACATCTACGTTCTTCGTTTGGGGATGGAACGGGGGACGATCCTGGTGCCCTATAGGAGCAGGTCAATAACCGACGTCCTGAGGGTGCATCCAGAGGAAGCAGAGCGTAGGATCCAGGCGCTCATCGGGGATTACGCTGAGCACGTTTTCGGGAGGAGGCCGGACCTCTAACCGATTCGTCGTATGAAAAGGAGCCCGGGGAGTAATCCCACGGGCTCTTATCGTATCCGAAACTCACAGACGTTACGGATATAATATGAATCGTTGATCTTTACTGATATGGGATTCACCATCTGAATGATGCCTCCATAGTCCAGCAGCTCACCATGCATCCAGACGGATACTGGAGTTTGGCTGAGCATAGCAACGAAGAAATGCTTGTTTTGCCTGAGTATCTTGTTCTTCGGGGCGTTCATTGTTGGAGGGAGTCCAAGAATTTCGCTATGTAACCAATGGCGGCAAGTGAAGCTAAAGCTAGAATGAAACCAAAAGTGATTCTACGAAACTCCCCAAACAAGGCGTCGGCAATACGTAAAAACATCAAATCATCCCTTCCATCTCTTTACTCGAAAGATAGCATATATTGCAGATATTTGGAAGATGCTGCATACTGCTAGGATGGAGGGGATATATTGAAATCTATTTTATTTGAAGTGAAGAAAGATCAAATAACCGTTCTTCCAAATCCAAATTTAGAAAGTAAATTTCCATATCTTTGGTATCACAAAATTAATATCCTACCTGCATTTTCTGTAGGGCACTTTATAGGGTATCTGGGTTCTTTGGCTGGAGTTTCTACGAATGAAGATAGAATTGAGGGTAATAACATTGTAATGGCTTCTGATGCTGGCGAAGATGGAGTACAAACCATTCATATAGTTTTAAATTACTATGGCATTAGAGATTATGCACTTTTGTTTCCATGGATTACTGATCTAAAGCTTAGAACTAGAGTAGGCGCATTTTATGAGGAAGCAGAAAAAAGCTTTGAACAAGGAGTATGGTTATCTTTTGCATTGATGTGCGGTGCTGTTTTTGAAGGAATGCTATATGCAAAGCTTAAAGCGACGGATGAATTGAATCTTAATGGAATGATTATTCAAGCGGTATCCGAAGGTCTTATTGATGATCATCAGGCTAATATTATGCACATGGTAAGAAGAATGCGTAATCTGGTTCATGGGAGCCAATATAATAAACGATATATATCCAGAAAAGATGCCATGGATATAAGTTCGTTGCTCATTGATCTTGTAAAACATTTTTCTTATTAAGCACCTGGACAGGTGCTTTTTTTATGCCCAAAAACGGAGGGGATGGACATGAAGAAGTTCTGGAACTGGTTCTTGCGGCACGCCGGCCATGCTTCTGAACCGCAGCCGCCGAGGAACCGCGAGGAGCGTCGACAAGGTGCGAAACCAATCTAAGGAGCTGATCTAATGCCAGCAGGAGACTATGACTACATCCGCTCGGGGAGGGTTCGCCGCACTAACGGCACGGAAGCAAACGAAGCTGACGGAATCAATGTTGATGGGAGCCGGAACACCCGCCTGGTCGGACGCAGCTATCTAGAGGCGCTGTACCATAATGCTCTAGCAATTACGGACACAGCGAACAAGGACATCGCGGCACCGGCAGGTGTGGACATCGCGGCTATCAGCGGACGCAAGACGCTCATGGTGTTCAACACGCTGAATCAGCCCGTTATCGTATCGGTCCTCGTGAAGAACTCTTCTGGAGCAACGGCGAATGCAGGATCGAAAACGATTCCGGCAACGAGTTTCGGTGTTGTCACGGCTGCCGATATTCCGGCTCTTGCGGATGCATGGGCATCAATTACGGTACGAGCACAGTGCAGCACGGCGCCGACAGGCGGATCGTTGACTATTAACCTTCAGGGGGTGCAAGCATAATGCCAATAGAAACGCCACAGGCGATCGAATGGGCACTGACGCAGCAGTATATGGATTACGGAACAGGTGAAACGTTCCCGGTGACAGTGGAAACACTGCAGCCACTCGTTGATAAGGTGCGCGAGTATTTCAACGTACATGAGATCCAGTACGACACGTTCTCATATGATGATCTGGTGCCGTATTTAATTGATGCATAATAAAAAGCCGCATAAGCGGCAGTGGTTATTCATTTAGATATTCTTCAATTTGATCTACTACTGAAGCGACGCCTTGGAGAATATCTTGCAGTGTAGGAAAAACAGGTATGTTGAGTTCTTCAAAGACAAAACTTACCCATGCGTCAACATCCTCGACAAGCGCCACACTACTCAAACCATTCTCGACAGTGGGGTCATAGTTAACTCCATTAATTTGAATATTATTTTTGACTCCCCTGAAAGTACAGTTTTTAAATGTTATTCCCGGGAATTCAAGATGCCTTGCGAACATGTCTATTTGCTTTCTTTGTGGAGATAATTTTCTGTGTTTGCTGCTGTTGCTCAAGTCCTGAAGGATGTAAAGCCACGAAGCGGTTTCGGGATTTCGAAAAGTTTGAAGACTTAAAAGGTAATCCCAAAGCTCTGGTTTGTTAACAGGAAGTTCTTTAAAAGGAGCTGTTCTATCTGCCACCATCTTTCTAATCATTTTGTCTTCATGTTCAAAAATTGGGAACTGCGTTTTGAAGGGGAACTCATTCCCTTGACAAAATACAAAGTGAATATGGTGCGCCACGTACTCAAGGCAGGAACGAAGGTCTTCCACGTAATGTTTAACCTTGAGGTTTAACGCGGGAGAGATGTTCTGTTCCTGGATTGATTCAGCATAAAATTTCTCAATGGCTTTTAGCTGTTCTCCAGCATCATAAAGCAGGTATTGAGCGTCAGTGAAAGAAGACATATAAATCCCCCAATGAATAGTTTTGATACAAAAGGTATCACTGATGGGGGAAATTGTAAATAGAAGAGGTGGGAGTAAAGACAATGGATCAGCCCAGCCCGCTTCGTATAGTCACACCCAAATACAACAGTATAGAAATACACGATGGGTATCTCATTCTTAATTCTGACGTAACGCTTGATAAGGGGGAAATTCGTGAAATAATTGATTTGCTAAATCAAGGTTTAGAAATTTTAGAAAAGCAATGAAGGTCGCTCTCAAACGAGTGGCCTTTTTGTTTGCCCAAAATAAAGAGTGAGGTGAAAACGTACGTGGCTCGTCATCCTGAGATCTACGCGAGCGCCGAAAGGAGTTGGTGGTAAGTGCCGAGCAAACTCAAGAAGCCGTGTGCCAAGGCAGGTTGCCCTGAGCTAACTGCAGAACGGCACTGCACGGCCCACGCGAGTAAGACCCATAAGAGGTACGACGACCTTAGAGAGAGCGCAGCGAAGAGGGGCTATGACGCTCGCTGGAGAGAGCGAAGAGTAAGGTTCCTCCAACAGCATCCAATATGTCTCGAGTGCTACATGGAGGAAAGGCTGACGCCTGCGACCGTCGTTGACCACATCATCCCTCATAAAGGAAAAAAGAAGCTGTTCTGGGACGAGAACAACTGGCAGCCGCTGTGTAAGAGGCACCATGACATCAAGACAGTGACCGAGGATGGTGGGTTCGGCAGGGGAATGGGCGTGAGAAGGGAGAAAAGGGCGCTGGACCTCGGTTTTGTCGAAAAGTCGAACCGTGTCGAATGAAAAGGGGGAGGGGGGGGGCAAATCCTAAGCCCCTGACAGCCATAGACCGCGCGTCCAGTTTCGTATAACCGCGGTCAGGTTTTTTCTAAGGGGGGGTTGTAGTATAATTTCTCCAACACATCGAGTGAAGGGTGATGGAGAAATGGAGTCAATTTTTGATAAATACGGACAAGTTCAGGCGTGGCTAAAGAGGGATGTCATTTACTCTGTTAGGGGCGAAGCAAAAGCATTTGTAAGAAACGGATCAGTATATTCGTTTCGTGGCGAACACTTCGGAACTTACAAATCAGGTTTTTTAAGAGACAAAAATGGCAATGCAGTCGCCTTTACTAAAGGTGCAACTGGTGGGCCGATAACTCCTCTGACCCAAGTCCCGCCACTACCACCGGTTTTTTCACTTACGCCCCTCCAGCCAATCCCGTCGCTCCCACCTCTTGCCCCAATTCCCTCCTTGTCGTGGGGAGTTGCTTGGAACGAATTTATAAAATAATTATTGAACCCGTCGATTTAAAGACGGGTTTTTTTATTTGGAGGTGTGAATCCTATGGGAGCACGAGGCCCCAGGCCCAAGCCTACGGAACTGAAGGTGCTGGAAGGAACGTTTCGCAATGACCGTTCGCCAGCCAACGAGCCCAAACCTCGGGCTCCGAACGAATTACCGAAGGCGCCGCCATACTTTGATGCGATGGCCAAAAGAGAATGGAATCGAATCGGGCCCGAGCTCATGAAGCTCGGGCTTTTGACTGTCGCGGACATGGCCTTGTTTGAGGCCTACTGCCTCTCTTACAGCCGGCATGCCACCGCAACGAAGTCGCTCAAGAAAGCTGGATCCATGTTCCATGAATACACCAACAAGGCAGGCGCCACCAACTTTGTGCAGCGCCCGGAGATTGCCGTAATCCAGAAGGAAGCCGCGGTCATAAAGATGATCAGCGCTGAATTCGGACTCTCTCCTGCGGCGCGAGCTAGAATGGAGGCGCCAACCATCCTGCCGACCGGTGGCGCGCCGCCAGCGGGCAATTCTGATTCATTCAGTGGGTATCTGCATGGCCCAAGAAAACGCGACCTGCCCAGTCCTTGAGTATGCTCAGAAGGTCCTGAGCGGCGAGATCATCGCTGGCGAGCTCGTGAAGCTTGCCTGTCAGCGGCATCTAGATAACCTCCGGGACTCCCAACTGAACGTCACGACCTTTGAGTATTACTTCGACGACCTGGCAGCGGCGCATGCCATCGACTTTTATCGATACCTCAAGCACTCCAAGGGCAAGTGGGCGCGGCAGTCTTTCCAGTTGGAGCTCTGGCAGAAATTCATCGTCGGCAGCCTGTTCGGTTGGCTCGAGCGAGACACACAGCTCCGGCGCTTCAGGGTCGCTTACGACGAGATTGCCCGGAAAAATGGGAAGAGCACGCTTGCAGCTGGCGTAGGCAACTACCTGACAATCGCGGACGGCGAATACGGAGCAGAAGTCTACTCCGCGGCGACTAAGCTAGACCAAGCGAAGCTGACTTTTGACGAGGCGTCACGGATGGTCAAGGCTTCTCCGGATCTCCTACAGCATGTCCGGGTCTACCGGAAGAACATGAGCGTAGCGGAGACGGGAGCCAAGTTCGAGCCGCTGGGCGCCGATTCCAACTCCCTTGACGGTCTCAACGTCCACGGTGCTGTCATCGACGAATACCATGCGCACAAGTCCTCCGCGCTCTACGACGTCATCGAGTCGGGCACCTCGGCGCGGGAGCAGCCGCTGATCTTCGTCATCACGACGGCCGGCTTTAACATCCAGGGACCTTGCCATCAGCTCCGCGAATACGCCGTAAAGGTCTTGAAGGGCATCCAGTCCGACGAGACCTTCTTTGCTTACATCGCCGCGATCGACGAGGATGACGATCCATTCGACGAAAGCTGCTGGCCGAAGGCGAACCCGAACCTGGGGGTCTCCAAGGGCATGGATTACATGCGACGGCAGGCGAACAAAGCGAAGCAGCTCGCCTCAGCATACGTCAACTTCCTGATCAAGGACTTGAATCGTTGGGTCAATGCTGTGGTCAAATGGATGCCTCTGCAGCGGTGGGATGCAGCGGCAGGCGTCATCGACAAGGAGAGGTTGCTTGGTCGCAAATGCATCGGCGGGCTCGACCTTTCGACCAAGACGGATATCTCAGCCTTCGCGCTGCTGTTTCCACCAGAAGAGGAGAGCGGCGTCTATGAGGTGCTGCTCTTCTTCTGGATGCCGGAAGAGACGGACTTCAAGGAAAGGGAAGAGCGCGACGGCGTGCCGTATCGCAAGTGGATCAAAGACGGCCTGATCATGACGACGCCTGGTAATATCATTGACTACCGTTTTATTAAAAAGACGGTGCTCGATTTGGCAAAGCTCTATGACGTCCAAGAGATCGCCTTCGATCCATGGAACGCCACTCAGATCGCGCTGGAACTGGCCGATGAAGGGCTCGAGATGGTCGAGTTGTCACAGAACCTGCGAAACCTCTCGGCAGCAACGAAGGAGTTGGAGGCGCTGGTTATTGCCAAGCGCTTCTTCCACGGCGGCAACGAGGTGCTCCGCTGGATGGCAGACAATGTCGTCATCCGCATGGACGCGAACGAGAACATCGCTCCAGACAAGAAGAAATCCTCGAACCGGATCGACGGTATCGCAGCCATTATCGACGCATTGGCCCGCGCACTTGTCTTCCGGGAGAAACGCAAATCAGCTTATGAGAAGAGGGGGCTGCGGAAGCTATGAAAATCACAATCGAAAATCTCCGGGAAGCCTGCCTTGTGGCGGGCTTTTTCCTTCTCGGGTACGGGTTGTGGCTGATCTACCAGCCTGCCAGCTATATGGTTTGCGGCATCCTCTTGCTCTGGCTCGGGCTTCCACCTCGCCGGAAGCCCCCAGGAGCCGCGCAGGGCGTTCCTCCTAATGAGAGCCCCCGCACATAACCCCGCAAGCCTGTAAAGGCGACAGCGGAGAAAGGAGGAGCAAATGGGCGTTCTTTCAAGACTGATTTCCGCTAAATCTGAAGCTTACACCATGGACGACTTTCATCGTCAGGTCGTGGAGCGTGCCCGGGGCGGACAGGTACACTCCGGCGTCAAGGTAAACGAGGAAAGCGCGATGCGCTTCATTACCGTGTACAGCTGCGTGCGGGTGCTCGCAGAAACGATGGGCACCCTACCGCTGGGTGTGTACAAAAAGCGGCCTGGGGGCGGATCGGATCAGGCTGCGGATCATCCGGTCCATGATCTGCTTTACTCGCTTCCAAACGATGAGATGACTACGGTCACCTGGCGGGAACAGCAGCTCGGCAGCCAGGCGTTGGCCGGGAATTGCTATTCTGTCATCACCCTCGACGGGCGGGGGCGGCCTGCGGACCTGTATCCGATCCCATGGACCATGGTTGAGCCGTTTCGAGATTTGTCCGACGGCAAGATCAAATACCGGATCACGGACCGAGGGAAGCAGGAAGTCTATCCAGCTTCAGCCATCTTCCATGTTCCGGGGCTTGGCTTCGACGGCATCATGGGATACAGCCCCATCCGTATGGCAGCCGAATCCATCGGGGTCGGTCTGGCGGCAGCCGAGTTTGCCGCGCGCTTCTATGGGCAGGGCATGAACGTTGGCGGTGTAATCGAGGTGCAGGAGGAGCTCTCCGAAGTCGCATACAACCGACTTCGGGATGACCTGGAGGCGCGCGGATCCGGACTCGCCAATTCGTGGCGACCTTTACTGCTCGAGGAAGGATCGAAATTTTCCCGGATTCCGATGTCTTTCAACGATGCGCAATTCATCGAGAATCGGAAATTTACCCGCGATGAAATTTGCGGGCTATTCCGCGTTCCGCCGCACATGATTGCCAATCTGGAACGGAGCACAAACAACAATATCGAGCACCAAGCGATTGAGTTCGTGCAGTACTCTCTTATGCCTTACCTGGTGGCATGGGAGAAAACAATCAACTGGAAACTGTTCACGGCGGCTGAGCGTCGAGCAGGCTACTATGCCAAGTTCAATGTCTCCGGCCTGTTGCGAGGAGACTACAAGAGCCGGCAAGAAGGTCTGGCGCAGATGCGGCAGAACGGCGTCATCAACGCCAATAAGTGGCTGGAGATCGAGGACATGAATCCAATCGACGGTCCGGAGGGCGAGGCTTACCTCGTCAACGGAAATATGGTCTCGCCTACTGCGGCAGCCGGCCAAACAAAACCAAACTCTGGTGGAGGAGGTGAGAGTAAATAGTGAAACGGTTCTGGAACTTTAAAGCTTCTGCCGACGGCGACAATGTTGAGCTGCGCATTGAGGGCGAGATCGTCAGCGATGACGATGCATGGATTTACGAATGGTTCGGCATACCCGTCGCCAATCCGAGCGCCTTCAAAGAGGAGCTCTCCGCATACAAAGGCAAGGACATCACGGTTTGGATCGACAGTTGGGGCGGCGACGTCTTTGCCGCGGCAGGGATGTACAACGCCTTGAAGGAGCACAAGGGGAAAGTCGTGGTCAAGATCGACGGCAAGGCGGCATCCGCGGGCTCCGTGATCGCCATGGCCGGCGATGAAGTCTACATGTCCCCGGTGAGCATCCTGATGATCCATAACCCTTGGAGCGGCACGCGCGGGGAAGCCAAGGACATGCGCCATATGGCCGACGTCTTGGATGAGGTCAAGCAAACGCTCGTCAATGCGTACCAGATGAAAACGGGTCTGAGCGCAAACAAGATTTCGAGGCTGATGGATGAAGAAACCTGGATGAGCGCCAAGAAGGCAGTAGCCGAGGGATTCGCCAATGGCATCCTCTATACCGATGAAGCGGTGCCTGCTGATGCGGATCCGGCAGTCCAAGATTCGTTCATGTTCAGCAGGCTGGCCATTCAGAACAGCGTCAGCCAGGCCATGGATCGCTTTGCCGAACAGTACAATCGGATCAAGCCTCCGAAGCAAGAGACGCCCGCCCCTGAAGCCAACATGACAACCGAATCAACCACACCTGAGCGGGCGCCAAGCGCACCGCTTTCTTTGTTTGAAAAACAACTCGCTTTGAAAGGGAGAGTGCTCAATCGATGAAAAACCAGTCCAAATTCCGTTTCCCCCTGAATCTTCAGACGTTCGCCGAAGGTGCGGTCGAATCGCTTGCGGAGCTGCTGCAGGCTCGTGCTTCTGTCCATGACCAACAGCAAGCCATCGTGAACAAAGCTAAAACCGAGGGCCGGAACCTCACGGACGAAGAAGAGGCCGAGTACGATCGGCTGGATGCTTCGTTCGACGACTACTCCGCGAAAATCGAAGCGGCTCAGAAGCAAGAGGGGCGCGAGAACAAGATGGCTGCTCGTACTGCAGTGCTGAACCAGACGTCCGGGCAGCCTTTCCGTCCTGCGGCGGTGGCCGGCGCTCCGGTACAGGCGAAACGCCTCGACAACGGCGGCTTCCAAAACCTCGGCGAAATCATCCATGCAGTTCGTTTCGGAGATTCGACGGGCCGTCTGCAGAACCTGCCTGTAGGCCAGGGCGAGGGCGGCGGCTATGGGGTTCCGGAAGCGTTCCGCGACCAGATCATGCCAAAGTTCCAGAACCAGTGGTCGATGGGCGTCGATTCGGAAGGCGGCTACGCAGTGCCGGATCAATTCATTCCGGACGTGCTGCAGATCGGTGCTTCGCCGTCCGTGGTCCGTCCGCGCGCAACAGTCATCCCTGCAGGAGATCCGCCTGACTCCAAGGTCACGATGCCGGCCCTGAACCAAGGCACCAACGGCGTATATGGCGGCGTGCAGGTCCAATGGATCGGGGAAGGGGCCGACAAGCCGGACACGAATGCATCCCTGGCGGAGGTCTCCCTGCAGCCGAACGAGGTGGCGGCCACGACGATCGTCACCGACAAGCTGCTGCGGAACTGGAAGGCTGCCGACTCCTTCATCCGTGGCCTTCTCACGAAAGCCATGACGGCTGCTGAGGACATCGCCTTCTTGACCGGCAATGGCACGGGCAAGCCAACCGGCGTCCTGGGCGCTGCGGGTGGCCTGGTAGTCAAACGCGCGACGGCAAACAAGATCCAGTTCATCGACATCCTGCAGATGCTGGCATCGCTGCTGCCGGAGTCGACGTCCAACTCCGTTTTCGTGGCCAACCAATCGGCTATGGTGATGATCGCTTCCCTGAAGGACGATGCCGGCAACAGCATTTTCATCCGCGGCGACGCTACGCGCGGCCTGCCGTCTACCCTGTTCGGCATCCCAATCGTGTTCACGGGCAAGACGCCGGCTCTCGGTGCCAAAGGCGACCTGATGCTAGTCGATCTGTCCTATTACCTGATCAAAGACGGCAGCGGCCCGTTCATCGCCGCATCTGAGCACGTCATGTTTAAACAGAACAAGACGGTCATCAAGGTGTTCTGGAACGTCGATGGCAAACCGTGGGTCGTTGCGCCTCTGACGCTGGAAAACGGCGTCACGAAGGTCAGCCCTTACGTCATCCTGGACATCCCGGCAGTCTAGTTTATTGCTGTGCAGGCCGGGAATCCTCGGCCTGCATTTCCCTATGAGAGGAGAGGTAAACATGAAAAGGTTCATCGTGAAAAACCCATTTGAAGATACCTTGTCCGGCAATGTGGTGGGGGTCGGAGACGTCATTGAAGCCGATGAGGAAAGGGAGAAGCTGCTTCGGGAAGCGGATGTGATCGGCAAAGAAGTTGTAGAGCCGAACGAAAACGCGGGAAATGGAAATGAAGAGAAGAAGGCTGACGCGAAGACCGAGAAGCAAAAGGCACCCAAAGAAGAAAAGTGAGGCAGGTGATTGGGTATGCTTACGACCCTATCTAAGGCCAAACAGCAACTACTCATCATGCCAGAGGACTCAAGCGCGGACGAACAGGTCGCGCTTTACCTCCAGGCTGCGTCAGAGGCGGTAGAGTTATACTGCCGGCGCTCGTTCGAACTGAAGGAGCGAACAGAGCTTTGCAGCGGGCTTGGATCAACGATGCTTCCTCTTCGAGCCTATCCGGTGGCCTCAATCTTGACCGTTGGTGAACCGGAACAACTCATCACTAATTTTGTTGAACTGGAAGACGGCATGCTGTTCCGGAAGGAGCACTGGCCGCGTGGAATATTCAACATTCCTGTACGGTATACGGGCGGATTCGTGCTGCCGAGCGACGAGCCTGGCGGTCCTGAACCTACGTTGCCCAAATCAATCGAATTGGCCTGCCTGTTGCTCTGCAAGCTCCTGTATTCGGGAGAGTGGGGAAAAGTATCGGAGCGGATCGGCGACTACTCTGTGACTTACGATAAGGGGATTGACGGCGAGTCCCCGAACCTCCCACGGGCCGTACGTGGTTTACTGCGATCACATGTCAGGCGGTGGCGCTGATGGGGCCGGGAATGCTTAATCAGCGCTGCACGGTTTGGCGTGCGCTGCCGCAAAAGGACGAGTACAATTCGCCCATTAATGGTCCTAACGATTACCAGCGAGTCAGCTCCCATCCTTGTCGGCTGTCCCGCAAAAGTATTTCTGCTGTTCGTGGTGAGCCGCAGACAGAGATCGCGGAAGTCTACATGATCTACATGCCTGTTGCGGCCGAAGTCCAGGCGGGTGATCTTGTGAAGGTCCACGGAGCAGGTGAGTACCGTGCCGGTGAGCCATACCGTCCAAACAACCATCATACCGAAGTCCAAATAGAGAGGGAGGCGCCGGCATGAGCTTCAAAATTGACGGTCTGGACAAACTCTCGAAGGCACTCGGCAAAGCAGCCAAGGACAAAACCCGTTATGACCAGCTGCGGTACGACGTCGGGAAAAAGCACCTTGATAACTGCGCCTCAGAAGCACCCGTCAGCTCGGGCCGGCTAAAGGCGTCGTTTAAACGCGAGCTCTACAAAGGACAAAAGGAATGGATCCTTTTCGTCGATCCTGGCGAGACGATCGAAGTTGGCACAAAGGTCTGGTATGCGAAGATGGTCGAGGACGGTCACAGGCTCATCAAGGTGACGCGCAAGAAGACGAAGACCGGCAAGATTCGCAGGTACAAAAAGGATCTCGGCTTCGTGGCCGGAACGCACTTTACCAAGCGGGCGCTCGAGCGAACTAATCGGGACATACCGGATATGGTCGACGATTTTATTGGAGACCTTGGCAGGGAGGCGGGCTTCGATGTTTCGTAGCAGCCTGGATGCTATTCGGCGCTTGCTCAAGGAGACGATTCCAGAGGTCGCGATCACATACGTCAACACGGCGCCGGACGGCTTTGAACAGCCGTCTTTTTTCGTTCAACTCGCAGCGCATTCGTCCGAATTCCTAAATCTGAATTACCGGCAACAACGAATGACCTGGCAGATCGTCTACTTCCCCCGGCTGGCTCGCGGTGGTGAGCCGGATGCCTTTGATCAGCTCGACGTTTCCGATCGGCTGATGGGTGCGCTGCAGGCTTCGCCGGCACTTTCTGCCCCGGATGGTTCCTGTTACTCCTTAGCGGGCATTGACGGCGGACCAAGGGACGGCGAAGTCTACATCACTGTTATCCTGGAAGGCCAAGCGGCTCGGGAGCTTCCGGAGTACGACAAAATGCAAGAGGTCCATCTGGACCAGAATGGAGGATGACAATGCCACTCGGAATGCCGAACGTAAACATCGTGTTCAAATCCACCGCGGCGGCTGCCGTCCAGCAAGGCGGCGCCGGCGTGCTGGCGATCGTGCTGAAGGACAGTTCCGTATCAACTGGCGTCACGGAGTACAAACTGCGTCCAGGCGACGAGATCCCCGCGGGGCTGACCGTCGTCAATAAAAACCACATCGCGCTCGCCATGATCGGTACGCCGGCGCTTGTAAAGGTTGTCGTCATCCCGTCCGCCGCGACGGATTACTCCGCAGCCTACAACTACCTTGAAACCATTCCTTGGAACGTGGGAACTGTTCCTGGAATCGCCGCCGGCGATGTATCAGCAGCTGCGACATGGGCCAAAGGTATGTACGAGACAAAGGAACGGAAGATCACGTTTGTACTGCCGAACCATGCCGGCGATCATCCGGCCATCGTCAACTTCGCAACCGACAACATCCTCGTCGGAGCCACGAGTTACACGACGACGAACTTCCTCGGCCGTATCGCCGGCTTGCTGGCCGGACTCTCCCTGACGGTCGCTCCGACCTATCAGGTGCTGCCAGAGGTCACGGACGTGCCGAAGATAACCAAGACAGACGCGAGCACAGCTATCGCGGCCGGCAAGCTGATTCTTATCAACGACGGCGCGAAGGTCAAGATCGCCCGCGGCGTCACGTCGCTTACGACGCTGGCCGACCCATACGGCGCCGACTGGCAGAAGATCAAGCTTGTTCGGATCTTCAACAAGGTCTATACAGACCTCAAGGCGACAATCGAGGACAACTACATCGGCAAGGTGTCCAATAGCTACACGAACAAGCTTTTGCTTCTCAATGCCATCAACGCCTACTACGAGGAGTTGGAGCAAGCCGGGGTTCTGAATCCCGGTATGAGCCGAGCTGGAGTGAATGTGCCGGCGCAGAGGACCTTCCTCAAAACCTTTCTTGGAGCGGATACTGTCGCGGCTATGTCCGACCAAGCCGTCAAAGAGGCGGATACGCGAGACAAGGTCTTCATCAGCGGCCCGCTTCGTGCGCTGGATGCGATTGAAGACTTCGACATGCAAATCTATCTGTAAGGAGGCATGAGGCATGCCAGCAAATTTCAGCGGCGAACGGATCGTCAGCGGCACGTTCGGAGAGGCCTGGCTTGATGGGGAATATCTCGCCGAGGTAAAGGGGTTTCAAGCAAAGCTGGAGTTCAACAAGGAAGACGTGCAATTGGCGGGGAAGATGGGCACGGATTCAAAATTCATGGGCTACAAGGGCAATGGAAGCCTCCGTCTACACAAGGTAAACTCTCGGCTCATCCGGAAACTCAGCGACAAGATCAAGCTCGGGCAGTTGCCGCGGGTTACGATCCTTACCGCTCTGGCGGATCCGGCAGCCTTCGGCTCCGAGCGTGTCACGGTTAAGGATGCGAGCTTCAACGATCTGACCTTGGCAGACTGGGAATCCGGAGTAAAGGGTGAGATTGAAGCGCCGTTCACGTTTACGGACTGGACCATCAATGACTCTATCGATCCGAAACTGGGAGGCTAATACATGTCTGCACTCGATTTACTGCTGAAAATTGATCGTTCGAAGGTTACACGGCCGACCAAGCGCGTCGAGTTGCCGCGTCTGACAGCCCTCGCAGGAGCGCCGGTGGAATTCAAGCTTCAGGCGCTCACCTACGACGAGCAGGAGGAAATCGCCGAAATCGCTACGTCAAACGGAGATGTAGATCAGGGAGCGATTCGAGCCTTTACGATTCTTAAAGGCGTTCTCGATCCATCGCTCAAGGATTCCGAGTTGCTGAAGCATTACGGCGTGGCGACACCCAAAGAGCTCCTGCTCCATACCGGCTTTTTGCTCCCGGGGGAGATCGCCGTCCTGTACAGCGAAATTTCCGACCTGTCCGGCTTCGGAGAAGGCGCTGTCGTCGAGTTAAAAAACGAATAAGGTCGGATGGTTACACCGAGATGCTGTACTACTACTGGTCCCGGCGCGGCATTCGACCAAGCGAAATCTATAACATGCCGCCCGGAGAGCAACTGCTCATCCGGGCTTTTTACCACCATGAACAAGAGGAACGGGAGCGCCTCATGAAGACCGGCGCCTGGCCGATGCTCCCGTTAATGTGAGGTGAAATCAGGTGCGGCTTACATCGGTCATCAGCCTGCGGGACAACTATTCCGCAGTCATGCAGCGTGCGAAAAAGAACACGGACACGTTCGCCCGATCGGTTCAAACGGTCCGCAAGCAGATGGACGCGGAGGAGAAAAAGCGCCGGCAGATCCGTATGAACAACACGCCGGCGATGAAGGCGATGAAGGAAGTCGAGAAGCGAACCAAGGCAATTCGGAACGCCGCGGTCGTCGTGACGGCTCATGCACAGCGATTCAATGCGCAGATTCGGCCAGCGGTCAATACCATCAAGTGGATGACCAAGACGCCGTTCAAGGTCACGGTAAAGGCCGTCGACATGGCCTCCAGCGGCCTCCGAGGTCTGACCAACACATTGAAGGTACTAAGCAAGCCGCTCATCATCGGAGGCGGCTTGGCTGCAGCTGGTGGAGCTGCACTTTACCAGCAGAGCCTCAGCGGTGCATCCATGCTGGAGCGCCAGATGATTTCCATGACGCACTTCCTCGGAGTTAACAATCCGAAGAAAGGAAAGGAATGGGCTGGGCAAGAGGCGCAGCGATTCATCTCCGACTTGCGGAAAAACGCCGACCTGACGCCGTTCGATACGGATGAGGTCATTGCAACAGGCACACGAGCGCTTGGTATAGCTGGCGGCAAGACAAAGCCCGCCATGAGCCTCCTGCGGCTGGCAGAGGACATGACAGCTCTGACGCCGGGCAAGTCGCTCAGTGACGCCATCGAGGCATTGGCAGATATGGCGACAGGCGAGACGGAGCGGATGAAGGAGTTTGGCTTCAAGATCTCACAGGCCCAAATCAAGGCGGCCGGCGGCGACTGGGCCAAAATCAAGAACGGATCCGGAATCGGGCTGACGCAGATGTTCCGCGGCGGCGCCGAAAAACTCGGACAGTCCTCCTACGGCCTCTGGTCGACCATCACCGGCACGATGAAGTCGGGTGTCACGAACATGGGTACGAAGACGCTCGAATATCTCAAGCCGGAGCTAAAGCGCTGGGCAGACTTTTTGAGCGGCGGCGGAGCGACAAAGCTTTTTGACGCAGGCAGCAATATGATGGCGTCGTTCACAAGGTCTGTTGTCGAAAAAGGTAAGCAGGCTTGGGAATACATCAAGACCACCTTTATCGACAACCCCCAATTCCAGGACATGGACCTGGTCGCCAAAGTGAAATTTGCATTCGGAAAGCTGAAGGAGCAGTTCGACGGGTGGTATGAAAACGAGGGGGGTAGGGAGACCCTTGCCAACGTATCAACAAAGATCGGTGACGTTATAGGCGAGGGGCTGAAAAACAGCCAATCAATCGTCGATGCCGCTCTCCAAGTTGGTAAAAACATCGGCAGCGGCCTTGTTGACGGGTTATTTAGCGTCGTGAAGGATCACCCATTGCTGAGCGGTATTGCGGTAGGGGCGGCTACACCGGGCGGATTGCAAGCGAAAGTCGTTGTTGGCACCACGACTGCAGCTGCAGGAAAGGCAACCAAAGAAGCGCCAAAGGTCGTTGTGCCGAGCATGGCGTTATCTGATGCGATGACCAAAGACGCTCCATTAAAACCAGTCTACGACAAAATCAACGGATGGATTTATGACCAATTGGGCATTAAGCGAGCAATGGGCCAGCACACCGTTCCTCGCGATAACTGGCCGGTGCTGCTGCATCAAGGCGAGCAGGTCCTCACAGCGCAGGAATCAAAAACAGCCGGATCCGCAGGAGTTCGGCCAATTGAAATCCATCTTCATGACCCTATCGTCCGCGATGAATCCGACTTCGCAAGGCTCGCCCAGATGTTTCGCGAGACGTTTGAATCAGTAAGCTTGAACGGGGGGTAACGGTATGCCGATCGACGTTGTGCTGTCTTATGACAGCGGCAAAGAAAAGCTTCGGCTGCCGGTGCCGCCGACGAGTTACGATTTTCAGACCGGAATGGCCCACAAAAGCGTGAACGTCCATAACCTCGGCGAGATTCTCGTGATGGGAAAGCGGCAGCTCAGCAGCATCTCGCTCGAGAGCTACTTTCCAATTCAGGATGACGGGCTTTGTGTCTACAAGGATTTCCCGCCGCCGGTGACGTTCGTGAATACGCTGAATCGCTGGAAAGAGAGCGGAAAGCCTCTCCGGTTACTTATCACAGCCAAAGGACTAAGCCTCAATCAGGTCGTGGTTATTGAATCGTTCAGCTATGGCCATCGACCGGGACCGCTGGACGTTCACTTCTCGTTGACGCTAAAGGAATACAGGTTCGTCTCTGCACAAAAAGCAGCTGCGGCCGGGACGATGCAAGGTCAAACGGCTGCGGTCCAAGCAACAAAGGCGACAGCCAAGGCCACTCCGAAGACGTACACCGTCAAAAGGGGCGATACGGGCTATATTATCGCCAAGCGAGTGTATGGCGATGGCAGCCGGTGGCCGGAAATAAAAAAGAAGAACGGAATCAAAGATGACCGGAAGCTGCAGATCGGGCAGGTGTTGAAGCTATGATTTCGCTCAAGCACGTCTCCCGCACGGGAGTGAAGACGGATTTATCCGGCCTTTTCTTGCGGCTGTCGTGGTCGGGCGACAAGTCAACGGCTGCCCGATCGGCGACTTTCTCGCTCCTGTTCGCTCCGCAGGATCCCAACGTCCCGAGGGTCCCGATGGAGCTCGGGGAAATGATCTTCATCTACGATGATGCCAGCAAAGAAATCTTCCGCGGATACCTCTTCAAAAAGAGCAAGTCGCTGACGGGAAATGCCATCGATTACACCGCCTACGATGGATTGCGGTATTTGACCCAATCCAAAGTGTCCCGCGTTTTCAAAGGTGCGACAGCCGCGGCGGTGGCACGGACGGTCTGCGGTGAGATCGGCGTCCCTGTGGGGTACATGGATGAGGGCGGAGGCTCTCATCGATTTACGGCTCTGAATCGCAGCGCTTATGAGACGATCATGATTGGCTACACGGAGGCCTCCAAGCAGACGGGACGCCGGTATATTCCGCGGATGTCAGCTGGACGGCTGAGCGTCATCGAGAAGGGTGCGAGGACGGCAGGTGTTATGCTGACGGCCGACACGAACTTGACCGAAGCGAGCTACACCGAAAGCATTGAGGATGCCGTAACGGCGGTCCGTATTGTGGACAAGAACGACAACTATGCCGGCGAGGTGAAGGACGACGCCAACCTGAAACGGTATGGACGGCTGCAAGAAATCTATCAAGCCGAGGAGAAGAAAGACCCCTATGGGCCAGCTCGTGCGATGTTGCGCGGAGCGGAGCGGACGGCTAACGTGACGGTCGTCGGAAATGGGCAAATCGATCTCATTACCGGCAATGCTGTTCGTATCGAAGATGCGCTCACCGGACTGGTGGGCCTTTATTATGTAGACAGCGACGAGCATGTTTGGGAAAACGGCATGCAGACGATTACGCTAACGGTCAATTTCCAAAACGTCATGGATGAGCAGGAAGGAGGCGAGGTTGAGAGTGGAACAAGCAAGAAAACACGCAAAAAAAGCGACAGCAGCACCGCCGGAACATCATATAGCCTGGATAATTTCGTTTATCCGTGAAGCGGCTCGAAATGAAGCGCAGCGGTGCTCGCCACGTCTCGGAACCGTCACGAGCACGTGGCCGGCGCCTCTCTCTATCCTGCATCAAGACATGACGCTCGAAACGGATGACCTGCTCATCCAACCGGGGTGGGTGCATGTAGCAGGGGAGCAAGTCATGCTTCTCCCAGCTGCCGGGCGATGGGCAGCCTTTAAGGTGGTGGCGGCGGATGGCTGATGACCTTTTCCCGTTTATCGACGGAGTTCAGGTAGCGGAATCGGTCCAATCTGCAACTGAGGAGCCTGCCGACCTGCCGCTTTTTCGAGAGTACGTCTGGGACTTCTCACTAGATGATTTTGTTCTGAGGGACGGCAATCCGGTTCTGATCGAGGGGATAGACGCCATCAGAACTTGGATATCCAAGACGCTCAGAACAGAACGATTCCGTTATTTGGCCTACAGTTGGGATTATGGACAAGAGCTCGATAGCCTGTTAGGACAGCGCAGTGTTCCTGATCAATCCGAGGCTGAGCGCTTTGTCAAAGAGGCGCTAGGAGCAAGCCCCTACATCCAGTCCCTGACTGATTTCCAACTCCAGCAGGACGCCGACACGCTGTCCATACATTTCACGGCTAACACGGTTTACGGAGGTGTGGTAATCGATGGCTTCCAGCTATGAGGACATTCTGACCCGCATGCTGGGGCAAGTGGCGAGCGGAGCGGCAAAGGGAGAGGGAACGTTTACGTTCGACGCTCTCTCTCCGGTAGCGCTGGAGGTCGCCCAAGCGTACGAGGAAATGGAGCGGATGAAGAGAGTGCGCGCCGGGAGCGCCGAAGATGCCTCCGATGAAGAAGTGAATCTCTTGGCAGCTGAGCAAGGACTGGTCCGAAAGCCGGCCGTCCCTGCCGAAGGAGCAGTGCTGCTGACAGGAGCGGCCGGTGTGGAGGTAGCGGCGGGAGGCGTTGTAGCAACAGCAAGCGGCACGGTGTTTACTATTGACGCGGCAGCGAGCATCCCGGTGTCCGGAAGCGTTATGGCGAAAATCACCGCCCTGCAGGCTGGCTTCGCCGGTAACGTCGCTGAATCACTCATCATCCAATCGTCCATTCCTAACGTGTCGGTCGTCAACTTGGAACCAACAAGAGGCGGCGAGGATATTGAAACGAACGAAGCTCTTCTCGCTCGGGTGGTGGAAAAGCGCACCGAGCCGGCCGGAAGCGGCAACCCCACGCAATACAAACAGTTGGCGAAGACGGTACCCGGCATTGATGATGCTCGGGTTATTCGTGCTTGGGCTGGAGGAGGCACTGTCAAAATCATCTTGATTTCAGCACAAAAGAGAACACCCGGGGCATCCGCTGTCGCTGCCGCGAATGCCTTGATTCAAGAGATGGCCACTGTCGGATCTGTACCGACCGTTGTTGGAATAAGTGAAGTCCTCATCAGCGTGTCGGCAAAAGTGACTCTCGAGCCCGGCGCATCGGAAACCCAGGTCAAAGCATTGGTTCAAGATGCGATGACGGCATATTTCAAAGGATTGGCCTTCGACACGCTCATTGTACGTGCAAGCCGAATCGGAGAATGCATCCTCTCGGCTGACGGCGTGATGGACTACACCGATCTGCTGGTCAACGGCTTCAGCGGGAATTATCAGCTGCAGCAGGACCAAGTGCCCGTTGTCGGAGCAATAAATTTAACCATATGAGGTGATTCCATTGCCAGGCAAATCGGATTGGCTCGAAAACCAAATTCTTAACCACGTGCTCCGCGGGACTGTATATACTCCACCGGCCGCACTCTTTGTTGCTCTCTTCACTTCGGATCCAGGCGAGGCAGGGACGGGGACGGAAGCGAGCGGAGGAGGCTATGCGCGGCAAGCAGTCACGTTTACAAATTCAACCTCCGGAAGCAGCAGCAACTCGGCGGACATTCTTTTTCCGGTCGCAACGGCGGCATGGGGAACGCTCACGCACTTCGGCATTTATGACGCTGCGACGGCCGGGAAGCTGTTGTATATGGGCGCTTTGACACCGTCCCAACCGATTGCGGTATCAAACCAACTCAAGATTTTCGCTGGGACATTAACCGTTTCGGAAGATTGAGGTGATGCCGTATGGCTGAGATCGTAGCGACAGGGAGTTCTAGCGGATTGGCTCAATCCGTCGCCGTCGCCGTCACAATTTTAACCGCGGGCGGTAGCGCCTTGGGGCAGGCGTTTGCATCAGGAGGCGCAGTTCGAATAATCCGCTCTCCTGTTCTACTTGCCGCGGCATCAAGTGCGGTTATGGCAGCGGGAATTCGTCAACTCGCTGCTGCAGGTACAGCGCGAGGGAAAAGCGACTTGTCTGCTCCCTCAGCTGCTCGATATACGATCATGTCGGGTACAGCACGCGGGAGCGGGGGGGCAGAAGCTTTCGTAACGGATCGGGACATTGCGGAGGCTATTCGGAGCTATGTGCCCGACTTCTTGCAGCGTTCTGCCCTCTTCACCGATATCCAATCTACTCAGGCGGTTGAACTAATTCGTCTGTTCTCAATGTTGGAGGGTTATCGGAGGGAGCTTTTAGATGAACCGCAAAGCTCCCAACCTCCGATGACGCTAGGTGCTTATACGAATATGGTTAACAGCTTTTACAAGAGCAAAGTATTGCCTCTGCTTAATGATTATCTGGTCAGAGCGACAATTTATGAAGTTCGAGGCATACCGCAAGAAATTAATGAAATGCGACAAACGGCTGACAAGGCGCTGCCGGCTCATCTGGAATACGAATTTGAACCGACTTATTTGCCCTGGGATGAAATAGAGGAAGTCGCCCTAACGTGGAATCAGGCTGAACAGATCCCGACTTGGGACCAACTTGAGACCACGTTTTTAATTCCCGTAGAGGAGGTGCTCAGGCGCAATGGCATCGAGTAGCACAACGTATCTGAAGATGCACAAATGGAACGGGACGGACGGCCTGCTGCGGCAGGAGATGAATGAAAACTTTCAGAAACTTGAAAACGAATTTCGGGCTCGATCTGTCAACGTAAAGTGGTATAAGGCGAAAGGAGATGGAGTAACAGACGACCGGGCAGCCATTCAATTAGCCATTGATGAGGCCGCTCAAAATGGTGCTAGCGGTGTGTTTTTCCCTGTCGGCACTTATAATGCTGCCGGTCTAATTCCCCGAAGCAACCTGATCTACTGGGGTGTTGGCGTTGACTCCGTTTTGACCTCGAACGGAAACGCCCTGGCAAGTTTTGTAAACGGGAACCAGCCCATCCATGACATTCGATTTGAAAATCTCCTTTTTCTTGGAGGCGTCCAAGATAGTGGAACATTTCCACGTCGCGGTCGCAACAAGTCTCCAGGAATTGAACATGGCATTCGTCTGAGCGGAAGTTTGGTTCCAGGCGAGAACAACCCGGAGATTCGGAATGTTCAGATTAGATCCTGCAGCTTCAACGGCATTTCTTCTTTGCCCGTTTTGTTGCGCGGTGTGTCTGGGCGCAGCCGAGTCATTGAAAACGACTTTTACAACTGCTTGGATGTAGGCTTCATTTGGACCGAAAAGCTGAACTTCAGCGCGAACCATATCGACTATTCGGCGGACAATGGAGTCAGCATTAGCCGCTCGTGCCGTCGAGTGACTTGCAACAACAACATCATTAACTATTCTGCCTATGCGGGTATTTGGCTGGCCGGATGGGAGGACTCTGTCGGCACCAGCGCGGCGGGCGTGGAGAATTTCACATGCACGGGCAATGTCATTAGCTGGTCCGGGCAGTTTGGAATTAAACTCACAGACGCTCCGAAATACGGAACTATCAGTGGGAATCTCATCAATACCGTTTATCGAGGTCCGGTGGATGAATTGCAAGACAACGCGGGAATCGGTATCAATGTTGGTGGGTTCCCTTACCTTACTGCGCCGTCGAATCCTACCTCGTTTGCTGAAGGCCTGACGATCAGCGACAACACCATCATTAGCCCAGCTCGAGGCGGAATAAAGGTGATGGGTTGCAAAAACATCACCATTGCGGATAACCAAATCCTTGATGCCGGCACGCAGTATTATTCCAACGGCACAACGGCAATCGGCAGCTCGAACCTCGACCAGAATTTCGGGATATCGCTTGACCGACAGTACGCGGCGACGATCTCAGACGTCTACGTCCGAGATAATACGATTATTGATCGCAGATCGACTCCGATTACAAATTTTCCGCTCGTCTGCGGTGCCGAGTCCATTCATGTCTACTGCGATGGAAACCGAAGCCGGAATACACGAAATGGCCTGACAGACGGGCTCGCTCCGGATGCGCTTCGGCGGAATCATCTGGAGAATGTTGTGAAGGCGAGCGGCAACGACCAGATGACCTCAATCGTTACGGCCGACAAAGAGGGGTTCCGGCGGTTAGGCCTGTTGAAGCGCCCTGCCCTTGCGCCAGTGCTGGCGGTAGGGGTAGACACTCCATTCGCTATTGCAAAGGCGAGCACGGTCAACGTGGACGACCCGGCGGCGACCTACACGAACATCCTGTATGAAGATGTGCAAGGCGCGCTGAGGACGCCGCGAGCCATTGTCGCCGAAGGAGGGCTGCGTTGTCAGCCGGGCTGGAACGAGGGGCATCTCGTCATAGGCGATTTGCACATCTGGACCGATTTGTCTAATCGACCTCGTTTTAAGTTCGGGGCGCCGACTGGCCCCAATGACGGACAGATGTTCGCGACAACGACATAGAGAGGAGTTGATCGTCGGATGGCGTTGCAAATCAATATCGACATTCCATGTGGAATATCGATAAGCCAAGCCTATGCCGTTGTCCAAGGCGTAGGAGGGAGTAAGACTAAGTGCTCGATCGAGTTGCGGTATTACGTTTCGCCTGCAGCTCGGGACCAAGGCAAGATGTCGGCTCATACGGAATATTTCGAGTTTCGGCCGTCGGTGACCGAATTTGCAGCAAATTTCATCAAGCAGGCCTATCAACACCTCAAGACGCTGCCGGCCTTTGCAAATGCAATTGATTGCTGACTTTAGAGAGAGAAGGTGGCAGGGGTGGATCAAGCCCATCTGGACGCGACCGAGAGGGCCGCTCAGCTCATTGAGAAGTACGGGCTGTCGCTGGTCCTCTTGCTTATTTTGCTGCTCGTGCTTGGCTATATCGGTCGCATGCTGCTGCGGGGCGACCTTGTACCCCGTGAGCTATTGGAAAAGGCCGAAGAGGATCGAGACAAACTGCAGGCGATTCTCGATAAAGAGCGCGAAGGGGTGATGGGCCCGCTGCTCGACGTGGTAAAGAATCTTAAGAAGGACGAGGACAAAGGAGGATGATGGGCATGCTCAAGCAGCTGCTCCGCCATCTCCCAACGACCCGGGCCAAACAAGCAGATCTTAACCGCGCATCCAGACGGGTGTCCATCACCATCCGGAGCTACCGGGAAGCGACAAGGGAGATTCAAGAGGAAATCGAACGTAACGGCTTTGCACGCTACCTCATCTACGACAAAGGAGAGTGAGCCAATGCTCCTCCATATCATCGACATTGCTTTGCTGATCGTCTACGCAGTCACGATCGGGACGGCGACCTACATCTTAGCGGCACACAGAAAGTATTTCCACGAACGGTTTCGCTCGGGCGTTGTCAGCGCATTTATGCTGGCGATGCTCTTTTTTTTGACCGCCTACGATATCAAGATGCTTGTCGCCATATGGATCCGGGCGAGTGAGGTCTTTGGGTTTCGCACGCCGGAGATGCGGACCGCCCAGCTTCTCAGTTGGTTGATCGCCACGATCAGCACCGCGGCCGGCTTACTGCTGCTCGCTTACCAGACCAAGACCAAAAAATATGACCTGTACCTATTCCTTCGCCGGATGGGTCGGGATCGAAAGGATGATGGAAAATGACGATCCAACCGTACATCGACACCATCGTGCAGGCCCTTGTCGGCCTGTTGGCGGCCGCCGTGCTCGCATGGGTAGCGACAGTTCGAAAGCGACTGGACGCTTGGCTCGAGGCCCGCACGACCGAGCAGCAGCGTGCTGTGCTGCACAAGATGGCTGCAGAGGCTGTCTCCTACGTCGAGGCGACAGCAGCAAGCCAGGGCGCTCGAAACAAGCTGGAGGAGGCGATGAGGTACCTGCAGGCAAACCTACCGGTGCCAATCGTGGCATCTCTCAAGGACAAGGAGCTGCGAGCGGCCGTCGAAAAGGCGCTGTACGAGCTCAAGGCCGTGGCTATTGGACCAGCGGCAGCGGAGGTGCGGCGTGGACAGCAATAAGTACCCCATCGAGCGCCGGTACATCGACCGGCGCGCCAACGTCAGGCCAGGCACCCGGCTCGTAACCGGCGGCCCGGCCTTTTTCGTTGCGCACGACACCGGCAACCCCGGCGCGTCCGCGGATAACCACTGGACCTACTTCCAGCGGATGACGGACCGGACGGCCTCCGCGCATGTGTTCATCGATGACCGGCGCATCCTCGAGATCATCCCCACCGGCACCGGCGCAGACCCGGCGGAGCAGGCCTATCACGTCGTCCGCAGCGTCAAGACGGACAACGAGCTGTATGGCTACGATGCCAACCACGCCGCGCTGGGCATCGAGCTGTGCTACGGCGGCTCGATCGACTTTGCCGCAGCGTACCAGCGCATGGTCTGGTACCTCGCGCTGTGCTGCCACAAATGGGGCAAGACGCCGTCGACGCACATCGTCAGCCACCGGCAGTTGGACCCGGCCCGCAAGCGGGACATCGACCAGGCGCTCGCGACCAGAGGCAAGACGCTGGGCGACCTGATTCGCGACGTCACCGCCGAGATGGCATCGACAGCCGTGCGCCCGGCGCCCTCAGCGGCAAAGCTGCCGGCAGACGTGCGGGACCATGTCATCGTCTCGTACATCCAGCCGGCGCGGCATGCGGCCCTGCAGCAGAGCCTCCGCGAAGAAGCAGCGCACTACGAGCGCCTGGCGGCCAATGTCCGCGCCGCAGCTGCTGGCGAGGGGCTGCCCAAGAGCAACGCGCAAGAGATCATCTACAACTGGCTGTCGCCGGCCTGGTTCAACGCCAAACAATCCGGCGGCGATTCCGGACGCTACAACCAAATGGCAAATGCCTTGCGCGTCTGCGCCGGCATCCCCTTGGCATGAGCAAAGCCCGCTGACCTATTGGTCGGCGGGCTTTTTTTCGTCTTCTCGATATTGAGCCGCTCGCGAGCCGTTTATTCATGGCGTTTCCTCCCTTCTATTTTCTGCAGGAGGTTTATTGCCTCACCTAAACCAGCGACCATTAGGCCAAGGAAGATATTCGGATAGAAGTCCCTGTTATAAAAAAGAGAAACAAAAATGCTGGTAATGAACAATCCTCCACCGAATAAAAGAAGCAGATTTCCAACAGAATTTCCTTTGCTCTTCTTGATGGCAGGCCGCTGTTCAGCGGATTCGCTGCCTTTTACAGGCGCATTAATCATGTTAGCCCTCCCCTGAATTAAGACTTGAAACGGATTTCTTTTTAAGTCCAAACAGTGAGCCTGCAATCAAAAGAATCGCCGGAATGAGGTAGTAAATAAACGCCGAGCAAACTCCAGCCACGACAGAACACAAGTAAAGAACCGCTGCTGTTCTTGGTCTTGTTTTACAGACCGCGCAGCCAATAACTGCTGGGATAGAGGACACAGAAGCGAATAGCCCATATGCAGCCAGCAAGTTATCGTTTCCAGCAGAAGTTTGGGCCACGCCGAGAGCTACTGCGATAACTCCAAACAATATCCCCAACAGCCCTCCAACTAAGCCAAGAATAAACATTCGCGTCACCTCGGAGCCTTTTTCTACAGAATATACGAAATGTATCAATCTATGATACAGAAATTTTCAACTCCAAAAATCAGCTGCTCGAACATCGAAGCCTTTCCTCCGCAAGTATCCAATTACTTTTATAACAGTTCCCTCATAAGGCTCATGTCTCAGGTCAGAACAAAGCCGTGTCGCTGTATTCTTATCCACCGGCAGTTCCCCTTGCTTAACCCCGTTCGCCTTACACCATCTCCCGAACTTCGTCTGCGTTTTACCGAGACCATACGACATGATTGCCCACTCCTTTTTACCTTCAAGGATGGACAATCTCTGAAAAAAACATACGCCGTATAGAAAACTCTAGGAAACTCGCCCAAGCCATCTCCATAGGCTAGTGACATAACCAGTGACGCAACGACAGCATCCGGCAGGTGGCCGATGACGTCACTGGAGACGTAACTGGAGGGGATTACACCATGGGCATCGTTGGCATCGATCCAGGAGGCAGCGCGGTTAAGCTGTACGACGGTAAGCAGTTTCGGCAGTTCCCCAGCGCGATCGGCTACGACTGGAGGGAGAGAAACATCCTGCAGCAGCATGGGGATCACGATTACGATTGGGCCTATGAGGGCCGCAGGGGCTTTGCTGGCACGCTGGCGCTGCACGAGAGCCAGATGGCCGACAGTCTCAAGGGGGACAGCAAGGCGCACCCAGAGGCTCGCCTGCGCGTCCTGATCGCGCTCCATCAATACGCCTCGGGGCCGGAGCATGACATCGTCGTGGGGCAGCCGGTCGGGACTCATACGCGCAACCAAAAAGAGCTCATCAAAAAGATGCTCATCGGCGAGCATGAGATGACCATCAACGGCCGGCGCCGGGTCATCACGATCAACCGCTGTGAGGTGGCCGCTGAGGGCGTGTCTGCGGGCCTTCTGGCGGGTGCCAAGGGTACAGTGAGGGTCATCGACATCGGCTCCGGCACGGTCAATTACGGCACGCTGCTAGACGGACGGTACAAGGACCTGGAGAGCTTCACGCTCGTGACTGGGATGGACACGCGCCGTAACCTTGACCTCGACTCGTTTGCGCGCCAGATCGCTGCCTATGCGGTCAACAAGGGATGGAGCAACCGAGACACGGTCCACTTGTGCGGAGGCGGCGCAGAGCCCATACAGCGAGAGCTCGCAAAGTATTTTGGCTCGGCTCAGTTGCTCAAAGCGGGCATGAGCGAGTTCGCCAACGTCGACGCCTTTTATCGAATCGCGAAGGGGCTTTACGCCAATGAAAAAAATTGAGAAAGAGGTTGTCTGCTTTAACGTCCTGGATCCGGATCAAAAAGCAATGTGGCAATGGGTGCGCAGCAGAAAAAACCGCTCTGGCTACCTTAAGCGACTGATCCAGCGGGATATGGATGCAGCAGGCGGGGCGGTTATGACGATCCCGGCTAAGGGAGCGGTACTGAGGCCGGCGAAAGTAAGTCTACCAGCGGATGCGGGGGATCTGGCATACAGCGCGGCAGCAGCCTTTGTGTGAGGGGAGGCGAGAAAAGTGAAGATGCTCATCAACGGCAAGGACCCGGCGGCGCTGGCGGCCCGGGAGCAGCAGAGAATGGAGTCAATTGACCAGCTGCTGTCGGTCATGGAATCCCCACTCAGGAGGATTGTATGGGCAATAAAAAAAGGCACCATTCGGCACCTTATCAAGCGGTAACATCGTGGTTCGGGTCAATCCAGACCAAGTGGAAAACATTATCTTCTCTGTAACCCCAAACGCGAAATTTTCCAGATACTTTAACATGAAAGAGAGAAGTGCGGTTTAAGGATTTAGGTATGGCGTACTTCATTGATCGCTCGGGGATCTCTTCCCATTTGAACCCTTTGTGGCTGTAAATTTCATTCCACGTCATGCTACCCATGATTTTAAATTGTTTGAGCATAAGCTCAAATCCGTATTTGTCGATATCAGAAAGCCGATAAACAGAGTCGTTCATGTCGTGGAAACAAATCGAAGGGCGAGATACCGTTTTGACTTCAATGGCTTTATCTGAAATCTTCCGCCCGCCGCTTGATCCTTGGTTCTTCAGTCTGCTCATTGAGCAAGTTGCTGAGTGTAATACTCTTGCATCAATTCATGGCTGATCTCAACATTCTTGCGCGTCTTCAGCCAAGGATCCTCCTGATGAGTGAGAATCTCGAGCCTCTTAGCACCCAAATCTCCATAAGTGTCCCACACCTCTTGAAGAGTCTCCAACTCCTCAAACGAGAATACTTCATTTGGCGAAAAAGATTCCTTGATATCTCCGGGTTCAATTGAATCCCAGCCTTGATCAAGTTGAGAGCGATAATGCTTATACAGGTCGTAATTAGCTGGTCCGTGGTCCCAAGCCATAAGTGGTTCTTGAAACATAGGCTTCTTGTTAAAAACCAAGTTCCACGCCTGTGCATAGTAGCAGAGTTTTTGGAGCTTCAAGTTGGTCATTGTATCCCCGGCCTCATAATCAACCCGCCAGCGGAAGTACTTCGCAACATCAAAAATAGTCGCCATGATGTCGCCTCCTTCTTTAATTAAACGACGCGATAAGAACTGTTCGCGGAACGTTTGTTCCTATTCGCCTCTAAACGTCCTTATTATTTCACATTCTGCAGCAAAAGTATACCAGGTTGTGCACAGCTGTGGATAAAATGACACAACCATGTACATTCGATAACCCGTGGTAAGCGAACGAAAACCGCTTGGGCAGATTCCGGCTAAGGCGCTGCGGGCGGTTTACCCTCAGCTTATGCGGCCGGCACAGAAAAGATGCCAGTACATCAAGATTTGCGAGGAGGATTTTTATGGCGACATTGACACTACAGCCATCCGGTTACCGGGTGAATCTGCGGCCGGCGGCGGTGGCTATCCCGGAGCGGACCCGGCGTGCGCTTGTGGAGCGACTGCAGACCGGCGCTAAGATCGTCGTGGAGCACATCGAGCGGCACAAACTGATTTACCGGGTGGGAGCAATCACAATCATGGTGCTGCTCGGTGCCGGCGGACTGGATCATGTCTTTGCTGCCAGCGATGCTTCTGGCCTTGGGTTGGATGCCGGCGCGCAGAAGCTTTACCACAAACTGATCAGCATCGGCAAATGGGTCATTATCATCAAGGGAGCCTTTGACACAATTCAGGCGACCGTGCAGGGCGACTTCGTGCAGGCACGCAAGTCCGGTCTCGCTTATCTGATGGTCTATGCGATCCTACTCGGGCTCCCGTGGGCATTTGGTCAGGTCGAGCAGCTATTTGAGGGGATGTGACGACATGCCGATGAAGTTTCGCATCAGCTCCGAATACGGCGTGCTGGAGGAGATCCGCGGCGGCCGGGAGCATCACGGCGTCGATCTGGCTATGCCCCGCGGCACCGAGCTGCACAGCATCATGTCTGGGACCGTCGAGCGAGTGGTCGATCATGGAGCCGACAACATCGGCCGCGGCGTCATCCTCCGGACAGATACAGGCGACCTGCACGTCTACGGGCACATGGATAGCGTTGCGGTGCATGCCGGCCAGCGGGTGGATCCCGGCGACCTTCTGGGCATCAGCGGCAACACGGGGCACAG
The DNA here is from genome assembly GCF_012676905.1 of Paenibacillus albicereus. Classification (NCBI taxonomy): domain Bacteria; kingdom Bacillati; phylum Bacillota; class Bacilli; order Caryophanales; family Paenibacillaceae; genus Paenibacillus; species Paenibacillus albicereus. Next base: position 3,397,595 of record NZ_CP051428.1, on the reverse strand, counting down.
CAGCGGACCGCATCTGCACTTTGGTCTGATCCAGGACGGCAGCTTTGCCGATCCTACTGCGCTCGTGCCGGACCTGCAACGCTACAGTGGGGACATCGCCGGGCCGTCCATCCTTGGCATCAAAGGGCCGGCAGGCTGGGTAGCTGACAAGGTTGTCGATCATGCGGCGGAGCATGTCGTTCACGGCGCCCGCGAGCACATCGTCCACTGGTTGGTGGAGGCCGGCGCGGTGTTGGTCGATCTGAGCTATGGCATCGGGCTCCTCAGTTGCACCGTCCTCATCATCCTCGGAGCGCTCGGCATGCGTGATGCTTACCGCTGGTCAGGACTCGTTTTCGGGATATATTCGCTGATTCGTCTGCTTGGCGTGGGTTTTGGACGATGAGCGGCATAACATTAAGCAGGTTTCTGCAGGTTGTAAAGCCTGAGTACGCCTATCTCCGCATAAAGCCCAACAACGCCGTGCGCAACCAAGGCACGCACAAGATCGCCCGGGCCATCGCCGCTCTCTACAAGGGAGCACTCGCCAGCATCAGAGCTGAGGAGCAGCGAGTCATAAAGGCGCTCGGCCGGGAGTTTGTCGTTGGCACGCGGTACAGCTGGACGCTTCCCGGCAAGGTCGCCTATTACGTCTACATGGAGCAACGCAAGGTGGAGTTCTTTTTCATCGTCCCGAGGAACCACCTGAGCTACCTGCGCGAAAAGATGTCGGACGTGTGGGGGCAGGTGACGATCGAGGAGGTGCAAGAGCTGCCAGTGTTCGGCGCTTCGGCCACGCGCTACGAGCTCGTATACGAAAAGGAGGATGCGCTGAGTCTTGCTGTCGACCGGCGGAGCAACGATCTGCTAAACAGCAACCTCAACGCGGTGGAGCTGCTGGAGGAGGGCGACCGGCTCGGGGTCTTCTACAACTTTCTGCCGGGCTCTCAGCTCAGCTGGCGTCACCTTTACAGGGCCACGATCGACAAGGTTAACCGCCGTCTCCCGGTCGATCGCAACAAGTTCGGCACGTCCTACGCGCTCAAGTATCTGCTCGCTGCAGGCAATGCCATCTTTAAAGAGATTGCCGAGGCGCTGGGAGGGGCGCGCACAGCCTCCGGCAAGGCAGGGGGCGGCGACTATATGGACGCGCTGCTCGATCGGCTTAACGGGGCGCGTAGGGTCAGCGAGAGCACGAGCAAAAAGGCTTCGGCCACTGTGCTCGACACGCAGATCGTGGTCATGGCCGAGAGCGCGGACGGCATGAGGCAACGCAATGCGGCACGGAGCCTGGCGCAGTCCTTCGATACGGTGAGCGAGGACAACCGGCTCCAGTATCGTCCATACCGCCGGCAGCTCGACATGACAGCCCGCGACATCCGGGCAGGTCGCAACAAAATCGGAGACGAGGAGGCGCAGTCCTTCATCGCGTTGGCCGGCCGCGACGTGCTCGAACGCTATAACTTTATCGAGAGGGTCGAGACGCAGGAGACGGAGGTGCCGGACGATCTAAAGAAAGGCGTGATGTGCATCGGCACCAACACCTACAGGGGCCACGAGCAGGCCGCATACCTCTCCACGGATCGCGAGTACCAAAACCTTACGACGGTGCTGATCGGGCCGACACGGGCCGGGAAATCGACGCTGATCGCCAACCTTAGCCGGGACGCCATCGCCGCAGGGGAGTGCGTCATCATCTTTGACTTTGTCGGCCAATGTGAATTGTCGAGGGAGGTTGCCGCGGCGATCCCACGTGACAAGACGCTCGTCATCGATTGCGCCGATCCGCGCCGGCTGCAGGGCATCGGCTACAACGAGGTGGGCAAAAGCGCGGATCCATTTGAGAGCTACGATGGCGCCAAGAAACAGACCACGCAGCTGCTGACGCTGGTCAACTCCATCAATGCGGAGGAAACCAAGCTGTCCGCCAAGATGCAGCGATACTTGGTCAGCGCGGGCCTGGTTGCCTTTATCAGCGGCGGCAGCGTCCGGGACGTATTTGACTGCTTGCAGGATTACGAGACCAGAGAGCGGCTCATTAAGGCGGTGCCAGCCGCTCAGCGGGAGAACCTACGAAAATACATCCGATCGCTCGGCGAGCTGGACGACCGAGATAAGAGCGGTGTAATCACAGGCACCAAGGAGACGTATGTCGTGGGCATCATCGATCGTCTCAACCAGCTGGAGCAAAACGCCTACATGGAACGGATGCTGGATAAAGGGACTGCCGGCAACGTCGACCTTGTGCAGGAAATGCAGAAGAACCAGCTGATCTGCATCCGCATGCCGTCTGATATGTTCGGCACGGATTCGGAGAGGGATGTCTACACGACCTATTGGTCCACAAAGATATGGCTTGCGCTGCAAATGCGTAGCAAGCGTCTCGGCGGCGATCGGTCCAAGATGGTCAAGGTCAACCTAATCGCCGATGAGCTCTATCAGGTCCAGCACACCGAGCAGTTCATGCGGTCGAAGCTCAGCCAATATGCGAAGTTCGGGCTGAAACCGATTATCTCAGCTCACTACCTCAACCAGATCAAGCACATCCGCGAGGAGCTGCGGTCGGCAAATGCGAGTTACATGCTGATTGCGGGATGCGACAAAAAAAACTATTCGGAGTTGGCGTCGGAGTTGCATCCTTACCAGGAGGAGGATCTGCTTAAGTTGCCGCGGTTCCACTCTCTCAACCTCATCAAAAACCAAGACGGATATGCACGATTCATTACAAAATTACCCAAGCCTATCCGATAATCCGGATAGGCTGTTTTTAGGCTATAGCTTAAAACAAAGTCTGTCGGGAGCCGCTGAAATCAGCGGTTATGCCTGCTTCTCGTCCGTCTGAGGATGTATAAATCTGTCACACGACACTTTAGGAGAATGGAGGTGTTTATCGCAAACTCAAGCGACATTTTTTCCGTCCCCTTGATTAATCCAGTGACGTAAGCCGGAGAACACTCCATTTTACGCGCAAATTCGGACCTAGTCATGTTTGCCTCATCAAGCCTATCGAGCAGCAGGCATTCCCCCAACAGGAATGCCATAGTATACTCCTTTGCACATTTTGTCTTATTATGTCGCAAAATATAATGCTTACTTTGATAACGAAAGTGTTCGCATTTCTGCTATACTTGTTCCTAGTATTCTTGAAAATTTTATCCAACAGAGACATCAAGGGGTGATCCATCATTTCGTCAAAAAAGATCGTCGATTTGAGAAAACTGCAGGAGCTCGTAAACATTCCGACTCTCGTTGAACAAGTTAAGGGCTCTTCCGGTAAAGGCGTTCCGAACGAACAGCAGCGATCATCCTCTTAAACTCTTCTTCCGTAATTTCCTCGCCATCAATTACAAAACTGAACTGCTTTTGTACCTCTTCATCTGACGATGACAAATCAATTGCAGTAAGAAACTCCCGCTCATTTAAATATGGGTCGGGAGTTTTTTTGTTGTGTTGATCCGGATCGTCGGTCTTTCCCAAGAGGTAATCTGTAGTCGTGCCATAAAGGTCAGCCAGTATGAGTAGAGCATCTTTCTTTGGAAGAGCGCGACCAATTTCATAATTCGATACGCTGGCCCTGTCAACTTTTAATGCTTCAGCGACATCGGATTGCATCAAGTTTCGATTCGTGCGAAGTTCTTTCAACCTCTTACCAACTTCTTTTTTCAATTCTTTAGACACGTCAAAAACACCGCCCCAAAAAATCATTTTAAAGTGGTTGACGTGCACTTTCTGCACATGCTATTATTTGGATGTGCAAAAGATGCGCGTCAGTTATCATCATACTCATAGTAAAGGAGGTTTATGCATTGTCCAGGCGAAAAGCTGATGCCCGCGAAATTATTAAACGCGATCTCTTCAAAGAGCTTCGCCTCCAAAAAAACAAGTCTCAACGTGGCATGGCTCTTGATTTTGATGTCAGCGAGAGTTTTATCAGAACGATTGAAAATGGTCGCTGTAATCCAGAACTTAAATTCGCTTTTCGACTAGCTAAGTACCTAGGCACCACAGTGGACAGACTGTTTGGTGACCTACACGAGTAAGAGTAGAGTACTTTATTAAGCGTCTTGAATATGTGCATTTAATGCACGCTTGCATTGAAATCATTATATTATGTCCATTATATGCACGCAATGAGAACAGATGCGAACAGTCCGTAAATTTTCATAAAATATGGCAAAATGATCAGCTGGAACGGCAATTATTGTAGTCCGAAAGTCCTTTGTTTTGTCGAAATTAGCAGTGGAGAGGATGGTGCAGCAAGTCTTGAGCAATCAACTCCTATCAACTGATTTGAATGTCATCACCGCAGAAATCAACAGCTACAAGCAAGTAGCCGGCCAGTCGATCTTTGAAATCGGCAAGCGGCTCAAGCATGTAAGGGATAATGATTTAGCTCCGGGCAGTTTCAAATCATGGGCAAAAGATCATTGCCAGTTCGATGCGTCTACCGCATCTCGCTTCATACAAGCGTTCGAACAGTTAGGAGATGCGACGTCGCATCTGCCAACAGGGAAACTTTTTGAAATGCTGTCCCTTCCCGATACGATCGACCGCACCGAGTTCATCCAGCAGCCTCACACGATTCCCTCAACCGGCGAAACCAAGACGGTAGACGAGATGACCGTCCGGGAGCTGCGGGAGGTCAAGAAGGAGCTTAAGGAAGCAGAAGCCGCCAAGGCCGCAGCTGAATCCAGAGCCAGCGAAGCGGAGGAAGAACGCCGGCAACTGATCAAGCAGCACCAGCAGCGGCAAGAAGAGCTCGAGGCTGAAATCAGGCTGCTCCAAGCGAGGCCGAACATCTCTCGCGAAGACTACGAGTATACGCAAATGCTGCAGAAGGAAAACACTCAGCTTCACGAGTCTATTCGGATTATGCAAGAAGAAGTCACCGATCGACTGGCTGCACTGGATCGTGACAAGGTCAATCTTCGGGAAATCAAAAAATGCCTGAAAACCACGAATGCCCACATCATGGTCGAGTTATCCCAAGCCCTTATGCACTTTACCTCGATCCCCACAAACAAAGAAGCGATCGACACAATCGATCAATTCTTCAAGGAAGTTGATAAGACGATCGCAGAGCATAAGGTTCATTATCAGCAGCTACTTCAAAAAAACCAAATCGAGGTGAGTGAGGATGTTCAATCAGTTGTCTCTCGGAACACCGAACGAGTCGTTATTGACGCGGATTTCCGAGCTGGAGAAGAGTCTTAAGGAAGCTCGCGAACGCATTCAATGCAGCCGACAGCAACTGAAAAACCTTAAAGCGCATGGGAAGCAGAAGGTGGTAAAGCTCCTGGGAGACCCTGATTCACCGAACTACAAGACGGGATTCCGTTCTTCATTCCACATCTTATGGAAGGGATACAAGGAGGTCTTTGAACTCCGATCAGTCTCCGAAACCAAAGAACATCAGTATTCCGAAGCTCTCTATTGGATTGCTACGTGGAGTCCTCCCGTTAAACTTTCACCGCCTAGTTGCTTCCTGTGCGAGGCCGAGCCGGGCACGATCGACACATCAGAAGGGCCGATGGGCGAATTCTGCTACAAGCTGTTCGGTGAACCCCGATGATCGGCATCTCTCCCATCCATCGCAAGCTAGCGGAGCTGACGCACAGATGCCTTGAAAGCGACGGTCAGCTGCACATGACGTCCTTGGATCGCCGGGATCTCACCCATTACCTGCAGTCCAACCTCGCGCTAGTAAGAAAGCTGGACGAGCTCAAGAGCCTCGCCTACCACGCTTACGAGGTCGGGGATATGGACTGGCACAACGAAATCTGCCGTCAGATCGACGAAACGGAGGCGACGTTGGTATGACGCATGAAGAGATGGAGCGGCTGTTTGAGCAAGAGTCGCGCCGACTTGAACAACATCTGAAGGAACAGATCACCGCCAAGCAAGAAAGAGAGGCCATCGCCTGTCACGTCGCAAAGCTGCGCGAGTTTCGCCCGGTCTGGAGCCATCATGGATGGTGCGGACTGCTGGCTGGATAAAGAGATCGCCGATCTCGAGGCTCTCCTCAGAGCAGACCGGATGGCTGCATGAGCGCCATGGCCGTCAGAGTCGGGCACAGGATCTATATGGCTCGCGCAGACAAGGGCTGGACGCAGCAAGACCTCGCCGATCAGCTGGCGCTCAGCAGAGCTGCGGTGAGTCATTTCGAATCAGGGCGCCGTGAACCGGACTTTACGACGCTGATCCAAATTGCTGATGTGACCGGCGTTACGATGGACTACCTTTTCGGGAGGAGCGAGCGGATTGAAAATCGGAGACATGCAGCGCCAACTGAATGATGCGAAAGAGCATTACAAGTTGGATGATGACACGGACTTTGTAGTCAAAGTCGACATTGGAGGAATTTACTACCCGCTGGTTATCGACAAGCATGAAACGACGATCGAAGGGTTGAGCGAATTGGTGCTTTGGATTGATCCTGATTCCGTCGCAGATTTTGTCAAAGAAAGGATCACGTTGAGATGAGCATCGATCTCGATCGCTTTGCCGAAGGGCTGCCCGATCCACAGGAGTTGGAGCCGATATCGATCGGCGAATGCGAAAACAACAGTTGCGGCAAGGAGTTGTACTCCGACGAGTACGTATATCGAGGCAGCGAACTCTACTGCAGCTTCAAGTGCATGGTCGCGGCGCACTATTAATCCAAAAACCAAACAAGGGGAAATGAACATGAAAGCAACTGGAGTGGTTCGCAAAGTAGACGAGCTCGGGCGGGTAGTCCTGCCTATCGAACTCCGCCGTAACTTTTGTGGTCAGGCGGAAGTACACCGAAAAATCGGCGAGAAGAGCGTATGCCTGGGATGCATCCGGGAGATCCAGGAGGGGCTGCGCTGATGAAAGCAAAGCGCGTAGTCAGCACCGTCAACCTTTCGCATGAGGATTGGCTGGAATGGCGCAGGAAAGGCATCGGCGGATCGGATGTCGCGGCGATCTGCAATATGAGCCGGTACAAGTCAGCTATGAGCGTCTACCTCGATAAGATCGGCGAACTGCCTCCGCTCGAGGATAACCCGAAGATGGCGGCCGGCCGGAAGATGGAGCCGCTCATTGCGGATTGGTTCGCGGACGACACCGGCTACAAGGTACAGAAGAGGAATGCAATTTTCAAGCATCCGGAATATGAGTTTATGTTTGCGAACATCGACCGTTGGCTGCCGGGGCTGAACGCTGGGCTCGAATGCAAGAACACCTCGGAATACGCGAAGGACGACTGGGCAGGCACCCAGGCGCCTACGGAATACATCCTACAGTGCAATCACTACATGGCCGTCACCGGGGCAGCACGCTGGTTTATCGCAGTCCTGATCGGTGGTTGGAACTTCCAGTGGCGCGTCATTGAACGAGACGAAGAACTCATCTCCAACCTCATCACGATCGAGTCGAATTTCTGGCATGACAATGTACAGGCAAAACAACCTCCTGCATTCTCCCATCAAGACTCCCAGTATCTGAACGACCTCTACCCACAGTCGGAACCGTCCAAGAAAGTCGATCTTCCTGAAACCGCCTATGAATTCATGCAATCCCTCTACGAAGCCCGGAAGTACGGCCGCATTTACAAGCAGCAGGAAGAGGCTGCAAAGAACCAGTTGAAGGGCATGATTGGCGACGCCGACGTGGCGTATTTCCAAGGCGATCCTGTCTTCACCTGGCGGAGCAATGCAAAAAATAGACCCTTCAAGGTCGTCGGAGGCGAAGAATAGTCATGACCAAAACGGTAGATCAAAGCGGGATATCCAATCAGCTCGCAAACCAAGCAGCAGGCGGCGCTAAGAAGGGGCCGACGATCGGCGACCTGTTCGAGCAAATGAAGCCGGCCATCGCCCAAGCGATCCCCCAGCACATGACGCCGGAGCGGCTGCTGCGCATTGCAACAACGTCAATCCGGACCAACCCGAAGCTCAAGGTATGCACACCGGAATCTCTCCTTGGAGCCGTCATGCAATGCGCTCAACTCGGCCTTGAGCCATCCGTCCTCGGTCATGCGTACCTGGTCCCTTACACGAACCGGAAGAAGGACCCCAACACGGGCAAGGTCATTGCGACCGTAGAAGAAGCGCAGTTCCAGATTGGCTACAAGGGCTTGCTGGAGCTGGCCCGCCGTACGGGGCAGATCAGCAGCATCGTCGCTCATGAGGTGTATGAAAATGACCTTTTCGAGTACGAGTACGGTACCGGGGAGAAGCTCCGGCATGTTCCTGCAGATGGCGAGCGCGGAACTGTCACGAAATACTACGCCTACGCCAAGTTCAAGGACGGCGGGTACTCTTTTCTGGTCATGAGCAAAAAAGATATCGAGAAGCACCGCGACAAGTTCAGCAAAGCGAAGTACGGGCCATGGGTCGACCACTTCGACGAGATGGCGAAGAAGACCGTCTTGAAAGGCCTTATGAAATACATGCCGATCAGCGTCGAGTTTGCCAAGGCCGTTTCGATGGACGAGACGACAAAGCGGGAAGTTTCGTCCGACATGTCTGAAGTCATCGACGTTACGGACTGGCAGCCACAGGAAAACGAAGAACCTCGCCAAGAGATCGGCGAATCAGCGCAGTAGCATGCCGATCGGAGACTTCACCCCGGCTCCAAAGCCCACCCACAAACGGACCAAGAAGACAGCCAAGCAGCGAGGTCAGATAACCCCAGCGGTATACGGCAAGGCTGCCGAAAGGGCCAGAGGACGCTGCGAGCGGTGCGGCCGGCGCGATGCCTGGATGCTCCAATGTGCACACCTCGTCAGGCGCTGGAAGCTGGAGGAGACGACGGAGCGCGATGTCGCAATGCTGTGCGGGCCGTCCGTGAATAGTGGGACTTGTCACTGGTGGGTCGACTATACCCGAGAAGGTCGGGAATGGGCGGAACAGTTTAGGAAGCATTTATATCGAACGGAGGGCAAATGAATGGTCCAGGTCGCACAGTTACGCCATCAATGCTCGAAATATCCTTACTCGGCTACAGAAAACCGAATTGTAACTGAAATGATCAACAATTACGACGCCAAGCTCATCCAGGTGACAGAGGCAGCTGAGCGCCTCCAGGATAATGTCATTCAGTTGCGTAACGAGCAGCGACGCCTTATGGATGAAGTGGACGCTGCGAGAGAACAGACCGAACGTATCCGCCTTACATGCATCATGCAAATCATCGAGTTAGCTGCAGCCAAAGGCATCGAGAAGGCTCGGGCAATCGACAGGCTCTACCAAATAAGATGAACGGGTGAGGTGAGATGTCCGAGGTGACAACCACGAAACGAACGTATTGGTTGATGGGCGAGGAGTTTCCACTTCGAAAATGTAATGACTGTGGTTGCGATCTCCCATCCATTCCTTCGGTGAGATGGAATAAAAAAGATTTTGATCTCTGCTACCTATGTCTTCAAAAAGCGCATGATCTCCTCTTTGGCGAACCGAACAACTCCCAGCCATCTCCCAAAAAGAAACAACCAATTTCGCAGACATTAAGAATTGCAATGCTGAAGCGCGACGGCCACGCTTGTCGTTATTGCGGATCCGAAGACGAATTGACAGCGGATCATGTAATTCCAGAAAGCGCGGGTGGACCAACAACACTGGATAACCTCGTTACGGCATGCCGGACATGCAATACGAAAAAAGGAAGAAAGTCACTTGAAGAATCGGGGTTGATCCTGAGACAGGTGTGAGGTGAATGGCAAACCCGCAGCCCGACGAGTTCACCAAGGTCGCAAATGAGCTAATGGAACAAGTTCCTTTCTTCAAGTTCAACGGCGCCCAGATGCGGCTCATCTTGGTAATTTGGCGGAACACCTACGGGTGGTCGAGAAAGGACCACGACTTTTCAATTACGTTCTTACACGGCCACACCGGCTTATCAGAAAGCGCGGTTAAACGGGAATTGGCAGCCTTAATTGAAGCCCGAGTCCTGGTCGTTACGAAAAGAGCTTCTCGAACAACTTCGAGGCGCCTTGCATTCAACAAGGATTATGACACATGGAAAATCGCTAGAGGTGGTGAGCAGATGGATTCAGATTTTAAGGTACACGATCATGTACCTAATGAAGAAAAAGATCAGGTACACGATTGTGTCCCTAATAAAGCTTATGAGGTACACGATTGTGCACCTAAAGTAGCTACTATTAGGTACACGATTGGCCCCCCAGATAAAGAAAAAGATCTTTTAAAGAAAGTAATAATTAAAGAAAGCGAAAATAGCTTTGATGAGTTCTGGAATGCCTACCCCAGACGGATCTCAAAAGCAGCTGCTCAGAAAGCATGGAAAAAGCTGCAGAAAGAACCGGGCTTTGATCCAATCAAAATCATCCTTCATACGAAGAATTTCGCAGAGACGCATAAGATGCTCCAAACCCAAACGTCTTACATCCCTCATCCATCCACCTATTTAAACCAGCAACGATTTTTGGACTACGACAGAGTAGATCCGGAAGGGCTCTTGAATAAGCCTGCAGCGCCGGCAGCTCGGCAGTCCAAGTTTGATGCCGAGAAGGAGCGCCTGCAGATGATGTATGAGGAGGCTCGCCGTGAAGAAGACAGAGGTCATCCAGCTTATGGCGATCATACGGAGCAACTACCAGCATTTCGAGATTAGCGAGGAAAAATCAGCAGTCTGGCACTCGCTGATGGAGGCCATGTCGTTCGAGGCCGCCAAGCTGAACTTGAAGTCGTTCATGCAGCAGAGTCCCTATCCGCCAACAGCCGCGGACATCATCGCCCGAGACCCCGGCCAGTTTACCGATTACGCCCAGCTGCGCTCGGAGACAGCAGAACGGCTGCGGGAGATCGAGGGATGGCATCAGCAAGCAGTACCGCTGCCAGAGCGGTTGATTCCGAAAATGCTGCGGGGCGGTGACGTCAATGAGTGACAAGCTCTACGCAGAAATATCCGTCCTCGGTGCTGCCCTGCTCCAACCGGATTTAATGGACGAGATCTACATTCAGCCGGAAGAGTTGCAGGACGAGCGGCATCGGCTAATCCTCGAATATTTTAAAGTGATTTACGAGCAAGAGGGCACGCTCGACCTCGTGATGATGGCCGAGCGCTCTGGAACGGATCTGTTTAAGATCGGCGGACCATCTTACCTAGCTGAATTGGCAAGCTCGTCTTACAGCCAAGACAACCTCCAAAAGCATCAGGCAATTATCCGGGATAGCTACATTCGCCGGCGGACAGAAGACACGCTGCGAATGATGGCCGATGTCGGATCCGGAGGGGCGAGCACCGCGGCAGAATACGTCAGCAAAGCTCAAGCTGCTCTCGAAGAGATTGCCGCGATCAAGAATGGCCCGGCGACCAGCAGCGTGAAGAAGATGAGCGATGTGCTCGCGGGACACTCGAAGGAGCTGCACAAGCGGAGCCAGCAGCGGGGGATGACCGGCGCACAGACGGCGAGCGCTGAATTGGATAAACTGACCGGCGGCCACCAACGTAGCGACCTTGAAATCATCGCGGCGCGGCCATCTATGGGCAAAACCGCCTACATCGTAAACGACATGATTGCTGCTGCCAAAGGCGGATACGAAGCGGTGTTGTTCTCTCTGGAGATGCCAGACAAGAGGATCGGCGAACGGTTCCTTTCGGTGCTTGGCAACATCGACGGCAAGAAGATGAAAAGCGGCGCCTTTTCCGATTCGGATTGGGAGCGCTGGAGCTATGCGATGGACGAACTCGATCGGCTGCCGATCTCCATAGACGACACGGCCGGCATGACGTTCCAGCACATCTCCCGAGAGGTTAAGCAGTTGGTTAAGGTCAACCCAAATCTGGTCGTCTACATCGACTTCTTGCAGCTGGTGCAGACGGACCAGCGGTTCAAAAGCGATCATGAGCGGATTGCCTACGTGTCCAAGGGACTGAAGCAGTTGGCGCGCCGATACAACATCCCTGTCATCGCAATCTCTGCAGTCGGCCGTGACTGCGAAAAGCGCCAGGACAAACGCCCAATGATGAGCGACCTTCGGGAATCGGGTTCAATCGAGAGCGATGCCGACATCGTGATCTTCCTTTATCGGGACGACTACTACGACAAGGAAAGCGAGAAGAAAAACATCGTCGAGGTGATTGTCGCAAAGGGGCGCGATGTGGGCACAGGAGTCGTCGAGATGGCCTTTAATAAGACGACCGGCCGTTTCCTTAACATCACCGACGAGGACCGCAGGAAGGCGGCTGAGGCGCGTGACAAAGCGCATTGAGGACGACAAGCAATACGAAAACTCGCTGACATGGCTACGTGAAAAGGCAAAGAAGTTGGACGACCCCCTCTTCGGCGGACCCGAACGAGACAAGCTCATGCGCACCTACGACTACGTAGCCGATCAAGCCCAACGATACCGATGGAGGGATGCAGCAGATGCCAAAGGTTGACCCCATCATGCAAACAAGGCCGGGGCAAGTCATCTTTGATAAGCGCGGCCGGGTCATCGGACAAGTTTTTTATGTCCTGGAGCTGCCGTGGGATAGGGAAATTCTCGGAAGGTGGAAGAAGCGATGCGCTTCGTAGGGGTGGATCCGGCCACGAAGACCGGCTTCGTCGCCCTCGACTACGACGGCAGCATTTTGGAGGAGCTCGAACTGATAGGCGCCGGCGAGAAGGGCAAGGGTAGGGAAATCAGCATGCCGCAGCTAGTCGACCTCGAAAACCAGTTATACCGGCTCCTGAAGCCTGGCGATGAGATCGTTATCGAGCAGGCGGCGGCGAAAACACAGAAGCCTTTAACAACAGGCGCACTACACGGCGGTCTTCGGTCCATGATTATCCGCCGGCAGCTACGCTACAACGAGATCAACCCGATATGGACCAAGCAGTATGTCGGGGTCACCGGATGGACGGGCGAGACGGGCAACAAGCGCCGCCTGACCGGTCCCGAGAAAAAGGCTGAAGTGAAGCGAGCATCAATTCAGCACTTCGGCTACCCCGTAGCCGGGCTGAAGCGATCGGACAACATCATCGACGCTTACATCATTGCCCGAGCCGCCCTTAACCTCTACCGGATGCGCGAACTGCAGCCGCTGCTGGACACGCTGCCCTATCAAGTCGATGTCACGACCAAGATCCTTCATAACGCATAAATGCCGCGCACCAGCTCGGCAGCGGGCTCTTACGCCCATTTGACCAAACGAGTGTTCTTATTTCGAGGAGGTAGCGATGACATATTCGCGCGAAGAGCAAGAAACCATTTTGAGATTTGATTCAGTAGAGCGGGTTTGGGTAGCTTGGTCTGCGTTCCAGCCTCATATACGCAAGCTGACAAAGATCGCAGGAGCTCCGATTAACCCGGAATACGACGGGGAAAGAGTTATTTCCGGAAGGTGGACTTTAAAGGAGAAAAACGTCCGCATCATTGCGGAGAGGATATTGACGCCCGAGCAGCGTGAAGCAATCGCGAAACGCTTGTCTACAGGCGGAAATACGGATCAAACGCAGGATGAAGATGATGAGGGTGAAGACGGTGACTGAACCCAATTTTCGAAAAGCGAGCCGCGCTCAATTGATGATCATCCTCTACGATGACCCGATGGCGACAACTGCCGACAAGCTCGCCGCGCAAGAAGAAATCGATCACCGAAGGAAGTCGTACCCGATCGGCAAGGTCGACTACCAAAAGAAAGTGAGGCTGCCGCGATGAGTGACTTTATGCCAGCTGGCTCGCACCGGGCAGTCCCCAAGATGGATACCAGGCCGTTTGAGGGGTCGAGCGGAGTGGCTGTCTACCAGATGACGGAGCAGGAGCATCAATGGCACATAGAGGGCAAAAACCACCTCATCCCGACCGCAGCGGACCGTGGTATCCCTTACCCCAAGGTTGAGCCCCGGCAGCCTCAGGAACTACCCTCTGGAGCCCGCAGGCGCGGCGACGGACACATGCCCGTCATCACACGGGAGATGTACCAGGCCGACTCTGCTGCAGGCCTGACGATTAACCAGATCGCAATCAAGTACAGCATTTCCCACTCGACCGTCAGCCACCAAATGAAAAAGCATGGACTTCATACAGATGGACGCGGCCGAAAGCGCAAAAAGCGGAAGGAGCAATAGTAATGAGCGACCAAGTCAATCATCCGAGTCATTACAACGCCGGAGGCATTGAGTGCATTGAAGCGATCCGAGCAGCCCTTACGCCAGAGGAGTTCCGCGGCTTTGTAAAGGGCAATGCAATCAAGTATTGCTGGCGCTCTAACCACAAAAACGGAGACGAGGACATTAAAAAAGCCGCATGGTACATCAACGATTACTTGAAGCAAAAATCCAATCCAGAGGAGAGAAATCAATGACCCAACCAATCAAGACCGTCCAGTTGCCCGAAGGCGTGGCGCCGGCCAGAATCAATGACCTCGTAAACGCTGCTCACCAAAACGCTATCTCTAAAGGATGGTGGGATGAGGATCGCAGCTTCGGAGAGATCATCGCCTTGATCCACAGCGAGGCATCAGAGGCGCTGGAGGACTTCCGGGTCGGGAAGCAGCCGGACGAGGTGTGGTACGAAAACGGCGACAAGCCCTGCGGCATCCCTTCCGAGCTGGCCGACATCGTCATTCGGGTGCTTGACGCCGCAGGCCGGTACGGCATCGATCTGGAAAGCATCATCGCCGAGAAGATGGCTTACAACGCCACTCGACCGGTCCGTCACGGCGGGAAGGTGCTCTGATGGAGATTGTGGTTGGGAAGACCTACTACGGCGAAAAAGGCCCGAACCGGCGAGTTCTCGCCATGGACCCTTCCAGAACATGCAGGACGTACCATGTCAGCTACATCCGCATCAAGAAAAACGGCACGGACGGAGCACAAGGTCGGTGCTACGAGGACGCCTTCGAGAAATGGGCCAAAGGCGAAGTTCAGTCCTGACAGCCTGTCAGTTTCATAAGGAGGGATAGGGAGTGATCAAGATCCTCGAGCTCTTCGGCGGCATCGGCGCTCCGAGGAAGGCGCTCATCAACCTAGGCGTCGAGCACAAAGCGATCGACTACGTCGAGATCGACGCCAAGGCAGTGCGCAGCTACAACGCCATGTACGATCGGCTGCACAAGCCGCAGTCGGTCGTCGGATGGAACCTGCGGCCAGACATCCTGGTCCATGGCAGCCCGTGCCAGGACTACAGCCGATCCGGCAAGAGGCTTGGCGGCAAAGACGAGGACAAGACGCGCAGCTCGCTGATGTGGGAGACACTCCGAATCATTGAGGCCATGGGAGAGTGGCGACCGAAAGTTGTTGTTTGGGAAAACGTCAAGGGCGTCTTGGATAGCGACATCATTCATAGCTTCAACAAGTATCAGCGGGACATGGAACGTTTGGGCTACACCAACAGCTTCGACGTCATCAATGCGATGGACTTTGGCATTCCACAGAACAGGAACCGGGTGTTCACGATCAGCACGCTCGGCGGGCCGGCCTTCGACTTCGGGCGGCTCCGCCGGCGGCCGATGAGGCACATCAACGAGTTCCTGGAGCCGGACGTCACCGGCGAGCAGTATCAGATCAACATCCCCTCCATGCTCAACCGAATCGAGGAGTTCAACCCGGCGGTGCGCGGCAAGTATCGCCCGTTGGACGTGATCGAGGACAGCTGCTGGACCATCAGCACACGGCAGGACCGCTGCCCGAACGCCGGCATCATCCGGCAGGAGGGCGGACAGTACCGATACCTGACGGAGCGCGAATGCTGGCGGCTCATGGGGTTCACGGATGAGGACTTCGACGCTGCGGCCGCTGAATTTCCGAGCATGCCGGGCAAGCGAAACGCCGCGCTCTACAAGCTGGCCGGCAACTCCATCGTCGTACAGGTGCTCGAAGCGATCTTCGAGGCAGTGCTTGCGCCGACGGAGCAGCATGATTGGTTCACGGCGGCGCGGGACGGACAGCTCCAACTGGTCATCTAGCCCCCAGGGGGCACAACACAGGGAGGCTACGGCTTCCAAGGAGGGGAACGGTTGGCTGATGTCATTGATTCGTTCGGCAGCAACGGCATATGCGCAGTCTGCAAGCGTAACCCGGTCAACCGCTGGTGCGATTATGTCGTCGACTACAGCAATCCATTGACGTTCTTCCGGGATTACAAGGACTTTATCGAGGCAAACCGAGGCGACAAATACGAAACGTGCGACCTGCCCATTTGCGATAAATGCGCGACCAACGTGGGCAAGGACCGGGATTTATGCCCGCATCACATGGGCCTGCATGGTAAGGCGCAGCTGCCAGATGAGTATCAACGGCAGCGACAGGGCCGGGAGCGGGCAAAGATTTATACAGCGGAGCGCCCCTAGGGGCCTCCCAAGGAGGGATAGCATGGCACGACTGAAATTCGAGATGTGGCCGTATCGCGACAAGCCGGATGGCAAAATCGACGGTTACATGAGCCGGTTTACCGATGGCACCGGGCGCTGGACGGATTCGTGGTGGGCCAGCCCGCCTGCATCAATCGACCATGTCGGACCGGAGTATCTCCGGCAACGGCACCGCCATCCCAACGTGGCGAGCGCCCGGCACGACGATTTCATTAAGCGCCGGTTCCGCGAGTGTGTGGCGGCGGTCAAGGAGGGATAGCGAATGAAAGTAGAGGATATTCAGCCCGGTAAGACATACATCATGACGACTGGACCTGATCGCAAAGTAGAGAGGCTCTTCCAATCTTATCTCGGCTATAGCGTCGAGTACCGGAGAATC
Organism: Paenibacillus albicereus; assembly: GCF_012676905.1. Classification (NCBI taxonomy): domain Bacteria; kingdom Bacillati; phylum Bacillota; class Bacilli; order Caryophanales; family Paenibacillaceae; genus Paenibacillus; species Paenibacillus albicereus. The sequence continues at coordinate 3,380,950 of NZ_CP051428.1, read as the reverse complement.
CTCAAGGGCGGCCGCCAAGGCGAGAAAATCCAATGCCTCGCAACCACCTTTATAAGCAAGGTAGTCCGAGAGGCTGAAGAGGCAGCACATGAGTAGAACCAACCTGAACAAAATCAGCCAGGCGCTAGTAGTCGATGGTATGCGCCGCATGATCGAGGACGACGGCATGACGTTTCGGGAGATGGCGGAAACGATCGAAGCGATCAAGAGGGACACCTACCCGGCCATGATGCAGATTGCGAGGGAAGCCCATGGGGGCTCCTAAGGAGGGATAGCGGATGGAACCGACATTCGAAAATGTAGCGAAATACCTGATAAATGAGTCCGGCAAGTGTGCATCAGAGGAAAAGCTCTATGCCTTGTTGTCAATGGCGGCCCACACGATCGGAGGAATGGTCTGCCACTTTGACACAGAAGCACGTTCGGACATTTTGATGCGGCTTACGGCCGCTATGGGAATAGGCTATCAGGTGACGGCAAAAGCCATCGGTGAGCCTAGTAGCATTGAAATCATTTTAGGAGACCGCCCATGAGTAGACGTCAGGAAGTGGCAGAGAAGATCGACAACCTGATTGAGCGGAAACGCGAGCTGCAGGCGGAACTGTATAACATCGGTGAAGAGGAAGCGGCTTTGCAAGACGAATGGGAAAAAGTCATGTTCGACGAGGAGGCCGCCCATGAGTAACGAACAGCAGCCCGCCCCCATGACGGCGGAGCAGATGGCGGAGATCGTGCAGGCGCTGGAGAAGCCGTCCAGTTTGAAACTCGATGGCACCGACCTCTGGATCAAGGGAGACGGGTACCTGGGAGAGAACAGGCATGTGTTCCTCGTCGACCTCCGATCCCTCCTAGCCGAGGTACAGCGGCTGAAGGCGGATTTGGCCGCTGCCGAATGGAAGGCGCTCTGGTGCGAAGGGCATGTCGAAGATGCAAGACGATCAGCGCTGCACTGGCAGAATGCCTACCGCGAAAAGGTTGAGGAGACGGTAAAGGAGTATGCTCATCTGCAGGCAGAGGTACAGCGCCAGCAGGGAGAGATCGAGCGGCTGGAAGCGCGGATGGGCGCGAATCACCTCCAAGCCCTGCATAATGCAACCTTGCTGGATGAGCAGCGCGACCGGGCCGACCGCCTGCAGGCCGAGAACGATCGCTTGCGGGACAAGCTGCAGCAGATCGACGGCCAGCGCCAGGACGCGGTGCAGGAGAGCGACCAGCTTCGCCAGCGGCTGGAAGAGGCCGTCGAGGCGCTGGAGTGGTACGGGGACGTGACGGAAGAGGAGGACAGCGTCTACTACTGCCAGCCTCGAGGATACGGAGTTATGCCGAGCAAGGTTCAGGTCGACGGCGGCCAGCGAGCGCTAGACTTCCTCAAGAAGCTGAAAGGAGATAGAACCGATGGGTGACGTAGGCGACGAGTACCGCGAGACGCGGGAAGCGCTTCGGGATCGGCGGTGGGAGATGAACAAAGGAAAATCGAATATGTTACCCCCCTCGGAAACAGAATGGCGGAAAACTGCACGTGCAGTCAAAGAATAACCCTTTGGTTAACAGCAGAAAACGAGCTTTACGAAATGAATTACAGTCACGAGAGTCGACGAGCATTCTTTTACTATAGGATCACGAGCGGAAGGAATTATGACAGTCTTGAGTACAGGTCGAGGTCATCTGCAAGTATTTATGTACCAGGCGTAACGAAATTTGAAGAAATTGAAGCGAATGGGCATCTTAGAAACTACTTTGAGCGCAAAGAAGACTGTCAAAAATACTGCGAATGGAAGATGCGAAAAGACGCAGGGCTGTTCAAGGAGGGAGAGGGAGCATGAAGATTGAAGCCGGACAAAAGCTGCAGAAGATCTATGACGGTTCTATCGTCACCGTTGCTCGCGTAGGCGGCGACCACGTTGTACTGGACGGAGACTTTGAACCAAATCACGTTGTCATGAAAGAAAAGCTCCTGCATTACTACAAGGAGGCCCCCAATGGACATTAGGACGATGCCCGCCGGGCCGGAGTTGGATGCGGAGTTGGCGCGGGCGCTGGGCTGGGACGAGATTGAGATGCCTTTCAGCGGCCGGCCGGCATGGGTTTTCGCGGGAGTCATCCAGTGCACGTCAAAAGACTTCACTCCCTCCACCACATGGGAAGGAGCAGGGCAGGTCATCGAGGAGATGCAGCGGCGGGGGTGGGAGGTCGGTATTGAAACTCATCCCAACGAAGCACATGTCCGGTTTTATAAACCAGACGGCGATTACGCCGAGCATAGTGGGCAGCCAGGAGAACTCCTCTTAGCCATCACCATAGCGGCCATCCTGGCGCTGAGGGGGGAGTCAAGCGGATGAAACTCTACGACAAAACCCGCTGGCTGGACGGATATGCGACATGGCAGGGCAAGCGCAAAGGCGTCACCGTCTCGGTGTCGCAGGATAAGTACAGGCACAATCGCTGGTACTGGCACGTCAGTGAGCCCTTTTACTATAGCTCCTTGAGACGTGAGGAAGACGGAGTAGGCGATCCGACTTTCGAGACTAAGGAGCAGGCAGCGGCTGACGCCGTGAATTGGATCAACGCCAAGATGAAGGAGGGCAACACATGAGGCTGATTGACGCAGATAAGCAGCTTGAGTGGTTGGAACGCGAGCTGCACTACTCCCAGCGTGAGAATAGACAGGACGAAGCCAAAGCGCTTGACATGACAATTGGCAAGATCAAGTCCGGCGCATTCGACCCGCCAACACCGGAGCCGCCGAAGTTCAAGGCGGGGGATAGGGTGCGGAGTCGCGCAAGAAAGAAAGTTGAAGGAACGGTAACAGGCTACAGTGAGAGCGGCAAGCGTGTGCGAGTTGTAGTACCGCATCCTCGCTACGATTGGCCTTACACCGCCTACTATGCACCAGAAGCCCTTGAACTGATTGAGGAGGGCACCCATGAAAAAGACTGACATGGGAGAATGCGTCAATATCTACCGAGGAGACATTCTCCTGGTTGATCTTGGCGAACAGCCGGAAGAGTCCCACGTCCAAGCCGGCTGCCGTCCAGTGGTCGTCATCCAAAACAACCGTGGCAACGAAGTGAGTCCATGCCTCATCGTGGCTCCAATCACCTCGAGACACAAGAATTTTCTCCCGACACATGCCCGGCTGTCGGGGAGGTTTGACGGCAGGATGACAGGCAACACAGTGTTGCTAGAGCAGCTAGTGACCATCAACAAATACCAAGTCGTGCACAAAATAGATAGCGTGTCAGACCGCGACATGCGGGAGATCGAGCGGGCATTACTGTGCAGCTTGGCATTGCCTGCTCGAGCAGACAATAAGGGGGCAGTTGCAAAAGGATGACTGTTGAAGACCTGGAATACTGGCGCCAAAGGGCGCTAGAGGCAGAGCAAAAGCTAGCCGAGCTGCAAGCCGACACCGAGTCGGATGACCATCATATCGGGGACTAACCCCACGAGAGGAGCAATCATATGGCACGAGCACCCAAAAAGGAAAAGTACCTGTCCGACGCACCGCAGGAGGTATACGGACTGCTCCATGAGTTGATCGAGAAGCATCATGACGATCTGGGGGACTCGCACATCATCATCAAGATGCGGCACGGCGGATGGAAAGCAAAGGGCAAGATGGTCTTCGGCAAGTTCGCTATTTTCAATGAACTCTATCGCCAAGAAACGAAAAAAGACGCAGCACTCATCCTCAATGCCGACGCGTGGGCAGTCATGAAGCCTAACCAAAAGCGCTACATCCTCGACCATCAGCTTTACTCGCTCGAGGTGTCGACCAACAAAGACGGTGACATCAAAGAGGCTGCAGACGGACGGCCGATCCTCAAGTCGATTCCCCCGGACATTGAGGCATTTAACAACGTCATCCGCCGGCACGGTATCGCGATGGACGAAATCAAGAGCTTTTCCAAGGCGCTGGACGAAGCAGGGCAGTTGACCATCGAGGACGTCACCGCGTCGTCTCAAGAGTCGCAGGAGCCCGCCGGGCATGCCGATAGCGACCCGGACGAAGAGTACGACGAGCGCCGGCAGGTCACGCTCGAGCAAGCTGCTGCCGCGGCCGACGATCCTATGGACGGCGTAGACCCGCACAGCGTGCCGTTTTAAGCAGCACGGGGCCTTCGGGCCCCTCTTCTAAGGGGGTGGAGGCAAAGTGCAGCAGGAATTTGATCTTGGCCCGCTGCCAAACCTGAACGACTTGGACGGGAAAAAGACGCAGGCTGCAATCGAGGCTGTCTTCGACAAGTTCCTTTTTTACAAGAGCATTACATTCGAGGAGCGAGAGGCGAGCATGACCGCCAGTTACTCGGACATGCCCCGCAGCTACACCGGCACAACAAGCGACCAGACGGCCAGCATTGCCATGTACAACGTAGACGAGCCGGAACGGCGCCGGACTTACCTCGAGAAGGTGCGTGCTGGCGTCCGAAAGCTCCCGGTCACGGAGCGCAAACTCATTGAGTTCCGGTACATGGAGGATGAGTACAAGCGAGACCTTGACGTTTTCCAGACCGACATGCCGATGGGGAAAAACCGCTACATGGAGATCCGGCTCCGCGCATTTTATCGCCTCGCATTCATCTTCCATGACTTCCGGCTGCTGCAGGTCAAGGATCTGACGAGAGACCATTAAACCTACGCCGGCACAGAGGACTTGTCCTTTGTGTCGGAAAGTAAGGAACTTGGATGAGCGAGGCAAGAGTACAGGCTGACCAGTCATACCCTTATAGCGGGAGGTGTCCGCAGATGCATATTAACTTCATACCAGGCGATTCTAATGACAGTGCTGTACGAGCGTGCTACAATTACCTCCGAAAGAAGGCGAGGAGGGAACTCCATGATCGGGATCTACGTGAGGGTATCGACGGAGGAACAAGCGAAGAACGGATACAGCATCAAGGACCAGATTCGGCAGTGCAAGAACAAAGCCAAGGGGAATGATGTCCTCGAGTATATTGATGAGGGATACTCCGGAGAGTTCCTGGAACGTCCCGCTCTAGAAAAACTGCGTAATGATGTCCGTGACGGAGTCATCAGTACGGTCATCGTTTATGATCCGGACCGCTGGAGCCGAAATCTCATGAATCAACTCATTATCACGGAGGAGATAGAGAAGCGCGCTAAGCTGGTATTCGTCAACAGCGAGTACGAAAAGTCTCCAGAAGGCCGGCTTTTCTACCAAATCCGCGGAGCAGTTTCGGAATTTGAAAAAGCAAAAATTACAGAACGGATGGGCCGCGGTCGTAAAGAGAAGGCTCGTCAAGGGAAAGTCGTGAAAAACTCCCAACTCTACGGGTACAACTTCAATACTGAATCCTCGATGTACGAAATTCATCCCGACGAATCAAAGGTCGTAAAAATGATATTCGATCTCTTTACTCTCCCCGACAGCCCTGTCAAAGGTATTAACGGAATTGCAAATTTCCTTACAAGTCAAGGTGTGCCGACCAAAAGAGGGGCGCCCGTTTGGCATCGACAAGTTGTTCGCCAAATTCTCCTCAATCAATCGTATGTGGGGAACTACTTTCAAAACCGGTGGAACACAGAAGGTATGCTTGGGAACAAATATCGTGATCCAGATGAAAAGATACCGATGAGGGAAAGGCCTGAATCCGAATGGATTGAGTTAAGTATTCCTCCGATCATAGAAGAAGTTCAATTTGCTCGTGCACAGCAACTTATCGGCGAGTCAAAGCGCCGCTTTGCCAAAGAAGGATTAAGAAAATACCTCTTGTCTGGCCTCGTTAGGTGCGGTGAATGCGAAAACACAATGACCGGTCTTCGCGCCAAGCATTGGGGCAAGCACAAACTGGAGTATTCTGACACCAAGAACTTCTCTGGCGCAAAGTTTAAAGGGTGTGGAATGAGGATTAGTTGCGAGAAGCTCGATGAAGAGGTGTGGCAAACTGTACTTGCCTGGCTCACAAGATCGGACCATCAAACAGCGGCGGCTGAGGAAGTGGCAAGGCCAGATCGTTCACTTGAAGAATTGGAGTTCGAGAGAATTGAGAAAGAAATTGAGAAGGTCGGCAACCGCCGGAAGAACTTGATTAAGCTTTTTGCTGAAATCGAAGACGAAATCGGGCAATCCGATATCCGGAATGAGCTTCGTGACCTAGCGGAGAAAGAAAAACAGATGAAATCCAACTTGGAACAGTTGCAGGTGAAGATGGGTAACCAGAAAAGCAGAGAATTTACTAAACAAGCTGAGGACGACCTTATCGCGCATTACCTCTCGAAAGATCTCGACAACCTCAGTTTTGAAGACAAACAGGAAATTATCCGGTCCTTGGTGCGCGAGGTGCGCGTCTACAAAGGAGAACGGGTGGATATATACGGCTTTTAGAATATCTACAGACATTAGACTTGAAATCCTGATGCACCTTCGCAGCTTGAAGAAGACGCGCAAGGACGTCTCCCTGCATGATCCGATCGGCACGGACAAGGAAGGCAACGAAATTACGCTGATCGATATCCTCGGCTCCGAGCATGACGATGTCGTCGAGAAGGTGCAGCTGAAGATCGAGAAGTCGAAAATCTACAAGAACCTCGACATCCTCGACGAGCGGGAGAAGGAAGTGGTCATCGCCCGGTTCGGGCTGGAGCACGGAGGCGAGGAGCGCACGCAGCGGGAAATCGCTAAGGAGCTCGGCATCAGCCGCAGCTACGTCTCGCGGATCGAGAAGCGCGCGCTGATGAAGCTGTACCACGAGTTCTACAAGGCGAAGAAGTGAAGGCTCGCCTTTCGCGCGTCATCGAGTCGATACGGCCGTTCTCCGTTTGCGGAGGGCGGCCTTTCTGCATGTCCGTCGGGCCTTTTCGGCGTCTTTCCTGATGTGCGCGGTATCCCCTTGACGACCTAAAGAAGATCGAGCAAGCCGATGCTGCGCCGGCTCGGCTGCTGCTCTGGGCTGCAGCGCCTTCAGGCCGGCCGCGACAGAGAAGGCTGCCAAGCGGGAAGCTTCCTTGCAGGTGAAAGCGAGAATCAGGCTAAAAAGCGACGAGGCGTCTGCCCCGCCGCGCGGCGCGTTTTCACAAAGATTCGGATGGCATATGCACGAATTTCGATTGCCAGGACGATTGCGCATCGGCTGCGAAGCCGTCGGCGAAAGCTAACGACGAATCAGCTCGTTGCGAGGCCGATTTCAACCCTCGCTATACTTTAACGACTCGTTAGACGCTTAGCGGGCAGAAATGACGTTCCATCTATTCCTATAGAAATAATGGATAGTTCTAAGCGTCTGAGGCGTCGTTAGAAAGTGGAAAAGTGGAAATCCAGGCTTCTAAGCTTATGACGCGTCGTTAGAGCTGTGGGAGAAGCAACGTGGCCGGCGGTCCCGTCCCTCCGGCATTAGCACCGTTGGACGTGCTCTAGTCCTACCAGCAGCTCGCTGCCAGCGTAGATGCCCGCCAGCAGCTCGCGCCGCTGCCGGCGCGAGACCTTTAAACGTGATAGATGCCCGCCAGCAGCTCGCGCCAGCGCGAGACCTTTAAACGTGATAGATGCCCGCCAGCAGCTCGCGCCAGATTGCGTCATTGTCATGGAACATGTCGGGGACGCGGGGAATCTGCACGGCGCACACATGCGGGATGCGCCAGCCGAGGTCGACGATGCCCTCGGCATCGCCATGCTGCACGTAGAGGACAGCGAACGTCGCCCCGACGAGCGAGCGCAGCACGAGCTGCAGCTCGAACAGCTCGGGGTAGCTGCCTTCGGTGCGTACAAGCAGGATGCGGCTGCTGCCGGCGAGCTTGCCGAGCATCCTCTCGACGCGGCGGTCGAGCTTGGCCTTTACCTCCGGATAGGGGAGCAGCGCCTCGGCAGGATCGGCGCGCACGGGATAGTCGTGGTTGGAGACGATATGATAGGCGAGGTCATGCACGAGATAGCAGCCGGCATTGGGATCGATGCCGGTGACGCTGAGATTGCGCAGCTCCATGAAGTTCGCGAAGCGCTCCTGCAAGGCGCGCGAGACGCCGCTCAGCAGCGGAGAGCCCATCCAGTCGATCGGCCCGGAGTAGCGACGGAGGCCGTTCTTCGATAACTGCACGCCGGGCAGGCAGTTGTGGCCGAGGCTGTAGATCGCGTCGTAAGGTCCCTTCAGTTCAGAAAGCGTCATCATGAGATGCCCCTCCTCGTTCGGCTTTCTATCAGTAGATGCCGCGAATCGATAGAAGGACAGGGCTGGCGCAGAAAGCGGGACAAATGGGGCAGGCGGTGCTATAATCCGTCCTGACACCATTCCCGCCCTCCGGCAACGGCCGGGCGCGGGAGAGACGGAAGGAAGAGAAGAAATGGGCTCAAGGCTAAGGTGGAGGCTGCCCGCTCGCGCGGCGCTTCCGCCGGAAAGAAGGCTCGGCAAGGACGCGGTCGTCTCGCTCCTCATCCACAGCTGCTTTCAATTCGGAGCGTCGATGTCGGGGCTGTTCCTCAACCTGTATCTGTGGCGGCTGACGGAAAGCTTGACGGTGAACGGCCTGTACAACATCATCAGCTTCGGCATCACGCCGGCGGCATTCGCGCTCGGGGGCTGGCTCGCCAAGCGCAAGGACCGGATGGTGGCGTACCGGCTCGGCATCGTCATGATCGCGATCTTCTACCTGCTCGTCGTCATCGCTCAGGAAAACGTGGCCGAGTTCTTCGTGCTCTTCGCCTTGCTGAACGGCATCTCGTCGGGCTTCTACTGGGTCGGCTACCTCGTGCTCCAGTACGACGTCTCGACCGAGGCCAACCGGATCCGCTACCTCGCGTTCAACATGATCTGCTTCAACTCGGCCGGCCTCGCCGGGCCTGCGCTCGCTGGCTTCATCATCCGCCGCAGCGAGGGGCTGCAGGGCTACATCGTGATCTTCGCCCTGGCCTTCCTCATGTTCGTCATCGCGGCGGCCGTCAGCTTCCGCATCCCGTTCAAGCCGGACCGGCATCGGACCTACTACCTGAAGCTGATGGGCCTGCTCATGGGCAAAAACCGCCGCTGGCTGCTGGCGCTGTACGGGTTCCTCGTATTCGGGCTGTTCCAAGGGGTCATGCTGTTCCTCCCGAACATCCTGCTCTTCCGCACCGTCGGGCGCGAGGACTGGGTCGGCTACCTCGGCGTCTTCTTCTCCGCGCTGACGGTCGCGACGGGCTATGTCATTTCCCGCTCCGCCCAAAAGGAACAGGTCCACAAGTACCTGCTGCTGTCCTCCAGCGGCGTCACGATCGGAGCGTCGCTGCTGCTGATCGACGTCTCGCTCTGGTCGGTCGTCGGGTTCATGATGCTGTTCTCGATCTTCAACCCGCTCGCGGTCAACACGCTGACCTCCTATTACTACCGCCTCATCGGCACGCTGCCGCTCAAGGGCAATCTGAGGGTGGAGTCCGTCATCATGCGCGAGCTGTTCCTCAATGCGGGCCGGGTCATCTCCATCGGCATCCTGCTGCTCGCCGCCGGCGGCCTGCAGCCTGCCGTCATGGCCGGCGTGCTCGTCGCGATGGCCGGCCTGCAGTTCCTGCTGCTGCTGCTGGTCCGCCGGGACGAGCCCGCGCCTGCGCATGGCGAAGGCTGAGGAGCAGGTCGGATCGGCAAGGAGGCGTGAGCGGCTCACGGCTTCGTCAGACAATCCCGCTCCAGCCCGTCCCGCGAGCCTCCGCTCGCGGGACGGGCTTTTTGACGCGCCTGCGCAAACTTCAGCCGTTGGGTTTGTTTTTTCAAGAACTTGGAAAAAGCCCGTATTCAGGAGCCGAAGGCCGACTTATACTGGGGATGCCATCCGCGAGAGCGGAGGCCGCAGCGCGACGGACGGCTGCGAACCGTCACGAGGGAGGCGAGGCACGACCTTTTTGAAAACGATTTCAACGACATGGGCTTTACCGCATGCGCAAGGCCAACTCAAAGGAGGATGAACCATGAAGAGAATGATCCTGACGGCCGCGGCGGCGCTGGCGCTCGGCGGCCTGGCCGCCGGAACGGCTGCCGCCGCTCCGGTCAGCGACGCCAATACGACGATGTTCGGACCGGATGTGTACGTGTTCGACCCGTCGATGCCGGCGGCGGACATCTCCGCCACGGCGACGTCGATCTTCGGCGCGCTGGAGTCCGCCGAATTCAGCAGCAGCCGCAAGGCGCTCCTGTTCAAGCCGGGCTCGTACAACGTCAACTTCAACGTCGGCTTCTATACCCATGTGGCCGGCCTCGGCCGCAACCCCGGCGACGTCACCGTCACCGGAGGCGTGAACGTGAACGCCGATTGGGACAACGGCAACGCGACCCGCAACTTCTGGCGGGCGATCGAGAATATGACGCTGGCTCCGACCAGCGGCAAGACGCAGATCGCCGTCTCGCAAGCCGCGCCGCTGCGCCGGCTGAACATCAAGGGCGAGCTCGACTTGTTCGACTTCGACTCCAACTGGAACGCCGGCTGGGCGAGCGGCGGCTTCCTCGCCGACTCCAAGGTCGACGGCAAGGTCGTGCCGGCGTCGCAGCAGCAGTGGTTCTCGCGCAACAGCGAATGGAACGAGTGGACGAACGGCGTCTGGAACATGATGTTCGTCGGCAGCAAGAACGCGCCGTCCGGCACGTTCCCCGATCCGCCCTATACGGTCGTGCCGACGACGCCGGTCATCCGCGAGAAGCCGTACCTGTACATCGACGGCAGCGGCCAGTACCAGGTATTCGTGCCGTCGCTGCAGAGCGGGACGCAAGGCGTCAGCTGGGCGGCCGGCTCCACGCCGGGCCAGTCGATTCCGATCGGCCAATTTTACATCGCGCGTCCTGAAAGCGCTACCGCAGCGACGCTCAACGCGGCGCTGGCCCAAGGCAAGCATCTGCTGTTCACGCCCGGCATCTACCATCTGAACGATACGATCCGGATCACCTCTCCCAACACGGTCGTGCTCGGCATCGGCATCCCGACGCTCGTGCCGGATACGGGGCTGGCGGCGATGACCGTGGCCGACGTGGACGGCGTGAAGATCGCCGGCCTCACGTTCGACGCCGGTCCGGCCAACTCGCCGGTGCTGCTGGACGTCGGGCCGCAAGGCAGCACGGCGCGCCACCAGTCGAATCCGACCTCGCTCCACGACCTGACCTTCCGCACCGGCGGAGCGTCGAACGGCCGCAACGACATCAGCCTGCGCATCAACAGCAACGACGTCATCGGCGACCATTTCTGGATCTGGCGCGCCGACCACGGCGCCGGGGCGGGCTGGACGTCCAATGTCTCCAAGAACGGCCTCGTCGTCAACGGAACCGACGTGACGCTGTACGGCCTGTTCAACGAGCATCATAACGAGTACCAGACCGTCTGGAACGGCAATGGCGGGCGCCTGTACTTCTATCAGTCCGAGATTCCGTACGACGTGCCGAACCAGGCGGCTTGGAAAAGCGGCGGCGGCGCGGTGAACGGCTACGCCTCCTACAAGGTCGGAGCCGGCGTGACGACCCACGAGGCGTGGGGGCTCGGCATCTACTCCTACTTCCGCGACGCGGCGGTCAAGCTGAACAGCGCCATCGAGGCGCCGAACGCGCCGGGCGTGAAGTTCCACAACATGACGACGATCTGGCTGTCCGGCACGGCAGGCAGCGAGATCAGCCACATCGTCAACGATATCGGCGGCCGCGTCTATGCGAACACGCCTGCCGAGGCGATGCGCCAGACGCTGGCGGAATGGGCCGGCAACGGATCGGCGACGCCGACGCCGACTCCGACAGCAACGCCGACCCCGACAGCCACGCCGACGCCAACCCCGACAGCAACGCCGACCCCGACGCCGGGCGCGGCGCTCGACCGCACGGGCTGGACGGCGAGCAGCAGTCCGTCGAGCGGCGATCCAGCCTCCAACCTGCTGGACGGCAGCATGGCGACGCGCTGGAGCACGGGCGCGGCGATGGCGCCCGGCCAGTCGATCACGATCGACATGAAAGTGTCCAAGACGTTCGGCAAGCTGGTCATGGACTCGACGGGCAGCGACGGCGACTACGCGCGCGGCTATGAGGTGTATGTCTCGGCCGACGGCGCGAGCTGGGGCAGTCCGGTCGCGACAGGAACGGGCAGCGGACCGGTCGTGACGGCGACGTTCGCGGCCAAGACGGCGCGCTATATCAAGATCGTGCAGACCGGCACGGCGAGCAGCTGGTGGTCGATCCGCGAGCTGAACGTGTACGGCACCGGCACGACCCCGACGCCAACGCCAACGCCGACGCCAGGCGCGGCGCTTGACCGCACGGGCTGGACGGCGAGCAGCGCGCCGTCGAGCGGCGACGTCGCGGCGAACCTGCTGGACGGCAGCATGGCGACGCGCTGGAGCACGGGCGCCGCGATGGCGCCGGGCCAGTCGATCACGATCGACATGAAGGCGTCCAAGACGTTCGGCAAGCTGGTCATGGACTCGACGGGCAGCGACAGCGACTATGCGCGCGGCTACGAGGTGTACGTCTCGGCCGACGGCGCGAGCTGGGGCAGTCCGGTCGCGACGGGAACCGGCAGCGGTCCGGTCGTGACGGCGACGTTCGCGGCCAAGACGGCGCGCTATATCAAGATCGTGCAGACCGGCACGGCGAGCAGCTGGTGGTCGATCCGCGAGCTGAACGTGCATAGCTGAGCAGAGGCGATGAGAGGGGCGGCGACGTCCTTCTCTTTTTATCTCGGAGTGCCCTCTCCATATTCAACCCATCAGGGAGGAATCGATCAACGTGAATCGGATGAGATCAAGCCTGCGGCACGGCCGGCGGCTCGCCGTCTGGACGGTCGCACTCGCGCTGCTGCTGCCGCTGCTCGCTCCCGCCGCGCGTCCTGTCCCCGCGCTCGCCGCAGCGGGCGCTGACCTGCTCACAAGCAACCGTCTGGCCTATGCTTCCTCCGTGCGCGGCGGGAACGGACCGCAGCTCGCCTTCGACGGCGATCCGTCGACCCGCTGGGAAAGCCGGCTCGGCCAGGACCCTCAGTGGCTTTACGTCGACCTCGGGGCGCAGGCGACCCTGAGCCGGGCCGTCATCCGCTGGGAAGGCGCTTACGCCAAGTCGTTCCGCATCGAGACGTCGAGCGACGAGTCGGCCTGGACGCCTGTGTATGCGACCTCCAGCGGCACCGGCGGTACGACGGATGTCGCCCTCAGCGGGACCGGCCGCTACGTCCGGCTGGTTGCCGTGCAGAGGGCGCTGCCCGCCTACGGCGTCTCGCTGTACGAATTCGAGCTGTATGGAACGGGCGGCTCGGGTCCGGCTCCGCAGCCTGCGCCGGCCAACGCCGCGCTCGGCCGTCCGGCCGTCTCCTCCTCGGACGCCTCCGGCTACGCCGCCGCGGCCGCGACCGACGGCAGCCTGTCGACCCGCTGGGCGTCGGCGTCGTCCGATCCGCAGTGGATCTACGTCGACCTCGGGCAGAGCCAGCGCATCGGCAAGGTGGTGCTGAACTGGGAGACGGCTTTCGGCCGGGTGTACGACCTCCAGGTGTCGGAAGACGCCCGGAGCTGGACGACCGTCTACCGCCAGCGCTACGGGGCGGGAGGCAAGGATACGGTCCCGCTCTACGCGAGCGGCCGCTACGTCCGCATGCTCGGCATCGGACGGGGGACGAACTACGGCTACTCGCTCCATGAGTTCCAGGTGTTTCCGTACCGCTCGGGCGATCCGCAGCCGGCCTACGCGATCGCGCCGCTGCCGCAGCCCTCGACCGTGCCGGTCGGCAGCGGGAGCTACGAGGTCGGCGACGTCACCCAGCTGGAGCCGCTTTATCCGAAAAACCGCACCGGCGGGCTGAACGCCCCGATCCCGTCCAACGACTGGTGGCAGAACCTGCTCGTGCAGCGCCTGGGCGCCGGCACCGGCATCGTCACGCTGCCGCTCAAGGCGAAATACTCCGCGAACGGGCTCGGGCTGCTCGCTCCGGGAGCGGGCACGATCAACGGGGACGGGGGAGCGGTCAACGCCGACGGCGATCCCGATCTGTACCTGACCGCCGGCAACTTGTCCGATCCCGGCGCGATCGACACCAAGGTGGACGGCTACGGCGACTTCTCCGTCCGCGTCGTGCTCAGCGACGACGCTGCGCCTAAGATGAGGAGCGTGCTGGTCAAAGGCTCGCCGTACGTCTACAGCACGTTCAGCGACCCGAACGCGCCGGAGCTGTTCGTGCCGGGCTTGAGCCGCGCCTTCGACGATGCCGGCCAGCCGCTGCTGGCGGCCGAGGGCTCGAGTGTGACGGCCGACCATATCGGGCTGGAGATCGCGACGCTCGACAACGCCGTGCAGCCGAAGGCCGTCCTCCGCTCCTACGGCGTCTTCGCGCCGCCGGGCACCGTCTTCACCCGGACCGGCGGCAAGATCAAGATCAAGCTCGGCGGAGGGGCGACCTATCTGTCCGTCGCCGGCTTGCCGGGCAGCGGCGACCTGGGCTATTTTTACCGGCATGCCTATGCGTTCGTGACCGACACGAAGGTGACGTACGGCTACGACATGAGCCAGGCGAAAGTATCCGCGACGTTCGCGAGCGTCACCGAGCTGAAGCGCTCCGGCTTCTCCGCGGACACGCTGATGGCGCTGCTGCCCCATCAGTGGAAGTCGTCGCAAACTCCGCTGACGGCGCTGACGTATCCATCGATTCGGGGCACCCTCAAGCTGCGGGAGGGCAACAGCTTCTCGACGTCGGATTCGTTCACGGGACTGCTGCCGCAGTTCGCGGAGCCGAACGACGCCGCTTACTCCCGCAGCGAGCTGACCGGGTATCTGAGCCAGCTCGACACGGAGCTGTCGAATACGGGCGGGCTCATGAACCAGGACCCGTACTGGCAGGGCAAGGTGCTCTATCCGGCCGCGCTCGGCGCGATGGTCAGCGACAGCATCGGCGACACGGCCCGGCGCGACCGCTACCTCGGCGTGCTGCGCACGATCCTGACCGACTGGTACACGTACTCCGCCTCCGACGCGCCGCATACGTATTATCTCCACTACGCGCCGGAATGGGGCTCGATCTTCCCGTGGGCGGCGGGCTGGGGCATCAATACAGGCCTGACCGACCACCATTACACCTACGGCTACTACGTGTACGCCTCCGCCGTGCTGGCGTCGTTCGACAGCGCCTTCAAGCGGGACTACGCCGGCATGGTGGAGCATCTCATCCGCGACTACGCCAATCCGTCGCGCACCGACACGATGTATCCGTGGCTGCGCAGCTTCGACCCGTACGAGGGGCATTCGTGGGCGGGCGCCTATGCGGACAACGACAACGGCAACAACCAGGAGGCTGCGGGCGAGGCGCTGAACGGCTGGGCGGGCCTGTTCCTGTGGGGACTCGTCACCGGCAACGACAGCTACCGCGACACCGGGGCCTGGGGCTTCGCGACCGAGCTGAAGGCGATCGAGCAATATTGGTTCAACTATGACCGGGACAATTGGATTCCCGAATACCGCCACGGCGTCGCCGGGCAGGTGTGGGGCAGCTCGTATCTGTACGGCACGTATTTCTCCGGCGCGCCGGTCAACATCTACGGCATCCACTGGCTGCCGACCGGCGAGTGGATGAGCTACTACGGCCGCGACCGCCAGGAGGCGGCCGATCTGTACGCGGCGTTCCTGCGCGACAACGGCGGCCCGGAATCGGGCTGGGAGCATATCGTCTGGCCGTACCAGTCGCTGAGCGACCCGCAGGCGGCCATCGCCAAGTGGAATCCGTCGATCCTGCAGAAGAACGAAATCTTCAACTCCTACTGGTTCATCCACAACGCCGCCAGCTACGGCAACCGGACGACGGACGTGTGGGCGAGCAACTGGGGCGGCGTCGGCGTGTACAAAAAAGGCTCCGCCTATACGGCGATGGTCTGGAATCCGACCGGGCAGCCGATCACCGTGCAGTTCCGCAGCGCCTCCGGACCGACGGGCAGCGTCACCGTGCCGGCCGGCAAGCTCGTCAAGGCGGACCCGCTCAGCACGGGCGGGGCGACGCCGAGCCCGACTCCGACGCCATCGCCGAGCGCGTCGCCGACGCCATCGCCGAGCGCGACGCCGGCACCGACGGCCACGCCGACGCCGGGCGCGGCGCTCGACCGCACGGGCTGGACGGCGAGCAGCTCGCCGTCCAGCGGCGATCCGGCCTCGAACCTGCTGGACGGCAGCATGGCGACGCGCTGGAGCACGGGCGCCGCGATGGCGCCGGGCCAGTCGATCACGATCGACATGAAGGCGTCCAAGACGTTCGGCAAGCTCGTCATGGACTCGACGGGCAGCGACGGCGACTATGCGCGCGGCTATGAGGTGTATGTGTCGGCCGACGGCGCGAGCTGGGGCAGTCCGGTCGCGACGGGGACCGGCAGCGGTCCGGTCGTGACGGCGACGTTCGCGGCGAAGACGGCGCGCTACGTCAAGATCGTGCAGACCGGCACGGCCAGCAGCTGGTGGTCGATCCGCGAGCTGAACGTGTACGGCACGGCGGGCGGCGGCACGCCGAGTCCGACGCCGACCCCGTCCGCAACGCCATCGCCGGGAGCGGCGCTGAGCCGCGCGGGCTGGACGGCGAGCAGCGATCCGACGAGCGGCGACGTTGCGGCGAACCTGCTGGACGGCAGCATGGCGACGCGCTGGAGCACGGGCGCGGCGATGGCGCCGGGCCAGTCGATCACGATCGACATGAAGGCGTCCAAGACGTTCGGCAAGCTCGTCATGGACTCGACGGGCAGCGACGGCGACTATGCGCGCGGCTACGAGGTGTATGTGTCGGCCGACGGCGCGAGCTGGGGCAGTCCGGCCGCGACGGGGACCGGCAGCGATCCGGTCGTGACGGCGACATTCGCGTCCAAGACGGCACGCTACGTCAAGATTGTGCAGACCGGTACGGCGAGCAGCTGGTGGTCGATCCGGGAGCTGAACGTGTACGGCTCCTGAAGCCTCTTTTCCAAAACGAAAAACAGCCGGAAGGACCGCGGAGGCGGTTCATCCGGCTGTTCGGCGTACCATGATGGCGGCCTGCAACGCGCTGCGGGCAGGCTTGGCCGCGCAAGAAGCCGGACGGAGCAAAAAGCTCGGCAGCGCGGAATGCGAGGAAGCCGCCGCAAAGAGCGCGGCAAGCGCTGACGCTCCGGCTACAGGCTGCGCTCCAGCAGCCGGCCGACCTGCTCGGCCATCACCTTGGGGGGATGAGGCATCCCGCTCCGGATCCACCATTCGATCATGCTGACATAAGCGGAGCCCGCGTATTGCAGCAGGACGTCCTCGCTCATCCCCTCGTTTCGGCCGCTCGTGCGGTCCACCTCGTCCTTGAAGCCGTCCATGAACGAGGCCAGGAGCCGGCTCCGGAAGGAGGCCGGGGCTTCCTTGCTGGCGAGCATCGCCGAGAAGAAGAGGAAGTTGGCCTCGAAATACTCGAAGTAGGGCACCAGCGCTTCGTTCCAGTTCAAGGCGCAGGCCCATTCGTCCAGCGCGGCGAGTTCGTCGAAATGCGACTCGATCAGCTTGTCGAGCAGATCGTACTTGTCCTTGTAGTGCAGGTAGAGCGTGCCGCGATTGACGTTCGCCCGGTCGGCGATGTCCTGGATCGTCACCTCGTCGAATTTCTTTTCGGCCATCAGCCCGACGAGGGCTTTTTTCAAGGCTTCCTGCGTACGGGCGATCCGGCGGTCCGGCTTGGCCACATTGTTCACCGACCTTTCGTTTATCGAACAGATGGCATGCCGCTTGTTGAATTCGGAACAGATCCAGCGGAATCAACCATTGAACCGATCGTGCCTGCCTCTATACTAATAGACAGAAGTTGAATAAACAATTGCTATTGCATAGGAGGCCAAGCCCATGATCCAAACGCAAGCCCATGCCGTCTTCGACGCCGCAGGTCCATTCCGTCGCACGGAAATCGAGCGCCGGGAGCTGGAGCCTCATGACGTGCTCATCGATATCAAGTACGCCGGCATCTGCCATTCGGACATCCATACCGCCCGGGGAGACTGGGGACCGGTCGAGTATCCGCTCGTGCCGGGACATGAGATCGCCGGCGTCGTCTCGGCCGTCGGATCGGCCGTCACCCGCCATGCGGTCGGCGATCGGGTCGGAGTCGGCTGCATGGTCGACTCCTGCCGGGAGTGCAAGCCGTGCCGGGACGGGCAGGAGCAGTACTGCCAGAAAGGCAATACGGGCACTTACGGCGCGGTCGACCGATACGGGCAGCTGACCCAAGGCGGCTACTCGGAGCGAATCGTCGTGAACGAGGACTTCGTCGTGCGGATTCCGGACGGCATCGAGCTGGACGCGGCCGCTCCGCTGCTATGCGCCGGCATCACCACGTACTCCCCGCTCCGTCACTGGCAAGCCGGGCCCGGCCGCAAAGTCGCGGTCGTCGGACTGGGCGGACTCGGGCATATGGCGGTCAAGCTCGCCCATGCGATGGGCGCCGAGGTCACCGTCCTGTCGCAGACGCTGAGCAAGCGGGAGGACGGCCTGCGCCTTGGCGCGGCTCATTATTACGCCACGAGCGATCCTCGTACGTTCGAGGCGCTGGCGGGCTCGTTCGACCTGATCCTGAACACGGTGAGCGCGGCGATCGACATCGATGCCTACCTTTCCCTGCTTGCCCTCGACGGCACGCTGGTCAACGTCGGCGCGCCGGCCGAGCCGATGACGATCCATGCGTTCCCGCTCCTGCTGCATCGCCGCTCCTTTGCCGGATCGACGATCGGCGGCATCGCCGAGACGCAGGAGATGCTCGATTTCTGCGCCGAGCATCGCATCGCGCCCGAGATCGAGCTCATCGCCGCCGACCGGATCGACGAGGCCTGGGAGCGGGTGCTCGCCTCCGACGTCCGCTACCGGTTCGTCATCGACATCAGCACGATGGGGCGGGAGTAGCCGTGCCGCGTCCGCTCGGGAGGGGATGGACATGCGCTTGAACCGCAAGCGCAGCCGGGAGGGGACGGACATGGGCTCAGCCCGCAATCACGGCCGAGAGGCGAGGCGCATCAGCTCGAATCCGAAGCGCGGCCGTGTCCGCTTCGCCTTGCTGCTCGGCCTGTTCTCCGCGCTCGGCCCGTTCACCGTCGACATGTACCTCTCGTCGCTGCCGCAGCTGACCCGCACGTTCCAGTCCGATCCGACCACCGTCCAGCTCAGCTTGACGAGCTGCCTGCTCGGACTGGCGCTCGGCCAGGTGTTCCTCGGCCCGCTGAGCGACAGCCTGGGCAGGCGAAGGCCGCTGGCAGCCGCGATGCTGCTGTACGCCGCCGCTTCGGTCGCCTGCGCCAGCGCGCCGGACGTGGAGTCGTTCATCGCCCTGCGCTTCCTGCAAGGCTTCGTCGCCTCGGCCGGAATCGTCATCTCGCGCGCCATCGTGCGCGACTCGTACAGCGGCGTCGAGCTGACGAAGTTCATCGCCCTGCTGACGATGATCGGCAATGTCGCGCCGCTGATCTCGCCCGTCGCGGGGAGCGTCGTGACCTCCTATGCGCCTTGGACGTCCGTCTTCCTCTGCCTGGCGCTGCTCGGGCTCGGACTGACCGCGGTCACCCTGCTCGGAATCAAGGAGACGCTGCCGCCGGAGCGGCGCGCGGCCAGCGGCATAGCCGGGGTGCTCGGGCAGTACAGGCGGCTGATCGCCGACCGCTCCTTCATCGGCTACGCGCTCGTGACGGGTATCCTGTTCGCCGGCGTCTTCGCCTACGTGGCGGCCACGCCATTCGTCTATCAGACGATGTACGGCGTCTCGCCGCTGCTGTACTCCGTCCTGTTCGCGCTCAACGGCGGCGCCATCATGCTCGGCTCCTTGCTCGTGCGGCGCCTGGCCGGGCAGCGCGACGAAGCGTCGATCGTGCGGCTCGGCCTGTGGACCGCCTGCGTCTCCAGCGCGGCCGTGCTGCTCGTCGTCTTGGCCGGCGGTCCGCTGTACGCGCTCGTAGCGGCGCTGTTCGCCTTCGCCATGTCGATCGGCATGATCGGGCCGGCGACGTTCGCCCTCGCGATGGAAAAGCAGGGGCATCGTGCGGGGCAGGCGGCGGCGCTGCTGGGCATCCTGCCGTATCTGTTCGGCTCGCTTGCCTCGCCGATCGTCGGCATCGCCGGCGAAAGCTCTGCCCTGCCTTTCGGCATCCTGCTGCTCGCGTCGAGCCTGCTGGCCGCCTTGGCCTATGCCGGCCTGGCGGCGCGGCCGCGTGCCGCCGCCGCAGGCTGAGCGGCGGCTGCTGTCTGAGCGGCAGCTGCTGTCTGAGCGGCAGCAGGTGCAGAAGATCGGCTGTTGCGGCTCTCGTTCCGATCACGAGCCGATCGAAAGTGGCAATGGTGAGCGCCGCTGCCGGGGAAACGCGCCCGTATGCGGTGAATATGGCATGGAGGAGCGCCAACGCAGCGAGAATGCGCTCCTACGCAGGGGCGTTCCGCAGCCATCGGCTGACCCGTCCATGGCCGCCGCCTCGCGCTGCGCCGCGCGCTGCGCCTCCGCGCAGACGCAACGCAGCTTAAAAAAATCGGACGAACCGCTAGCTAGCGGCTCGTCCGATTTTTTTTTGATTCGTTCTGCCGCTTGCCCGGAGCAGCTTCGTCAGCCGCACGAGCGCGCGCGGCTCTTCAAGGCGCCGCTGCCCTTCAGGAGAGCTTGCGCATGCAGCCTCGTCACCCTTCGTCCGGACGGGTCCGGCGCGCGAAGCTCAGCACGAGATCCTGCGCGTAGTCGCCGAAGCCCGCCCCGAACAGGTTGAGGCCGCGCGCGTTCGTCGCGCCGGCGGCGACCGCCAGCTGGATGCGGACCGGCTCGTTGAACGCGAGCGGCAGATCGCCAAGCGACAGCTCCGAGCAGCGCTCGCCGTTCAGGAACGAGCCGTCACGGGTTACTTTCCATTCGGTCAAGCGGCCGTACTCGGTATTGCCGCGCCAGCGCTCCGGGGTGAAGCGCCCCTTGCGATCGCCGAAGTCGCCGGGGCTCGTCCACGTGCCGACCGTACGGCCGCCGATCGACAGCGTGATGTCCGACGGCCAGTCGTCGCGAAAGCCGGGCGCTTCGGAGCAGAGCTCGGCCGTGAGCGCGAGTTCGTCCAGCTCCGCGCCCGGCGGCATCGGGTTGGCGAATTCGTACTCCAGGCTGCCGCAGCCGGAAAACCAGAGCACGGCCGCCTCAGTCCGCTCCGGCATGTAGAAGACGCGGGGGTCGTCCGGCGAGCCGATGCCGACGCCTTCGCGGGAGGCCATGCCGCATGGAGCTTGGATGTCGCAGCGGGAATAGAGGCCGATCGGCATGCGGATCTCCTCGACGCGCCGGAGCGCGTCGCCGGAGCGCAGCGGCAGCTCCAGCAGCACGGAGCGGCAGCTGGCCGTGCAGATTTTCTCGCGGCCGCTGCCTTGGCGGCAGGAGACGAGCTCCGCCTGCTCGAGCGCCTGCACGTTGATCGAGATGGTCGGCTGAGCCGCGCCGAGCGCCTCGGCGAGCTGACTGACGCTCATCGGCCGCTCGCCGAGCGCCTCCAGGATGCGCAGCCGGATGTCGCTCGACAGCGCTTTGGCGACGTCGAGCAGGCGGGAGGCGGGATAGCGGATCAGCTCTTGCTTCGGTTCATTCATGGCAGCCCGTCCTTTGGAATCGATGGATGCTTCTAGTCTAGCGGTTCTCATCAATATTGTAAAATTATAATATACATTGCACAAACATTATGTATGCGCTATGATGAGGGCAATTCCTGCTGGAAAGGTGTGTGTCCATACGTGCCATCGATGACCGATACGAAGCTTGAGCTGCCTCGCCCCGAGCATCCCCGTCCCGATTGGGAGCGCGGGGATTGGCTGAATTTGAACGGCCCCTGGGACTTCCGATTCGAGGCGGCAGCTGCTTCGGAACGCTCCGCCCAGGCGGCCGGAACGAACGAAGCGCAGCCGGACGCGAAGTCGGCCGGACCGGATCAAGGCCCGCCGACTTCCTCCTCTGCCGCCGCATCCGACTCTTCATCCGCGTCCGATACCGCACCCGCATCCGCACCTGCATCCGACACCGCACCCGCGTCCGCGCCCGCCCGCCGGCTGCCGGAAGCAGCCGAATTCGAGGCCCGCATCACCGTGCCGTTCTCGTGGGCGAGTCCGCTGTCGGGCTGGGGCCGCGACGAAAAAGGCATCGGCTGGTACCGGCGGACCGTACGCTGGACGCCGGCCGCACCCGGCTCGCTCGTCTTCCTGCGCTTCGGCGCGGTCGATTACGAGTGCGACGTCTGGGTGAACGGCGTCCATGCCGGCTCCCACCGGGGAGGCTACGGCTCGTTCGAGCTGGACGTGACGGGGTCTTGGCGGACGGAGGCGGACAACGAGATCGTCGTCCGCGCCGAGGACCTCGACGGAGCGTGGCAGGCGCGCGGCAAGCAGGGCTACGGCGAGATCCGCGGCATCTGGCAGCCCGTCTGGCTGGAAGGCCGGGCGCAGACGTTCGTGCGGAGCGCCAAGTTCGAGACGGCGATCGACGGCACGGTCGAGGCGGTGCTGCGCATCGAGGCCGACCAGGCGGGAGAGGCGCTGCTGCAGCTGGATTTCGGACCGGACGCGGCGGCGAGCGAGAAGCTGCAGCTGGCACCCGGCGCGAACGAAGCGCGGGTCCGCTTCACCGTCCGCGAGCCGCGGCTCTGGAGCCCGGACGCTCCGCATCTGTATGAAGGAGAGCTGACGCTGACGAGCCTGGCGGGCGAGGATCGCATCTCCACGTACTTCGGCATCCGCGAGATCGGGGCCGAGGCGTTCGGAGAACGGAGCTACAAGTGGATCACGCTGAACGGCAAGCCGGTCTATCTGAACGGCACGCTCGACCAGTCCTACCACAAGACGGGCTACTTCACGTATCCGACGGATGAAGAGATGCGCGAGGAAATCTATCTGATGAAGAGGCTCGGCCTCAACTTCGTGCGCATCCACATCAAGCCGGAGGAGCCGCGCAAGCTGTACTGGGCCGACAAGCTCGGCATCCTCGTCATGGAAGACATGCCTTGCTTCTGGGGCAATCCGGACGAGCGGGCGCGCGCCGCGTACGAGAGCGAGGCGCGGGAGACGATCGAGCGCGACTGGAACCATCCGTCGATCTTCTCGTGGGTCATGTTCAACGAGACCTGGGGACTGAAGACGGACGCAGGCGCGGTGTCGACGACGGGAGACGCGGGCCAGCGGCAGCTGTACCTCCCGGAAACCCAGGCATGGGTGCGCCGCTGCTACCGCTGGGCCAAGGAGATGGACCCGACCCGTCTCGTCGAGGACAACTCGCCGTGCAACGGGGACCATGTCGAGACCGACCTCAATACATGGCATTTCTATGTGAACGGGTACGGCAAGCTGCGCGAGCATGTCGAGCATGTCGTCGCGGGCACGCATCCCGGCTCCGAGCTCAATTACATCGGCGGCAACAAGCAGGCGGATGCCCCGCTCATGAACAGCGAGTGCGGCAACGTCTGGGGCATCGAGGGCGGAGCGGGCGACAGCGACCTGGCCTGGCATTACCGCTATATGCTCAACGAGTTCCGCCGCCACGACAAGCTGTGCGGCTTCGTGTTCACCGAGTTCCGCGACGTGACGAACGAATTCAACGGCTACTACCGCCTGGACGGGTCGGCCAAGGACTTCGGCTATGACGGCGTCCTGCCGGGCATGAGCCTGCGCGACCTGCACGCGGCCGACTTCATCGTCGTCGACGAGCCTCCCTGCCGGACGGTGGAGGCAGGCTCCGAGGCTGAGGTGAAGCTGCTCCGCTCCAGCTACAGCGATGCCCATCACGGACGGACGCTGACGCTGCAGTGGGAGCTCGCCCATGACCGGGACGGAGCGCGGACGATCCGCGAAAGCGGGGAGGTCGAGCTCGGATGGGACGGCTACGGCGTCGCCGAGCTGCAGCCGCTGCGCGTGACGATGCCGCACGAGGACGCCGTGGCGGTCCTCGGCCTGCGCCTCGTCGACGAAAAGGGCGAGGTCGTCAGCCGCAACTTCACGACGTTCGACGTCAGAGGGTCCTCCGGCAGCCGGCCGCTCGCCGCATCCGTGCCCGTCGCCGATACCGCAGAGCGCTCGTTCGAGCCGGCATGGACCGCGATCGGCGGACAGAAGCTGAACGGCGGCCGCGCGGGCAGCTTCGCCTACGACATCGTTCTGCCGGACGCCGAGCGGCTGCCGCTGCTGTCGGAGGTGGAGATCCGCTTCGAAGCCGGCTCCAAGCGCCTGCTCGCGCATCATGTGGAGGGGCAGAGCCAGGCGGCGAACGTCGACTTCATGCACGGCGACCGGGCGGACGCCGAGAACAACGCCAACACGCACTTCATGACGGGCGAGGACAAGCATGCGTCGCAGGTCGACGTTCTCGTGGACGGCGAGCGGATCGCGGCCTTCGTCCTGCCGGACGATCCGGCCGACGCGCGCGGCATCCTCTCCTGGCACTACCAGGAGTCGGACCGCCGGCTGAGCGAGGCCGGCTCCTACGGCTGGCTGTGCCGGGCGCAGGTGCCGGCGCGGCTCGTGGCGAAGCTCGACCGCAAGCGCGGCCTGCGGCTGGAGCTGCGCGCCGGCGAAGGCGGCCTGTCGCTGTACGGCCGGGATGCCGGCCGCTATCCGGTGGCGATCGAGGCGATCTGCCGCTGAATCGGGCCGCGAGCGGAGGAAGGGAGTCCGTCCTATGGACGGACTTTTCGCCATGCGGTAAGGTAAGGTGGAGTAGGATGAACGCGATGACAGGAGGGGGACCTGCGACATGAAGCACCAAGCATACGAGGGGACGTACCAGGGGGAAAAGGCGGTCTGGCTGCGGTCGGGCAAGTACGAGGCCGCGCTGCTGCCGGAGATCGGGGGCAATCTGATCGCCTTCCGCGACACGGAATCGGGCAGCCGGTTCCTGAACGAGCCGGCCGCAGAGGAGATGGAGGCGTTCAAGGCGCGTCCGATGATCCACGGCATCCCGGTGCTGTTCCCGCCGAACCGCTACGAGGACGGCGCTTTCCCTTGGGAAGGCCGCACGCTGCAGCTGCCGGTCAACGAGCCGGAGACGGGCAACCATCTGCACGGATTCGTCTATAAGGTGCCGTGGGAGATCGAGGACTACGGCACGACCGCGAGCAGCAGCTATGCCGTCACGGCCATCCGGGTCGACGAGAGCCATCCGAGCTATGCGAGCTTCCCGTTCCGCTACACGATCCGGCTCCGCTACGAGCTGGGCGAGCTGGGCCTGTCCCAGCAGGTGCAGGTCATCAACGAAGGCGACGTCGCCCTGCCTTGCCTGCTCGCCTTCCACACGGCGGTGCGGGCGCCGTTCCATCCCGGCAGCGCGGCGTCCGACTGCAAGGTCAAGCTGACGATCGGCGAGCGCTGGGAGCTGGACGAGCGCATGCTGCCGACCTCGCGCCATCAGCCGCTCAGCCCCGAGGAGGAGCAGCTCAAGGGAGAGGGCGTCGATCCGTTCCACGCGGCGATGGACAACCATTACACGGCCGTGCCGCAGCAAGGCCGCAACCGGATGGAGCTGACGGACGCCAAAGCGGGCCTTACGCTCGTCTACGACGTCGGCACGTCCTACAAGCAGTGGATGATCTGGAACAACTTCGCGACGGAGGGCTTCTTCTGTCCCGAGCCGCAGGTCAGCCTCGTCAACGCGCCCAAGTCGCCGCTGCCGGCGGAGGAGATCGGGCTGTTCCGCCTGGAGCCCGGCGAGATTTGGGAGGAGCGCGCGCGGCTGTATGTGAAGGCGGCCCGCTGACCGCTGTACGTTCAAAAGAATGCGATGCCGAAAAGCCGCCCTATGCGATAGGGCGGCTTTTCGCGGGAAGCGGGCCCCGTCGCACGATTCCGGCATGACGGCAAAAGCTCCTTTCCGATCGGCCTGGAAAAGGTATACTGAAAGGGATCGTTCCGATCTACCCAGGCACATCGAAAAAGGAGTGGACAAGCCATGTGGAAAGACTTCAAGGCATTCGCCATGAAAGGCAACATCATGGAGCTGGCGATCGCGGTCATCATCGGAGCCGCCTTCGGCAAGATGGTCAGCTCGCTCGTCGCCGACATCGTGACGCCGCTGCTCGGCATCGTGCTCGGCGGCGTCGACGTCTCCGGGCTGGCGGCGACGTTCGGCGATACGACGCTGAAGTACGGCCTGTTCCTGCAGTCGATCATCGACTTCTTCATCGTCTCGTTCTCGATCTTCCTGTTCATCCGCCTGCTCGGCAAGCTCAAGCGCAAGGAAAAGGTCGAGGAAGGCCAGGCGGAGAAGGAAATCGTGCTGACCGGCGAGGAGAAGCTGCTCATCGAAATCCGCGACCTGCTCCGGGAACAGTCGAACCGCAACCGTCCTTAGCGCTCGTCGACATGTCCGTACAAGCCCGTCCTATGGTATACTGATCGGTAGCTTGATGGACGGGGTGCAGGCATGGAGGACAGACAACCGAAATACCGCTTGCTGAAGCAGCAGATCGAAGGCTGGCTGCAGGCGGGCAAATACCGGGCGGACGAGCAGCTGCCGTCCGAGAACGAGCTGGCGTCCGAGTTCGGGCTGAGCCGCCAGACGGTGCGCCAGACGATCGGCGAGCTGGTCCGCGACGGGCTGCTCTACCGCGTGCACGGCAAAGGCACGTTCGCGGCTTCGTCGGCGCGCGCCGGAGCCGTCGGCGGCACGGCCGTCGGCATGATTACGACGTACATCTCGGACTATATCTTCCCTCATCTCGTGCGCGGGGCGGAGGCCGAGCTGAGAAGCCGCGGCTGCGGGCTGCTGCTGTCGAGCACGGACAACAGCAAGGAGGCGGAGCGCGAGGGGCTCGAGCGCATGCTCGCCCACCCGGTCAAGGGGCTGATCGTCGAGCCGACCCGCAGCGCCCAGGGCAACACGAACCTGGACCTGTACGTGCGGCTCCAGCTGGACGGCATCCCGCTCGTCATGATCAACGAGCGCTATCCGGATCTGGACTGCCCCTGCGTCAAGGTAGACGACGAGGCAGGCGGCCATGCCGCCGCCGCCCACCTGCTGCGGCTCGGCCACACGCGTCTCGCGGGATTGTTCAAGACCGACGACATGCAGGGCACGAGGCGCCTGCAGGGCATGCTGCGCGCTTGCCGCGAGCACGGCTTGACGCCGGAGCCGGACCGGCTCGTCCTCTACGCGTCGGAGGACAAGGCGACCAAGCCCGCCGCCGCCGCGCGGCGGCTGCTGGAGCTGCCGGAGGGCGAGCGTCCGACGGCGCTCGTCTGCTACAACGACGAGCTCGCCGTGCAGCTCGTCGACCTCGCGCTCGGCCTCGGCCTGTCCGTTCCGGACGAGCTCTCGGTCGTCGGCTTCGACGACTCGCAGCTCGCGCTCGCCGGCCCGGTCAAGCTGACGACGCTGTCGCATCCCAAGGCTGAGCTCGGAGCGAGAGCGGCGCGGCTGCTGCTCGACCTGGCCGACGGCGGTCCGCCGCCGCCGCAGGAGCAGCTCGTCTATGCGCCCGAGCTGATCGAGCGCGGCTCGACCGCTCCGTGGAACGGCAAGTAACGCCGGCAGCGGCATCCGGGCGGACCCGGGTGCCGCTGCTTTTTCATGGAAGGACGCATCTAGTGCAGGCACTAGCCCTGACATTTATATCGAATAATATGGAATAAAATGACACAAAACAAACCGAATAGCCGAAAGATTCGCAGCTGCATCCATGCTTCGAATAGGTGGAATGCGCGGTGGCATAAATTTCCTGCTTGCTTGCCGTGATTTCAGCTCCATCTTGCTTGACAAAAGAAATGAAGTTGAATATTCTTAACGATAATGATTATCAATTGCAGGAAGCGGAAAAGGGGATCATCATCGTGAAGAAAGCCGGAATGAAGAAAAGCCTAGGTAGCCTGTCCATCGCGGCTGCGATCGCAGTCGGACTGATGGGATGCTCGTCCAACGCCGACAACGGAGCGAACAGCTCCAATGCAGCGAATGCCAACACCAGTCCGTCGCCTGCTGCGGAAGCAGCGTTCAACGCCAGCATCGATACCAAATTCGGTCAAGTGAACCTCACGGAAGAACCGAAACGCATCGTCGCGCTGGGCTGGGGCGATGCCGAGACGGCGCTCAGCCTCGGCGTCCAGCCGGTCGGCGCAAGCGACTGGCTCGCATTCGGCGGCGACGGAGTCGGCCCATGGCTGGAAGGCGCCTACACGACACCCCCTACGATTCTCGGAACGATGGAGCTCGATTACGAGAAGATCGCTTCCCTCGATCCCGACCTGATCCTGGACGTGAAGAGCTCCGGGGACGAGGAGCGCTACAAGCGCCTGTCCGAAATCGCCACGACGGTCGGCGTGCCGGCAGACGGCGACAACTATCTGACCTCCACGGAGGAGCAGGTCAACATGATCGCCGAAGCTCTCGGCAAGGAAGAAGAAGGCGCGGCGCTGCTCAAGCAAGTCGACGACGCGTTCGCCAAAGCGGCTGCGGACCATCCGGAGTTCGCCGGCAAGTCCATCGTCGTCGGGGCGTATTCCTCCGATGGCTTCGGCGCCTATGTGAAGGGCGATGCCCGACTCGACTTCATGGAACGGCTTGGATTCAAGAACAAGGAAGAAGTGGAGCAGATGTCCGAAGGCAATTTCTACGTCAAAGTCTCGGACGAGAAGCTGGACCTGCTGGATGCGGACGCGACGGTCATCATGCCGATCTGGGTCGATCCGAAGGAAATTACGGACAACAAGCTGTTCCAGAAAATCCCGTCTGTCGTCGACGGCAGATCCCTCATCCTCGATGAAGACACGTCCAACGCGTTCTCCACGGGCACCGTTCCGTCGCTGCTGTGGACGATCGAGAACCTGCCTGCCCAAGTCAAAGCCATCGTAAAAGGGTGATCTCGTTGGCCAAGCCGTCCAAGCCTGACCGAAATCAAGCTCGGCCTGTCGGTTCCTTGCGGTCCAAAAGGATGGCGGGGCTCGTCATCGCGCTCGTCCTGCTTGCGGCTGCCGCGTGCCTGAGCTTGATGGTCGGAGCGAAGCGGCTGTCCATCGATACCGTCCTGCAAGCGCTGCTTTCCAGCAGCGACACCTACGAGCACCGGGTCATACTGGATTCCCGGCTGCCTCGGACGCTGCTCGCGCTCGCGGTCGGTCCTGCATTCGGACTGTCCGGAGCGCTTATCCAGGCGTTGACGAGAAATCCATTGGCTGACCCCGGCATTCTTGGCGTGAGTGCAGGGGCAGCCTTTGCTGTTGCTATAGGCGTCGGCTTCTTTTCCATCGGCACGGTATCGGGATCCGTCGGCTTCGCGCTTGTCGGCGCGTTCGCGGCGACGGTCATCGTGTACGTGATCGGAGGCGGCGGGGGCAGAAGCTCGCCGACGCCCGTTCAGCTGACGCTTGCGGGCGTCGCGATCGGCGCGGCCTTGAGCGGGTTTACGACCGCCATGACGATCCTGGACAGCAAGGCGTTCGAGCGCATGCTGAACTGGACCGTGGGGACGCTGGCCCGCACGAGCCTGACGGATGTCGCGCCCGTGCTGCCGATCCTGCTCGTCGGCGCCCTGCTGGCGCTGGCGATCTCGCCTGCGCTCAACGCGATCGCTTTCGGCGAGGATCGGGCGGCCTCGCTAGGCGTGAACGTGCTGCTGGTCCGCGGCATCGGCCTGGTCGCGGTCACGCTGCTTGCGGGCGGCGCGACCGCGATCGCGGGTCCGATCGGCTTTCTCGGGCTGATGGTTCCCCACTGTATCCGCTGGTTCGTCGGTCCGAGCCAGCCTTGGATCTTCGTCTACTCGCTCGTCGTCGCTCCGCTGCTGCTCTTGGTCGCCGACATGATCGGGCGAACCGTCCTGTCGCCGGCCGAGGTTCCTGTCGGCATCATCATGGGCTTCATCGGCGGGCCGATCCTGATCCTGCTTGTCCGTCGCCGCTCGGCTGGCGCGCGGTCATGATGGCAGCCATGACGACAGCCACGCCGGTCAGCGAAGGCTATTTTCAACGTTTGGAGGAGTGCCCGCGATGACCCCCGTTCCGTTCGGCAGGCGCTACATACGCATCAAAAAAGGGATCCAGCTCCGAGTCGACGCGAGAAGCCTTGCCGTGACGGGCCTGGTTGTCGCCGCGACCTTGATTCTTGCCGTCGCCGGGCTGATGATGGGCTCCCTGCGCCTCAGCATGACGGAGGTTCTGGCCGCCCTGAGCGGGGAAGGCACCAAGCTGGCCCGAACGATCGTCGTCGAGTGGAGGCTGCCGCGCGTGCTGGCGGCAGCGGTGTTCGGCGCCGGACTGGCCGTGAGCGGAGCCATTTTCCAGTCGCTGACGCGCAATCCGCTCGGTTCTCCGGACATCATCGGATTGACGTCCGGCTCCTACACGGGAGCGCTCGTCGCCATGCTGCTCGTCGGCTCCAAGTCGTTCTCGGGCATCGCGGGCGGCGCGCTGATCGGCGGCCTGGCGACGGCCGCGCTCATTTATGCCCTGGCTTTAAAAAAAGGCACGCAAGGCTTCCGGTTCATCATCGTCGGCGTCGCGATCTCGACGATCTTGACCAGCCTGAACTCGATCCTCCTGCTGCGCAGCAAGACGGAGGTCGCCTTCACGGCCGCGGCCTGGGGTGCCGGCTCCTTGAACGGCATCACCTGGGCTCAGGCGGTGCCGGCGATGCTCATCGTCGGCGCGCTGCTGCTGGCGGCGACGACGATGATCCGGCCGCTGCGGGCCATGGAGCTCGGGGACGACGCGGCCAAAGCCCATGGAGTTCCTGTGGAGCGGTCCCGCCTGCTCCTGATTCTGATCGCCGTCCTGCTGACCGCCGCTCCGACGGCCGTCATGGGGCCGGTCAGCTTCATTGCCCTGGCGGCGCCTCAGATCGCGCTGCGGCTGACGAGGTCCGGGCACGGGTTCGCGCCTGCGGCGGCGATGGGGGCCTTCATCCTGCTGAGCGCGGACCTTGCCGCCCAGCGGATCGCCCCGGGCATCCTGCTTCCCGTCGGAGTCGTGACGTTGACGATCGGCGGCCTGTACCTCGTCGGGGTCCTGTTCCGGCAAGCGCGGTCGGCCTTGTAGCCCGGCATCCGCTAGGTTCGCGCGGACCGATCCCATCCATCCGAGTCTCATGCGGCAGCGCATGCAGACGGTAAGCAAGGGAGCCATCAGATGACAAGATTCGTGGAAGACCAAGGACGGCAGACCCGCTCCGAGACAAAGTCGAGGCTTTGGACGGAAGACGTCACCATCACTTATGAAGACCGCGTCATATCCCGCCATCTCTCCGTGCGGATTCCGGAC
The DNA here is from genome assembly GCF_012676905.1 of Paenibacillus albicereus. Classification (NCBI taxonomy): domain Bacteria; kingdom Bacillati; phylum Bacillota; class Bacilli; order Caryophanales; family Paenibacillaceae; genus Paenibacillus; species Paenibacillus albicereus. The sequence continues at coordinate 3,349,814 of NZ_CP051428.1, read as the reverse complement.
GGCTCCTATACGGTCATCGTCGGGCCGAACGCCTGCGGCAAGTCGACGCTGCTTCGGGCTTTGTCCAAGCTCATCAAGCCGGCGGCGGGACAGATCCTGCTGGACGGAAAAGATATCGCGGCGTACAAGTCCAAGGAGGCGGCGCGCAAGCTCGGCTTGCTGCCGCAATCGTCGATCGCGCCGGACGGCATCACCGTGGCGAATCTCGTCGCGCATGGACGCTATCCGTATCAAAGCTTCATCCGGCAATGGACGGATGAGGATGAAGAAGCGGTCGGTGACGCGATGCGGCTGACCGATACGAGCGGGCTCGCCCATCGTCTCGTCGACGAGCTGTCGGGCGGGCAGCGGCAGCGCGTCTGGGTCGCGATGGCCATCGCGCAGCAGACCCCGCTGCTGCTGCTGGACGAGCCGACGACGTATCTGGATATCGCTCACCAGATCGATCTGCTGGAGCTGTTCAAGGACCTCAACGAGCAGGGCCGCACGATCGTCGCCGTCCTGCATGACCTGAACCATGCGGCGCGGTATGCGTCCCATCTCATCGCGATGAAGGATGGCGCGGTCGTCGCGCAAGGCGACCCCCGCCAGATCATTACGGAAAGTCTGGTCGAAGACGTCTTCGGCCTGAGGTGCAGGATCATCGACGATCCCGTGTCGCATACGCCGCTCGTCGTTCCGCTGGGAAGGTAGGAAGGGACGATTCGGGAGGAGGAGCAAAGGCTGCCGCTTGCAGAAGCGGCAGCTTTTTTCTGTCTTCACCTCCGCGGACTTCCTGTCTTCACCTCCGCGGACCGGGAGGCCGGCGGCGCGGTCCCTCATCGCCGGCGTCCGCGAAGGCCCGGAGTCTGCGGACGCCCTCGGCGATCCGCGTCTCGTCCAGATTGCCGTAGCCGAGGGCGATTCCGCAGCGGCAAGCGCCGGACGGGCCGGGGGCATCCGGGATGAAACGGCCGAGAGATCGGCAGCGGAGACTCCTTGAAGCAGCAGAAGCGTCGTCCGACCCGGACGGCGCTTTTTTGGTAATGGACTAGCCGGCCCAAGCGGACCGTTTCTTCTTGTACATACCAATTTTACCGAAAGAAAAAAATTCTTTCCAACATGTACATACAAGTTTATACTAAGGGCAGGTTCAAGCGAAAGGAGCAAGCCGGCATGCTGGAGCAGCTGAAGCAAGAGGTGCTGGAGGCGAACCTCGACCTGCCGCGCCACGGACTGGTGACGTTCACATGGGGCAACGCGAGCGGCATCGACCGGGAAACCGGACTCGTCGTCATCAAGCCAAGCGGAATCGACTACAACGCCATGAAGGCGGAGGACATGGTCGTTGTCGACCGCAAAGGCGCCGTCGTGGAGGGCAAGTGGAAGCCGTCCTCGGATACGGCGACCCATCTGGTGCTGTACGAGGCGTTTCCCGGCATCGGGGGCATCGTCCATACGCATTCGCCGTGGGCGACCTCCTGGGCTCAGGCCGGACGTCCGATTCCGGCGCTCGGTACGACGCATGCGGATTATTTTTACGGGGAGATTCCGTGCACGCGCCCGATGCGGGATGCGGAGATCGCAGGCGCATATGAGGAGGAGACGGGCCGCGTGATCGTGGAGACGTTCGCCGGCCGCGAGCCGGACGACATCCCCGGCGTGCTCGTCCATGCGCATGCGCCGTTCGTCTGGGGAACGGCGCCGGCCACGGCGGTGCATCACGCGGTCGTGCTGGAGGAGGTCGCCAAGATGGCGTACCATACGTTCCAGCTCCGGCCCGAGGCGCAGCCGATGGCCGCAGGCCTGCTCGACCGTCATTACCTGCGCAAGCACGGCGCAGGCGCTTATTACGGACAGACCGCGACTTAGGAGGAGATCAGAATGGGCAACTACGCCATCGGCGTCGATTACGGCACGCAGTCCGGACGCGCCGTGCTGGTGAATCTGGCGGACGGGGCGGAGATGGCGGATCATGTGACGCCCTATCCGCATCATGTGATCGACCGCAGGCTGCCCGGCACGGGCCGGCTGCTGGAGGACGACTGGGCGCTGCAGCATCCCGGCGACTACATCGCGGTGCTCGAGCGCTCCATTCCGGAGGTGCTGCGGCAGACCGGCATCGATCCGGACGAGGTGATCGGCATCGGCATCGACTTCACCGCCTGCACGATGCTGCCGGTCGACGAGAACGGCACGCCGCTCTGCCTGCTGCCGGCGTTCAGCGCCGAGCCGCACAGCTGGGTCAAGCTGTGGAAGCATCACGCCGCCCAGGACGAGGCGAGCCGGCTGAACGAGATCGCGGCCGAGCGAGGCGAGCGCTGGCTGGCCCGCTACGGCGGCAAGATTTCCTCGGAATGGATGATGGCTAAAATCTGGCAGATTCTCGACGAGGCTCCGCATATCTACGAGGAGACGGATCGGTTCCTGGAGGCGACCGACTGGGTCGTCGCGCAGCTGACGGGCGTGACGCTGCGCAACAGCTGCACGGCGGGCTACAAGGCGATCTGGCACAAGCAGGACGGCTATCCGGGCAAGGATTTTTTGAAAGCGCTTGATCCGCGTCTGGAGCGGCTGGCGGAAACGAAGCTGCGCGGCGACATCGTGCCGCTCGGCACGCGCGCCGGCGGCCTGACGCCGGACATGGCGGAGCGGACCGGCCTGCGGGCGGGCATCGCCGTCGCGGTCGGCAACGTCGACGCCCATGCGGCCGTGCCGGCGGTCGGCGTCGTGACGCCCGGCAAGCTCGTCATGGCGATGGGCACGTCGATCTGCCACATGCTGCTCGGCACGGAGGAGCGCGAGGTGGAGGGCATGTGCGGCGTCGTCGAGGACGGCATCATCCCGGGCTACTACGGCTACGAGGCCGGGCAGTCGGCGGTCGGCGACATTTTCGAGTGGTACGTCACCGAGGGGGTGCCGGCCTACGTGCGCGAGGCGGCGGACGTCGCGGGCATCGGCGTGCACGAGTGGCTGGAGGCGGAGGCGTCCAAGTCCCGTCCGGGAGAGTCGGGGCTGCTGGCGCTCGACTGGTGGAACGGCAACCGCTCCGTGCTCGTCGACACCGACCTGACCGGCCTGCTGCTCGGCTACTCGCTGCAGACGCGCCCCGAGGAGATCTACCGCGCGCTGCTCGAGGCGACGGCCTACGGCACGCGCAAGATCGTCGACGCCTTCCACGGCAGCGGCGTGCCGGTCGACGTGCTGTACGCCTGCGGCGGCCTGCCGCAGAAGAACCGCCTGCTCATGCAGATTTACGCCGATGTGACCGGGCGCGAGATCTTCATCGCCGACTCTCGGCAGACGCCGGCGCTCGGCGCTGCGATGTTCGCCGCGGTCGCGGCCGGCGAGGAGGCAGGCGGCTACGCGACGATCGTCGAAGCCGCCGCCGCGATGGCGCGGGTCAAGGAAGAGAGCTATCGTCCGATTCCGGACCATCAAGCCGTCTACGAGCGTCTGTACGGTGAATACAGCCGGCTGCATGACTACTTCGGACGCGGCGGCAACGACGTGATGAAGACGCTCAAGACGATCCGCGAGACGGCGAAGTCCGCTGCGGCTCCCGCATCCATGCCTTCATCCGCATCCGCATCCGCATCCACATGCACATCCGCATCCACATCCATTATCTGAAAGCGAGGTCTTCTCTCTATGATTCCTGTACCTGCCTATCGCTTCTGGTTCCTGACCGGCAGCCAGCATCTATACGGTCCGGAGACGCTCGAGGAGGTCGCGGCCAACGCCGCCGCGATCGTCCGCCATCTGAACGAGGAGGGCGGACTGCCTTATGAGGTGTCGCTGCATTCCGTCGTCAAGACGCCGGACGAGATCCGGCAGGCGCTCGTCGAGGCGAGCTCGGATAAGCTCTGCGCCGGCGTCATCACTTGGATGCATACGTTTTCCCCGAGCAAGATGTGGATCGGCGGACTGAGCGCGCTGACCAAGCCGCTGCTGCATCTGGCCACTCAGTTCCACCGCGACATCCCGTGGGACGAGATCGACATGGACTTCATGAACGCCAACCAGTCGGCGCACGGCGACCGCGAGCACGGCTTCATCACCGCTCGCATGAACGTGCCGCGCAAGGTCGTGTTCGGCCACTGGCAGGACGCGGAGGTGCTGAGCCAGCTCGGCGGCTGGCAGCGCACGGCGGCGGCATTCGCCGAGAGCCGATCGCTCAAGGTCGCCCGCTTCGGCGACAACATGCGCCAGGTCGCGGTCACCGAGGGCGACAAGGTCGAGGCGGAGATCAAGTTCGGCTGGTCGGTCAACACGTACGGCGTCGGCGACCTGGCGCAGCGCGTGGAGGCGGTGGCGGCGGAGCAGGTCGAGGAGCGGATGGCTCTGTATGCGGAGCGCTATGAAATCGTCGCTCCGGGACCGGAGCAGCGCGAGGCGATCGCCTATCAAGCGCGGCTGGAGCTGGCGATCCGCTCCTTTCTCGAGGAAGGCGGCTTCACGGCGTTCACGACGACGTTCGAGGATCTGCACGGCTTGCGCCAGCTGCCGGGCCTCGCGGTGCAGCGGCTCATGGAGGACGGCTACGGCTTCGCGGGCGAAGGCGACTGGAAGACGGCCGCGCTCGTGCGCCTCATGAAAGTGATGGCCGGCAACGCGGGCACCTCGTTCATGGAGGATTACACCTATCATCTGGAACCGGGCCACGAGCTGGTGCTCGGCGCGCATATGCTGGAGATTTGCCCGACAATCGCGGCCGGCAAGCCCCGTCTGGAGGTGCATCCGCTCGGGATCGGGGGCAAGGAGGACCCGGCGCGGATGGTGTTCGACGGCCGCGCCGGCGAAGCGCTCAACGTGACGATCGTCGACCTCGGCGGGCGGTTCCGCCTCGTCGTGAACGAGGTCGAGGCGGTGGCGGCGGGCCGGCCGCTGCCGAAGCTGCCGGTCGCGCGCGTGCTGTGGAAGGTGCTGCCGACGCTCAAGGACGGAGTCGAGGGCTGGATCGCGGCCGGCGGCGCGCATCATACCGGCTTCTCGTACGTCGTGAAGACGGAGCAGCTGCTCGACTTCGCGGAGATGGCGGGCATCGAGGCGGTCGTCATCGGCCGCGGCACCGACCCGGGACGCCTGCGCCAGGAGCTGCGGTGGAGCGACCTCGCCTGGCGGCTGGGCCGCTAGGCGGCGCGCGCGGTCAGGGCGGCTTGAGGCGAAGCTTTCGCCGGCAGGTCCGTATCCGTATGGGCAGCAAGCGTCCGCCGAGCAGCAAGCGTCCGCCGCCAGGGTCCGTATGGGCAGCAAGCGTCTGAACCGCGACCGATCTATCTCGTTTGGATACCGATTAGGCCTCGAATAAGCAGCGGCATGAACCTTTCTATTCTATAGGCTGTAACAAGTACTAGAACGATACGCCATCCCGCAGAGGCTGTCCCAGAGGTCGAAGCGACGGCCCCGGGACAGCCTCTTTCTTTAGCCAGGTTGGCTTGAGTGGCAGCCGATTAGCCGTGCCCGTTGGCTTAGGTTCGGGCGAGAGTTGAAGGGGTCGGGACCGCCTTCATGCGACGGGTCGGGAGTTCGGGCGAGAGTTGAAGGGGTCGGGACTGCCTTCATGCGGAGTGTCGGAAGTACGGGCGAGAGTTGAAGGGGTCGGGACTGCCTTCATGCGACGGATCGGGAGTACGGGCGAGAGTTGAAGGGGTCGAGACTGCCTTCATGCGGCGTGTCGGGAGTACGGGCGAGAGTTGAAGGGGTCGGGACTGCTTTCATACGGCGTGTCGGGAGTACGGGCGAGAGTTGAAGGGGTCGGGACAGCCTTCATGCGGAGTGTCGGAAGTACAGGCGAGAGTTGAAGGGGTCGGGACTGCCTTCATGCGGCGGGTCGGGAGTACGGGCGAGAGTTGAAGGGGTCGGGACAGCTTTCATACGGCGTGTCGGGAGTACGGGCGAGAGTTGAAGGGGTCGGGACTGCCTTCATGCGGAGTGTCGGAAGTACAGGCGAGAGTTGAAGGGGTCGGGACTGCCTTCATGCGGAGTGTCGGAAGAACAGGCGAGAGTTGAAGGGGTCGGGATTGCTTTCATACGGCGTGTCGGGAGTACGGGCGAGAGTTGAAGGGGTCGAGACTGCCTTCATGCGACGGGTCGGGAGTACGGGCGAGAGTTGAAGGAGTCGGGACTGCCTTCATGCGACAGATCGGGAGTACGGGCGAGAGTTGAAGGGGTCGGGACTGCCTTCATGCGACGGGTAGAGCATGAGCTTTATTTCTGTGACCCTGCGGAACAATGGCGGCTCATGCCCAGCAAGCATGATGATGGTCCCGTGGCCGCCGCATCAAGCTAAAGCGTTGACACGAGATGGAAGGCGTTGCCATAATAGGACGATCATGCGAACCGGAAGGAGGACGCCGATGAGTCAGGAAACGATGGAAACGCGGGTCGAGCGGCTGGAGGAAGAAGTCCGGGAGCTTCGGCGTCAGCTGTACCGATACGGACGGCTGCTGCAGGCGGGAGAGCCGCTGCAGGCAGGAACATATGCCGAGGCGAATTCATCGCAAAACGGCCTGCAGGCCGATGCGCGTCCGCACGTCAATCAACCGGAATCAAAGGTGCACCCGCAAGCGGGAGTGCATCCAAGCGCGCCTCCGAATGAGGAAGCGCTCCCGCCGGGCTTCAGCCAGCAGGCAGGAAGGAATGCGCAGAGCGGTCGACCGGAGTCGGAAGTGCATCCAGGCACGCATCTGGAAGAGGAAACGCGCCTGCCGGGCCTCAGCCAGCAGGCAGGAAGGAATGCGCAGAGCGGTCGTCCGGAGCCGGGAGAGCATCCAGGCACGCATCCGAAAGAGATCATGCATCCGGCGGGCAGCCGACAGCAGGCAGAAACGCGCCAGCCGCGTCCGCCGATGGATTGGGAGCGTCAGATCGGCCAGGTCTGGCTGCCAAGGATCTTCATCGTCGTCCTGCTGATCGGCGTGCTGTGGGGCTTCCTGGCGGCGTCGAGCGCGGGCTACATCACGCCGGCGATCCGCTGCTGGATCGGCATCGCCGCCTCGGCGGCGATGTTCGGGCTGGGCGTCCGCTGGATGAAGCAGGACCGGAGAGCGCTGGCGCAGACGCTGCTCGGCGGCGCGAACGGCGTGCTCGTGCTGACGCTTTTCGCCGCTCACATGCTGTACGGCTTCATCGGCCCGGCAACGGCATTCGCCCTCTATGCGGCCGCGGTGCTGCTGTTCGTCGGCTGCTCGCTGCGCTATCGGTCGCAGGCGCTTATGCTCGCCGCTGGAGTCGCCGGCGCACTCGTGCCGTTCCTCGTCGACTCGGCCGACCCGAACCTGCCGCTGTTCATCGGCTACGAGGCTGCTTTCTCGGCCGCGGTGCTGCTGCTCAGCTGGCGCTCCAGCTTCCGCATCGCGTATGTCCTGTCGTACGTCCTGCTGCTGCCGCCGATGCTGTTCGGGGGCGCGAGCGCGGAAGGAGCGGGCGAGCGATGGCTCGTGCTCGGAGCGCTGCTGCTTCATTACCTCCTGCAGCTCGGCTTGTCGCTGCGGGATGCGGAGTTCGCCAGGAAGCCGGAGCGGCAAGCCTTGCTGCTCGCCTCGTTCGCCGTCAATGCGGGCTGGCTCCATGCCTTGGCGGGGGAATCCGGCTACCGCTGGATGATCGCCGCGCTGTCGCTGCTGCTGGCGGGAGCCGCCTTCGGCTTTCGTGCCCGCGACAAGGATCGGATGCGCCTGTATATGGCGGTGTCGACGCTGGGCTGGGTGCTGCTCGCTTTCGACGCCGCCTCGTATCGTTATCTCGGTCCGGTGCTGCTCGCTCAGGGCGTGGCATCGCTCTACCTGGGCCTGAGGCTGTCCTCCGGGCTGCAAAAAGCAGGGGCGGCCGCCACGCTGTTCCTCGGCGTCGGGCTGGTGCTGAACGCTCCGATCCGCGAGGCTTGGTCGGAGGAGACGTTCGGCTGGCTCGTGCTGCTCGCCGCTTGGACCGCGATGTACGTCCTGCTCCGGCCGCTGCGCCACAAGGAGCTGCCAGGCGGTCCCGGACCGCTGCTGCTCTGGAGCGGAGGGCTGCTCGTGCTCGTCTTCCTCACGCAGCTGACGCTCGTGCTCGCCGAGACGCTCGATCCCGACCGCCGCTCGCTCGTCCTGTCCGCCGTTTGGGTCGCCTACGCCGTCGCGCTTTTCGCCGTCGGACTGCTGCTGCACAAGGCCAAGGTGCGGGCCGCCGGCATCGCGCTGCTGTTCCTGACGCTCATCAAGGTCATCTTCATCGATCTGCCGGGCGTCTCGACCGCTGTGCGGGCGATTCTGTTCATCGGCCTCGGCATCGTCGGCATCCTGGCGTCCCGGATGCTCTACCGCAAGCAGCAGGAATAGCGGGAAAGGCAATCGGGCCCAAACGCTCCGCAAGCCTTTGCCGCGCGCGGAGATGGAAGGGCGAAGCCAGCCTTGATAGGCTGGCTGCGACAGGCGAGACATGCCCAGCCTAGGCTGGGCAGCAAGGCGGGGCTGGCGCAGCTTGACGGGCAAACCGGGCAAGCTGCAAAGTTTGGAACCAAGGCACCTATCTGCCTTGGATGCGGGGGAGCCGGCCGAACTTGCCGGAACCAAGGCACATAACCGCCTTGGATGCGGGGGAGCCGGCCGAACTTGCCGGAACCAAGGCACATACATGCCTTGGATGCGGGGGAGCCGGCTGAACTTGCCGGAACCAAGGCACATAACCGCCTTGGATGCGAGGGAGCCGGCTGAACTTGCCGGAACCAAGGCACATAACCGCCTTGGATGCGAGGGAGCGGGCCGAATCGCAGGAACCAAGGCACCTATCTGCCTTGGATGCGAGGGAGCCGACTGAACTTGCCGGAACCAAGGCACCTATCTGCCTTGGATGCGAGGGAGCCGGCCAAATCGCCGGAACCAAGGCACATACATGCCCTGGATGCGAGGGGGCCGGCCGACGTCGGAACCAAGGCACATACATGCCCTGGATGCGAGGGGGCCGGCCGACGTCGGAACCAAGGCACATACCCGCCTTGGATGCGAGGGAGCCGGCTGAACTTGCCGGAACCAAGGCACATGACTGCCTTGGATGCGGGGGAGCCGGCCGAACTTGCCGGAACCAAGGCACATACATGCCTTGGATGCGAGGGAGCGGGCCGAATCGCCGGAACGCCAAAAAGAGTCGAGCCCCGCGAATAGGGGCTCGACTCTTTTTGGTCCGTCCATCGGAACCTGCGGACGTGCCGGCATGTCCCGCTGTCCTCGCGGATGCCCCCTCGGCAACAGCGCCGCCGGGCATGAACCTGCTTGCAGCGCCGCCCGCGGCGAAGCCGGCTAGCTCCGGCTAGCTCCGGGACAGGCTGCCGTCCTGCGGCGCCGCCGACTAGCTCCGGCGCTCCGGGACAGGCTGCCGGCCCGCAGAGCCTTCCAGCGCCAGCAGCCGGCGCTTCATTTCCAGCCCGCCCCGGTAGCCCGTCAGGGCGCCGCCGGAGCCGACGACGCGATGGCAGGGCACCGGCATGAGCACCGGGTTCGCGCCGATCGCCGCGCCGACGGCGCGCGCGGCCGACGGCCGGCCGATCGCCTCGGCGATCTGGAGGTACGTGCGGGTCTCGCCGTACGGAATCCGCCGCAGCTCGTCCCATACCTCCCGCTGGAACGCGGTGCCGCCGAGCGACAGCGGCAGCCGGAACTCCCGGCTCTTTCCGCTCAGCAGGGCGGCGAGCTCATCCAGATAAGGCTGCAGGACGGCATCGGACCGCTCGAGCCTCGACCCCGGCCGGCGGGCCCCCGCCCACTCGGCCAGCTCCTCGAACGGGGCGTCCTGCGATCCGCAGAACGCGAACCCCTCCGAATCCGCCGCGGCATGCAGCCGCCAGCCGTCCATCTCCAGCACGCTCCAGTACAGCACGTTCTCTTCTGCGCTCATTCGGCTTTGCCTCCTTCGGCATCTTGTTCTCCGCCTGTCCGGCGGCGGTACTCGGCGGGCGTGCAGCCCGCTTCCTGGCGAAACAAGGCGATGAAGCGGCTCGCCGAAGGGATGCCGCATTCCTTGGCGACGGACGCCACGGTCTGCTCCGTGTCGTCCAGCAGCCGCTTGGCCCGCGCGATCCGCTCGCGGCGGATGTACTGCTGCGGCGTCAAGCCTGTCGCCCGCTTGAAGCGGCGATGCAGATGCCAGGGCGACAGGCAGGCGGCGTCCGCCAGCTCGCCGAGCGACAGGCCCTCGCGCAGTCGCGCCGCCAGGAGCGATTCCATCTCGGCCAGCCAAGCCTCGTCGGGCTTGGCGGCCTTTTCCGGCTCGCAGCGCTTGCAGGACCGGAATCCGGCGTCCATCGCCTGCTCCGGCGTCCGGAACACCAGCGCGCGGTCGCGCCTCGGCTCGCGGGAGCGGCAGGACGGCCGGCAAAAGATGCCGGTCGAGCGCACGGCGTACCAGAACGCGCCGTCCGCCGCCGCGTCGCAGCCCGTGATGGCGGTCCATTCGCGGTCTGACGGCATCTCGCCGCCGAGCAGGGCTCCGGCCGAGCCGGAGCGGGTCGTTCGCTTCATGCGGGTCACCTCCATGATGCCAGTATACTCTTTTTCAGGCGCTTGCGGACGCCTTGCAGGATGAGACCGCAAGAACGGGGCATGGGGCGGGCAGCCGGCCTCTTCAGGCCCTTCTGCCCGCCCCATGCTTCTCGGGATGCGGCCTTGCTAAATGAACAGGTTGATGCCGGACTGGTCCGCCTTGCCGAGGTAATAGCCGACGCCGCCGACCTTGACGCCGTCGATCAGCTCCTCCCGCTTCAGTCCCATGACGTCCATGGACATCGAGCAAGCGACGATCTCGACGCCTTGATCGAGCGCCGTCTGGATGAGCTCCTCCAGGGAGGAGATGCCGCTGCCTTTCATGACGCCGCGGATCATCTTCGCCCCGAGCCCGCCCATGTTCATGCGGGACATGCCGAGCCGCGTGCTGCCGCGCGGCATCATCAGGCCGAACATCTTGCCGACGAGGCCTTTGTCCGCCTGGACGCGCTCCGGCTTGCGGATGACGTTGAGTCCCCAGAAGGTGAAGAACAGCGTCACCTTCTTGCCGCTCGAGGCGGCGCCGTTGGCGATGATGAAGGAGGCGATCGCCTTGTCGAGGTCGCCGCTGAAGACGACGAGCGTGCTGCCCTCCGGAGCGGCGGGAGCCGCTGCCGGAGCCGTGGAGGCCGGAGCGCCGGACGCCGCGAGCGCTGCGGCCGGCCGCTTGCGCAGGAGCGCCTCGAAGCGGCCGCCTTCCGCGCGGCCGGCCTGCAGCAGCTCGGCGCCGTACATGCGGGCCCACGCCCCGACATCCTCGCCGAAGCCGGGATCGGTCGCCTGCACGCGCAGCACCTGCCCGGGCTCGAGCGAGTCCATCCGCCGCTTCACCTCGATGAGCGGACCGGGACAGGAGAGGCCGCAGGCGTCGAGCGTCGCGTCCGGCTGCGGCAGGCCGGCCCGGGCCGGGGCGTCGCCCACTGCGGCAGGTGCGGCGGCGGCCGGGGCGAAGGAGGCGAGCGGTCTCGCGACGGTCTCGACCGCAGCCCGGGCAGCGCTGGAAACGGAGGCGGTCTCCCGAGCATCGCTCGACGGGAGGCCGTCCTGCCTTACGGCATGGCGGCCGTCGGCGCGGCTGCCGCCGAGCGGCTCCTGGACGGCGGTACCGATGGCGCCGCTGCCGTCTCGTGCCGGAACGGCCGCTGGAGCCGCGCCGCTGCCGCCTTGCGGCTGCGAAGCCGCCGCGGCACCACCGGCCGCGTCAGGACGGTCCGGAGCTTCCGAGGTGGCCGCGATCGGGACGGCGGACGGAGCCTGGAGTCGGGCTTGGGAGGCCTTTTCGTCCATCCGCTTCGCCGCCTCGAACAGCCGGTACGTCTTGAAGCCGCCGCTCAAATTGCGTACCCGGTAGCCTTGCTGGGCCAGGATGCGGGAGGCGGTGTACCCGCGCATGCCGACCTGGCAGTACACCCAGATCTCGCGGCTCGGATCCAGCTCGGCAAGCCGTTCCCGCAGCTCGTCGACCGGCACCAGCAGCGATCCCGGGATATGTCCGGCTTCATGCTCCATGACCGAACGGACGTCCACGAGCAGCGTCGCGGACTCGTCGCGCTCCGCCAGCTCAGGCGCGTGGAACACAGGCATGCGGCCGGCGAGGATGTTCTCCGCCGTGTAGCCGGCCATGTTGACCGGGTCCTTGGCGGAGGAATAAGGCGGCGCGTAGGCCAGCTCCAGCTCCGCGAGGTCATGCACGGTGCCGCCGAGCCGCAGCACGGCGGCGATCGAGTCGATGCGCTTGTCGACGCCGTCCGCGCCGACCGCCTGCGCGCCGAGGACGGCGCCGTCCGGAGCGAACAACAGCTTGAGCGCCATCGGCGCGGCATTCGGATAGTAGCCGGCGTGGGAGGCGGGGTGCACGTACGTCGCTTCGTACGGCACGCCTTGCTCGCGCAGCGTCTTTTCGCTGCGTCCCGTCGCGGCTCCGGTCAAGCCGAACACCTTGATGATCGACGTGCCCTGCGCGCCCTTGTACGTCGAGGGCAGGCCGCAGATCGCATCGGCGGCGATGCGGCCCTGCTTGTTGGCGGGGCCGGCCAGCGGCACGGCCGATGGCCGGCCGCTCTGCAGCTCGCGGACGAGCACGGCATCGCCGACGGCGTAGACGCCGTCGGCCCCGGCGCGCATCGACTCGTCGACGAGGATGTGGCCGCGCTCGCCGAGCGGAATGCCGCTGCCGTGGAGGAAGGCGGTATCCGGCTCGACGCCGACCGCCAGCACGACGAGCTCCGAGCGGATGAAGCCGCCTCCGGCCAGCTCCGTCTCGACGGCGCCTCCGGCCAGCTCGCGGAACGCTTTCGCCGTCTCATGAAGCAGGACGCGCACGCCGGCGCGCTCGAGCTCGGTCTGGAGCATCGAGGCGAGCTCCGGATCGAACGGAGCCAGAATCTGGCCCGAGCTTTGGACGAGCGTCACGTCCAGCCCGGCCTCGCGCAGGTTCTCGGCCATCTCGACGCCGATGAAGCCGCCGCCGACGACGAGCGCGGAGCGCGTGCCTTGGCGGTCGACGAGGCTTTTGATGCGGTCGGTATCGGCCAGGTTGCGCAGCGTCGTCACGGCGTCGAGCCCGGCGCCCGGCACGGGCGGCACGATCGGCTTCGCGCCGGGAGACAGCAGCAGGGCGTCGTACGTCTCTTCGTACGTCCGTCCGTCGCGGGTGCGCACCGTCACGTTGCGGGCAGCGGCATCGACGGCGACGACCTCGCTGCGGACGCGGATGTCCAGCCGGTAGCGGGCCGTCATCGCCTCCGGCGTCTGGACGAGCAGGCGGGAGCGGTCCTGGATCGAGCCGCCGATGTAGTAGGGCAGGCCGCAATTGGCGAAGGAGATATGGTCGTCGCGCTCGAACAGGACGATCTGGGCGTTCTCGTCCAGCCGGCGCAGGCGGGCGGCGGCCGAAGCGCCGCCGGCGACGCCGCCGACGATGAGGATCTTGCGGGTCATGATAAGGGTTCCTCCTTGAGCAGGATGCCGGCGAGCTGCTTCACGCGCTCGTCGGCGATCGTATAGTGGACTTCGAGGCCGCTGCGGGACGTCTGCACGATGCCTGCGGCGCGGAGCTTCTGCAGATGCTGGGAGACGGTCGACTGGGGCAGGCCGAGACAGTCCTGCATGAAGCTGACGTTGCAGGAGCCTTTGGCGAGCAGGCCGTTCACGATGCAGAGCCGCACGGGATGGGCGAGCGCCTTCAGCAGCTCGGCCGCCTCCTCGAACGCTCGGCTGTCGGTGTTCATAGGCGGGTCTTCCTTTCGCGCAAAGAATCGTTATAACGTAATATTACAATATATGGATGAAATGAGCAAGAGGGATCGCCGACGAGGGGAAAATGTCCTCGACGCGCTCGCTTCGAGCGGAACAGGGGCATACCCGCTCTTGCTCCGCTCGCCTCGAACTTGCTCGCCGTCCTGAGCTCGCCGCATCTTTCCCCTTCGTCAGTCCCCGTCGTCCTCGGTGAACCAGAGCGGATCGTCGCAGTCCGGCTCGCCGTTGTAGTTGATCATGATCTCCTCGTCCGCCTCAATGTCGCGATAGGCGTAGAACTCGACGGTCAGCTGATCGAAGTTCAGCTCGTACACCGCGTTGGGCTCGTACGAGTGGTTGAACAGGCTCCCGTAGCCGAGCACGAGCGCGCCGTGGTTGGCGCCGAAGTTGAACACGTAGTCCTCGAGGATCGTCTGCTCGATCAGCTCGTGCTCCTCGTTCGGATACGTGACGACCGGAGCCTCGTGGAACAGCGTTCCCTTGGCGATGTTGCGGGTCGCGAATACGCCCCGGGTGAATTCACCCGTCGTATTCGGAGATTGGCGCACTTCCAGCATGAGCGGCTCCCCTTCCTCTTCCATGGAATGAATACTTCAGTTTAACCCGCGGCCGCGAAAACGGCAAACCATGCCTTTAGGCTCCTGCCGGAAGCAGCGCTTTCATGGTAAAATTGGATTGCGCTTCCTGCGCGGCGCTTGACGTATCCGCGAGACGCCCGTTTTTCCGCCTGGCCGCTCCTGCTCCGACGACATGAGGCGGCACTCGGATGAACGGGCTTTTTTGCCGATGCGGGCGCCTGCGCCGGCTGCGACACGGGATAGGGAGAGGGATGGCATGACGCTGCAATCGGCTTGGACGGAATGGGAACGCACGCTTCAGACGGGGGATCTGGTATTTTTTCACGGCATTTTTCGCGAATCGGTGGAGATCGAGATCATCAGCCGTTCGGAATGGTCGCATGTCGGCATGGTCGTCCGGCTGCCCGGCTTCGACGAGGCGCTGCTCTGGGAGTCGACGACGACGGCGACGCTCGAGGATGTCGAGGAGCATCGCATCAAGACGGGACCGATGCTCGTGCGGCTGCGCGAGCGCATCGCGACCGACGAGGCGGGCCGCTACGATTCGCGGTATGCGTTCCGCCAGCTGATCGGGGAAAGGCAGGCGGACACGCTGGACAAGTTCCAGGCGTTCGTCGAGGAGGTGCATGACGCGTCGTTCCCGAGCCTGAAGCGGATGGCGGAGGAGCTGCTCGCAGGGCGCTGGGACTGCCAGGCGGACGAAAAGACGTTCTTCTGCAGCGAGCTGGTGGCGGAAACCTACATGCGCCTCGGCTGGATGAAGCGCGCGCATCCGTCCAACGCCTACTCGCCCAAGCTGCTGGCCGTGAGCCATGAGCTGCCGCTCGCCCCAGGCATGGAGCTCGCGCGCGAGCTGAGGTACTTGAAGGATGTCGAAATCCCGACTTCCCAAGCCTAAGAGGCGGCTGCTCCTACCCGTCGTCCTGCTGCTGCTGATCGGTGCGGCGGCGTGGGCGCTGCTGGCCCCGGGAGGCGGCCGGGAGCGGTCGCCTGCGGCGGAGGCGGGGACGATCGACCTGTCGGGCCAGCCGTTCGACGAAGCGATCGCGCTGCGCGGACAGTGGGAGTTCTACCCCGGCCGGCTGCTGGAGCCGGCCAGCTGGGATGGCGGCCCGCCGCCGCGGCCGGCCGGCTTCATGGACGTGCCCGGCTACTGGAACAAGCAGGAGATCGGGGGGCGGACCTACCCGCTGGACGGCTGCGCGACGCTGCGGCTGACGGCGCTCGTGCCGGAGGACCTGCCGCTGCTCGCCGTCAAGCTCGGCAATCTGTTCACCTCGTACCGGCTGTGGGCGGACGGCCGCGAGACGGCATCGGCCGGCGTCGTCTCCTGCTCGCGGGAAGAGGCGGTGCCCCGCCAGATCGTGCAGGTGGCGCCGCTGGAGCGGGCGGACGGGCCGGAGCTCGAGCTCGTGCTGCAGCTGTCCAACTTCGATTATTACAAAAGCGGGTTCCAGCGCAGCCCGCTGATCGGCACGGAAGCGGAGCTCGGGGCGCTGTATCGCCGCGACGCGGCGATCTCCTGGTTCGCCTTCGGCGCCTGTGGCATCATCGCGTTCTATCATCTGCTCGTGTTCGCGGTGCGAAGGCGCCATCTCGCTTCGCTGTACGTCGGCTCCTTCTCGCTGCTCATGTCGGTGCGGACGCTGCTGGTCAACGATCGCCTCGTCTACACGATCTTTCCGGCGCTGGACTGGCAATGGTTCGCCAAGGCGCTCTACCTCATCTTCTATCTCGGCCTGCTGCTGCTGACGCGCATGCTGCGGGAGCTGTATCCGGCGTTCATCGGGCGCAGGCTCGTCCGGTCTTCCGACGCCGTCGGCGGCCTGGGAGCGCTGCTGTGCCTGGTGGCGGAGCAGCGCGTCTACGAATATGCGCTGCTCCCCGCCGAGCTGTATGCCTGCTTCGTCATGGCGTACGGAGTCGGCGCGATCGCGGTGGCGGTAGCGCGGGGCGAGCGCGGAGCGCTGCTGTTCCTTTGCGGCTTCGCTTTCCTCGCCGGCACGGTCGTCCACGATTTCTTCTACATGGCGGACCTGACGCGCGCGGCCTCGCTCGCTCCGCTGGGCTTTCTGATGTTCTCGCTCTTCCAGTCGGTGCTGCTCGCCCGCCACTATGCCGGCTCGTTCGCCGAGGCCGAGCAGCTGGCGCAGCGGCTTCTCGCGATGGACCGGCTCAAGGACGAGTGGAATCAGACGCTCGAGCAGCGGGTGCAGGCACGGACGGCGGAGCTGCAGGAGGCGATGGAACGGCTGGAGTCGACCCAGCGGCAGCTCGTGCAGGCGGAGAAGATGGCCTCGCTCGGCAATCTCGTCGCCGGCGTCGCCCACGAGATCAACACGCCGATCGGCATCGGCGTCACCGCTTCGAGCCATCTCGTCCAGCGCGCCGAGCGGCTGCGGACGCTGTACGCCTCCGGGCAGATGAAGCGGACCGAGCTCGAGCGGTTTTTGGCCGAAAGCTCGGAGTCGGCGTCCATCCTGCTGTCCAACCTGCAGCGCACGGAGCAGCTCGTCCGCAGCTTCAAGCAGGTCGCGGCCGGCCAGGCGAGCGAGCTGCCGCAGCGGTTCGAGGCCAAGCAGGCGGCGCTCGACGTGCTGATCAGCCTCAGCCCGCTGCTGCGGGAATCGGGCGTCCGTCTGGACGTGCGGGTGGAGGCGGAGAAAGGGCTGGAGACGACGGGATACGTGGGGGCTTTTTATCAGATCCTGACCAACCTGCTCGTCAACTCCGTCACGCATGCGTATCCGGAGGGAGGCGCCGGCATCGTCATGATCCGCATCTCGCGGTTGCAGGAGCGGGAGGGCATCCAGGTGGAATTCGAGGATGACGGCGTCGGCATGGAGCCGGAGCTGGCCGCCAGGATCTTCGATCCGTTCGTGACGACGCGGCGGGGCCGCGGAGGGACGGGGCTCGGCCTCAGCCTCGTGTACAGCCTCGTCGCGACGACCTGGGGCGGAGCGATCCGCATCTGGAGCGAGCCCGGCCGGGGCACGCGCTTCGAGCTGGAGCTGCCCGAGGCGTCGGAGGAGGACGAGCGGCAGGACGGCGCAAACGCGCGGGAAAGGAATCGGTCATGAAGGAGGAGCAGAGGATGGAGGAAGAGGAGATCGGCTTCGCGCCGGAGGAGGAGCCGGCGGTCGAGGACGGCTCCGGCTGGAAGTTCCTGATCGTCGACGACGATCCGGACATCCACCGCATTACCCGGCTCGTGCTCGGGCCGGAGACGTTCGAGGGACGGCCGCTCGTTTTTTACAGCGCCTACAGCGCATCGGAAGCGTTGGGGCTGCTGCGCGGCCATCCCGACGTCGCGGTCGTGCTGCTGGATGTCGTCATGGAGACGGAGGATGCCGGCCTGCGGCTGGCGAGGTCCATCCGGGAGGAGCTCGGCAATGCGCTCGTCCGCATCGTGCTGCGCACCGGGCAGCCGGGGCAGGCTCCCGAGTCGGACGTCATTCGCAGCTATGACATCAACGACTATCGCGAAAAGACGGAGCTGACCAGCTCCAAGCTGTTCAGCACCGTCTACGCCTCGATCCGCGCCTACCGCGCGGCCGTGGAGCTGTCCCGCTCGCAGGCGCGGCTCGAGGAGGCGGTCCGCCGCCGCACGCAGGAGCTGGAGGAGCGCGGCCGGCAGCTCGAGGCATCCATCCGTTCGGCGTACGAGGCGATGGCGGAGGTGGCCGTGCTGGAGGAGAGGGGGCGGATCGCCCGCGAGATCCATCATAGCGTCGGGCATACGATGACCGCGGCGATCGTGCAGCTGGAGGCGGCGCGCCGGCTGCTCGCCGCCGGCGAAGGCGACGAGGCCGAGGCCAAGGTGGAGCTCGCGCGCCAGCTCGCGCGCAAGGGGCTGGAGGAAATTCGCGGCTCCGTGCGGGCGATCGCGGCGGACGTCGCGGTCCGTCGGCCTCCGGCGGAGGAGCTGGAGCAGGTGGCGCGGGAAGCCGAATGGGCGAGCGGCGTCCGCGTGGAGGGAAGCTTCGCCGGCCTGCCTCATCTCAGCTGGTACCAGGCACGGCTGCTGCGGGATATTTTGCGGGAAGGGCTGACCAACGGCATCCGCCACGGAGGAGCGCAGCGCTTCGTCTGCCGGGTGGAGGCGGAGCCGTCCGCCGAGGGCGGGCGGCGGATCGCGCTGTCGCTGTGGAACGACGGCATGTGGAGCGGCGAGGCGGAGCCTGGATTTGGCCTGCGTGCCCTGCAGGGGCAGCTCGCCGAAGCCGGCGGCAGCCTGACGCTGGGCGCGGCCGCGCACGGCGGCGCCGAGCTGCGTGTCGCGCTGCCGCTGCCCCGCCAGGCGGGGGAGGCCGAGGCGGCCGAGGCGGTCGAGGCGGTCGAGACGGCGGGCGTGGCGAGCGCGGTGGGCGTGGCGGCGGGCGTGGCGAGCGCGTCGTGCGGAGACGGGCCGGATCGGGCCGAGCAGCCGCTGATCGGCCAAGCAGCAGAGTTAGAGGCGGCGGCCGTAAGGCATGCGGAGCCAGGGGACGCGTGGCCGCTCGCTGGTGAGGCGAGGGACGCGGCGGGCGGGGGCGTGCCGGATCGGGCCGAGCAGCCGCTGATCGGCCAAGCAGCGGAGTTAGAGGCGGCGGCCGCAAGGCATGCGGAGCCAGGGCACGCGTGGCCGCTCGCTGGTGAGGCGGACGAAGCCGAGGCGGTTGCCGCGCCCCCTGGTATGTCGACGGGACCCTCGAAGGTGAAAGCCACTGGGGGCGGAGAGGCGCCCAGCGCATGTGAGAAGGCATCGGTACCGATTCCGCCAAGCGGAGCGGGTGGGGAGGCGTCGGCATGAGGCAGCTGCGCATCGTCATCGCCGACGACCAGGCTCTCATGCGCGACGGCTTGCAGACGATCGTGCGGCTCGAGTCCGACATGGAAGTCGTCGGACTGGCGGCGGATGGAGCGGAAGCGCTGCAGCGAGTTCGCGAGCTGGAGCCGGACGTGCTGTTGCTCGACATCCAGATGCCCCGCATGGGCGGCATTGAATGCGCCAGGCGGCTCGCCGAGGAAGGCTCGCGCACCGTCGTCCTGCTGCTTTCCACGTTTCTCGACGACGGCTACGTCCGCGACGGGCTCGCGGCGGGCGCATGCGGGTATCTGCTCAAGGACATGGACGCCCCGCAGCTGCTCGACGCGATCCGCGATGCCGCCAAGGGCCGCCTCGTCATGCCTGCCGCCGTCGCCTCCAACGTCGCTGCCCAACTGCGGCGGCTCTCGGAGGAGGCAGCGCCGGCCGAGGCGGCAGTCGCGGGATATGGGGCGGACGAATTCGCTGGACAGTCTGCTGAAGCTCGGCGATCGGTGGCGGAGCCAGGACTAGAAGGGGAAGCTGGGCGATCGGGAACGGGTCCAGGATCAGCAGGGGAAACCTGGCGATCGGTTGCGGGTCCAGGATCAGCGGCGGAAGCCTCGCGATCGGGAGCGGGTCCAGGATCAGCAGGGGAAACCTGGCGATCGGGAACGGGTCCAGGATCAGCGGCGGAAGCCTGGCGATCGGAAGCGGGTCCAGGTTTATCAGCGGAAGCAGGGCGATTGGGAGCAGCAAGCTCAGGAAAGCGCTCAATAGCAAGCTCCGGGCAGCATGCGGGCGTCGGCAGGATTCCGGGGATGCCTGCGTCAGCAGAGTGGGGCTTTACCGGGCGGGAGCTGGAAGTAGCTGGACTTATTCGCAGCGGCATGTCCAACAAGCAAATCGCGGCCGTCATGTTCATGAACGAAGGCACGATCCGTAACTATGCGAGCGTCATCTACAGCAAGCTCGGCGTCAGCGACCGCACGGCGGCCGTATTGCTCCTTCGCGAGGTCGAACTGTAACGTCATCGGTGTCCCCTGTCATCTCCTTCAGATGGCAGGGGGCACCTTTTTTATATCGATAGAGGCAGCCGCCTGCCGACTTCTACTTCAAGGAAGCTTGAGAGCGAAGGTTGCAGCCCGAAAGGTGGCTGCACAAGCGGAGTTGCGCGGAAAAACCAAGTAACTGGGGTGCGAGGGGTGCCAGCCGGGCGGAGTTGCGCGGAAAAACCGAGTAACTCGGATGCATGGAGGGCCGATTGGCCGTAGTTGCACGGAAAAACCGAGTAACTGGGGTGCGTAGGGTGCCAGCCGGGCGGAGTTGTGCGGAAAAACCGAGTAACTCGGGTGCGAGGGGTGCCACCGGGCGGAGTTGCGCGGAAAAGCCGAGTAATTGGGGTGCGTGGAGGGCCAGCGGGCGGAGTTGCGCGGAAAAACCGAGTAACTGGGGTGCGTGGAGGGGCCAGCGGGCGGAGTTGCACGGAAAAACCGAGTAACTCGGGTGCGAGGGGTGCCAGCCGGGCGGAGTTGCGCGGAAAAACCGAGTAACTCGGGTGCGTGGAGGGACAAGGAATCAAGATGCTAGGCCTTCAACGTTCGTGTGGCGATCCCGGAAGGGATTAGCTCGAAAAAATCGAGCTAACGGGCTTGGAAGGGGGCGCCAGGAAGGGATTAGCTCGAAAAAATCGAGTTACTTCAAAATGAAGAGGCTGGAACGGTGGCGGAGGGGCGACGAAAGCTGGAGCGGAGCGGATGGGCTCTCTTGAAGAAGCGGAGCGGCTCTCTGGAGCCGTTTCCTTCCGTTTCGGAAAGGGAGGGTAGAGGATGAGCCAAGCGGTTGCCAGCGGGCCTTGGACATATCCGCAGCAAGCTTCCCCATGACGCCCGTCACCGCCCTGCGCCACGCCCCATGACGCCGGTCACCGCCCTGCGCTACGCCTTATGACGCCCGTCACCGCCCTGCGCCACGCCCCATGACGCCCGTCATCGCCAAAGCCTGACAGAAACGGCGACGCCCGTAACTGTCCGACTGACACGTCGTCCCGGTATAACGGATACAGGACGACGAAAGTCCAGCGGTATGATGTCAAGCCCCTGATCCGTTAGATCTGGAAATTTTCTTGGCTGTAAAGCGTATCAGTCACGAAAAATAGGCACATCCAATCAAACCCAGTCGAAAATCAAGCATA
The DNA here is from genome assembly GCF_012676905.1 of Paenibacillus albicereus. Lineage (NCBI taxonomy): Bacteria > Bacillati > Bacillota > Bacilli > Caryophanales > Paenibacillaceae > Paenibacillus > Paenibacillus albicereus. The sequence goes on along the minus strand of NZ_CP051428.1, from coordinate 3,328,499 downwards.
ATTCCAGATTTTAACTGGGAAATTGCATGGACTTTAGCAAAGGAGGCGTTAATCCTTCGCGGGCGTCACCTTCCTTCGCGGCGTATAGAGTTGGCCGTTGCGTAGCAGCACATCGACCAGACGCACAAGCTTTCTTGCCGTTAAGACGAGGGCGCGTTTGTGTTGGTGCTTGGGTACTTCCTTGTATTTCTTCCGGTAGTACGCGCCGAATTCTTCATCGCGGTTCTTCACCGAGTTGGCAGCTTCAACCAGGTAATAGCGAAGGAATCGGTTGCCGGATTTGATGCGTTTCGTATCCTCGGCTTCAAACGGTCCAGATTGGTGCCTGCGCCAGGTCAGGCCTGCGTATTTGGCTACAGCGGCCTGATCGCCGAAGCGGTCGATGTCGCCAATTTCCGCGAGAATGCCGGCGGCGTACACCCGATCGATGCCCGGGATCGAACGCAAGCATTTGGCGCCAGGGATGCCGTCCAGAATCCGCTCAATGGCCTTGTCTAGGTCCTTCAGCTGGGACTGGATGCTGCGAATCGCTTGAATGGACGTGCCGAGCACCAGGTCGATGGAATCCTCGACGACTTTCCCAAGGCGGTACGAGGCGCGAGCGGCTTTCTGAATGCAGCGCGCGACATTCTCGGGGTCAGGGAAGCGATTGCGCCCCTTGTCCCGCAGATAGTCAGCTAGATCAGCGACCTCCATGGTCGCGATGTCATCGAGACTATACTTCTCGGAGAGCATCTCCATGAGCGCATGACCGAATACGGAGCTCTCCACTTCGGTGGTAAAGGCGTTGCATTTGTAGAACAGGTTTTGCAAGAAATATTGCTTCTCGCGGGTCAGGTTGTGGATCAGGTGAAACCGCATGCGCGTCAGGCGCTGGAGCGCAACGTACTGCTCCTGCATGACGACGGTGGTCGTCAGCCTGCCGAAACGAAGGCGGTCCGCGATGACCCAGGCATCGAGGCGGTCGGTCTTATCCAGATCCGAGTAAGCTTCCCTGAACTTGCTGACCAGCTTCGGATTGATGGTGAAGACTTTGGCTTTGCGCTTCTGCAGCGCGGCATCCTGATGCATGTACATCGCCGGATGCCAGCTATAGACCGATGTCGCTTCCAGACCAATATGGATCTCGGATGACACGTGCTTGTCCGCTGCAGCAACAATACGATCACGCAGATAGGATGCGCCTTCGAGATTGTTTTTTACGGTGAGCGTCTCGAGCTTGTCGCCATCCGAATTCATGAAACACGCTTCCAGTTCTTGCGAACTGACGTCAATACCGACAAACAGCTTCAAAATAGAATTCCTCCTCTCTATAGGGGATTCAGGGAATGGACGCTCCGGGATGCCTCCGGCGCACACGCAGATCAATCACCCTCGCCTATAAGAACACGCTTCGGTCCATGAGCTGCCCCGGTTTGCTAAGCCGGGCATGGGGTGTCGAAGGGAACGGCCAGCGGGTCAGAAGCTCAGACGCGTACCGGAGAAACAGACTTTGGATGTAGACGATGCTACAGGAGACAAAAGAATTTCCCCGAATGGACCCTACGTTCCATTGTCCAGAGGCATGCCGGAAAGTCCAGTCCCATTTCAATTTTCAAAGAACGAAGCACTGGGAATTTGGAAGGCGTTTTCCAGCTCCCTCGGGGGCTGGAAGCTAGCCTTCAAAAGCTTTCAAAACATACTATACGAGGAGACAGAACGATGGCGAAAGGAATCGACACGGCAGTCAACTGCCACTCGCTGGCGAAGGCGATTCGCGAAGCGGGGTACGAGTTTGTCGGGCGCTACTACAACCGCAACCGGCCGCAGAAAAATTTGACGAGGGAGGAGGCTGCCGCCCTGAGCACGGAGGGGCTTTACATCGTCGCCGTGTGGGAGAACGGCTTTCCGACAAGCGCGTCTTATTTCAGCGCCGAAGCGGGAAGAAGGGACGGCGCCGACGCGGCGGCCTACGCCCGCAAGGCCATCGGCCAGCCGGGAGGCACGCCCATCTACTTCACGGTCGACTATGACGCGTCGGATGCGGACCTGAACGGTCCGGTGCGCGACTACATCAGAGGCGTCATCGAGTCGGTGCAAGCGGAAGGGGCGGAAGCGGCCCGCAAAGGCGGCAAGCCATACGCGGTCGGCATCTACGGCTCCGGCCTCACCTGCGGCCGCATCCGTGCCGAGCACCCGCAGGTCGCCTACGCCTGGCTGGCGGAATCGCGAGGCTGGCGAGGTCACGAGGCGTTCGCCGGCTGGAGCCTGCGGCAGCTGCAAAGCACGACCGTTTGCGGCATATCGGTCGATACGAACGAATCGAGCGGCGACGGCGGCGGCTTCCGCATCGCCTCGCCGAACGGGTAACGGCCGATGGAGCCGACGCTTCGCAAGCCGCCGCGGCCGATCCGCGGCGCGGCGCTGCCGGCGGCGATCACGCTGCTCGTGCTCGCGCTGGCGCTGCTGCCGCCGCTCGTCACGGCGTACAACCTCACCAAGACGCAGACGCGGATGCTCATCGCCGAGCTCGATCGCGGCCGGACCGACGGGCCTCCCGTGACGGCCGATGAGCTGAAGGATCGGCAGGCGGCCAAAACCGCCGTCGCCCGGCTGCTCGGCTCCCCCCAAGGAACGAGTGCATCCGATTTTGGAAGCGAGGCAAGCGCAGCGTCCATCGGAGCGGATTCGACGGCAAGCACGCTCGACTCCGGCATGATTCAGGCCGTCGAGCGTGTCGGCGCCGACCTTGCAGGAGCCGGCACCCTGGGAGCCGCCCTGGCCTCCCCGATGGGCACCCTGGCAGCCGCCCTGGCCCCCTTGACGGGCACCCTGGGAGCCGCCCTGGCTTCCCCGCCGGGCATCCTGGCAGCCGCCCCGTCCTCCCCGCCGGGCACCCTGGCAGCCTCCACTACCGTCACCGTTGATCCGCCCCCGTCTTCCCCGCCCGTCTCCCCGCTAACCGTCTCTCCGCCGGCCGTCTCCCCACCGGCCGCCTCCCCCGCCGGCCCGCTCGATTCCGAGCGGCTCGCCGAGCTGAAGGAGTCGCTCAGCGAGGGCCAAGGAGCGCTCTGGGCCGGACACGGACTGCTGCTGGCGCTGCTGTGCGCGCTCGTCAGCAAGCGGCTGACCGGCCGGTATCGCGGGCTGCTCGTCAATGAACGCAACGTCATGAGCCTGTCCCGCTTCCAGACCGTCATCTGGACGGTGCTGCTGCTGTCCGCCTACTATACGGCGGCCTCGCTGCGCGCCTACGGCCTGGCGGACCCGACGGCGGCGCTGCAGATCGACATGGACTGGCAGCTGTGGGCGCTCATGGGCATCAGCGTCACCTCGCTCGTCGCCGCTCCCGTCATCCATGCGCAGAAGCAGGACAAGCAGCCGGACCCGGCCGCGGCGGCCAAGCTCGATCCGGAGCAGGTGGCGGCCGGGGACGGCATCCTGCTCGCCAAGCCGCGGTTCCAGGATGCGGCGTGGAACGACCTGTTCCAGGGCGAGGAGCTCAAGACGGCGGGCTACGTGGATCTGGCCAAGCTGCAGCTGTTCTTTTTCACCCTCGTCGGCGCAGCCGCCTACAGCGTGCTGCTGCTCCAGCTGTTCGGCACCGTCCCGGCGGAGGAGCTCGGGCAGCTGCCGACGCTGGGGCAAGGCTTTCTCGCCGTGCTCGGCATCAGCCACGCGGGCTATCTCGCCAGCAAGACCGTCGACCGCACGCAGACGGCGGGCGATTGAACCGAGCCGCCCCTTCCTTCCCTTTCGCGCATCCCCCATTTCCAATTAAAGGAGTGCAAAAAACGATGACCGACAGCCGCAACGCCCTGACCGACTTCGACCTGTGCCTGGCGCTCGCTCAGACGAGCCTCGACAGCCAGCTCGGCTACGCCTGGAAAGCCTGGAAAAGACGGCGCCAGCTCGACGAGACGCTGAAGTTGTATCCGCTCAAGAAGGACGGCACCCCGTCGCCGTACGGCCTGACGGCGACGCTGGCCCCGCTGCGCGTCGACTTGAACGTGCCGGACGCCAAGCTGGCGCAGGTGAAAGTGACGCTGACGCTGCAGAGCGGCACCGTCACCTATTACGATGAGGACAACGACGAGGCCGCCGTGGCGCCGATCGACAACTGGAGCGTGTCCTTCCTCACCGACCTGGACAAAAAGCCGGTCGATCTCGAAGCGCTGCGCGCGATCGACCCGGCCGGCGCCCAGACGGCGCAGAACTTGATCGGCTCGGCCATGCAGCAGGCCGGCTTGCCGGATGACGTGTTCTCCATCGAGTATCTGTTCCTGGAGCTGACGAACGCGAACCTGCTGATGGCCGACAACCACGACGTGAACATCCCGCCGGACGTGCCGCAAGCGGCGCGCGTGAAGGCGCTGTCGCTGCTCGGCGGCCTGCTGCAGTCGGGCGATTCGGACGACTTCCTGCTCGGTACGGTCGTGCGCCGCAACGCGGGCCAGCAGCAGCTTCCGACATTCGCGCTGACCGACTTCGTATTCGACGTGCATGCAGTGCCGGAAGCGCCCGCCGCGAGCACGCTCAGCTACCTGGGCGCGCTCGCCGGCCGTCCGCTGCCGGCCGACCGGGACGGCGCGCGCGTCGCGCTCCAGGACCGCTGGATCGATCCCGCGATGCTGGACGGCTCCAAGGGGCTCGTCTCCGGACTGCTCGCGATCCGCAAGGAAGTATTCGTGGACAACTACCTCATGCCCCAGTTCGCCAAGGCGCTCGGCGGCCTGCAGCCGCAGGCGGACGGCTTGAACCGACGCTTCCAACGCGAGGAGAGCCAGTCGAACCGCAGCCGCGACATCATCGACCACATCATCGACCTGACCAAAGGCTTCGAGCTGAACGTGGCGATCCGTCCGGGAAGCGCGTCGATGGACGTCACCGGCCGCGTCTACTGCTCCTTCATCTACAGAGAGCACACGCTCGGCCCTGCCGGCATGGAGACGGCCAAGCTCGACGCGGCTGGAGAAGCCCCGATCACGGGCAGCGTCGCCCTGTCGACGCCGGGAGGCACGAGCGCGTTCCGCCTCGATCCGCAGTTCGACTATTCGTTCGGCGATTTCCATACGACCCGAAACGAAGCGAGCGGCTTCGGCAAGGTCGAGGAGGCGTTCTCGGAAATACCGAAGCTGCTCGGCATTACGGGCGGCACGCTGCTGGAAATCATGACCCGCTCCGCCAGCGACATCGTCGGGGAGCTGGAAAGCGGCCTCCGGCAGGCATTCTCGAAGCTTGAGCTCGACCTGTCGCAGCACAGCTTCGTACCGCCCGGCGGAGGCGCGTTCGCCTTCCAGAACTTCCGGTTCTCCGGCGAGACGGGCGACCTGCTGCTGGACGCGATCTACAAGGCGCCTTGAGGCGCGACCTAGAAGGGAGAGGGATGGATATGGCAGACAAGCAGCCCCGCGTGGAGGCGTTCTCGGCGAAGGACGCCTCGGGCGCGGACTGGAGCTTCACGGTCAGCTCGGATATCATCGACCACTATGAGCAGGCGCGCGTATTCGGACCGGAGGCGCTGGCCGATCCGGCGGAGGTCGGGCGGTACCAGCGGCGGGTTCTTTCGCTGCCGGATCATCGCGGCGGCGCCGTGCTGCCGATGCTGCTGAGCATCGGCACGGACGGCGAGCTGTTCCTGGCGCGGCGCGACCTCGAGTCGCCGGACGGCTGGCAAAGCGTCGAGCTGACGCCGGGCCGCACCGGGAGCGGAGCGCCGCGGGTGCAGGCGATCGGCGCGGCCTGGACGGAGGACGACCGGATCGCGCTGACAGTCGCGACGGAGGAGCCTGGCGGTACGGGCGCGAGCCGGATCTGGACGGCATTCGGCCTGAGCAGCGCCGCCACCGCCTGGGAGACGCTCGCCTGGACCGACGGCGGGACGAGGGAAGGGCGGCGCGTCGAGGCGATCCGCGTGCTGGACGAGGGCGACGGCAGCTGGACGGCTGTGCTGGCGGGACACGGCGGAGCGGGCGACCTGCTCTATCTGCTCCGGAGCGGCGGAGCGGCGAGCTTCGCCGACGCGCTCGTGTTCAATCCGGCGACGACGCTGGATGAAATCTATGACTTCGAGGCGGGGGTGCACCCGACCTACGGACCGGGCTTGTACGTGCTCGGCACGGGCAGCGGCACCGACTCGCTGGCGTTCCGTCCGTTTCCCGACTATGACGACTCCGGTCATGCGGCGACCGTGCCGCCCGTCGTGCCGCTGCCTTGCCCGGCGGGAGCCCGCCTGCTGGAGACCGGACTGACCGGAACGGACGGCACCGACCTGTACGTCGGCGGCAGCGGCGTCAGCCTGCTCACGGCGGACGAGCAGGACAACGCCGAGCAGGCTGCCGTCACGGCCGTCGTCGCCCCCGAGGCCGCGCCGGCGCTGGCTGATCTGTGCCTGGCCGACCGTCCCTCCGCAGGCGGCAAGGCGACGAGCGTCTGGTGCCTCCTTCAGGACGGAGGCCTGCTGACGGCCGCCCAGGACGCAGGCGGCGGCTGGCTGGCGCCGCTGCTCGTGCGGACCGGCGTGCTGGAAATGGCTCCGGCGATGGGCGACGGCAGCCTGCGCTCCTCCGTGCTGGCGGTGTACGCCGGCGGCGGAGCGGGACTGATCGCCCAGGCGGCGGACGGCCGCAGCTGGCAGGAAACGGAGCTGCGCGTGCAGGACCCGGCCGCGATGATCGCCTCTGCCTGCTACGCCGTCACGCTGCGCGTCGTCGAGCCTTCGACGGGCGAGCCGCGTCCGGGCGTCGCCGTGCAGGTCGAGGCGTCCGCCCCGACGAACATCCTGCTCGGCAGCCGGCCGGCGTTCATCGGACCGGGAGCGTCGGCGCAGGCCGTCACCGGCCTGGATGGCGGCATCGCTCTGTACAGCCGCGTCCAGTCGCTTGCACCGCCGTCCTACCGGCTGACGGTCGACGGGCTGGACGGCCATCTTGACCTGCAGCCGGCGGCGGCCGCGCTGGAGCGGTTCGCCGGCCTGACCGGAGCGGAGCTGCGCTCGGCGACGGTGGCGATGCCCGGCGGCGAGCAGCCGCTGCTGCCGGATGCCTGGCGCTCCGGATCGGGCGCGGATCAGGCCGACGCCGTCGCCGACGCGCTGCGCCAAGGCGCGCAGCTCGCCGCCGGTCCGAGCGGCAGCTCCTGGACGATCCGGCGCAGCGCGGCCGGAGACCCGTACCGCTCGGCGATCGCCGCCTCGTCCGTGCCGGACGGCTACCGCTGGGGCATCGTCGCCGACGGCCGCGGCGGCGTGCGGGCCGCGGACGACAGCGTCATCGGCCGCCTCGTGCAGGCGGCGGAGAGCGCGGAGAGCTTTTTCGTCCAGCTCGGCCATACGGTGGCGGACTTTTTCGAGGGACTGGCGCATCGGGCCGAGGAAGCGTGGACGTTCGTGCTGCACAAGGCGGAGGACGCGCTGCACTTCGTCTGCGAGCTCGGCGGCAAGATCAAGCGGTTCGCGCTGAGCTGCCTCGAGGAGGCGGCGGGCTTCTTCCGCTGGCTGTGGCAGCAGGTGGAGACGGGGCTCGACAAGGTATGGCAGTTCCTCAAGTTCCTGTTCAGCTGGGAAGACGTGCTGATCGTCCGCGACGCCATGAAGGAGGCGGTCGACGACGCGCTCGGCTATGTGCGCAGCCGGGTCGCCGCGCTCAAGCCGACTGTGGAGAGCGGATTCCGCTCGGCGATGCTGGCGCTTGACAGCTGGCGGCCGGAGGGGGGAGCGGCGTTCCAGCCCAGCCCGCCGGCACCGGGCGAGAGCCTCCAGGACAAGCTGGAGGGGGCCGCATCGCCGGTGCGCGAGTTCATCGACGCCATCACCGGCAACAGCGTCGTCAGCTGGGTGCGCCGCAAGCTCGACGACGCGGTCGGCGAGATCGTGCACATCGACGGACCCGATCCGGCGGCAGAGATGATCCAGGCGCTGGAGACGTTCATCGAAGGGCTGGTGTCCGACGAGGCGCAGGCGCTGATCGACACCTGGAGCCGGGTCGAGGCGGACCTGTCGGCGCTGTTCGGCGGCAAGCTGCCGGGACGGTCGGGCCTGTCGCTGGAGACGTTCCGCGATGCGGCGGCGGCCGTGGCGGCCGATGCGGCGGAGGGGCTGCTCGAAGGGCTGCAAGCTCTCGTGCTGCGCTCGCTCGACCTGATGGACGCGCTGATGGGGGCGCTGCGCGACGCCTTGTTCGCCCAAGTCCGGTTCCCGTTCGTGGAAAAGCTCGTCGAGCTCGTCGCGCCGGGCACGCATGTCGATGCCTCCTTCTCGCTGATCGACGGCATGCTGCTGCTGCTCTCCGTGCCGGCGACGATCGGCTACAAGCTGATCGTCGGCGAAGCGCCGCTCGCAAAAGGCGAGGTCGTGCCGCTTGCCTTCGGCAACGTCACGGCGCAGTCCGGCTTCTCGGCGCTGAACCGGTTCAGCTGGATCGGCGGGCTGATCGGAGCCTTCCTCAAGGCGGGAGCCGCGGCCTATGCCTGGGCCCAGCAGGCGAGCGACGATGCCAAGCCGTCCAAGCCCGCGATGTTTTTCGGCGTAGCGGTCCAAGGCATCGGCACGGCGGTCGAGGCGATGAGCCGGCGCACGAACCGCGGGGACGCGGTGGAGGCGATCGACGACACGAACCTCGCGATCTCCTCGTTCATGTCGGCCAAGGCGCTCGTGCCGGCGCTCGCTTCGCTGACGGACAAGTACAGCGATCTCGAGTCGGCCGCATTCCAAAAGCTCGCGAAGGCGAATGCGGCCCTCGATCTCGTCTGCACGGGGGTCCGCACCGTGCTGCGCACGGCGGCCTTCGGCATCCTGATCGACGAGGAGCGCAAGTCGGAAAATCCGGCCGTACGCGGCATGCAGACCGCGGAGTCGTTGCTGTGGGTCGACAATTTCTTCGACTATACCGGCTCGATGCTGGCCTCGGCGGCGGTGCTCGACGACGAGCCGGAGACGAAGACGATCCTGCTCGGCATCAGCACGGCGGAAAAGGCCGCCGCGATGCTGGTGGACATCGGATACGTGATCGCGGTCCAAAGGAACGATCAGCCGGCTTTTTGAGGAAGACATCGGAAGAGCGACGGGGCGGAGGACGGGAGAGGAGCGGACTAGAGGGCCGTATCGGGCTGGACGACGACACGAAGCGGAGCGGAGCCGGCGAAACGAAGCGATTAGGCGATACGAAGCGGAGCCGGTTGAAACAAACAAGTCGTCTGAAGCAACGAGTTTGTCTGAAGGAACGAGTGTGTCTGAAGGAACGAGTTTGTCTAAAGAACGAGTTTGTCTGAAGGAACGAGTTTGTCTGAAGGAACGAGTTTGTCTGAAGGAACGAGTTTGTCTGAAGCAACGAAGCCGTTTGAAGCAACGAGTTTGTCTGAAGCAACGAAGCCGTTTGAAGGAACGAGACCGTTTGAAGCAACGAAGCCATCTCACGAAACGAAGCGGAGCCATTCCGCTTCGTTTTTGCTTTCATGGAAGCTTTGTTTTCAAGGCAAAGGAGTCGGGCAGCAGGGGAGTGAGAAGAAGAGGGGCGGTGAGAGACAATGGGAGTGGTGGCTGTAGCAAAAGTTAGGTTGGCATGAGCTCGACGAGCCGGCATGGCGTCGGTGCCTGGGCTGCGAGCGCTAACGAAACTCACGAACGCTATTCGTCTCAAAAGGGCACGATTGAAAATGTAACGAAACGGAGGAGCGCTATTGGAGGCTGAAACGCCAATTTTGCGGCTAATCCGGCACAATAGCGATCGTGAGTTTCGTTAGAACATATGGAAGGCTGTTTTTAGCCGAATAGCGTCTCTGAGTTTCGTTAGAGTTGCTTCATCGGCAGATGGGAGCTTTAGGCAGCGAAGGTTGCGAGGGAAGATGGGAAGATTCAGTCGATCAAACCTCATTACCCAAAGAAGGAAACCGCCGTTCCCATGGACCCGATGAAGATGAAGATAACCGACAGGGTTTTTAAATATAGGATGTACGAGTCGGATGGCTCGGTTCCGTCGTCTGTCGTCCATCCAATTGTGAATTTCCATGTTTTTTCTGGATAAAACCAAGTTGTGATGCCAAAGCCAATCAGCATTAATCCCAAAAAAACCATTGAATTCGCCCCTTTCGCGGCAAGTAAATCCCCCATCTCTGTCTGAAGGCCGAACGCTCTCCGATTGAAGTTCATGTCCTCAAAGCAACAGCGGCCAACGCGCCCCGTCTTCGCCATCGGGAACGGAGGCGGCACCGCTCAACAGCAGAACGAGCTGCTCGTCCACGTTGATGCCGGGGTAGCGGCTGCAGACGGCCGCCAGCCGGCCGGCCGCGAAGGCTGCGGCGCCGCTTGTATGCCCCGGCGGATGCGCAGGCGCGAACAAGGTCGTGCCGCCGCAGGCCGATGCGGACGGCACTCGCTGGCTGTTCGGCTCTAGCAGCCAACGGCCAGACGAAGCCGTCTCGCTTGGAGCGGAATCCCCCTTGCTTAGAATCGACGCTGCCTCGCTTAAAGCCGAAGCATCCTTGTTTAAAGCCGAAGCATCCTTGCTTGAAGCCGGAGCTCCCTCGCTTAGCCCCGAAGCTGCCTCTCTCGTAGCAGCAGCTCTCTCGCTTGGCCCCGACGCCGCCTTGCTCAGAATCGAATCCGCCTCGCTCCTAGCAGCAGCTCCCTCGCTTGGCCCCGACGCCGCCTTGCTCAGAATCGAATCCGCCTCGCTCCTAGCAGCAGCTCCCTCGCTTAGCCCCGAAGCTGCTTCCCTCGGAGCCAAAGCTCCCTCGCTCAGAGCCGAAGCCTCACCGTCCGCCGACGCAATCCGTTCCGTCTTGTCTCGGCTTGCTCCATCTCCCTCGCGCTGCCGCCCTTCCTCCGGCACGAAAACGGCCGCCCCGACGCTTACCGCGTCCGGACAGCTGGCCGGCCAGCACATCCCCCAGCGGCGCTGCTGCCGCGCGGCGGCATAGAAGTTGCCGGCCGCAGCGACGAAGGCGACGCCTCGCCGGCGCAGCTCGCGAATCCGCTCCGCCGCCGCCGGCTCGCCGTCCGGCTCGTCCGGCAGCAGATGCCGGCCGTCGCCGAAGGCGGCGCAGACGACCGCCGGTCCCTCCGGCAGCTCGCGGAGGATGCGCTCCAGCGCGTCGGCGACCCGGCTCCGCTCCCAGAGCGCGCCGCGCCGATCGAGCAGCCGGATCGGCACCAGCCGGACCGTTGCCGTTCGGCACGCTGCGAGCAGCGTGCGCGCGACGGCCGTGCCGTGACCATGCGGGTCGGAGCTGTCGTCCGGGGAGCCGTGCCGGCTCAGGTTGAAGCCGGGCTGGAGGCGGACATGAGGGAACTCGTCCGCCAAGCTCGGGTCGACGCCGGTATCCAAGACATATGCGGTTACTGTTTCAGGCATGGAGACGATCCACCTTTCCGTTGCCAGCCCATTTCGCTGCCGGGGCTTCCTTTTCCTGCCGCCGGTCGGCGCCGGGGGAAACCTACCCCCAATCCAGGCAGCGGACAAGCATCGCATATCCATGCGGCAGCCGAATACCCGCAAACCCAGGAGGCCATCCTACAAAAAAAGGGCGAAGGAAGGACATTTTTTTCTTGACCAATATAGGGGGAGGGGGTATATTGGAGTCAAAGCTAACCTATTTGGAGGCGAAACAAGATGGCTCGATCCGAAGCAACCGCCGCCCCGTCGGGCGAACATAAATCCGTTCTTCAGGTAACCGGCATGACTTGCGCCGCCTGCGCGACGCGCATCGAGAAGGGGCTGGCCAAAATAGACGGCGTCTCGGCGGCCAGCGTCAATTTCGCGACGGAGCAGGCGAGCGTCGTCTACGATCCGGGCAAGGTCGACCGAGTCGCGTTGGAGGACAAAGTGAAAAAGCTGGGCTACGGCACGGCGAACGATACCGTTCAGCTGCGGCTGGAAGGAATGACTTGCGCCGCTTGCGCCGCCCGCATCGAAAAAGGCCTCTCCCGCATGCCGGGCGTCGCCTCGGCGACGGTGAACTTCGCGATGGAGACAGCTCGCGTCGAATACGCTCCAGGCGAGGTCAGCCTGGGCGACATGCAGCAGAAAGTGGCGAAGCTCGGCTACAAGGCGCTGCCGATCGAGCAGGAGGCCGGGGGAGCGGAAGCCCGCAAGCGCAAGGAGAGGAAAAGTCAGGCGCTGCGCCTCGCCGCCTCGGCGCTGCTCTCGCTGCCGCTGCTGTACACGATGGCGGCGCATTTCGCCTTCTTGTCGTGGCTGCCGGTTCCGGCGCTGCTCATGAATCCATGGCTGCAGCTTGCCCTGGCTACGCCGGTGCAATTCGTAATCGGGGCGCCTTTTTACCGGGGCGCGTTCAACGCGCTGCGCAGCGGCGGGGCGAACATGGATGTGCTCATCGCGCTCGGCACGTCGGCCGCATACTTCTACAGCCTGTATCTGACGATCGAGTGGCAGCTGGCGGGCAGCGGCGCGCATCACGGCGGACCGTCGCTCTACTATGAGACGAGCGCCGTGCTCATCACGCTCGTCGTGACCGGCAAGCTGCTCGAGGCGCTGGCCAAGGGCCGCACCTCCGAGGCGATCAAGTCGCTCATGGGCCTGCAGGCGAAGACGGCTACCGTGCTGCGGGACGGCCGGGACATCGCGGTGCCGCTCGAAGAAGTGCAGGTCGGCGATCTCGTCCGCGTCCGGCCCGGCGACAAGATTCCCGTGGACGGTCTCGTCGAGGACGGCAGCAGCAGCGTCGACGAGTCGATGCTGACGGGGGAAAGCCTGCCCGTCTCCAAGCAAGCCGGCGATGCGGTCACCGGCGCCACGATGAACAAGAACGGGGCGCTGCTCGTCCGCTCGACGCGGGCCGCAGGCGACTCCACGCTGGCGCAGATCGTCCGCATCGTCGAGCAGGCGCAAGGGTCCAAGGCGCCGATCCAGCGCGTCGCCGACCGCATTTCCGGCATCTTCGTGCCGATCGTCGTCGCGGCCGCGCTTGCGGCGGGACTGGTCTGGTACTTCCTGATCGCTCCGGGCGATTTTGCCCATGCGCTGGAGATCGCGATCGCCGTCCTGGTCATCGCCTGCCCGTGCGCGCTCGGCCTGGCGACTCCCACCTCGATCATGGCGGGATCAGGCCGCGCCGCGGAGCTCGGCATCCTGTTCAAGGGCGGAGAGCATCTGGAGCAGACGCATAAAGCCGATACGATCGTGCTCGACAAGACCGGCACGGTCACCGAGGGCAAGCCGGTGCTGACCGATGTCCTGCCGGCCATCGAGCGCGGCGAGCTGCTGCGCCTGACCGGAGCGGCGGAGCTCGCCTCCGAGCATCCGCTGGCCGAGGCGATCGTCGCCGGCATACGCCGCGACTTGCCGGAGCTGCCGGAGCCGACGTCCTTCGAAGCGATTCCGGGCTACGGCATCCAGGCCGACGTCGAAGGTCGCCGCGTGCTCGTCGGCACCCGGCGCCTCATGGAGCGGGAAGCGGTGGACGCCGCTGCCGCCTATCCCCAGATGGAGGCGTTGGAGCGGGAAGGCAAAACGGCGATGCTCGTCGCGGTCGACGGCCGCTACGCGGGTCTGATCGCCGTCGCCGACACGATCAAGCCGAGCTCGGCCGAAGCCGTGGCGAAGCTGAAGGAGATGGGCCTGCGCGTCATCCTGCTGACGGGCGACAACCGCCGCACCGCCGAGGCGATCGCCGCCCAGGCAGGCATCGGCGAAGTGCTCGCCGAGGTGCTGCCGGAGGGCAAGGCGGACGAGGTAAGCCGCCTGCAGCGCGAAGGCCGCGTCGTGGCGATGGTCGGCGACGGCATCAACGACGCGCCTGCGCTCGCCACGGCCGACATCGGCATGGCGGTCGGCACCGGCTCGGACGTCGCGCTGGAAGCGGCCGACGTGACGCTCATGCGCGGCGACCTGCGCAGCATCCCCGAGGCGATCCGCATGAGCCGCAAGACGATGGCCAACATTCGCCAGAACCTGTTCTGGGCGCTCGGCTACAACTCGCTCGGCATCCCGATCGCGGCCGCCGGCCTGCTGGAGCCATGGGTCGCCGGCGCGGCGATGGCGCTCAGCTCCGTCTCGGTCGTGCTGAACGCGCTGCGCCTGCAGCGCGTCCAGGCGGGATGAGCTGCCGGCCTGCCCGATCCGATCCATTTTGTCCCCGCCGGTCTAGCCTTCCGACACGGACTCGCCGAACTTCTGCAGCAGCCGGCTGAACTGCTCGACGTCCTGCGCCGTCCAGCCTGCCAGCAGCTCGCCGATGCGCTCGGTCCGCATCTGCTTGTTCTTCTCCAGCTCCTGGCGTCCGAGCTCGGTCAGCTCCAGCGTGTACGCCCGGCGGTCGCTTTCCACCGGCATGCGCGCAAGATAGCCTTTCTTCTCGAGCGCGGCCGTCTGACGGCTGATCGTGGAGCTGTCCAGCCGGAATTCCTCGGCGAGCGTCTTGACCGACGCCCAGCCGCTTCCGGCGATATGGTCGAGCAGCAGATAGGCCGCCCGATCCAGGCTGTCGCCGCTCTTGCGGTAAGTCGTCTCCGAGATGAGCCGCCGAATCAGGTGGGACAGCTCCATTTCGATCGTTTCGACTGCGTGGTGGTCCATCGTCTCTCCTCCTGACGGGGAGGCGGCGCCGCCCTCCTGAAAGCGGGCGTCATTCGCCGTCTCCTTGACCTGTCGGCAGGCATACCCTGCATTGACAGGTTTCGATATAGTTGTATAATACAATTATATAGATGCATGATGCAACCACATGCAGGAGGACGGTTCGAGAGCCCGGGGGGTGCAGGGGATGAAGGCGCATGAGATCATGATCCGCCAGGTCCACAAGGTCAAGGAGACGGATACGCTGAGGGACGTCATCGAGAAGTTCATCAAGTACAGGATCAGCGGCTTGCCGGTCGTCAACGAACGCAACGAGATCGTCGGCTATATCAGCGACGGCGACATCATGCGCTACATCGGCCACCGGGAGGACTTCGTCCTCGATGCGTTCTACTTCTCCGCCGTGATGAGCATGAACGAAGGCGAGTACGACGACCGCACGCGCCGTCTGCTTGGACGCAACGTCATGGAGCTGTCGCGCAAGAAGGTCGTGGCGGTCAGCCAGGACGAGGACGTCGCGCATATCGCGGGCCTGCTCGGCCGCAAGCAGATCAAGAAGGTGCCCGTGCACCGCGGGGGCGTGCTCGTCGGCATCATCAGCCGCGGAGATGTCATCCGGCACTCCTTCGGCAGTTATCTGACCGAGGAACGTTGAAAAAGGTGGAAGGAAAACCGGCTCGGCCGGCAATCCTTCCACCTTTTTTGCGTTGCAGCCGCTCGGGGCGAACCGGCAAGGCTCCGCTCCCTGGCGAGGGAGCGAGGCCATGCTTGCCTGCCGATCGGCTAGGATTTGAGAGCGGCGTCGATCGCGTTCAGCAGCTCGCCGTCCATGTTCTGCCCGTACTCCCAGAACATGATGCCGGCCAGGCTGTTCGCCTTGAGATACTTGACCTTCTCCGTCAGCGACTGCGTATCGTCATAGGTCAGGAAGCCGCCGCTGCTGTTCGTCAAATAAGGAGCCTTGGCCGTGTCGTCCCATTGGCGCGTCCAGCCGTTCTTGTTGATATAGCTCGCCTTCAGCTGGTCGTACGTGTAGTCGGCCGTGCCGTGGGAGTAGAAAGCTCCTCCGATGACCAGCTTGGACGTCGGCAGCCCCTTGCTCTTGAGCAGCTTGACCGCGCTGTCGACGCTGTAGTTCGCGCGGGAGGAATTGTAAAGGGCGGTATGATGCGTGCCCGAGCCGGCCTGCATGTCGTAGGTCATGACGTTCAGGAAGTCGAACGACGGGTGCACGGCAGCGATGTCGATGTTGCCGAGCCCGTAGTCCGAAGCGCCTACGGCGGCGGTCAGCTGATACTTGTTGGCGCCCCGGCCGTCCGCCGCGCTGCCGGCGTCCAGCACGGAACGGAGCTTCTGAATGAACAGCGTATAATTCTGCTTGTCGCTTGCGGTCGGATATTCCCAGTCGATATCGATGCCGTCCAGCTTGTTGGCGCGGATGTACGAGAGGGCGCTGTTGGCGAAGGCCGTCCGGTTGGCGTCGGTGGAAGCGGCGCTGGCGAAGCCCTGCGAGCGGTCCCAGCCCCCGACGGAGACGAGCACCTTCAGGTTCGGATTTTTGCTCCGGAGCGTCGTCAGCTGAGCGAGCTTGGAGGCGTCTCCTCCGCTCACGCCGTTATTGACCGCATCAGCGAAGGCGTAGAACACATGCGTCAGCTTCTGGGCCGGCACCGTGCTCACATTGGGAAAATGCCAGTCGGCAACGTAAGCGCCGGTAATCTTGCCGCTCGGAACGCCGGGCGTCGGAGTCGGCGTCGGCGTGGACGAGCAGGCGCCGAGCGATTTCCAGGCGCCCCATTGGCCGGCCTGGTCCGGACGTTCGTTCGTCGTCCACCACTTGGCCTCGTACAGCGTGCTGGCGTACACGGCCTTCTGGCCGGCCGTGTAGACGGCGGAGGCCGACCAGGCGGCGACGCCGGTACAGGCATCCGCCGCATTGGCGGTCCGTACGGCGAACGAGCCCGGCAGAATCGAGACGATCAGGAACGCGGCGAGCAGCAGCGCGCGCAGCGCCGTGAAGCGGGGCTTGTTGAAGCGGGAAGTTGCGGACATGAGAGTCCTCCTTTTTGGATGAGAGATGAAGGCAAGAAGACGGCTTCGGCGGCTGGCCTCCTTTCGATCGGAAGGTGCCATTATTATCCTATTAAATACATACTGCAAAAAGGATATTTTCACAGAGTCGGAGGGGGAAATATCCATTTCTTCCTCTAGGTAGGAAGAACGAGAGGGAAATCGACGCGATTCGATGATATGGGAGAAAGGGCCTATTCCGATTTATGAGAAAAGTAAGGGATTTGATGAGGGACTTCTAATAATTCCTAGGCAGGGATTCGACACGAAACTACGAATATTAACCTTTACCAAAATTTATGAATCATCGTGCCGAATTTTCGAGGAGAAAAACGGGGGAACCATACCGGGTGAATGAATCTTGCAAGAGAGGATTCTAGGGAACCTTCAACCGAACCCACAGCTAACTTCGTAGGCATCCGAAGGGAGAAGCAACTCGTGAAGAAAGTCATCTTATCCATGCTCAGCCTGTTCATGCTTCTGACGTTCAGCACCAGCGCGTTCGCGAATACGCCGGATCTCGACAGCGCGATCAAGAAAGTCATCGGCACGCCTTACAAGTACGGGGGCACGACGACGGCCGGCTTCGACTGCTCCGGCTTCATCCGTCACATTTTCAACCAGTTCGACGTCAAGCTGCCCCGCACGTCCAAGTCGCAGGCTCAGATCGGCTCGAAGGTGGACAAGGACGACCTTCGTCCCGGCGATCTCGTGTTCTTCAATACGAGCGGCCGCGGCATCTCGCATGCCGGCATTTACGTCGGCGACGGCAAGTTCGCCCACTCCTCCAACAAGGGCGTGCGCTACACGAAGCTGAGCGAATCCTACTACGCCAAGCGGTACGTCACCGCCCGCCGCGTCGTGACCGGAGAGGACTACAGCAAGTTGATCGGCGAGGATGACGGCGAGGACGTCGCCGGCGAGGAATAAGAATCACAGGCGAGGTCCCGGCAGCCAGGCTGCCGGGGCTTTTTGCGACTTCGGGCAGGCGGTGGCGGCGTTCATCCGGCTCCCTGGCTGCTGAGTGGAAGCGGGGCTTGATGCTCCATGCCACAGAAATAGAAAAAGCGCCGAAGCGGCCTGCCTAGGCGGGCTCGTTGTTTTCGGCCAGAAGGAGGCTGCGATCATGAAGCTGCAAGGCATCAATCATCTGCTGTTCAGCGTCTCGTCGCTGGAGCGGTCGATCTCGTTTTATCGGGAGGCGCTCGGCGCGAGGCTGCTCGTGCGCGGGCGGACGACCGCCTATTTCGATCTCGACGGACTGTGGCTGGCTCTGAACGAAGAAAAGGGTCTTCCGCGCGAGGAGATCCGGCTGTCGTACACCCATATGGCCTTCTCTGTGAACGAGGAGGACTTCGACGAGGCGTTGTCCCGGCTGCGGCGCATCGGCGCGGATATCCTGCCGGGGCGGGAGCGGGACGAGCGGGACCGGCGTTCGGTCTACTTCGCCGACCCGGACGGACACAAGTTCGAATTCCATACCGGCACGCTGGCCGACCGGATGGCCTATTATCGCGAGACCAAGCCGCATATGGAGTTTTTCGACTAGCGGCAGGAGATTTTGCTTGGACGAGGACTTTAACGAAACATAGAGACGCGATTGGGCCTCTATGGGCGTCTCATCCATTCGAACGAAACGGACAAGCGCCATTCAGCCGCTGGAGCGGGATAATCGGGCGTTCAGCACCCGAGAACGCGCTGGAAGGAGAGCCCAAACGTACAAGGGGCTGCTCCCATCATCCGTGAAGCGGATCATGGGAGCAGCCCTTTGTCATACCTTTAAGCGTGAAGCAGGTCGGTTCCATTTTCACAACACGCCTGCACGTGGGGAGGTTCTGCTCTTCTCCTACATGAAGCGTTTCCGCATGCGGAGCGTTTCCGTTCCCCCTTCTACAATCAGCGCCCCCGCATCCGGCTCGACGAGCGCACGATCAGCTCCGCCGGCAGGATGAGCGTGCGCGGGCCGCTGCCGTCGCCGTTCTCGATCCGGTCGACGAGCCGCTCCAGGCCGAGCGCGCCGAACTGATAGGCCGGCTGCGCCGCCACCGTCAGGAACGGGCTCAGCACGCTGGCGAAGCCGAGGTCGTCGAAGCAGACGACCGACAGATCGTCCGGCACCGCCAGGCCGCGCTCGCGCAGCGACTGGATGACGCCGAGGGCGAGGAAGTTGTTGGCGGCGAAGATCGCCGTCGGCGGGGAGGCCAGCGCGAGCAGCGGATCGAGATCGCTCGGATTGAAGCCGTCCGAATAGTCGAGATGGCGGACGAGCGCCTCGTCGTACGGGAGGTCGTTCAGCTTGAGCGCGTCGCGGTAGCCGGCATGGCGCTCGCGTGCGGTCGAGACGTCCTCGGAGCCGTTCACGAGCGCGATGCGCTCATGGCCGAGCGCGATCAGATGCTCGACGAGCCGGCGCGCGCCGTCGCGGCTCTCGCCGAGGATGCGGTCCGCCTGGATGCCGGGCACGTCCCGGTCGAGCAGCACGTAAGGAATGCGGTGCTGCTCCAGCAGCCGCAGATGCGGGGCGGATCCGTCTCCCGCCGGGGCGAACAGCACGCCGTCGACCCGCGTGGACAGGATCATGTCCACGTAGTCCTTTTCCTTGCCGTAATCCTCGTCGCTGTTGCCGAGCAGCAGCCGGTAGCCGAGCCGTTTGGCCGTATCCTCCGCTCCCCGCGCCAGCGTCGTATAGAACGGGTTGGTGATGTCCGCGATGAGCAGGGAGAGGATGTTCGTTTTCTGCAGGACGAGGCTGCGGGCGTTGGAGTTCGGCACGTACTGCAGCTCCTCCATCACCTGCCGCACCCGCTTTCTCGTCGCTTCGCCGACACGGCCCGTCTCGTTGATGACCCGTGATACGGTCATGGCGGAGACGCCGGCCGCGCGGGCGATGTCGTAGATGGTGACCATGAAGCTCCTCCGTTTCCAAAGACCAGGCTGCCCTCATTGTAGCGAATGCGGTCTATTGACAGCAAGCATGAAGTCGCTTACATTTGAGTTACCGATAACTCAAATAGGGAAGGCATGGCGGGCCGACCTGCGTCGTCCGCCATGCGCTAGGAGGAGGCGAGGACATGGAGCATGCGTTCGAAGCGGGAGCGGACGCGATCGTCATGGATGTCCGCGATCATGTCGCGACCGCGCTGCGGGATGCGGCGGCCGGAGAGACGATCCGGTACAAGGCCGGCGGGCGAGAGGGGAGCGTCGTCCTGACGGAGCCGGTCGCGTTCGGCCACAAGATCGCGATCTCGGCGGTGAGCGCGGGCGGAGAGGTGCGCAAGTACGGCGAGGTGATCGGCCGCGCCGTCGTCCCGATCGAGCCGGGATGCCATGTGCACGTGCACAACATCGAGGGCATCCGCGGGCGCGGCGACCAGGCCGCCTCGGGCAGACCGGGAGGAGGAGAAGCATGAGCGAAGCAGGCGAGGGAGCGCAAGCGGCAAAGACAGCAGGCGAGGCACAGGCAGGAGCAGCGCCGGCGGGAGAGCAGTCAGCCTCGACGATCCTGGCGTACGAGCGGGCGAACGGCGATATCGGCATCCGCAATCATCTGCTTATCATCCCGACCGTCATCTGCTCGAATCAAGTGTGCAGCCGCATCGCGCAGCTCGTGCCGGGGGCGGTCGCCGTGCCGCATCCGCACGGCTGCAGCCAGATCGGCGCGGACAAGGACCGCACGTTCGCCGTGCTGGCGGGGACGGGGGCCAACCCGAACGTCGGCGCGGTGCTCATCGTCAGCCTCGGCTGCGAGGTCGTCGACCCGCAGCAGCTGGCCGATGCGATCCGCGTTACCGGTAAACCTGTCGAATGGTTCGACATCCAGAGCGTCGGCGGATCGGTGAAGGCGATCGAGCACGGCGCGAAGCTGGCGCGGCAGCTGCAGTCGGACCTCATGCGCCAGCCGCAGGTGCCGGTGCCGCTGTCCAAGCTGAAGGTCGGCGTCAAATGCGGCGGCTCGGACGCGACCTCGGGGCTCGCGTCCAACCCGGCTCTAGGCGCCGCAGCCGATGCGCTCGTCCGGGCAGGCGGCACGGTCGTCATCGGCGAGACGACGGAAATCATCGGCGCCGAGCATGTGCTCGCCGAGCGCTGTCCGGACCCGGCGGTCCGGGAGCGGCTGTACGCGATCGTCGGCCGCTTCGAGCGCGAGGTGGAGCGGATGGGCGCCGACATGCGCGGCGGCAATCCGAGCCCGGGCAACATCGCCGGCGGACTGTCGACGATCGAGGAGAAATCGCTCGGCTGCATCAGCAAATGCGGCACGTCCCCGATTCTCGGCGTGACCGAGTATGCCGAGCGGCTGCCGGAGGGCGGGCTCTATTTCATGGACTCTCCCGGCAACGACATCGAATGCGTCTCCGGCATGGCGGCGGCGGGCGCGCATATCGTCTGCTTCACGACCGGCCGCGGCACGCCGACGGGCGCGGCCGTCGTCCCGGTCGTCAAGATTACCGGCAACGATAGGACGTTCTCGCTCATGGAGGACAATATGGACGTCGACGTCAGCCCGATGCTGGACGGGTCGCTCGACGTGGAGGCGGCCGGCGAGAGGATCTGGCAGGAGATCGTCGAGGTCGCGGCAGGAAAGCTCACGAAGGCGGAGATACTCGGGCATCAGGAATTTTCCATCAACCGCATCGGCCCGAGCCTGTAAAGGAGGAGCTATGAACGCCATCGACTATCTGGAGCTCGACTACAAGCCCAAGCTCCCGCAAGACCGCTCTGCCGGCATCGCCATCATCGGAGCCGGCGAAATCGTCGGCTCCTGCCATCTGCCCGCCTACCGCCAAGGCGGCTTGAACGTCGTCGGCATCTACGATCTCGAGGAGGAGCGAGCCGCCGCGCTCGCTGCCGCCTTCGGCCTGCCCCGCGTGTATCGCTCGCTCGAGGCGCTGCTCGCCGATCCCGCCGTGCGCGTCGTCGACATCGCCGTGCCCGCCAAGGCGCAGCCGGCGATCGCGCTGCAGGCGGCCCGCGCCGGCAAGCACATGCTCTGCCAGAAGCCGCTCGCCGAAAGCTACCGCGAGGCGGCGGCCATCGAGCGGGCTTGCCGGGAGCATGGCGTGCGCGGCGCGGTCAACCAGCAGATGCGCTGGTCGCCCGGCATCCGCGCCAGCCATGCGATCCTGAGCCGAGGCTGGCTCGGAGAGCCGCTGCAGGCGACGATCTCGGTCGACGTCCGCCAGGATTTCGCCGCGTGGAGCTGGCTGCGGGAGATGCCGACGCTGGAGGTCATGTACCACAGCATCCATTACCTCGACAGCATCCGCTTCCTGTTCGGCACGCCGGACTCGATCTACGCCGACGGAGCCCGCTTCCCCGGCCAGCGCACTGTCGGCGAGACGCGCACGATGCTGTCGCTGCGCTATCCCGGCGAGCGGCGCGCGCTCATCCACGACAACCACAACCATATCGCCGGCGAGGAGGACTGGCACGCGACGTACCGGTTCGAGGGCACGGAGGGCATCGTCCAGGGCACGAACGGCTCGCTGTACGACTATCCGGTCGGACGGGAGGACACGCTTCGGTTCCACTCGCGGCTCCTCCATCCCGATTATTGGTTCGTTCCGACGCTGCACGGCAAATGGTTCCCCGACGCCTTCCTCGGCACGATGGGCGAGCTGCTGCGGGCGATCGAGGAGGACCGCGAGCCGGAGCATTCCGTGCGCGACAACCTCGAGACGATGCAGCTCGTCTTCGCGGCGTACCGCTCGATGAGCGAGGACCGACCGGTCGCGCTGCGCGAGATCGCGGCGGAGGAAGAGGAGGAGGCGGCATGCTGAAGGGAATCTCGCCGCTGCTCTCGCCGGAGCTGCTCGCCGCGCTGCGGGCGATGGGCCACGGCGACGAGCTCGTGCTCGCCGACGCCAACTTTCCGGCGGCGTCGACGGCCGCGCGGCTCATCCGGGCGGACGGCCACGGCATCCCGGAGCTGCTGGAGGCGATCCTGACGCTGCTGCCGGTGGACACGTACGTGCCGCAGCCGGCCGCCGTCATGGCGGCCGTACCCGGCGATCCGCCGGCGCCTGCTGTCTGGGAGCGGTACCGGGAGCTGCTGCGTCTCCATGAACGGCGCGAGGTCGGCATCGCCGAGCTGGAGCGGTTCGCCTTTTACGAGCGGGCGGGCCGGGCTTATGCCGTCGTCGCGACGAGCGAGCCGGCCCCGTACGGCAACCTCATCCTGACGAAAGGCGTGGTGCGGACGTGAACATCGACGCGCATCAGCATTATTGGAAGCTGTCGCGCGGCGACTACGGCTGGCTGACGCCGGAGCTGGGGCCGCTGTACCGCGACTATGGGCCGGATGAGCTGGCTCCGCTGCTCGCTCGGGAGGGCTTCTTCCGCTCGATCGTCGTGCAGGCCGCGCCGACGTTGGCCGAGACGGAATATCTGCTGGACCTGTGCGAAAGGGAGGCTACGCTCGCCGGCGCGGTCGGCTGGGTCGATCTGGAAGAGGAGCGCGTCGAGGAGACGCTGGATAGGCTCCTGGCATCGCCCTATCTGCTCGGCATCCGGCCGATGCTGCAGGATCTGGCCGACGACCGCTGGATCGAGCGTCCGCGCGTCATCCGCGGGCTGCGCGCCGCGAGCGAGCGCGGACTGACGCTCGACGTGCTCGTGCGGCCGCCGCAGATGGCGGCAGCCGCGCGAGCGCTGGAGCAGGTGCCCGAGCTGCGCGCCGTGCTCGACCACATCGGCAAGCCGGACATGGCGGCCGGAAGCCGTCGGCGCGTCTGGAGCGACGGCCTGCGCGAGCTGGCCGCGCGGCCGCGCACCGCCTGCAAGCTGTCCGGCCTCGTTACGGAAGCGGGCGCGGGCTGGAGCCCGGAGACGGTTCGGCCCCATGCGGAGGAAGCGTTGGAGCGGTTCGGTCCGGAGCGCGTCCTGTTCGGCAGCGACTGGCCGGTCTGCCTGCCGGCGGCGGAGTACGGCGAGGTCGCCGAGCTGGCGCGCACGCTGCTGCCGGCTTCGTGGAGCGAGGCGCAGCGGCGGGATGCGTTCGGCGGCAATGCGGCGCGCTGGTATGGCCTCGGCGTGGCGTCCGGCTGGCGGGGGCGGGCTTCACGCTAGGCTGCATGCGGGCAGGCGGGGTTCACTTGGGCTCATCCGGGCCTGCCGCCGCATGAGCGGGAACGCAAGGCCGCCGAGCGGGAAAAATGCGCTGGAGGCGCTATACAAGGAGGAAACGGACGATGAGACTGAAGGACAAGATCGCGCTCATAACCGGAGCGGGCTCGGGCATCGGGCGCTGCTCCGCCCTGCGCTTCGCCTCGGAGGGGGCGGCCGTCGTCGTCGCGGACATCAACGTGGAGGCGGCCGAAGAAACGGTCGCCCTGATCGCCGAGGCGGGCGGCCAGGCATCCGCCGTCGGCTGCGACGTCACCGATCCCGCCTCGGCGGAGGCGATGGCGCAGCAGACGCTCGCGCGGCACGGCCGCATCGACGTGCTCTTCAACAACGCGGGCATCAGCGGCGTCGGCGCGCTGCACGAGGTGGAGCCGGACGCCTGGGATCGCGTCATCAACGTGAACATCCGCGGCACATACCTGCCGAGCCGGGCGGCGCTGCCGTCGATGATGGAGCGGCGCGGCGGCGTCATCATCAACATGAGCTCGTGCATCGCCGAGATCGGCCTCGCCCGCCGGGCTTCCTACGCCGCGACCAAAGGCGCCATCCTTGCGCTTACCAAGTCGATGCAGGTCGACTACGCGCCGTACGGCATCCGCGTGAACGCGCTGCTGCCGGGCACGATCCTGACGCCGTTCGTGGAGAAGTATTTGCGCGAATCGTACGAGGACCTGGAGGAAGGCTTGGCCGGCATCCGCAGCCGCCAGCTGAGCGGCGATCTCGGCCGGCCGGAGGACGTCGCCGAGGGCGCGCTGTTCCTCGCCTCCGACGAGTCGAAGTTCATGATGGGCTCGCCGCTTTATTTGGACGGGGGCGTCGTATTCGGCAAGAACGCCTAGACGGCGAGCGAAGGCAAGAGAAAGCAAGCGAAGCAAGCGAAAGGGGAATCGGCCATCATGAAGCTGCTGACATTTCACAGGGAAGGACGGCTGGCGCTCGGCATGCGTACGGAGCAGGGAGTGCTGGACGTGACGGCTGCTGCCGCGACAAGAGGCGAGGGGCGGCAGGTGCCGATGACGATCGGGGCCGCGATCGAGGGCGGAGACGAAGCGCGGCGGACGCTGGAGGCGCTGGCTGCCCAGGCGGACGGCGACGCGGAGCTGTGGCTGGACGAGGACGCGCTGCAGCTCGGACCGTGCGTGACGGCTCCGGGCAAGATCATCTGCGTGGGCCTCAACTACCGCAAGCATGCGGAGGAGACGAACGCGGCGATCCCGGCCTATCCGATCCTGTTCAACAAGTTCAACAATACGCTGGCTGCCCACGGCGAGGACATCCCGCTGCCGCGCGTCAGCTCGGAGGTCGACTACGAGGCGGAGCTCGTCGTCGTCATCGGCCGCACCGCCAAGAACGTCGGGCGCGAGCAGGCTCTGGACCATGTGTACGGGTATTGCTGCGTCAACGACCTGTCGGCCCGCGACCTGCAGATGCGCACGCCGCAGTGGCTGCTCGGCAAGACCTGCGACAAGTTCAGCCCGCTCGGCCCGTACCTGGTCACGGCCGACGAGGTCGGCGACCCGAACGCGCTGGCGATCTCGGCCGTCGTGAACGGAGAGACGCGCCAGTCGTCGAGCACGTCGGACATGATCTTCCGCTGCGACGAGATCGTCAGCTACATCTCGCGGCATATGACGCTGTCGCCGGGCGACATCATCCTCACCGGCACGCCGGAGGGCGTCGTGCTCGGCCTGCCTCCGGAGCGGCGGGTGTACCTGCAGCCGGGCGATGTCGTGGAGATTGCGATCGAGAAGCTCGGCACGCTGCGCAACCGGATGACGGCGGAGTAGGGAGCCGGCTTTTCGTCCGTCGGCCACGCCGGCTCCACTCCTTTCCAGGCAAAAGCCAAAGGCACCGGTACGGGGTGCCTTTGGCTTTTTTCGATCGTTCCGTCAACGCCAGAACGTGATACGCTCGCTGGGCAAGCGCACCGATTCATGGCCCTCCTCTTTCGCCTTCCCGATGGAGAGGATCATGACCGGCACGTACCGTTCGGCATCCAGGTCGAACGCGCCAACGACCTGATCGCGTTCAAAGCCTGCCATCGGGTTGGTGTCGTAGCCGTGGGCTCGCGCGACCAGCATCAGCTGCATGGCGAACAGGCTTGCATCGATCTTGGCGATTTCGATCTTTTGTT
Source organism: Paenibacillus albicereus (assembly GCF_012676905.1). Classification (NCBI taxonomy): domain Bacteria; kingdom Bacillati; phylum Bacillota; class Bacilli; order Caryophanales; family Paenibacillaceae; genus Paenibacillus; species Paenibacillus albicereus. The sequence goes on along the minus strand of NZ_CP051428.1, from coordinate 3,302,660 downwards.
CCTGGGAGAGATGAGGAAACATGCTCTGGATTTGAGAGACTTGCTTGTCGCGCACTTCCTTGGGCATTTTGCCTTGTTCCACAGCCGCATCGTAAATCTCTTCCACGTATCGTTCGCTCTGGGTATCGCCCAAGATAACGAGCATCGCCGCAGAGGTATCATTTTGCCGCGTGTTGAACTGGACCAGAGGACGAAGCTTCTGCTTTCCTTCCGGGGAAGCTACGACGATAACGCGCCAGGGCTGTATATTGGCGGAAGAAGGAGCCAAGCTGGCTTCTTGAATGATCTCGCGCAGCTCTTCCTGCGCAATTTTGACCTCTTCCTCATACCATCGTACGGACCGGCGGCCGGAAATAATGTCGACGAAGTCGTTGTTTCGAATTTGCTCCAGCATGGAATCTCTCCTTTGGATCGACCAGTGGTTTTGACATCCTCGATGTCTCTGGTTATCCTAGGATGAACGATGAACCTTTGTTTATAGCAAGCGATTATTTTGATGGGAAGTAGGGATGGCGCGATGAAAGCGAATGAAGTGTCCCGGTTGACGGGGCTGCCCATATCCACCCTGAGATTCTACGAACGCAACGAGTTGATTCCGGAGCCGTTCATCTCGAGAGATGAGCATAATTACCGCGTGTATCGCGAGGACGTGGTGGCTTATTTGCAGGATTTGAAAATGCTGCTTGCCTTGGGGTTTACGATCAAGGAATTGTCCTTGCTTATCAGCGAAAGCTCCACCGAAGAAAAGGAAGAGCTGGTCAGGGATAAGATCATCCATATTCAGAAAATGGAAAAACAAATGAAAGCTTCGAAAGCTTTGCTGAGAGAGGTGTTGGAGGGCAAGGCGAACTTCCAGACCTTTTGCCGTTAGAAATCCAAACGCCCCCTGATCCAAGGATCGGGGGGCGTTTTATTGATGCGCGGCATTGCGCGCAAAACGAAGCTATGGTATCATCAAAAAACCAGTCGCTACTTTTTCTATTTTAGGTCATAGATAATGCATCTTACCTTTAATTCAATATTACCATGGGATGCGGCTGGATGTCAAATGCCTTTTTCAGAGGAAAACGGGAGGAGTCGGTACGGAATATGCGGAACGAGCGCGACTGGAACGAGGAGCGGGCATGGCTGGAACGAGTAGCCGATAAGCTGCGGGAGAGGATCGCCGAGCTGGAGCCGGAGGTTGCCGGCCTGCATGGGCAAGCGGGAGACCTCCGCAGGCGCTTTTGGGAAGAAGTGACGGTCAACACGGCCACGGACGAGGACTTCGAGGAAACGTTCTACAGCATCCGGCAGCAGGAGGCGCTGCTCTCGGAACGGGAGCGCAGCCACCGCCTGCGGCTGCAGCAATGGAAAAGCATGACCCGGCTGCTGCCCTCTCCGTACTTCGGACGCATCGACTTCCGCGAGCAAGGCCTGAGCGCCGCCGAGCCGGTCTATATCGGCGTCTCCTCCTTCGTCGACGCGAAAGGAATGGACTTCCTCGTCTACGACTGGCGCACGCCGATCGCGAGCCTGTACTACGACCATTCTCCCGGCCCCGCGGCCTACGACACGCCGGACGGGACGGTACCGGGCGTCATGGAGCTGAAGCGCCAGTATCAGATCCGCCAAGGCCGGCTGCTGAACGTATTCGACACGAGCCTGACGATCGGCGACGAGCTGCTGCAGCAGGCGCTCGGACAGGGCGCGGACTCGCAGATGAAGAGCATCGTCGCGACGATCCAGAAGGAGCAGAACGCCATCATCCGCGACGACACGAGCCGCATGCTCCTCGTGCAGGGGGCGGCAGGCAGCGGCAAGACGTCCGCGGCCCTTCAGCGGGTGGCCTATCTGCTCTACAAAAACCGGGATCGGCTGAAGGCGGACCAGATCGTCCTGTTTTCGCCCAACCCGATGTTCAACAGCTACGTCTCGACCGTGCTTCCCGAGCTCGGCGAAGAGAACATGCAGCAGACGACGTTCCAGGAATACCTGGAGCATGGCCTCGGCTCGATGCTGCATCTCGAGGATCCGTTCGATGCCATCGAATATGTCCTGAAGGAAGCCGGCTCGCGCGAGCATGAGGCGCGGGTGGCAGGCATCCGGTACAAGGCGTCGGGAGCGTTCCTGCAGGCGCTGCGTCATTATGCCGACGGACTGGGTCAGGCCGGCATGCGCTTCAGCGGCATCCGGTTCAGGGAGCGCGAGCTCATTTCGGCCAGCCGGATGACGGAGCGGTTTTACGGATATGATCCTTCGATCCGCTTGGCCAATCGCGTCGCCATGCTCCAAGAATGGCTGCTCAAGGAGCTGGCCGTGCTGGAGCGCAAAGAGCGCGGCGCGCGCTGGGTGAGCGAGGAGCTCGACTATCTCGACAACGACCGCTACGACGCCGTACACCGGGAGCTGCATAAGGAAAGGGGCGTGTTCGACTTCGCCGAGCAGTACGAGCGCATCCAGGAGATCGTGCAGAACAAGCGGCGCCGGGACGAAGGAGATTTCGACTATGCGGAGAGGGAAGAGGAGCTGCTGGCCGGCGCCATCGTCCAAGAGCAGTTCGAGCCGCTGAGGCGAAGCGTGAAGCGGATGCAGTTCGTCGACAAGGTCGACCTGTACGCGCAGCTGTTCGCTTCGGAGGAGGCTTATGCGGCTCTAGCCGGGCAGGAGGACGTGCCGGAGCTTTGGCCGGACATCTGCAGCCAGACTCGGGAGAAGCTGGCGCGAGGGGAGCTGTTCAGCGAGGATGCGACGCCGTTCCTTTATTTGAGGGAGCTGGTGGAGGGCATGCGGACGAATACGCAAGTGCGGCATGTGTTCGTCGATGAGGGCCAGGATTACTCGATGGTTCAATATGAATACTTGCGCAAGCTGTTTCCCCGCGCCCGCATGACCGTGCTGGGCGACTTCGGCCAGGCGATCTTCACCCAAGCGACGGAACTCGACGGCGAGGACTCTCCGCTGATGCGGCTGTACGGCGAGCCGGACACGAGGCTGATCCGCCTCGTCCGCAGCTATCGGTCCACGCGCGAGATCGTCGAATTCACCAAAGCGCTGCTGCCGAGCGCGAGGGAGATCGTGCCCTTCGCCCGGAGCGGACACAAGCCGCTGCTGATCCAGGCGGCCGACAGCCGGAGCCTGGCGGCTCGCATGGCCGAGGATATTGCCGCGCTGCAAGCGGATGGCTTCGCCTCGATCGCCGTCATCACGAAGACCGCTGCCGAAAGCCGCGAGGCGCATGAGCTCCTGACCGCGCAGGGCTGCCCGCCGCTGCGGCTCGTGACCAAGGAGACGCCGACGTTCGAGAACGGAACGCAGGTCATCCCGGCCTATCTGGCCAAAGGCGTCGAGTTCGACGCCGTGCTGATCTACGACGCTTCCTCGCGGACCTATCATCGGGAAAGCGAGCGAAAGCTGTTCTATACGGCGTGCACGCGCGCCATGCACCGCCTGCAGCTGTATGCGGCAGGAGAAGGGACGCCGTTCCTGCAAGGCGTCGAGCCGTCTTTGTATGAGAGGGAAGACTTGAGTTGACTACGAATCAAGAGGGGCAGAATCGATGTTTCCTTCGTCGCTCTTGTCGAGCTTGTACAGCATCGTGTCGAACCGGTCGCTTCCTTCCGCGTTCATCGAATACTCGCCCACGGTCACTTCCCACAAGGATTCCTGCTCGGCTATGGAGAGGATGGACGGGTAGAAATTCCGCTCGTGCTTTACGTGCATGAACGTGAAGAGCCGCTCGATCGCCTTTTTGTCAGCCGCAGGAACATCGATCTCGTACAGGTTTGCCGGAGCCCGGAGGGGAAAGGACGAATTGACGGCATCTTCCTCGTAAAACACCTCTACTTTCGTTCCGATTCTCAGCCGGGTGATTCCTTTCCGGAGCAGGACGATCGGATTCTCCTCGCTGTTCGCGGCGACAAGGACGGTTTGTTTGTTCTCCTTGTCGTACTTGTAGATGTAGCCGATGAAATCAGGCTCTCGCAGCGAGCAGCTGCTTGCCAGCAGCAAGGAAAGCACGAACAGAAGGACAACGAGCTTTTTCATGCAGGCGTGACCTCCTCTAAAATAAGACAAAGCGGTAGACAAATAGTACCACCTTTTGGAAGTCTATGACATGTCCAAGTTGCAAGAAAAAAGCCGCTCACAGGAGCGGCTTTTGCTTCAGCTTTGGAGAAACGGGGGTTTTGCTGCGGTACCATGCCATGAATTCCAGCACGATGTCGACCAAGGCATAGACGAGGAGAACGTTCACGAGCAGTCCGTTCAGGCGGGGCCAGACCGACACCATCGTATTGAAGCCTTCGCCGTCGGAAGGCAGGGGGCTCGCGGCGGCCAGGTCCTGAATGAACGTCGGATTCCAGAGGGCGTCGTCGGCAAGCATGAGGCATGCCAGCGTCGTGATGAGGATCGTCATCGCGATATGGAAGCCGAGCAGCCGGCCCGATCTTCGCTGCGCGATCAGCCGCACGCTGTCCTTGAGGATGGCGATCGCGGCCAGCCCGCACAGAAGCGGCGCATAATGGCCGAGCACATCGCGATCAAAGAAAGGAACGCTCGTGGCGGTGCCGTCGTGGATTCTCCATGCGCCGATCAGATCGGGCGAGAAGAGGGCGAACATGATGGCGGCGACGGTAAAGAAGATGCCGAACACCGGTCCGCTCTTCTTGAACTTCTGGTCAGCCTCAGGAATGGTCGGCAGCTCGGAAGGCTTCCATGCCTTCTTCGCGGTCCCGCTCCCGGCCGTTCTGCTCCGTTGGCTGCGCTCGATGCAGACGAAGATCAAGGTGACCCAGAGAAAGCCTTGAGCTATGCTCGAGACGAGCGAGGCGAGGAAGGACAGGGCGCTGTCCAGCGTGCCGGAATCAGACTGGAACGACTCGATAGCCAGGGAAGCGGCCAAGCCGAGGGCGATCGCGGCCATCACGATCTTGAGCGTCGTCCAGTAGGCATCGATCAGCGCCGGTCCGATCAAATAACGCTCGTACCCGCGATACTTCGCGGCCAGCTCGCTCGGATGGCCCAGCTCCAGCAGCACGCTCTCCGCGTCTTCGCCGGTCGGCGGTCCATCCGGCCTGCGCTCCTCCAGCATGTCTTCGATCAAGCTTTGCAGTTCCCGCTTGATGTCCTTTCTTTGCGCCTCAGGCAGACGCACCGTCACCGCATGAATATAACGATCAACGATCTCCATGCCGATCTCCCCCTTCGGATTCATTCATCATGTCTTGCATGCTGGCTACCAGCTTACGCCACTCCTGCTTCAGCTCCGCGAATACTTGCTTCCCGAGCTCGCTGAGCAGGTAGTACTTGCGAGGGCGGGATTCGTTCGTATCCCAGCGGCTCTCCAGCAGCTCCTGCTTCTCGAGCCTTCGCAGCAGCGGGTACAAGGTGCCCGGCTCGACCGCGATTCCCTTTTCCTCCAATAACGACACCAGCGAGTAGCCATACTGCGGCTCGGCCAGCTGGCTGAGCACGCCCATGACGACCGTGCCTCGGCGCAGCTCGCTGAGCAGGCCCGCTACCGTTTCATTCCCATCTGCCATATCATCAGCTCCTGGAAATGATTATAGTGTATGTCGCACACTATTGTAAATAGGATACTGATAAGTTCTGCACAATGATTGGCTAAACATCCGGAGCCTAGGGACTGGCGCGCTCGGGCAGCGGAGCGTCTTGGGCAAAAAAAAGCAGCGCCTTGCTCCGCTGAAGCCTCATCTTGGCCTTGAGCAGGGTAGGTCGCACAACTATTGTGAATAGGCTGCTATTAAAATCATCTACAACAAAGAAACAGGACATCCTCGAGGATGTCCTGTTTCAAACGGGGAGGAGAGAACGCTGCTTCCGGTGCGGGTCGATCCAGCCGGATGTCAGTAATCGAGACGGTCCGTAATGTAGCCGGATACGTGCCAGGTGTTGGTGCTGCTGTAAAACTTGAAATAGCTGCCGACCGGCTGGCTCAAGCCGTATACCGTGCCGGGAATGGCGGAGGCGACCTTCACATTATTCTTGTAAATATCAAATTTGCCAAAGATCTGATCCGCTGTGGTCGAACCAAGACTGACAAGGCGGAACTCGAACCGGTCCGGCCCGACCTCGGATATCGCGTTGAAAAAAGCCTGGTTTCCCGATGCCAGCGGGTTTTCCGTCCAGCTTGCAATCGCATTGCCGCTTGTTGCAGTAAGCATATTTCCTGTCGTTCCATCCAGGACATACAAGGGCTTTTGCGAAAAAATGCCGTGGACATACGTCGATGGAGCGGCCGAGCTGCTGATGGTAATGCCCATAAGAAAGATGGAGAAGAGCAGAACCATGGAATAAACCATACGTTTTTTCATCATTTCACTCCTTTTTCTGATTGTATCTTCCCTGACGATGTAGGTTATGTAAAATCGGCCTCATTATGACTGGAAATGGAAGAGGCCTGTCTGGCATAAGGGCGTTCGCTATCATTGACATATATACCCCCATGGGGTATATTGGGGGAGAAGAAAACACCCACTATCCGCTCGGAATCGAGCATGAAGGAGATGCTGTTCATGAAAACGGAAACGCTGCAAGTGAAAGGCATGTCGTGCGGCCATTGCGTGAATTCGGTCGAGTCCGCGGTCAAGGAAGCCGGCGGCGCGGCCAAGGTCGATCTGTCCGCGGGCAAGGTGACGGTCGAATATGACGAGGCGAAGCTCTCGCTCCAATCCATCAAGGAAGCGATCGAGGAGCAGGGCTACGACGTCGTTTGATGGCGACGGTCCTGATCGTCGATGATGAGCCGCTCATCCGGGAGGCGCTAGCCTCCTATCTGCGGCGCGAAGGATACGAGACCTCCGAGGCCGCGAGCGGCGCGGAGGCTCTTCGTCATGTCCGCGAGGGGCAGATCGATCTCGTCGTGCTCGATTTGATGCTGCCGGACGGCAGCGGCGAGGACGTATGCCGGGACATCCGCCGCTTCAGTCCGGTGCCCGTGCTGATGCTGACGGCCAAGTCTTCGCGCGAAAGCCGGCTGCAGGGACTGGCTCTCGGCGCGGACGACTATGTCCTCAAGCCGTTCGATCCGCTTGAGATCGTCGCCCGCATCCGCGCGATTCTGAGGCGAGCCGATCCGGGAGCGCTGCTGGCGGAGCGGCTCAGCTTCCGAGGCGGGCTGCTGGAGCTCGATACGGTGTCGGGCGAGGCGCGATGCGCCGGAAGGACGGTAGCGTTGACGCCGGCGGAGCAGCGGCTGCTGCAGACGCTTGCCCGGCGTCCGTCGCGCGTGTACGCCCGCGAGGAGCTGGCGGAGCTTGCGCTCGGGCCGAATTACGAGGGAGACGCCCGCACGATCGACCAGCATGTCAAGAATATCCGCCAGAAGCTGGAGCTGCCGGCGGGCGAGCCGCCGTTCATCGAGACGGTATACGGCCGCGGCTATCGCTTCGGAGGTGCGCCGTGACCGGCGGCCGGGAAGCCGGCGGGAAGAAGGGAGGGCGGAGCCGCTCGCGGCTGTTCCGCCAAGACGGCCTGCATGGCCGGCTGACGCTGCTGCTGCTCGCCTTCGCGGCGCTCGTGCTGCTGCTGTTCGCAGGCACGGTGCTGGCCGGGCTGCATGTGCATGTGGGCATGTACGAGCGGGAGATGCAGCTTGCGCCTCATGCGGCGGAGCCGTCGCTGAGCGGCCATCTGGAGCGGGCGATCGCCGAGTCGGTCCTTTGGACGCTGCTCGGCTCGGTGCTGATCGCCGCCGGGATCGCGTATTTCGCCGCGGGAAGGCTGGCGCGTCCGCTCGTGCGGATGAAGGAGGCCGCCGCCGACATGGAGCGGGGCGCATATTCCGCGCGCGTCCATGCGGAAGGACCGGCCGAGCTGGCGGAGCTGGCCGCTTCGATGAACGGTCTGGCCGCCCGGCTGCAGCAGCAGGAGCAGCTGCGGCGCCGCATGAGCGAGAACATCGCGCATGAGCTGCGCACGCCGCTCGCCACGCTCGGCGCCGCCCTCCGCGCGATGGAGGACGGCGTCTGGGAGGCGACGCCGGAGCGGCTGGCCGCCAGCTGCGCGGAAGTGCGGCGCTTGAGCCGTCTGGTCGAAGAGCTGGAGAAGCTGAATGATTACGGACGGCCGGAGTTCCGTCTGGAACCGTCGCTTCATGCCGCTGGCCGTCTGCTTGCAGAAGCCGCGGCCGGCTTCGAGGCCCGCTGCGCGGCAGCCGGCATTCAGCTGCGGCTGGAGCCCGTCCCGGAGGGCTGGACGATCATAGCGGATGCGGTGCGAGTCGGGCAGATCCTGCACAATCTGCTCGACAATGCGGTCAAGCATACGCCGCCCGGCGGCGGCGTCGTGCTGCGGGCTGCCCGCGGCAAGCGCATGCTCGCGCTGATCGTCGAGGATGAAGGCTGCGGCATTCCCGAGGAGGACCTGCCGCATGTGTTCGAGCGCTTCTATCGCGCGAGGCAGCCCGCGAGTCCGTTCGCGTTCCCGCAGGGCGCAGGCTCGGGCAGCGGCCTCGGCCTCGCGATCGCGCGCCAGCTCGCCGAGGCGCATGGCGGCTCGCTGCGCGCGGAGCGCTCCTCTGCCGGCGGGGCCAGGATGACGCTGGAGCTGCCGCTGCCGGAGCGTCCCGCGGTCCGGTCGCTCGGCTGATTCGGACGGCGCCGCTGACGGTTCCCATGCTCCTGACGGGGCCAGTCCGTCCGGAAGCGCTGCGCCGCTGAACCGGCCCGTCAGCGGCATGGCCGGCCGTGCGTCAGGAGACGAATTGCTTTTATCCTCCCGTCGGGAAGGTTGCTTTCCGCTCGTCAGGCCGGATCTTCCGCTCCCTTCTCAATGCCGCCATAATGATCGAGCCAGTCCGTTAGCCGCCGACGGACGAGGCCAATGAGCTCGGGCGGGCCTTGCACGCTCGCGTCCAGGCCAAGTCCGGCGAGCAAGCCGGCCATATAGTCCAGCTCGCTCGCCGCCACATGCCCTTGCAGCTGCCCGCCGCCGTCCGGGCTCCGCCGAATCAGCGGTGCGAGGTGCCGCTCCGCCTGGCAGCGGATGACGCCTTGCTCGCTAAGCCTCGCTTCTACGAGAAGCGAGGCTTTTGGCGTTCGCCTCCTGGCCTCCCAATTGCCCAGATGCACGTCCCGGAGTTCCGCCGCGTCATCCGGCCGCTCCGCCGCTTCGGCGGACAGGATCCGATCGCAGCGGAACAGCCGGTATCCGCCCCTCAGGAAGCAATAGGCCGGGCAATACCAGAACCCCCGGTCGGCATAAATGCCCACGGGTTGGATGAGCCGCTCGGTTCCGCGTTCCTCGGACGTGTACGTGATGAGCAGCGTTTCCTGGCCGACCGCCGCCTCCAGCAGGCGCGGCAGCAGCGGAGCCTCAGCCAGCCGCTCGGGGATGACGAGGTCGAACCGGTCCTTCATCCGATCGATGCGCTCGCGGACTTCGCCGGGGAGACAGAGATAGAACTTGCCGAGGGCGGAAGCGGCCGCTTCCTCGAACGGAAGGGAGGCATAATGCCGGAGCGCGTGGCTTGCGAAAAAGAGGGCCGTCGCTTCTTCCAGCGTGAACGCGATCGCCGGCAGCATCCGTTCCCGGACGACCTGGTAGCCGCCATGCGGTCCCGCCTCCGAATAGAGGGGCACGCCGATCTCGCCCAGCTCCTGCAGGTCCCTCAAGATCGTGCGCTTCGAGACGCCGAACTGCTGCGCGAGCTCCCCCGCCGTAAATTTGCGCCTGCGGTTCACCGTCATCATCAGCTCTACGAGACGCTGAGCCTTGTTCATGCCGGATTCCTCCTTTTTCCCAATGATGACAGAATCTGACACCATTATCCGGTACGATAGGGTTCAAGTCCAGCGGATCGATCCCGCATTCGCCGCTGAGACGTGAAGGGAGATGGATTCGATGACGATGACCTGGACCCCGTTCCTATATGTGGACGGACAGGCGGAAGAAGCGATCGAGTTTTATGGAAAGGCGCTGGGAGCGAAGCTGGTGTTCAAGCAGACCTACGGGGAGGCTCCGGACGGCTCCGGCAAGGAATTGCCGGCCGAGCGGCAGCGGCTTGTCGCCCATTCGGTGCTCCAGGCAGGCGAGTCGACGCTGTTCGTCGCCGACGTCGAGCCGGGCATGGCGGCGTCGCACGGCAGCAAGGTTTCGCTTTGCGTCGAGACGTCCGACGCGGAGCAAGCCCGCATCTTGTTCGACCTGCTGGCGGACGGCGGGCAGGTGGCGCTGCCCCTTCAGCCGGTCCATTTCAGCCCTGCCTACGGCATCGTGACGGACCGGTTCGGCGTGCAGATGCTCGTCTCCGCCCGCAGGCCGCAAGCTTGAGGGTGCCCAACATGTCGCGATTACGCACCCCCGATGTCCGATTCCGCTAGTCCCGGCGCATGAGGCCGTGTGCTACAGTAGGAGCAGGGACGCGAAGTCCGAGACTATCCAATCGGGAGGAACACCGACATGACCCAAACGCTCCGAATCGGCATCATCGGCTGCGGCGGCATCGCGAACGGCAAGCATCTGCCTGCGCTCAGCCAGAACAAGCACGTCGTGCTCGCCGCTTTTTGCGATATCGAGGTGGACAAAGCCCGCGACGCTGCGGAGAAATACGGCATCGAGGGGGCCGGCGTCTATGCCGACTACCGCGAGCTGCTGAAGGACGGAAGCCTCGACGTCATCCACGTCTGCACGCCGAACGATTCCCATGCGTCGATCTCGATCGCCTCGCTCGAGGCGGGCAAGCATGTCATGTGCGAAAAGCCGATGGCCAAGACGGCGGCGGAAGCCCGCGCGATGCTGGACGCCGCGAAGCGCACCGGCAAGAAGCTGACGATCGGCTACAACAACCGCTTCCGCGGCGATAGCCAGCATCTCAAGAAAGTGTGCGAGGCGGGCGAGCTCGGCGACATCTACTATGCCCGCGCCCACGCGATCCGCCGCCGCGCGGTGCCGACCTGGGGCGTCTTCCTCGACGAGGAGAAGCAAGGCGGAGGACCGCTCATCGACATCGGCACGCATGCGCTCGACCTGACGCTGTGGATGATGGACAATTACAAGCCGGTGTCCGTGACGGGCTCGGTGTACCACAAGCTCGGCTCCAAGGAGAACGCCGCCAACGCCTGGGGACCTTGGGATCCGGCGAAGTTCACGGTCGAGGACTCCGCGATGGGCTTCATCAAGATGGAGAACGGCGCGACGATCACGCTCGAGGCGAGCTGGGCGCTCAACACGCTGGACATCGACGAGGCCAAATGCTCGCTCAGCGGCACGGAGGGCGGAGCCGACATGAAGGGCGGCCTGCGCATCAACGGCGAGGAGAACAGCCGCCTGTTCGTCAAGGAGATCGACCTGAACGCCGGCGGCGTCGCGTTCTACAGCGGCAGCAGCGCGCGCGACATCGACGTCGAGTGCGCGGCCTGGATCGACGCGATCCTGCAGGACAAAGACCCGGTCGTGCTGCCGGAGCAGGCGCTCGTCGTCACCGAGATTCTCGAGGCGATCTACGAGTCGGCCCGTACGGGGAAGACGGTGTATCTGAATCAGAACCAGGATCAGCCCGCATCGGTCTGATCCACGGCTTAACGCATGCTTCGCGGCCGTTTCCGCCATCCCCGGCGGGACGGCTTTTTTCGCTTCAATAAAAAAGCGAAGCGCTTTGAGACGCCAAGGCTTGACTTGGAGTGGGCTCCAGGCGGTAGACTCTGGTTAGGCATGACACGATAAAAGCCAAGGGAGCGCTGCAAAAAAATGGACTACGTCAAGCTGGGGAAGACCGGATTGGACGTCTCGCGGATTTGCCTGGGCTGCATGGGCTTCGGCGACGCGTCGCGCTGGGTGCATCCGTGGGTGCTGGACGAGGAGCGGAGCCGGGAAGTGATCCGTCAGGCGCTGGAGCTCGGCATCAATTTCTTTGATACGGCGAACGTCTACTCGGCCGGCACGAGCGAGGAATACCTCGGGCGCGCGCTGCGGGACTACGCGAACCGGGATGAGGTCGTCATCGCGACGAAGGTTCATTTCCGCATGCACGAAGGTCCGAACGGGGCGGGCCTCTCCCGCAAGGCGATCCTGAGCGAGATCGACAAGAGCCTGAGCCGGCTCGGAACGGATTACGTGGACTTGTACCAGATCCACCGCTGGGACTACGACACGCCGATCGAGGAGACGATGGAGGCTCTGCATGACGTCGTCAAGGCAGGCAAGGCGCGGTACATCGGCGCTTCCGCCATGTTCGCCTGGCAGTTCCAGAAGGCGCTGCATGTGGCCGATAAGCGCGGATGGACGAAGTTCGTCACGATGCAGAACCATTACAACCTCATCTATCGCGAGGAAGAGCGCGAGATGCTCCCGCTCTGCCGGGAGGAGGGCATCGGCGTCATCCCCTACAGCCCGCTCGCGGGAGGACGGCTGACGCGCGACTGGAGCGAGACGACGCACCGCTCGGAGACGGACCAGGTGCAGAAGTCGAAATACGACCGCATGGCCGATGCCGATCGGCTCATCGTCGAGCGGCTCGCGGCCATCGCCGAGCAGCGGGGTGTTCCTCGCGCCCAGGTCGCTCTCGCCTGGCTGCTGCAGCAGTCGCCGGTATCCGCTCCGATCGTCGGCGCGACGAAGGCCGCCCATCTCGAAGCGGCCATGGCCGCGCTGTCGGTCCAGCTGACGCCGCAAGAGGCTGCGGCGCTTGAAGAGCCGTACGTCCCGCATCCGGTCGTCGGTCCGCAGTGATGCCGATGACCATATCGGAAGTCAGCGAGCGGTTCGGGCTGTCGCAGGATACGCTCCGCTATTACGAACGCATCGGACTCATTCCTCCGGTGGGCCGGAACGCCAGCGGGATTCGCGATTATGGGGAAGAAGACTTGAAATGGATCGACTTCGTCAAGTGCATGCGGCAGAAAGCCGGCCTGCCGGTGGAGATGCTGATCGAGTATCTGGCGCTGTTCCAGCAGGGAGACGGCACGCTGGATGCGCGCAAGGCGCTGCTCGTCGAGCAGCGCGCCCGACTGGCGGACAAGATCGACGACATGACGAGCACGCTCCGGCGCCTCGACGACAAGATCGCCCGCTACGAGCAGACGATCGGAGGCAAGGAGCAGGCGCTGCGAGCGCCGTAGGCCGGCAAGCGGCCGCCGGCATCGGCGAGCGGCTGGACAGCCTTCTTCGGCAAGTCTCTGGCATCCGTTTGCTTCCGGCACGCTCAAAGAACGCATAAAAAGCAGCTCGCGCGAAAACCCCCTCCCTTCGGATCGCTTCCGAAGGGAGGGGGTTTTTGGCATGCGTATGTTGGCCCGGACTAGAGCGAGGACAATCCCAGCAGGGCGCCTCCGACCAGCAAGGCGATGCCGGATAGCTTGTAAGCCCCTATTTCGCCTTCCTCAGGCTCGGGATCGCTCCGGCGAAACCAGTCGAGGGAGAGCCAGTAGAAGGCTGCTCCCACCCGCTCGAAGCGCAGCAGAGCCCAGCCAAGAACGAGCAGCAGCACGGCGAGTGCGAACTGGATCGGCTGGCCGCGCCTTTCCTGGAAATCCGGATAGGCTGCCGCCAGTACGCCCGCAGGATGGAACCGGTCTGCGGGCGTGCCGCCGCCGGCGGGAGCTCCGTTCGAATAGGCCGCCGCGCCGGCATAGAACTCTCCTTTGGCGTCATAGGCCAGCAGAAGGCCTTGCGCAAGCTCGACCCAGAACATCTCGCCTCCGGGATAGGCGATTCGGAACACCGCGTCGGCCATGGCAGGCGGCTTGCCCGCCTTGTCGACCTGCTCCTCGATCCGGAACTGATAGCCGCCAGCCGTCACGACCCTCTCCGTGTCCGAGCCGGCCGCGATGACCGCTCCGGCCTCGCGGCTGGTCACCGGCGCGTACCGCCTCGTCTCGCCTACCGCCGACTCCAGCTTGTAGCGGATGCCGTCCAGCTCGAAGACGCGGGTCGAGAAGTACATCGCCGCCTGCACGCAGACGGCCAGCAGCAGCGCTGCCAGGATTCCGTCGCGGAGCCACGCTTTCCATCTATTCGGCCGGCTGTCCTCCGGCTGCTCCGGCTCGTACTCATCCCGCCATTTCATCGTCACGGCTCTGGCTCCTTCCGGCTGCCTAGCTCTTGAGCGGAGGCGTCGGCTGGAACACCATCGTGATCGGCAGGTAACTGCCGGAAGCGATCAAGTACTTGAGCTCGACTGTCTCCGTGCTGTCGCCGGAGCGGTGCAGCACGGCCGCCTCGCTGGAGTTCTTGAGCTGCTCGTTGTTCGTCACCGGCACGATCTGCCCGTTCACGATGAACGCTCCCGCATACAGGCCGCCGCGCGGATTGAGATAGATGACCGTGCGCGGAGCCAGCGTGACCGTCATCTTGTACAGCACGCCGAAATTGCCTCGGTTCAGCTGCAGCGAGCCGTCGGAGTTGTCGTAGCCGTCCAGGTACGGATCGAGCTTGTTGTCGCCGAGCACGACGCGCTCCGCCTTGCCTCCTTCGCCGAGCACGCCGTCGATGTGGATGTCGCGCGTCGTGTTGTTGAACGAGCCGCGCGTATGGTTGCCGTCGGCCGGCAGCAGCGAGAGCTGGTCGAGCGCGGCGATCGGCTCGCGGCCGTCCTGCACGACGATGACGCGGAAGCGCAGCGTGCGGTCGGCGGTGACGTCCGCGTAGGCGGAGTACACCATGCCCGGCTTGATCGCGCTTTGCGAGATTTCATTCAAGACCAGCTTCGTCTCGCCCGGCTTGATGTCCGAGTACGTCTCCGGACCATTCGCGTTGATTGCCGTCAGATAGCGGATCGTCGACAGCTTGCCGGTACGGATCTCGGACGGGTCGGGACCGCCGGTGCCGATCGCGCCGACGCCGAAGCGCGCCGTCTGGTAGCCCTCGTTGGTGACGGCCAGGTACATGCGCACGTTGCCGGACATGCTGTTCTTGTTGTGGAACAGCAGCCGCACCTTGCCGTCGAACTGGTCGTCGAAGACGATGCCTTCCTTGGTCCAGGTCTCCGGGCTGTTGCTGCGGATCATCTTGGACGGCTCGGAGTCGAAGTCGTAGCTGAGCGTCGGAATCGCCGACACCTGATCGCCGTCGACGCGGATCTTCTCGCCCGGCTGGGCGAACAGGAGGCCGAATTCCTCCGCCGTGTAAAGCACCTCATCCGTAACCGAGATCGTCTTGCTGACGGTCGAGGTCAGTCCCTGCGCATCGGTGACGGTCAGCGTGACCGTATGGTCTCCGGCCGAGAAGAAGGCGTCCTGCTTGCCCGTCCATTTCGTCTTGGCGGGATTGATGGAGCTGTTGTCGTCGGAGCTCAGATCCGTGTACGAGATTTTCTCGCCTTGACGGTAAGACGTCTTGTCGGTCGTGAAGTCGGCCACCGGCGGCTGGTTGACCCCGATCACCTGCACCGTGACGCTGAACGGCTCGCTCCAGGTCCCGTTCGCATCCTGAACGCGCCGCGTCACCGTATACGTCCCAGCCTCGGCGAAGACGTCCTGGCGCCCCGTCCATTCTTCATTCAGCAGCGGCGCCCCGGAAGGAGAGGCGTACTGGTCGATATAGGTCACCGGAGCGCCGGCGTAGAGGACGGCGGGCTGCACCTGGAATCCGGCAGTCGGAGCCTGCTGCTCCGTCCACCGGAGCAGGATCTGCTTGCCGCTGAAGCTGATGCCGCTGCCGCTGATCTTGGCCCAGGTGCGGATCGGGATCATGAGCGAGCCTTTTTCGGAGTAGCTCGCCGCCTCGCCGGTCCATTTGGTGCCGTCGACCCAGATATCCTTCGTGTTCATCCGGAACCGGATCTCGCCGCTCGGCGTCTTGGCGATCGATTCCTTGGTCTTGGCGTCGTAGGACGTCTTGTAGCCGTACAGCTGGGCGAGCGTGCTGAACGCGACGTAGCTGACGCTGTTCTTGATCGTCAGCGGCTGCACCGCCGTGATCGCCGCGCCGTCCTTGTCCATCTGCTTGCTGCCTTTGGTCAGCGTGATCGTGTTGATTCCGGCCTCGGCGCTGGCTTGACCGGCGGCTCCGTAGAGCGGCGCGGCGGCCAGGCTGAGCAGGGCCAAGCTTTTTAACCATTTCATGAACGTGAACGACTCCTTTTCGCGCATCCTGCATGCAGTGTGATTCCCCGTAAGACTCCCGTAACTAAGAACGCGCCCCGGCTGGAAAAGTTGCGCCGAAGAGGGAATTGTTCCCGGAAGCGAAGCCTTCACAGACCGAGCTTCAAGGCGGCCAGGCCGAGATGCTCCTTGAGCGCCGCCTGGCTGA
The DNA here is from genome assembly GCF_012676905.1 of Paenibacillus albicereus. Classification (NCBI taxonomy): domain Bacteria; kingdom Bacillati; phylum Bacillota; class Bacilli; order Caryophanales; family Paenibacillaceae; genus Paenibacillus; species Paenibacillus albicereus. Next base: position 3,286,472 of record NZ_CP051428.1, on the reverse strand, counting down.
GCGCGAGCGCTGGAGCGGAGGGCAGGAGCTTGCTCCAGTACCAGCGAGGCCGGATCGGAGCGGCGTAGTCGACCGGATAGGGGAGCGGATCGAGGCCGGCCTTGCGGAACTGCTCCAGGGCCCGGGGCAGGTGCAGGGCGCTCGTCAGCAGCACGGGCCGGCTCAGGCCGCGCTCGTCCAGGAGGCGGCGCGTCAGCTGCGCGTTCTGCTCCGTATTGAGGGAACGGTTCTCCAGCAGGATGCGGTCCGGGGGGAAGCCGAGCTCCCGCAGCTGGCGGCCGGCGATGTCGGCCTCTTTGCCGCTGTCCGGGTACACCTGGCCGCCGCTGAACAGCACCTGCAGCCCGGTCGCGCGCGACAGGCGGACCGCGGCGAGCAGCCGCGCCTCGGCGGTGGCGGACATGTTGCCCCGGCCGCCGACATCCGGCGTGTCCGGCACGGCGCCGGCTCCGAGCACGACGATGACGTCTCCCTCCGTTTCGCCTGCCGCAGGCTGGGGATAGCGCTGCTCGAGGCTGCGCGCCAGCCCGTCGGCCACCCAGGGGGAGGAGAGCGCGTAGAGCAGCAGCAGCGCCGCGAGCGGGAGCGCCGCCCAGCGGCGGTCGCGCCGGAGCATGCGCCAGGAGGCGGCGCCGAGCAGCAGCACGAACAGGCCGGGCGGCAGCAGGAAGCTGTAGACGGCTTTAATGAAGTAGATCAAGGGACACCTCTTTCAGGACGAATCCGGACTGATTCTATCATTGAGGAGAAGCCGCCACCTGCGCAAGCTTCTCTTTTGGTGCATCCGCGCGGTGAAGAGGTGCATTGACACTATTTTCGGGTACCTTTAAAATAAGTTGTTTGATAATCTGGGGTATGCTTTGGCTGCTCCTTTCGCAATCTAAAATTCATGCAAGCCGCTATAGACAAATAATAGGTCAGACTCTATAATACCACTTAAATCACTTGGTTTTGTAGGAATATTGACGGGCGGTGTTGTCCAGGAGGGATTAGCCTGATTGAGTTGCAGCATGTGACCAAGTCCTATTCAGGACGAGGTGGAGCAGTCGAAGCCGTCAAGGACGTCTCGCTCAAGGTGGAGCCGGGGGAAATCTTCGGGATCATCGGCCATTCCGGCGCGGGCAAGAGCTCGCTGATCCGCTGCATGAACCTGCTGGAGCGTCCGAGCTCCGGCACGGTGCTGTTCGGCGGCCGGAATCTGACGGCGCTCGGCCAGCGCCAGCTGCAGGCGGAGCGCCGGCGGATCGGCATGATCTTCCAGCATTTCAACCTGCTGACGAGCGCCACCGTGCGGGAGAACATCGCGTTCCCGCTCGTGCTGGCGGGCCAGAGCCGCATCGAGCAGGCGGCGCGCGTGGACGAGCTGCTGGAGCTCGTCGGGCTGCAGGCGCATGGAGACAAGTATCCGTCGCAGCTGTCCGGGGGGCAGAAGCAGCGTGTCGGCATCGCGCGGGCTCTCGCGGCCGAGCCGGCCGTGCTGCTGTGCGACGAGGCGACCTCGGCGCTCGATCCGCAGACGACCAGCTCGATCCTCTCGCTGCTGCTCCGCATCAACGAGCAGCTCGGCCTGACGATCATCCTCATTACCCATGAGATGCAGGTCATCCGTTCGATCTGCGACCGCGTCGCGGTCATGGACGCCGGGCGCATCGTCGAGGCAGGGCCGGTGCTGGACGTGTTCCTGCGTCCTTCGCATGGCGTGACCAAGCAGTTCGCGGACGAGCTGTCCGAGCTCGAGGGCGGCGCCGCGCTTCCCCGGCGTGCCGGATCCAAGCTGGCGAGGCTGCACTTCGTCGGCGAGGAGACGTACGAGCCGGTGCTGTTCGAGGCGGTCAAGGGCAGCGCGGTCCAGTGCGCCATCCTGCAAGGGACGGTGTCGCGGATGAAGCATACGCCGTACGGCCAGCTGCTCGTCGAGCTGAGCGGCAGTCCGGCGGACATCGACGGAGCGATCGCCTCGCTGAAAAGCAGCGGCATCGACGTGGAGGTGCTGCCATGACCGGCTTCATCCCGGCGCTCCGCTCGAACGGCATGGACTGGAGCCGCATCGATCCGGCCGAGATCTGGACGGCGACGCAGGACACCCTGTCGATGCTCGGCCTGTCGCTCGTGTTCACGATCGCGCTCGGCCTTGTTATCGGGGTCCTGCTCTATCTGACGTCCAGCCGGCAGCTGCTCTACCTACCGGTGATCTACTCCTTCCTCTCCTTCGTCGTCAATATTTTGCGCTCCGTGCCGTTCATCATCCTGATGATCGCCGTCATGCCGCTCACCAAGGAGATCGCGGGCACGACGATCGGCGTCGCGGGCACGATTCCGCCGCTTGTTATCGGCGCCGCGCCGTTTTTCGGCCGGCTCGTCGAGACGGCGCTGCGCGAGATCGACCGCGGCATCATCGAAGCGGCCCAGGCGATGGGCGCGTCCAAGTGGGACATCGTGCGGCGCGTGCTGCTGCGCGAATCCCGTCCCGGCCTGCTGGCGGCCGTCACGGTGACGGCGATCACGCTCGTCTCGTACACCGCGATGGCGGGCGTCGTCGGCGGCGGCGGTCTCGGAGACCTGGCGATCCGCTACGGCTACCAGAGGTACCAGACCGAGGTCATGATCGTCGCGGTCGTCGTGCTGATCCTCCTGGTCCAGCTGCTGCAGATGCTAGGCGACTGGCTCGTGCGCAAGATCAGCCGCAAGTGAACCTAAGCGATCCATTCTTTAGAAAATAGAGAGAACCTACAGGAGGGTTAACCATGAACAAATGGCTCAAAGGAATCACCGTCGCGGCGCTGGCCGTATCGCTCGCCGCTTGCGGCGCCAAGAACGAAGGCAACAATGCTCCGGCGGACAACGCCGCGAACAGCGGAGGCGCCGCTGCCGAGCCGGTTACGATTACGGTCGGAGCGACTGCGGTCCCGCATGCCGAGATCCTCAATCACATCAAGGATCAGCTGGCCAAGGAAGGTGTCGACCTCGTCGTGAAGGAGTTCACCGACTACGTGCAGCCGAACGTGCAATTGTATGAGAAGCAGCTGGACGCCAACTTCTTCCAGCATGTGCCTTACCTGGACGATCAGAACAAGGAGCGCGGCTATGACCTCGTGAAGGTCGTGAACGTGCATGTCGAGCCGATGGGCGCTTACTCCGACAAGATCAAGTCCGTCGACGAGCTGAAGGACGGCGCGACCGTCGCCATCCCGAACGACGCGACGAACGGCGGCCGCGCGCTGGCGCTGCTGGCCGAGAACGGCCTCATCAAACTCAAGGATGGCGTCGGCATCGCCGCTACGGTGAAGGACGTGACGGAAAACACCAAGAATCTCGAGTTCAAGGAGCTGGAAGCCGCTACGCTGCCGCGCGTGCTCGGCGAAGTCGATCTGGCCGTCATCAACACGAACTATGCGCTCGAAGCCGACCTGAACCCGACAGCGGACGCCCTCTTCATCGAGAGCAAGGATTCCCCATACGCCAACATCCTCGTCGCCCGTCCGGACAACAAGGACTCCGAGGCGATCCAGAAGCTCGCCAAGGCGCTCAATAGCGAAGAAGTGAAGGCCTTCATCGACGAGACGTACAAAGGCGCGATCGTCGCTGCTTTCTAAACCGCATCAACCAAAAGCCGTCCCCGGCATTACGGGGACGGCTTTTTTGGCGCTCCTCAGCGGTAAAAAGCCGCCCCGACGGCCACAAGCTCGCGATTGCCGGAAGCGGGGGAGCCGTCCGGCAGCCGGAGCGTATCCTCGAGGCCGATCCTCGTGCCGAGTCCGCGCGAGGCGGCGAGGCGAAGCGCCGGCCAGCAGGAGCTGCCCTCGCCGTGCAGCAGCACGGGCACTCCGAGTCCGGTCTGATCCAGATCAGCGAGCATCCGCTTGGCCTTCGCAGCCGTCGCGTCCTCGTCGAGGCCGTCCGGCAGCTCCACGAGCGCGCGGAGGCAGGAAGCAGCGCCTCTCCATGTGGCCCATGCCTGCAGCGCAGCGGGATGGAACAAGCCGGCTTCGATGCCGATGCCGCGCTCCAGGCAAGCCGCGGCGACGAGCTCGGCGCCCTCCTCATGCCAGTTCACCGACACGAAGTCGGGCAGGACGGTACATGAAGCGATGCAGGCGAGCCTTTCCCGAATGTCGGGGACGATCCACGCTCCCGTCGATACGCCGGCCGGACCGTCCGGCGCCGCCCGGCGGACGGCCGCCAGCGCGTCTGCGACCGCCGCCGCGGCCAGCGTCTCTTTTCCATCGGCGCCGCGCGGATGGAGATGGAGGGAGGAGGCGCCCGCCCGGATCGCCTCGGCGGCGTCTGCGGCGAGCTCTTCCGGCGACAGCGGCAAGGCCGGGTGGCTGCCGGGAGAACGGGCTCCGTTGAGGCATGCCTGCAACGGCAAGGCGGAGTCCAACCGCTTGAGATTCCATAGGACAGTTTCCCGCGAGAGTCGGACCGTTCGCATGGCACATCAGCTCCTTTTCTTCTTTTACCCCGAACGGCAAAAAAGGACGAGCCGGCATTCGGCTTCGTCCTGCATGTTTTTGGATGCTTTCGCTGAAAGCGGCTGTGGGGGCCGCAACAGCTGGCAGCCGTCTCGGGAAAAAGAGTCCGATCAGAGCGCCGGCACAGCCGCTTCCGTTCCGGCGGCGCTGCCGGTTTTTCGGCGCAGCATGGCGCGCGCGATCCAGACGCCGGCCGCGCCGGCCTGGGCGAGGCCGCGCGTGATTCCGGCTCCGTCGCCGCCGCAGTACAAGCCGGCAATCTCCGTCTCCAGGTCGTTCGTCAGCTTCGGTCGGGCGGAGTAGAACTTCGCTTCGACGCCGTAGAACAGCGTGTGCTCGGACGCGATGCCCGGCGTCACCTTTTCCAGCGCCTCGACCATCTCGATCAGGCTCCGCATCGTGTTGTAGGGCAGCACGAGACCGAGGTCGCCCGGCACCGCCTCATGCAGCGTCGGCTCCAGGAAGCCTTCGCGGATGCGGCTCGAGGTGGAGCGGCGTCCCCGAAGGATGTCGCCGTACTTCTGCACGATGACGCCGCCGCTCGACAGGTCGTTGGCCCTTTGGCAGATTTCCCGCGCGTACTCGTTCGGCTTGTCGAACGGCTCGGTAAAGCGGTGCGAGACGAGCAGCGCGAAGTTCGTATTGGACGAGCCGAGCGCCGGGTCCTTGTAGGAATGGCCGTTGGCCGCCATCACGCCGCTATGGTTCTCGACGACGACATGGCCGGACGGATTGCTGCAGAACGTGCGCACGCGCGTGCCGACGGAGGTGTTGTAGATGAATTTGCCCTCGTATAGATGCTCGTTGATCTCGCGCATGACGACGTCGCTCGTCTCCACGCGCACGCCGACGTCGACCTGGTTGTTGTGCATCTTGAGCCGGCGGCGCTTCAGCACCTCGGTCAGCCAGGCGGAGCCGTCGCGGCCGGGGGCGACCATGACGACATCGGCTTCATGCGTCTCGCCTTCGCGGATCGCGATGCCGGTCACGCGGTGCGCGCCGTTCTCCTTGACGGTAACCAGGTCCTCGACCTCGGTCTTGAAGCGCATGTCGACGCGAGTCTGCAGATAATCGAAGATCGACTTCAGGATCGCGAGATTCTGCTCTGTGCCCAGATGGCGCACCTCGGCGCGCAGCAGCTTGAGGCCGGCGGCATAGCCGCGCTGCTCGATGTCGCGGATCGTATCGGTCGTCGGATCGGTGATCGCGGTCGTCGCCCCGTGCTCGAGATTGATGCCGTCCACGTAGCGGATGAGCTCCAGCACCTGGGAAGGAGGCAGATAGTCCGTCAGCCAGCCGCCGAACTCGGTCGTGATGTTGAACTTGCCGTCGCTGTACGCGCCTGCTCCGCCGAACCCGGCCGTAATCGAGCAGGCCGGCAGGCAGCCGGCGAATTCCTTCTTGCCCGCAGGCGGAGGACAGAGCTGGATCTTCTCTTCGAGAATCGGGCAGCTGCGGCGGTCGATCGAGTGGCCTTTGTCGACGAGCAGCACTTTCAGCTGCGGAGCCTTGAGCGTGAGCTCGTAGCAGGCGAAGATTCCGGCCGGACCGGCCCCGACGACGATGACATCATATTTTCCCATGACCTTCATTCTCCTTTTGGACGCAAAAATTCCCGGCTGCAAACGGGTAGGCAAAGAGCAACCCGTTCGTAGCCAGGAATTTACGGTTCCTTGTAGAGACCCTCGGGCCGATCCCCGAGGATATACGAACGCGCCTATCGGCGACAGGTGTTATGGTATCCCATGAAGACGGATGTGTCAACGGGTTTTCTTGTAAACATTCGTTAATATTAATGAAATTAAAGAGTATTTTGGGTCATGACGAAGATTAATGGTCAAAACACGAACATTTATGAGCGTGGTGCGATTGGATTGAAATTGATTTGAGATTGATTTGAGGTCGATTTTCGAAAGGGGTTTGGTTTTGAACGGTAAAAATCCGAGCCGCTATCCGTTCCTTCACGCTCTCCAAGCTGGCCCAGCGGCAGGGGGACGCCTTCGCAGCTTGCAAAACGGAGTCAGGAAGCGTCGTCGCCGGAGATTGCATGAGCGAGCCTGGAGAGCTGTCCCTCTGGTCGCGCCGCTCTCGTGAATCCCAAGGCAGAATAGTGCCCTGGATCCACGACCGACCTTGGAGGGCTGCCTTCCTTGGCGTGCCGCTCCGTGAATTCAAGTCAGAAAAGTGACCTGGATCTTAACCAACGGGCCGCCCCAGGCGGAACCAGGGCAGAAAAGTGCCCTGGATCTCAACCATCGGCCCGCCCCAGGCTGAACCGGTTCAGGCCGCCCCAGGCGGATCCAAGTCAGGAAAGTGCCCTGGATCTCAATCATCGGGCCGCCCCAGGCGGATCCAGGGCAAAAATGTGCCGTCGCTGCGTCCCTCCTGCTCGCCAATCCGCTCAATCGCGCTAGAATCAGCCGCCATGCTGCTTCTGTATTTCCAAGAGGTCCTCCTCCACTTTTAATGCGGGAAGCATTCACTCAGAGGCGTCTTTTAGGTGAATCCGCAGATGGCTGTCAAATTCAACTCCAAAGACTTCCCCATGCAAAAAATCCCCGTCCTCCTCGAGGACGGGGATTTTCCATATGCCGGACCGATCCGTCAACATGCCGTGCGGTTCATGCCGGACCGATCCGTCAACATGCCGCGCCGTTCCTGCCGGACAGGTCCGCCATCATGCCTAGCCGGTCCGTCAACGTGCCGGTCCGGTCAGCTTGCCGCTGCCGGCCGGGGAACGCAGCTCGCTGCCGCCGTCCGGCTCGCTGATCGTGCCGGGACGGCCGGCGCCGAGGCCGAGCGCGACGACGACGAGCGATACGAGCAGCAATACCGCCAGCACCGGATTCCACGAGCCGGTCCGGTCGTGAAGCGTGCCGAGCAGCACCGGACCGAACGCGGCGAGCAGATAGCCGATCGACTGGGCCATGCCCGACAGCCGGGCGGCCTCTGCCGCCGTCCGGGTCCGGAGGCCGAAGAACGTCAGCGCCAGCGAAATCGTGGCGCCTTGGCTCAGTCCCAGCAGCGTGATCCAGAGCAGGGACAGCGATGTCGAGCCCCAGAGCAATCCGGCATAGCCGCTCAGCGACAAAGCGCCCGCGATGGCGACGAGCGGCACCTGGGAACGCATGCGGCTCGCCCAGACCGGAACGAAGAACGAGGTTGGCAAGCTGACGAGCTGCATCAGCATGAGTAGCCAGCCCGCCGAGGCGGCGCTGAAGCCGCGCTCATGGAAAAGCACCGGCAGCCAGGTGATCGTCGCGTAGAACGTGAGCGACTGCAGGCCCATGTAGAGCGTGATCCGCCAGGCGAGCGGCGAGCGCAGCATGCGCGCGGGCGATTGCGGAGACACGGCGGCAGGATGGCTCTTGGAGCGCAGGCTGATCGGCAGCCAGACCGCGAACGCCAGCGCGGCGAGCAGTGCCCAAAGCAGCAGCGAGCGGCTCCAGCCCCAGCCGGGAAGCGCCGCGAGCGGCACCGACACGCCGGAGGCGATCGCCGCGAACACGCTCATCGTCACGGAGTAGGATCCCGTCAGCAGTCCGATCTGGGCAGGGAAATCGCGCTTGATGAGGCTCGGTAGCAGCACGTTGCTGACGGCGATCGCCAGGCCGAGCAGGGCAGTGCCGGCGAACAGCGCCTCCGTTCCGGGCAGCGCCCGCACCAGCATGCCGGCGAGCAGCAGCGCCAGGCCGTACAGCAGCGAGCGCTCGGAGCCGAGCTTCTCGGCCAGGCGGGGCGCCAGCAGCGACATCGCGCCGAAGGCGAGCAGCGGCAGCGAGGTGAGCAGGCCGGACATCTCGCTGCTCAGGCGGTAGTCCGCGGCGATGCGGTCGAGCAGCGGACCGACCGAGGTGATGGCCGCGCGCATGTTGGCGGCGATGAGCAGGATGCCCGCGATGAGGAGCCATGCCGGACGCCGTCCGGATGGAGAGGAGAGAGTAGTCATGGATAAAGCCCTTCTTTCTGACATGCCTGTCGTGACATAAGATGTAAGGTCTTGAAACGGTCTGACACGTACTATAGCGCATCTGGACCTTTTCGTAAACGGTTGGCAGGCTTTTCGGCATAGATGTAAAGCGGCGAAGGGCCGGTAGCGGCCTGCGGAAGTAGGATTCCCTTCGCCGTCCTCGTTCACGAGCGGAAGGTTTTTGAGGGATAGGCGTTCGGGAACGGAAGGATAAGGCCTGACGGCTAAGCTCATACTATCGTCAAACCATGGGCCGATTGCCGCGGCGGACCGCGTGCCGATCCAAGCGGCCAGACAGGGGGATTCGACATGCCAGACAACAGCGATAAAGGCGGAGACTACAAAAAGATGACGATGTCTCCCAAGGAGTACAAGGCGTTCGCGAAAAATCGGGAACCGGCGCGCTCGGTGCTCGGCAACTGCATCCGCGCGTTTCTTGTCGGCGGGTTCATCTGCCTGATCGGCCAAGGCGTCCAGGAATTCTTCATGCACGCGTTCGGCTTCGATGCCGAAAAGGCGGCCAACCCGACCGTTGCGGTCATGATTCTGCTGTCGGTCATTTTGACTTGCCTCGGCGTCTACGACAAGATCGCCCAGTGGGCGGGAGCAGGAACGGCCGTGCCGGTGACGGGCTTCGCCAACTCGATGTGCTCCGCCGCTCTGGAGCATCGGAGCGAGGGACTTGTCCTCGGCGTCGGCGCCAACATGTTCAAGCTGGCGGGATCGGTCATCGTTTTCGGCACCGTCGCGGCATTTTTCGTCGGCATCGCGCATCTGATCCTCGGCACAGGGGGGCAGTGACATGAAGAAGGGCAAGCAGACCTGGTGGTTCGAGAACCGGCCCGTCATCATCGGCACGGCGACGGTCGTCGGACCGGACGAGGGAGACGGGCCGCTTGCGGCCGACTTCGACCTGGTCCACCCGGAGCTCGACCTGCAGCAGAAAAGCTGGGAGAAAGCCGAGCGGCTGCTGCTGGAGCAAGCTTCCGATCTGGCGATCAAAAAAGCGGGCATCGGCAAGGACGAGCTGGAGTTCTACGTCGGCGGCGATCTGATGAACCAGATCATCAGCAACACGTTCGCGGCCCGCACGCTCGGGGTGCCGTATCTGGGCGTCTTCGGCGCCTGCTCCACCTCGATGGAGTCGCTGGCGATCGCCTCGATGATCGTCAATTCCGGCAACGGCAAGCATGTGCTCGCGGGAACCTGCAGCCATAACTGCACAGCGGAAAAGCAGTTCCGCTATCCGACGGAATACGGCTCGCAGAAGCCGCCGACCGCCCAGTACACGATTACGGGAGCCGGCGCGGCGATCGTCGCTCCCGCAGGCAGCGGGCCGGTCGTCGAATGCGCGACGATCGGCCGCATCGTCGATCTCGGGGTCAAGGACCCGTTCAACATGGGGGCGGCGATGGCTCCGGCCGCGGTCGATACGATCCAGGCGCATCTGACCGACACCGGACGCTCGCCCGGCGATTACGACATGATCGTCACCGGCGACCTGGCGACGGTCGGCCACCGGATCGCGACCGACCTGCTCAAGCGCGGCGGCGTGCCGATGGAGCAGACCGTGTTCGCCGATTGCGGCCTCATGGTGTATGACGTCGATCGCCAAAAAGTCCAGGCGGGCGGCAGCGGCTGCGCCTGCTCGGCTGTCGTCACGTACGGCCATCTGCTCAAGCGGATCGAGAAAGGCGAGCTGAAGCGGATTTTGGTCGTCGCCACCGGCGCTCTGCTATCACCGCTCTCGTTCCAGCAGGGAGAGAGCATTCCGTGCATCGCTCATGCCGTATCCATTGAAAGAAACGAGGTGCAGCCATGATCTACCTGTGGGCGTTTGTCATAGGCGGAGCGATCTGCGTATTCGGGCAGCTGCTGTTCGACATCGTCAAGCTGACTCCGGCGCATACGATGTCGCTGCTCGTCGTGCTCGGCGCGATCGCCGACGGGTTCGGCTGGTACGAGCCGCTCGTCAAGTTCGCCGGCGCGGGGGTGACGGTGCCGATTACCAGCTTCGGCAACGCGCTCGTGCACGGAGCGCTGACGGAGCTGCATGACACCGGCTGGATCGGCGTCATTTCCGGCATTTTCAAGGTGACGAGCGCGGGCATCAGCTCCGCCATCATCTTCTCGTTCCTCGCGGCGCTGATCGTCCGTCCGAAAGGATGAAACCTTTCGGCCCGGTGAATCGTTGATTGGAGAATCCTCCGTATTGGAGGATTCTCCAATTTTTTTTGGCATTTCGCGCGGATTGGGATTTGTTGTTGAGTCATCCCGGTTCCTGTAAACTAATAAGACCAGCGTCCCATATCGCTGGCGCACTCGATGTTGAATTCGGGAAGGAGTTGTCGACTTGGAAGTCTATGCCCCTCACATGCGGCTATGCTCGTCCATCCGCAGCAACCTGGAATCCGTCATCCTCGGCAAGGAGAGGGAGATCGAGCTAGTCCTGATCGCGCTTCTGGCCGGCGGCCATCTGCTGCTGGAGGACGTTCCCGGCACCGGCAAAACCCAGCTGGTCAAAGCTCTTGCCCGTTCCATCGGCGGCGATTTCCGGCGTATCCAATGCAATCCGGACCTGCTGCCTACCGATATTACCGGCCTCACCATCTATCATCCCCGCGAAGAACAGTTCATTTTCCGTCCTGGTCCCATCATGTCCCATCTCGTGCTGGCCGACGAGATCAACCGCGCCACGACCAAGACGCAGTCCGCGCTGCTCGAGGCGATGGAGGAAGGCAGCGTGACGGTCGACGGCGAGACGCATGCGCTTCCGGCCCCGTTCATCCTCATCGCCACCCAGAACCCGATCGAGTTCGAAGGCACCTATCTGCTGCCCGAGGCGCAGATGGACCGCTTCATGATGAAGCTGTCGCTCGGGTATCCGGACGAGGCGGACGAGAAGCGGATGGTGCTGGGACGTCAGAGCGGCCATCCTGCCGATGCGCTGGAGCGCGTCGCGTCCATCTCCGATATCATCGACCTGCAGAAGCAGGCGGAGCGGATTCATGCCGACGAAGCCGTGGCCGATTATCTCGTGCGCATCGTGCGAGGCACGCGCGAGCATGAGGGCGTGCAGCTCGGCGCCAGTCCGCGCGCGGCCGTATCGCTCATGCGCGCGGCCAAGGCTCGTGCGCTTGTCGAGCAGCGCGAATACGTCATCCCCGACGATGTCAAGCAGCTGTCGCCGCATGTGCTGTCCCACCGGCTGCTGCTGCAGCCGTCCGCCAGGCTCAGGGGCGTGCGTCCCGAGACGGTCGTCCAGGATGTCGTCGAGCGGACCAAGGCTCCGGTCCGGCTGGAGCGATGAGCATGGCACGGCCAGCCACGGATCGACGCCCTGTCCGCTCGCGGCGCCGCTGGGGGCTGATGGCCTCGCTCTACGTCAGCAGCCTGCTGTACATGCTGTTCCAGGGCGGCAAGACCGCCGTCATGCTGTTCTGCATTTTCAACGGCCTTATCCTCTATTTGATCCTCGGGTATTGGAGCGGCATCCGACGCATCTCCGGCACGCGCCGGATCTCCGCATCCGCAGCGGCCGGACCGGCCGCAGGCAGCTCCGACAGCCGGGTGCTGGCGGCGGGCGACAGCTTGCTCGTGGAGATGGAGCTGCGGCTGCCCGGCTATTATCCCGTCCCCTACGTGCTCGTCCAGGAAAGGCTCGAGCGCAACGGCGGGGAGACGATTCCGTTCGAGGTGAGCTTCGTCCCGAGCATGCGCCGCAGCGGCTCGGTCGACTTCGCGACGCCGCCGCTGCGGCGGGGCGTCTACCGCTTCCTGCCGACGCTCTGCGCGACGAAGGACGTCTTCGGATTCCTCGAGCATGAAGGCAGCTTCGTCGAGGAGCAAGAATTCTCCGTCCGGCCGAGTACGATCGCGGTGCCCGGCTGGGACCGCGTCAGCCGGGGAGCCAAGGGGCATTTTTCCCACTCGGCAGCGCCGCGCTCCTCGCGCGAGACGACCCAGATCAACGGCATCCGCGAGTTCATTCCGGGCGATCGCCTCTCGCGCATCCACTGGGGCGCGACGGCGAAGACCGGCCAGTGGAAGTCCAAGGAATTCGAGCGGGAAGCGCTTCCCCGCACCATCGTGCTGCTTGACGCCTGCGTCCGCGGCGGAGCGGGCGAGTCGGAGCGGTTCGAGACGGCCGTATCGGCTGCGGCCTCGCTGTTCGAGCACGGCATGAAGCGCGGCACGTCGATGGGGCTGTGGTGCTCTTCGGCGGTCCCGGCCGCGCTCAAGGCGCGCAGCGGCGGCGATCAGCTGCACCGGGCGATGGAGCTGCTGACCGAGGCGGGCCGCGACGGCTCCGACCGGCTGGCGCAGGCGGTGCTGAGGGCGGACCCGATCCTGGAAGCCGGATCGATGACGCTGCTCGTGACCGATGCCCCGCTGGACGAGATCCGGCAGGCGATGGGCTGGCTGGCGCGGCGCGGCCACAACCCGTGCTGCATCCGGGTGCTGGCGGAGGGCCAGGCGCAGCCTGCCGACGGCTTGGCCGACTATGCCGCAGGCCCGATCTACGCGATCCGCAGCCTGGAAGAGCTGCCTGCGGCGCTGAGCGGAAGGGAGGCGGCCGCCGATGCTGGAAGCTGAGCCGATGCGCAGGCAAGAGGGCGCACGCGGTCTGGAGCGGCTGCTGCCGCCGGCGCGGGCGCGCTGGTTCCTCGCGCTGTCCAGCCTGCTGACTGCCGTCATGATCGGCAGCACGGTCTCGGTGCTGGAGGAGCTGTGGTGGGAAGAAACCTATACGATCGTGTACGTGGTGCTGGCTGTCTCCGCGCTGCTGGAGCTGCTGCCGGTGCGCCGGCTGCTGCGGCTTCCCGCGCAGCTGCTCGCGGTCGTCGTCGTCGTGCTGCAGCTCGCTCCGGTCGACTGGAGCACGCAGCCGCCTCAAGCCGGCATCGGCGAGACGATCCGCGCCGGGGCGGAGCTGCTGCATCCGTTTTGGGAGATCGCGCTTGCCGTGTGGGTCGTCTATGCGATGTTCGCGGCATGGAACCGGGCGAGGATCCGCATCATCGGCTTCACGACGGTCAACCTGCTCGTGCTGGCGATCTCCGACTCGTTCACGCCGATCTATCTGTGGGACAGCGTAGCGATCGTCGTCTTCTCCGGACTCGTCTGGCTGGTCGCCGAGCATTACGCCGGCTTCCAGCAGCGGCATCCGGTCAGCTGGCGGCGGCTGCTGCGCTACCCGCTGCAGCTGCTGCTGCCGATCGTGCTCGTGCTGTCGCTCGTCATGGCGGCGGGCCTCGCGGCGCCGGAAATCCCGCCGCTGCTCAAGGACCCATATACCGCGTGGCAAGAGTCGAGAGGGCTGGCGGTGCAGAATTTCGTCGGCGACAAGGGCATCGCCCCGGCCTCCTCCAAGAAATCGGCCAAGTCCGGCTACAGCCGGGACGACAGCAAGCTCGGCGGCGGCTTCAACTTCGACTACTCGCCGGTCATGGAGGTGACGTCCACCCATAAGAGCTACTGGCGGGGAGAGACGAAGGATTATTACAGCGGTGAGGGATGGAAGGCCAGCGAGTCGTTGAATGCGGTCATTGACTTGTCGCCGAATACTGAAATCGGCAATCCGGTCGAGCTAACTAAAGCAGAGACAGTTGAAATTGGCCAGACGTTCAAGATGCTGCGCGAGGACAAGTTCCCGGTGCTGTTTGCTGCGCCTTCCGTGCTTTCGGTCCATTTGGCGGAACGCGAAGACGGCGTTCGCGTACGGATACTCTATGATTACGGGCAGGAAAAGCTCATTCCGGATCCAACTCAAAACGATTACCCATCCAGCTATGCGATCCGCTCCGAGCAGGTCGTGCTGACGGATGAACTTAAATTGGCTCCAGCTGCCATGCAAGGTTCAATCGCTTCATATTTTACCCAGGTGCCTTCAAAAACGCCGAGCCGGGTCGCCGATCTCGCCCGCGAGATTACGGCCGGCGCGTCGTCCGACTACGACAAGGCGAAAGCGATCGAGACGTATCTCAGCACGACGTATCCGTACACGAACGAGCCCGACCTCACCAAGAAGAAGAGCGCAGACTTCGTCGATTCGTTCCTGTTCGAGATCCAGGAAGGCTACTGCGACTACTTCTCGAGCGCGATGGCCGTGCTGGCCCGTTCCGTCGGTCTGCCTTCCAGATGGGTGAAGGGCTACGCCCCGGGCTCCGGCACGATCGACCCCGAAGCGATGATGCGAGGGGGCCGCGAGGCGGCGGAGAGGGTCGACTCCAGCGGCGAGGACACGTATACCGTGCGCAACTCGGACGCCCACTCCTGGGTGGAGATTTATTTCGAGGGCTATGGCTGGATTCCGTTCGAGCCGACGCCGGGCTTCGCCTTCCCGTACGCCTCGGCCGCGGCCGAGGAAGCTCCGGAGCCGAGCGCCCTGCCGGTTCCTTCCGAAGCGCCGCAACCGACGGAGGCTCCAACCGACGCCGCCGGTCCGCTCCTGCCGAGATGGCTCGGCTGGACGGGGCTCGGCCTGCTGGCGGCCGCTGCGGCGGGGTTCGCCTTCCTCCGCCGCGAGCAGCTCGCCGCCCTGTGGCGAGGCTATCGGACCCGCTCGCTCACAGCCGAGCAGCGCATCGTCTGGGAGACCGAGCGGCTCATCCGCTCGGCCCGCCGCCACGGCCTCGCCAAGGCGGAGCACGAGACGCTGCGCGAGGCGGTGGAGCGCTGGTCGGGCCAGCGCCGCTTCTTGAAGCAGGAGCTGAGCGAGGTGCTCGCCTTGTTCGAGCGCACGAAGTACGGCGCTCGGCCGGCGACCCGCGAGGAAGCCGACTCGTATGCCGCCAAAATCCGCGAGCTGAGCGGACGGCTGCGTTCGCCGGGCTGATCGCCGGCCGGCTGCGCCATCCGCCTCGGACGGCCGGGCAGCCGGCCGCAGTCCGCGAAGTGGCTGCTCCGAAGCTGCGCCGAGAGCGATTCCACACCCCGAACGAGGAGCTGGAGACCCAGCCCCTGGTTCGGGGTTTTTCGCGCTTTTTCGCGGGAGGTTCCATTTTGCGCCCGCATCCTGTACTATGGTATAGTTTCGTAAGACAAGCAGGCTCTATAGCAAGGGAGACTAAGCGATGTTCGAACGGCTGGTGCCGCACATGCGCGTGAAATCTATATATGATATCGATCTGGATCTGCTCGCCCGCAAAGGCGTCAAGGGCATCATCACCGATCTCGACAACACGCTTGTCGGATCGAAGATTCCGCTCGCCACGCCGGAGCTGATCGCCTGGCTCGACCAGGTGCGCGAGCTCGGCTTCCAGGTCGTCGTCGTGTCCAACAATCACGAGACCCGGGTGTCGCGCTTCGCGCTGCCGCTGTCGATTCCGTTCATCCACGCCGCCCGCAAGCCATCGACGCGCGCCTTTCGCAAGGCGCTCGTCGTGCTCGGGCTGGAGGCGGAGCAGACGGTCGTCATCGGCGACCAGATGATGACCGACGTGCTCGGCGGCAAGCGGATGGGACTGTACACGATCCTCGTCTCCCCGATCGCGCCGCTGGACGAAGGCTTCGGCACCCGGATCAACCGAGTGCTGGAGCGGATCGCCCTGACGCGGCTGCGCCGCAAGGGCCTGTGGCAGGAGGAGGAAACAGGCAAGTGAGCAAGCAAGGGAAGCCATTAGGAAAAGAGAAGGACAAGCCGTCCTGCGCCGGCTGCGGCGCGGAGCTGCAGACGCTGAGCAAGGATCGGCCGGGCTATGTGCCCGCCACCGCGCTCGGAGCGGAAGGGGCGATCTGCCAGCGGTGCTTCCGCATCCGCAACTACAATGACGCGGCTCAGGTATCGATGGATCACGACGAGTTCCTGAGGCTGCTCGGCGGCATCGCGTCCACCGACAGCCTTGTCGTGCATATCGTGGACCTGTTCGACTTCGAGGGCAGCCTGATCTCGGGCCTGCAGCGGTTCGTCGGCGCCAATCCGGTGCTGCTCGTCGTCAACAAGATCGATCTGCTGCCCAAGGGCACGAACTACAACCGCATCCGCAACTGGGTGCAGCGCCAGGCCAAGGCTCAGGGGCTGCGAACGGTCGACGTCGTCCTGTGCAGCGCCAAGAAAGGCATGGGCTTCGAGCGCGTCGTCGAGTCCGTGGAGCAGCTGCGCGGCCGCCGCGACGTCTACGTCGTGGGCGCGACGAACGTCGGCAAGTCGACGCTCATCAACCGTCTCATCTCCGACTACAGCGATCTGGACCGGGAGCTGACCGTGTCGCGGTTCCCCGGCACGACGCTCGACGAGATCCGCATCCCGCTCGACGACGGCAAGGCGATCGTCGACACGCCGGGCATCGTCTATCCGTCGCGGCTGACGGAGCTCGTGCCGCGCGGCGTGCTCGGCGCCTTGCTGCCCGACAAGCCGATCAAGCCGCTCGTGTACCAGCTCGATGCGGGGCAGACGCTGTTCTTCGGCAGCCTCGTCCGCTTCGACTACACGCGGGGCGCGAACCTCAGCTTCACGCTGTATACGGCCAACGGGCTCAAGGTGCACCGCACGAAGCTGGAACGCGCCGACGACCTGTACGCCCAGCACAAAGGCGAGCTGCTCGCGCCTCCGACGGCCGAGGAGCTGGAGCAGATGCCGGCCTGGACGCGCCATTCGCTGCGGATTCCGCGCGGCAGCGAGTCCGATGTGTTCATCTCCGGCCTCGGCTGGATCCGGGTCAACGGCACGAGCGGCGCCCAGGTCGAAGTGTACGTGTCCAAAGGCGTCAAGGTGCTCGTCCGCGAAGCGCTCATCTAGCAGCCGCGCCACATTCCGCAAGCAGGAGGACTTATGATGCAGACCCGACTTGACGGATCGGAGCGGATCGCCGTCGACAGCTCGACGACGCTGTTCGGCGTCATCGGCGATCCGATCCGCCATTCCAAATCTCCGATCATGATGAACCGCGCCTTCCGCGAGACGGGCGTGAACGGCGTCTATGCGGCGTTCCACGTGACTCCCGACAAGCTCGGCGACTTCTGGCTCGGCGTGCGGGCGATGGGCATCCGCGGCGTCAACGTCACGATTCCGCATAAGCTCGACGTCATGCGGCATCTCGACTTCGTCGACGAAGGGGCGCGCCTGATCGGAGCCGTCAACACGGTCGTCAACAACGGCGGCATGCTGACGGGCTACAATACGGACGGCATCGGCTACGTCCGCTCGCTCAAGGAAGAAGCCATGCCGGAGCTGAAGGGCAAGCGCATCGCCGTCATCGGCGCCGGCGGCGCGGCGCGCGGCATCCTGCACGCGCTGCTCGGCGAGGAGCCGGAGCGGGTGAGCCTGCTCAACCGCACGGAGTCGCGGGCAAGCGAGCTGGCGGCCGCCTTCGCCGGGCGCGGGAACATCGAAGCGCTGGCCTCGGCAGGCGCGGACGCCGACGAAGCGATCCGCCGGGCCGACTTGGTCGTCAACACGACGTCCATCGGCATGTATCCGTACGTGGCCGACATGCCGGTCGACATCTCGCTGCTGCGGCCGGACGCCGTCTGCAGCGATCTCATCTACAATCCGCTGGAGACGGCCTGGCTGGCCGGCGCGCGCGAGCGCGGCTGCCGCACGCACGGCGGCCTCGGGATGTTCATCTACCAAGGCGCCTACGCCTTCGAATATTGGACGGGACTGACGGCCCCCGCGCAAGCGATGCGCGAGACCGTGCTGCAGGCGCTGCAGGTCCCGTCCGCGACTTGATTTCCGCCTTCGGGCGGACGAAACAGAGAGGAACCGTGACGTTCATGACATTGACCGGCAAGCAAAAGCGCCATCTGCGCGCGCTGGCCCACCACCTGACCCCGATCTTCCAGATCGGCAAAGGCGGCTACAACGAGCAGCTGGTGAAGCATATCGAGGAAGCGATCGAGAAGCGGGAGCTGCTCAAGGTGAACCTGCTCAACAACTGCGACGAGGATCCGCGCGAGGTCGGCGCCCAGCTGGCCGAAGGCTCCGGATCGCATCTCGTGCAGGTGATCGGCAAGACGATCGTCCTGTACAAGGAGTCCAAGGACCACAAGACGATCGAGCTCCCGCGCTAAGGCTCGCCGCCGCGTGAGCCGAGCGGAGATCGCGACAAGGAGGAAGGCGGATGCGCAAGATCGGACTGATGGGCGGCACGTTCGACCCGATCCATATCGGGCATCTCGTCGCCGCCGAGCGATCCATGGAGGCTTGCGGGCTCGAGCAGGTCTGGTTCATTCCCAACGCCGGGCCGCCGCTCAAGGAGCGAGCGCCCGGCGCTTCGCCGGAGGAGCGGCTGCGCATGGCAGAGCTCGCGACGGAGGACCATCCGGCCTTCCGCGTGCTCGACCTGGAGCTGCGGCGAGGCGGTATCAGCTACACGTACGATACGGTGGACGAGCTGAGCCGGCTGGAGCCGGACGCCGAGTTCCACCTGATCGTCGGCACCGACCGCATCCGCGATCTGCCGCTCTGGCACCGGATCGACGAGCTGGCGCAGCGCATCCGCTTCATCGGCGTCGATCGTCCGGACGACGGCAAGCCGGCCGACCCGGCGCTCATGCCGCCGCTGCCGGAGCCTCTGCGCGAGCGCGTCATCCGCGTGCCGATGCCGCAGCTGGACATTTCCTCGACGGCGATCCGCACCCGGCTCGCCGCGGGACTGTCCGCGCGTTATCTCGTGCCGGACGCCGTGCTCGGCTATCTGACCGCAAAGGGGCTGTACCGCCATGATGGATAAGGAGCGCATGATCGAGACGATCCGCTCCGGCATGCCGGAGCGCCGCTGGCGCCATGTGCAGGGCGTCATCGAGACGTCGATCGTGCTGGCCGAGCGTTTCGGCGCCGACCCCGCCAAGGCCGAGCTGGCCGCCATCCTGCACGACCTGGCCAAGTATTGGCCGGTAGACCGGATGGAAGCCTATATCCGCGAGGAGGGCGTCGATCTGGACGTGCTGGACTATGACAAGGAGCTGTGGCATGCTCCTGCCGGCGCCTATGCCGCGGCCAAGGACTTCGGCGTGGCCGACGCCGAAGTGCTGGACGCCGTGCGCTGGCATACGTCCGGCCGCGAGTCCATGACGCGGCTTGACCGCGTCGTCTGCCTCGCGGACTACATGGAGCCGAGCCGCGAATTTCCCGGCGTCGAGCGCATCCGCGAGCTCGCCGAGAGCGATCTGGACGCCGCGCTGGCGGCCGGCTTCGACTCGACGATCCGCTTCCTGCTCGACAAGGGCAAGCGCATCTATCCGCTGACCGTAACGGCCCGCAACGGCCTCATTCGCACCAATACAATCACTTAAAGCCCAAGGAGGCAACGGAATGGCCCTGAATCCCGAACAACTGCTGCAAGCCGCCGTCGAAGCGGCCGAAGACAAAAAAGCCGGCAACGTCGTCGCCCTGAATCTCAAGGAAGTTTCGCTCGTCGCGGATTATTTCGTCATCTGCCACGGCAACTCCGATACGCAGGTGCAGGCGATCGCCACTGAAATCCGCAAGCGCGCCCAGGAGGGCGGCGTGACGATCCGCGGCATCGAGGGCATGGACACGGCCCGCTGGGTGCTGATCGACCTGGGCGACGTCGTCGTGCATGTGTTCCACCGCGACGAGCGGGATTATTACAGCCTGGAGAGGCTCTGGTCCGATGCCAAAGTCGTGGAGTTCGCATGACGACGTACGCCGGATCGACGATGAAGCTGAGGGTGGCGCGCGAAGTGTCGCCCTTCGGCTATTTTTTGTCTTTAGGCGACGCCGAGGATTCGGAAGTGCTGCTGCATTATTCCGAGACGAACGGCGTCAAGATCAAGGAGGGCATGGAGGTCGAGGCGTTCCTGTTCCATGACACGGACGACCGCCTCTCCGCCACGCTCAAAAAGCCGCTGATCGGGCTCGGCGAGCTGAAGCGTCTCGCCGTCGCGGACATCCACCCGCGGCTCGGCTGCTTCCTCGAGATCGGGCTCGGGCGCCAGCTGCTGCTGCCGGTCTCGGAGCTGCCGGAGCTGATCGACCTGCGGCCGCTGCCCGGCGACGAGGTGTTCGTGACGCTGACGCACGACAAGAGCGGCCGCCTGCTCGCCAAGCTCGCCCGCGAGGAGGATCTGGCGAAGCATGTGTTCGCCGCGCCTGGCGCCTGGAAGAACGAATGGAAGGAAGGCTGGGTGAGCCGCACGCTGCAGATGGGCTCGTTCGTCGTGCTCGACGGGGGCGTCGTCGGCTTCGGCGCGTACGGCATGATTCCGGCGGCGGAGCGGCCGGAGCCGCTGCGCCTCGGCCAGCGCGTCAGCGCGCGCGTCACGTTCGTGCGCGAGGACGGCCGCGTCAACCTGTCGATGGGCAAGCTCAAGCAGGTCGGCCGGATCGAGGACGCGGACCGTCTGCTCGACTTCATCAAGGAGCGTCCGGGCGGCGCGATGCCTTACTCTGACGAGACGCCGGCCGAGCTCATCAAGAACAAGTTCGGCATCAGCAAGTCGGCGTTCAAGCGCGCGGTCGGCAAGCTGATGCGCGACGGGCTCGTCCGCCAGGAGGGCAGCTGGACGAAGCTGCTGACGGAAGAGGAAGCCGCGGCGTTCCAAACGGAGTCGGCCAAAGCGGCGACGGCGAAAGCGGAAGCCGAAAGGGCGGCCGCGCAGGCGGCCAAGGCGGAAGCGAGGACAAGAGCAGGCGCTGCGCAGGCGGAAGCCGCGAAACCCGGCGCCTCGAGCGCCGCACGTCCGAATGCGGGCAGGACGCATGGCGGCATGCAAAAAGCGACCGGCGCGGGCGCCGAAGCGCCGAAGGCCCCCCGCCCCGACGCGGCCCAGCCCAACGTCTCCCGTCCCGATGCGGCCCGGCCCAGCGTCTCCCGTCCCGGCACTGCCCGTCCCGACGCTTCCCGCCCCGACGCGGCACGCCAGAACGCCTCGCGTCCGAACGCCGGCCGGCCGGATGCTCCTCGAATGAACGAGGCCCGTCCGGCTCGCTCCGGTCCGAAAGACGGCGGAGCGGGAAAAAGGCCGCCCGGAAGTCCGAAACGCGGCCGCTAGCCAGGAAGGAGATGCTTACGCGATGAGAGCGTACCGTCAATTCGCCGGCGTCTACGACCGGCTCATGGAGGACATGCCGTATCCGGACTGGATCCGCTTCATGCGGGAGTGCTGGGACCGCTACGGCATCCCGGAGACCGTCGCCGATCTCGGCTGCGGCACCGGCAGCCTGGCGATTCCGCTCGCTAAGTCCGGCTTTACCGTGTACGGCATCGACCTGTCGGCCGACATGCTGGCGATCGCCCGCAGCAAGTGGGACGAGACGCCGCAGCAGGCGATCCGTCCGCGCGCAGGCTCGGTCCGCTGGCTGCAGCAGGACATGCGCGACTGGGAGCTGCCGCAGCCGGTCGACGCGGCGATCAGCTTCTGCGACTGCCTCAACTACCTGACGGAAGAGCAAGATGTCGAGGCGGCGTTCCGCGCCGCCTATCGCGGACTGAAGCCGGGAGGCGCGCTGCTGTTCGACGTGCACGCGCCGCTCACGCTTCGGCGCTACGCCGAGGAGCAGCCGTTCACGCTCGACGAGCGCGACGTCGGCTACATCTGGACGTCCGAGCTCGACGACGAGCGCGTCGAGATCCGCCATCAGCTGACGATCTTCGCGCGCGACGAGTCCGATCGGGAAGGGCGGTTCGTCCGCTTCGAGGAAGTGCATCAGCAGCGCGCCTACGATCCGGACTGGATCGTCTCCGCGCTGCGCGCGGCGGGCTTCTCCCGCGTCGACCGCTACGCGGACTTCCGGCTCCAGGAGCCGACCGAAGAGTCCGAGCGGCTGTTCTTCGCAGCAGTGAAGTAGCCGCGGGCGGCGCGCCGGCTTTACCGTTTCTTTACTTTTCAAGAACGGCTTCGTTTGGTATCATACAGTCCATCTCAAGCGTAAAGGACATGCGACCGATGACTCAGGAAAGCCTTGAAAAGACCGCATACGAAAAGCTGCGCCACCGCATCGTCTACGGCGTCTACATGCCCGGCGTCATGCTCTCGGAAAACGAGCTCGCGACAGAGTTCGGCATGAGCCGCACGCCGGTGCGGGCTGCCATCTCCTTGCTGGAGCGGGACGGCTTCCTGGAAAGCTTCAAAGGACGCGGCGTGCTCGTCAAGGAAATCTCGTTCCGCAAATTTTGCGAGATCTACGAGGTGCTCGTCTCCATGCAGCTGTTCACGCTCGACCTGGCTGCGGCCGGACAGCGATCGTTCGATCTCGAGCGGCTCAAGGCTTGCCTCGACAAGCAGCTGGCCGCCCGCGAGGCGGACGACTATGCCGGCTATTATGAAGCGGCGCTCGACTTCATCGGCATCATGCTGGGTTCAGGCCGCAACGAATTCATGATGCAGGTGCTCGACCTATGCCGAAGCAAGTTCATCTGCCGGATGGTCACGTTCCGCAAGCAGCATCCCGAGCCGAAGCCGCAGTGGAGCGGCTGGACGAACGATCAGGTGTACGAGGCGCTGCGCGAAGGGCGGATCGTATCCGCCAAGGAAGCCATTCTCGACAACTACGACCGGACGACGCGCCAGCTGGCGTATTCCGGGATGATGTAATCCATCGTCATCCAGAGCCCAACTTGTCCCGACGGACGCCTGCCCTGAGCAGGCGTCTTTTTTCTTGATCTGTCAAATGCTGCCGGGAAAGCCCCCTATGTTTACGATACCTTTAGGCCCGGTTGACGCTCTACTTACATACAACTTGCATACTGGTTGAGAAAAGACGAACGAGGAGCGTGGGGAAAATGGACAAACAGCCGTTTCGGATCTGGACGGATGGGGGAGACGGGCGGCCGACGATGGCTGCCGGGGCCATGCGCAAGCCATGGTTCGGCGAGCTGGAAGGGGAGTTGCGATCGTTCGCGGTGCTCGGCGACCGCTGCGGCATGATGACGCCGGGCGTGTTCGAGGAGGCGCTGGAAACCGTTCGCGCGCTGCGTCCCGATCTGGTGCTGGCGGTCGGCGATCTGATCGAGGGGTACTGGCGGGACGTGGACAGCGCGCATGCCGAATGGGACGAGCTGGACGGGCTGGTGGAACAAATGGGCCTGCCGTTTTTCCCCGTCGTCGGCAACCACGACGTCGGCAGCGAGCTGATGCGCCGCGTGTGGGAGGAGCGCAAGGGGTACGGCCACTATGCGCTGCGGGTCGGCGGCGTGCTGTTTTTGATGCTGAATACGGAGGACCCGCCGACCGAGATGCCGGACGCGCTGATTGATGTCATCAAGGAAGCGACGGACCGGTTCCATCGGGAGCCGGAACGCGGCGACGATCATATGCGGCTCTTTTTCCAGTCGATCATGGAGCGGATGGAGCCGTCGGAGCTGGTCGGCCTCTCCCGCATCGACGTGGCGATCGGGGAGAGGCAGCTGCGCTTCGCCGAGCAGGTGCTGGCGGACAACGCCGACGTGCAATGGACGTTCGTCACGATGCACAAGCCCGGCTGGAAATCCGAATCGCCTGCCTACGAGCGGATCATGGAGATGCTTCATGACCGGCCGTTCACCGTATTCGCCGGCCATCTCCATGCGATGGAGCATACGGCGGAGGGAGATCAGCAGTGGATCCAGCTCGGCCGCACCGGCGGCCACGGGCACGGCAGCGGTCCGGAGAGCGAGCATCTCGTGCTCTGGGTATCGATGCAGGACGGCCGTCCCGACTACCGCGTGCTGGAGCTCGGCGGCATGAAGCGCATCGAAGGCTACGCGCCGCAGCCGCATCATCCTGAAGGACAAGAGGGGGCCTTGAAATGATCTTTGCCCATATTACGGATACACATGTGAACAAGCCGGGCCAGACGCCGCTGTTCGGCATCGACGCCGGAGCAAGGCTGCGCGCCATCTTCGGCCAGCTGGGCGAGCTCGGCGAGAAGCCGGCGTTCGTGCTCGTCACCGGCGACCTCGTGCATGACGGAGACGCCGACGATTACCGTCATCTGCGGACTCTCCTGCAGGAGGAAGGAAGCAAGCTCGGCGTGCCGGTCCATGTGGGGCTCGGCAACCATGATTCGCGGCCGCTGTTCCGGGAAGGGTATCTCGGCGAGGAAGCGAGCGAGGAGCCGTACTGGTACTCCGTGCAGGAGCAGGGCTTGCGGGTCGTCATGCTCTGCACCCAGGTTCCCGGCTCGCATGACGGGGAGCTGGACGACACCCAGCTCGCCTGGCTGCGCCGGGAGCTGCGGGAGCCGGCTCCGCTCGGCACGGTCATCGGCCTCCACCATCCGGTCGTGGAGACGCCGTCGGAGACGATGGACAGCCATCTGCTGAAGCGTCCCGAGCGGCTGCTGGAGGCGATCGAGGGCAGCGACGTCATCGGGCTGCTATCCGGGCACATCCACTTCCACAGCGCCGGGCTGTTCGGCGGCATCCCGAGCTTCGCGGCGTCCGGGGCGGCGTTCGGCATCGACCCGACCGCACGGCGCAGCATGCGTTTTATTGACAGCAGCGCCTACAACCTCGTTCTCGTCAAGAGCGGACGGATGATCTGCCATCCGGCGATGCTGCCGGGCGACCAGACGCTTCTGTTCGAATACACAGCGGAGGAGATGCACGCATGAGCAAGATTCGATACGGAGCCGCCGCGCTGACTGCGGCCGTCCTGCTGACGAGCGCCGCCTGCGGCGGCGTGAACGGCGCGACCGGAGAGGGAAGCGGTCCTGCTGCCGAGAGCGGCGGCGAGCCGGTTACGCTCAAGTTCTACAGCTACAATCTGGCGATCGCGAGCCAGGTGGAGGGCACCAAAAAGCTGATCGCCGAGTTCGAGGCGGCCCATCCGGACGTCAAGATCGACGCGGTGCCGGTCGCTTCGACGGACATCAACGCCAAGGTGCAGGCCGACATCGTCGCGGGCACCGCCCCGGACGTGGCGCAGCTGACGTTCGACGGCCTCGATTTCGCGGTGAACAACTTTGGCGCCAAGCCGCTCGAGGACATCGTGCCGGCCGACGAGATGGAGGAGAACTTCAAGGACTTCTCCCCGAGCGGCCTGAAGCTCGGGCAGCTGAACGGCAAGACGTACGGCCTGCCGTTCACGTTCAGCACGCCGGTGCTGTTCTATAACGCCGACCTGTTCCGCCAGGCGGGCCTCGATCCCGAGCAGCCGCCCCGGACCTGGGAAGAAGTCAGGGAAGCAGGTCTGGCGATCAAGGAGAAAACCGGCGCGGCCGGCGTCCACATCAA
This sequence comes from Paenibacillus albicereus, assembly GCF_012676905.1. NCBI lineage: Bacteria > Bacillati > Bacillota > Bacilli > Caryophanales > Paenibacillaceae > Paenibacillus > Paenibacillus albicereus. The sequence continues at coordinate 3,260,907 of NZ_CP051428.1, read as the reverse complement.
CGGCGCCACCGGCGGCGACTGGATCATCCAGGCCGTCATCGGCAGCAACGGCGGAGCCGTGCTGTCCGACGACCGCAAGACGATTCGCTTCGGCGAGCCGGAGGCGGCGGAGGCCATCTCCATGTGGCAGGACATGATTCAAAGCGGTGCAAGCAACTCCATGAACCAGGGCGAAGCCATGGAGGCGTTCAGCCAGGGCAAGAGCGGCATGCTGCTGTTCACAAGCGCGCTGCAGAGCTCGTTCCTGGCGAGCGCCGAAGCCGGAGGCTGGGAGCTGCGCACCGCCAAGATGCCGGCCTTCGCAGGCAAGCCGACGACGCCGGTCAACTCCGGCAGCGCCCTCTTCATCCTCAGCGACGACAAGGCCAAGCAGCAGGCGGCCTGGCAATTCCTGAAGTTCGTCACGAGCAAGCGCGGCTATACGATCATCACATCCGAAATCGGCTACTTGCCGCTGCGTCCCTCGATCGTCGACGACCCGGAGTATCTGAAGGACTGGGTCGAGAAGCATCCGCTCGTCAAGCCGAATCTGGAGCAGCTCGATTCGCTCCGTCCCTGGGTATCCTATCCCGGATCGAACTGGAAGCAGATCGAGACGATCCTGCAGGATGCGGTCTCCAAAGCCATCCTCGGCACGGAGGATCCGGCCGTCCTTCTCCGGGATGCCGCCGGGCGCGCCCAGGCGCTGATCCAATAGGAAAAGAGGCGCTTCACCTATGAGCATCCATCTGGCCGAAGCCCGCAAAAGGACGCCGCGTCCTTCCGCGCGCCGCGCGTCCGCCGCGCGTTCGCTGACGCTTGCCCGCGCGGGCCGGCTCAAGCCCTATCTGTATCTTCTGCCCGCCCTGCTTTCGATCGGATTCTGGATCTACAAGCCGCTCGTCGAAACGTTCGAGCTGAGCTTTTATCAATGGAACCTGCTGCCGACTTCGCCCAAGACGTTCGTCGGACTGGACAACTTCCGCCGCTTGCTGGAGCTGCCGGAGATGGGGGCGGCGCTGCGCAACACGCTCGTCTACACGATCGGCGTACTGCCGTTCTCGCTGCTGCTGCCGCTCGTCATCGCCATCGGCACGGACCGCATCGCCCGGCGTTGGGGCAACCTGTACCGCGCGCTGATCTTCGTCCCGATGATGATGGCGCCGGTCGCCGTATCGTCGGTATGGCGCTGGATGATGCATCCGGTCAACGGCATCGTCAACCGCGCGCTCATGCCGCTGCTCGGCCTGGAGGAGCCGATCCGCTTCTTCACCGACGAGCGCTGGGCGATCTGGTCCATTACGTTCATCACCGGCTGGAAGCTGATCGGGTTCAGCACGCTCATCTTGTCGGCGGCTCTGACCGGCATCAGCAAGGATTACGTCGAGGCGGCGCAGATCGACCGCGCGAGCCGCTGGCAGATCATCCGGCACGTGCTGATGCCGCTGCTGTCGCCGACGATTCTGTTCCTGGCGATGATGAACCTGCTGTTCGCCTCCGAATGGAGCTTCGCCTACATCAACGTCCTGACGCAAGGAGGCCCGTTCAACTCGACGACCAATATCTACTACCTGCTCTGGCAAAACGGCTTCGAGACGTTCAACATCGGGGCGAGCTCCGCCGCCGCCGTCGTGTTCTTCCTCGGCTTCGGCGTGCTCGCCGCGGCGTTCATGGCGCTTTCGCGCAGGCTCAGCTTTTATGACAACTGACAGGAGGCGGATCGACGATGTCTGACGTACTGCGGACAGGGAACCGGGCTGCGGCGCCGCGGCCGCTGCGGCCGGCATCCGCTCTTGCCGGCATCGGCAAGCATGCCGCGCTGCTCGCGCTCAGCCTGCTCGCCGTGTTCCCGCTCTACTGGATGATCGCCACCTCGCTCAAGCCGGAAGCCGACGTCTACGGGGCGGCCTGGGTGCCGCTCCGCCCGACGCTGGACAACTACGCGGCGGCGTGGAGCTCAATCCCGATGGCGCGCATGCTCTCGAACTCGTGGGTGACCGCGCTGGCGCAGACGCTCGGCCAGATCGCGACGAGCCTTCTTGCCGCGTATGCGTTCGTGCGCTGGCGGTTCCGGTTCAGCGGCCTTATCTACGGCCTGATCGCGCTGACCTGGCTCGTGCCTTTTCAGGTCATCATGATTCCTAACTATGTCGCCATCAGCGGGTTCGGCTGGCGCGACACGCTCGCTGGCCTGATCGTGCCGAACCTCGCTTCGGCGTTCGCCGTCATGCAGCTGTACGGGGCGTTCAAGTCCTATCCTTCCGCCCTCATCGAGGCGGCGCGCCTGGACGGGTGCGGCGACTTCGCGATTCTGTGGCGCACGATCCTGCCCAACCTCAAGGCGCCGATCGCCTCGATCGGCATCCTGCTCTTCATCACCTCCTGGAACGACTACTTCTGGCCGCTGCTCGTCACGACCAAGCTGGAGCATTCGACGATCCAGAAAGGGCTGCAGATGTTCATCTCCTCCGACGGCAACATGTGGGGGGCGCTCATGGCCGGCACGACGATCGCGAGCCTGCCTGTGCTCCTCCTCTACCTGCTGCTGCAGCGCAGCATCATCGATTCTTTCGTGAAAGGCGGACTGAAATAAAAGATGGAATCCATTACCGAAGCCTATGAGCGCCGCATCCTGCTGGAAGGCGCCTGCAACGTCCGAGACATCGGCAGCTACCCCGCTGCCGGCGGAGGCGCGGTCGCCTGCGGCCGGCTGCTGCGCGCCGACGGCCTGCACCGGCTGAGCGGCCGGGACCGCGCCGAGCTGCTCGGCCGCGGACTCCGGCTCGTCATCGACCTGCGCACCGAGCGGGAGCTGGCGGCCAAGCCGAACGTGTTCGCGGACGGCCGGGAGCTGGCCTACCGCCATGTGAGCCTGCTCAATCCCGCGCTGCCGCAGACGGCTCCGACGGATGCCTATAGCCTAGGCGATCTGTATATCGCCATGCTGGACGGCAGCGCCGAGCGGCTGCGCGAAATATTCGGTCTGATCGCCGCCGAGCCGGGCGCCGTGCTGTTCCACTGCGCCGGGGGCAAGGACCGCACCGGCGTCGTCGCCGCCCTGCTCCTGCAGCTGGCGGGCGTCGACGACGCGACGATAATCGCGGACTACGCCGAGACGGAGCGCAACCTGGCTCCGATGCTGGAGGAGCTGCGCGCCGAGCGGCCGCAGGCGGTGCCGGCGGAGGCGTACGAGCCGTTCCTCGGCAGCCCGCCGATCCATATGGAGCGCATGCTGGAGCATCTGCATCGCCGTTACGGCGGAGCGGAGGCGTACCTGCGCGGCATCGGGCTGAGCGAGGAGGAGCTGGGAGCTCTGCGGGAAAAGCTGCTGATGGCGTGACGGAAGAGCCGTCCCGGGCCAATGACCCGGAACGGCTCTTTTTTCGCGTCGCCAGGATGCGTCCGCCGCTTCCGGATCGGCTTGCTTTCCGCGCGGCAAGCAACTCGCTGCATTGCGACGAATTGCCGCAGGCCAGACGAAGCTCATCTAGGCGCTCGTCGGGCTCGCCCGGCTGACCTTGAGGACGATTCCTCGCGTTTCAAAGGGGAATGGCGGCCGGCTTCTGTCTCGTCTGCTCCCCGTGCGAGGCAATGCTGTGCTGCTCGATCAAAAAGACGCGGCGGCCGCTCCCGGATCTGTCCGGGCCTAACGGCCGCCGCGTCTTTTGGTGGAGAGGAAGTCAAATCAAGGGTTCGTCGTCCAGATGCCGGCCGTCTTGATGAAGACGCGGTCCGGCAGCTTGAGCGTGGCGACGATCAGCTCGGCGACGTCCTCCGGCTGAAGGATGCTCTCGTCGTGCTCGCCGCCCTTGAGCAGGCCGTTGGCCGAGGCGAGCGGCGTGTTGACCGTGCTCGGCGTCAGCGCCGTCACGCGGATGCCCGACTTGCGCACCTCCTGCATGAGCGCCTCGGTGAAGCCCATGACGCCGAACTTGGAGGCGTTGTAGGCGGAGCCGGTGGCGAAGCCGCGCTCGCCGGCGGTGGAGGCGACGTTGATGATCGAGCCGGACTGGCGCTCCAGCATGGACGGCAGCACGGCATGCGTCACGTAGTAGGTGCCGAACAGGTTGACGCGCACGATGCGCTCCCACTCGGCCGGGTCCATGTCGGCGACCTTGCCGAAGCTGGCGACGCCGGCGTTGTTGAGCAGGATGTCGACGCGTCCGAGCTCTTGGGCGAGCCCCTGCGCCGCTTCGGCGGCCTGGGCGGCGTCGGAGATGTCGGCGACCGCATAATGGACGTCGACGCCGTAGCGGTCCGACAGCTGCTTGGCGAGCGCGGCCAGCTCGGACTCCGTGCGCGAGATGAGGCCGAGGCTGACGCCCTCGCGGGCGAGCGCTTCGGCTGCGGCGCGGCCGATGCCTTTGCCGGCGCCGGTGATGATGGCGGTCTTTGTTTTGAGCTCCATGAATGATCTCTCCTTTGGTCTCGAATGGATCGAGGTTCAGCCTAAGTATATCGGATGCCGCGGGGCTGCGCCAAACGGCGCGCCAGCCGGCTACTTGCGTGGCCTCGCGGCCAGCCCCGCCGGCTTGACACGATCCGAGCGGTTCCGCTATAATCGGTTCAATTAGCCAAAATTGGCGTTGATGAGGAGCAGTAGGCTCCGCAGCGGAAGTCAGAGATCCGGAGAAGTGGTGCGAGCCGGAGCCGCAGCGTGCCGAATCTCGCCTCGGAGCCGCAAGGTCATCCCCGCGCCGCGGGCGCAGCCTTGCCGACCGGCCCGCGTTAAGGGCGTCAATGAGTGGGCGGACCGAGCCGTGGGCCGGACGTCAACTAGGGTGGTACCACGGGAATCCAAACCTCTCGTCCCTAGCGTTTCAGCGCTGGGGCGGGAGGTTTTTTTGCATGCCTGCAGCGCTTCAACTCGAACAGGAGGCCATATAACGATGAGTCAAGACCGCAACCAACACCAAGGGTACAATCCCCAGCAGCTGGAGCCGAAATGGCAGCAGTACTGGGATGAGCATAAGACGTTCGCCACGACCGAGGAGCCGGGCAAGCCGAAGTTCTACGCGCTCGACATGTTCCCGTATCCGTCCGGCGCCGGCCTCCATGTCGGCCATCCCGAGGGCTACACGGCGACCGACATCGTCTCCCGCTACAAGCGGATGAAGGGCTACAACGTGCTGCATCCGATGGGCTGGGACGCGTTCGGCCTGCCGGCGGAGCAGCACGCGCTCGACACGGGCGAGCATCCGCGCGACATCACGGTCAAGAACATCAACAACTTCCGCCGCCAGATCAAGTCGCTCGGCTTCTCCTACGACTGGGACCGCGAGATCAGCACGACCGATCCGGACTACTACAAGTGGACGCAGTGGATCTTCATCCAGCTGTACAAGAAAGGCCTCGCCTACGTCGCCGAGATTCCGGTCAACTGGTGCGAGGCGCTCGGGACGGTGCTGGCCAACGAGGAGGTCATCAACGGCCTGTCGGAGCGCGGCAACCATCCGGTCGTGCGCAAGCCGATGCGCCAATGGGTGCTGAAGATCACCGAGTACGCCGAGCGGCTGCTCGACGACCTGGAGGAGCTCGACTGGTCGGAGAGCATCAAGGACATGCAGCGCAACTGGATCGGCAAGTCGGTCGGCGCCGAAGTCGCGTTCGCCGTGGACGGCAAGGATGCCGAGATCCACGTGTTCACGACGCGTCCGGACACGCTGTTCGGCGCGACGTACTGCGTGCTGGCGCCGGAGCATGAGCTCGTCGACGCCATCGCCAGCGACTCGCAGCGCGCCGCCGTGGCGGAGTACCGCGAGGCGGCCGCCCGCAAGAGCGACCTGGAGCGGACCGATCTGGCGAAGGAAAAGTCCGGCGTATTCACCGGCGCCTACGCGATCAATCCGGTCAGCGGCTCGAAGGTGCCGGTGTGGATCGCCGACTACGTGCTCGCCGGCTACGGCACGGGCGCGATCATGGCGGTGCCGGGCCACGACCAGCGCGATTGGGAGTTCGCCAAGCAGTTCGGCTTGCCGATCATCGAGGTCGTGCAGGGCGGAGACGTCGAGCAGGAAGCCTTTGCCGGGGACGGCCCGCATGTGAACTCGGACTTCCTGGACGGCAAGTCCAACGCCGAGGCGATCGCCGCGATGATCGCGCGCCTCGAGGAGAGCGGCAAAGGCCGCGGCAAGACGACGTACCGGCTGCGCGACTGGCTGTTCAGCCGCCAACGCTACTGGGGCGAGCCGATCCCGATCCTCCATCTGGAGGACGGCAGCATGAAGCCGGTGCCGGAGGACCAGCTGCCGCTGCTGCTGCCGGATGTCGACGCGATCAAGCCGTCGGGCACGGGCGAGTCGCCGCTGGCGAACGTGACGGACTGGGTCAACACGACCGATCCGGAGACCGGCCTGCCGGCGCGGCGCGAGACGAACACGATGCCGCAGTGGGCGGGCAGCTGCTGGTACTACCTGCGCTTCATCGACCCGCACAACGACAAGGAGCTCGTCTCCAAGGAGAAGCAGCGCGAGTGGATGCCGGTCGACCTGTACATCGGCGGCGCGGAGCATGCGGTGCTCCACCTGCTGTACGCGCGCTTCTGGCACAAGGTGCTGTACGACATCGGCGCCGTCGACACCAAGGAGCCTTTCCACAAGCTCGTCAACCAGGGCATGATCCTCGGCACGAACAACGAGAAGATGTCCAAGTCGCGCGGCAACGTCATCAACCCGGACGACATCGTCGGCGAGTACGGCGCGGACACGCTGCGTCTGTACGAGATGTTCATGGGGCCGCTGGAGGCGACCAAGCCGTGGAACGAGAGCGGCGTCGAGGGCATGCACCGCTTCCTGAGCCGCGTCTGGCGCCTGTTCGTCGGCGAAGGCGGCGAGCTGAACCCGCGCATCTCGGACGAGGCGGGCAGCGATGCGTACAACCGCGTGTGGCACCGCTCGATCAAGAAGGTGTCGGACGACTTCGAGAACCTGCGCTTCAACACGGCGATCAGCCAGCTGATGATCTGGGTGAACGAGGCGTACAAGGCGGAGACGCTGCCGCGCCGCTCGGTGGAGAACTTCGTGCAGCTGCTGTCGCCGCTCGCTCCGCATATCGCGGAGGAGCTGTGGGAGAAGCTCGGCCGCGAAGGCTCCGTCAGCTACGTCGCCTGGCCGGAGTTTGACGAGCAGTGGACGGTCGACCAGGAGGTCGAGATCGTCGTGCAGGTCAACGGCAAGATCGCCGAGCGCGTCTCGATCGCCGCCGATATGGATACGGCAGAGATGGAGCGCGTCGCCAAGGAGCTGCCGAAGGTCGCCGAGCTGATCGCCGGCAAGACGGTGCGCAAGGTCGTCGCCGTCAAGGGCAAGCTCGTCAACATCGTGGCGAACTGAGGCTGGGGCCTAGCCCCCCGACGATTCATCAAGTCGCAGGGTTGTAAATACGGTTGCTTGTCCCCAGGCCCGTTTAACGAAACGGAGCGACGCTATTCAGCTAGAAATAAACGTTCCATTTTATTTAATGAAACTCTCAAGCGTTATTCCGGTCTACTGGCGGTATTTTCGGCGATGTATCGGCAAATAGCGCTTGCGGGTTTCGTTGCACGCTTCAGCAGCCCCTTTTTGGCGCGAATAGCGTCTTGTCGTATCGCTAGCGCTTGAAGTCCGATCGTGTGGCAACAGCCGGTTGGGCTGATGGCGTCTGATGGTAGCCGAACAAGACGTTTACATCGCAGGAACGGCTGGTTCATCGTGGTATGGAAGAGGCTGTCCTGTACGTCTTGACTTGGTGTATGGTTTAAAACCAGCACCCCCTATATGTAAAAAAGCCCCCGACGGGGGCTTGAACTTTCCTGAGGAAAGCATCCCGGAGAGGTGAACGGACCCTGAGTCCGCTTCTTGATGAAGCGGTCAGGGACCGTTCACCTCTTCGCCGTATAAGGCCGCTTGAACCTTCTCGAGATCCTCGCGGTACTTGTCATGCGTCGTCCGGATCAGCTTCTGGAACACGCCGTCGGTCTCCTGCCGCAGCAGCTGCAGCCCTTGCTGAGTGATGCCGCCCGGAACGGAAACGCGCTGGATCAGCTCCTTCGGCGTCATGCCGCCCTCGGTGAGAAGCTTGCCGGTGCCGAGCAGCATGGCGCTCGTGATGGCGACCGCCTCGTCCGGGTCGATGCCGGTCACCTCGACCGCAGCGTCGACGAGCCGCTGCGCGAGGAACGCCATGAATGCCGGGCCGCAGCTGGACAGATCGGATACGACGCGCGTGTACTGTTCGTCGATGAGCAGAGGCTCGCTGATATGGGAAAGCAGCCCTTCGAGCAGGCAGCAGTCGGCCACGGCCATGCGGCTGCCGAACATGCAGAGCGAGACGCCGCTCAGGACGCCGCTCGTGATGCTGGGGATGACCTTGGCGATGCGGCACGGCAGCTGATCCTCGAGCTGCTGGATGAGGATCGGGCTCGTGATGGAGACGACGATCTGATCCTCCCGCGCCCAGGGGCGAAGCTCCTGCAGCACGGTCTTGAATTCGGACGGCTTGATGCAGAGGAACAAGCAGTCGCATTGCTGGATGAGCTCGCGGTTGGTCGCGGCGGCGAACATGCCGGGATAGGCGGAGGCGAGCCGCTCCGCTTTGGCCTGGGTGCGGTTGGCGACGACAATATCGGATGCCTCCAGGGCGCCTGAACGGACAAAGGCATTTACGAGCAGGCTGCCCATGCTGCCGGTACCGATGAAACCCACCTTCATGAACGAATCCCTCCTAGCGGGCTGAAGCGCGCTCTGTACCGGCCTGGCTTGGCAGGGCGCCTCGCATGGAGCCGGGAGGCAAGCCGCCGCAATGCGGCCGCACCTCCCATTTCCGTCAGGCCATCCGGGACCGCAGGGCGGACGGATGGCGAATCGCTATTACTGTATGCGGCGAGGCCCGGCCAACATGTCGACAGGCACGCCGGATTTTGGAAAAACTTGAAGCCGAAAGGGTGAAGGGCATGGAAAACCATCAGAACCGCATGGAGAAGCGAACGATGGCGAGGCGAGGATGGAGGGGACGGGCAGCCGTCGCCGCGCTGGCCGTATCGGGCGGCTTGCTGCTCGCGCTCGGCCTCCAGTCGGAAAGAGAACCGGAGCCGTCGGGCTGGATCCGGCTCGATGACGCCGCGGCGGATCGGGCGGCGCTGGCTGCCGGCACGGGAGCGGACGGGAAGATCGCGAAGGAGGACGAGGGGGACGGGACAGCGGATGCGGATCGAGTCGACGGCGCGGGAGGCGGACGATCGGAGGAAGACCGCGCGGGAAGCGGGCAGGCGGAAGCGCAGCCTGCCGGCGGCTACGCGGCGGACGGCCGCCTCGACCTGAACCGGGCGACGGCCGAGGAGCTGGACGGCTTGCCTGGAGTCGGTCCAGCCAAAGCGAAGGCGATCGTGGAGGACCGCGAGCGCAACGGACCTTTCGCCAGCGTGGACGAGGTGGAGCGGGTCAAAGGGATCGGCCCGAAGCTGCTTGAAAAGTGGAAAAATCTTGTTGTCGTCTCCCAGGAGATGTGAGAAAATGGATGAAACCAATTCTTTGCCCATTATTCTTATCGACTTAGGAGGAGAATGAACATGGCAGAACCACGCAAGCCGGCCCCGGAAACGCTGGCCGTACACGGCGGGCAGGAAATCGATCCGACGACGCAGTCCCGGGCGGTACCGATCTACCAGACGACGTCCTACGGCTTCGAGAGCACGGAGCATGCTGCAGACCTATTCGGGCTGAAGCAGTTCGGCAACATCTACACGCGCATCATGAACCCGACGAGCGACGTGTTCGAGAAGCGCGTCGCCGCCCTCGAAGGCGGCGCGGCCGCGCTTGCGGTCGCCTCCGGCTCCTCGGCGATCACGTTCGCCATCCTCAACATCGCCTCCGCGGGCGACGAGATCGTCAGCTCGTCGAGCCTGTACGGCGGCACGTACAACCTGTTCGCGCACACGCTGCCGAAGCTCGGCATCACGGTCAAGTTCGTCGACAGCTCCGACCCGGAAAACTTCCGGGCCGCGATCACGGACAAGACGAAGGCCGTCTTCGGCGAGACGATCGGCAATCCGCGCGGCGACGTGCTGGACATCGAGGCCGTCGCCGAAATCGCGCATGACAGCGGCATCCCGCTCATCGTGGACAACACGTTCCCGAGCCCTTACCTGCTCCGTCCGATCGACTTCGGCGCCGATATCGTCGTGCACTCCGCCACCAAGTTCATCGGCGGCCACGGCACGTCGATCGGCGGCATCATCGTCGACAGCGGCAAGTTCGACTGGACGCAGAACGACAAGTTCCCGGGCCTGACGCAGCCGGACCCGAGCTATCACGGCCTCGTCTACACCGACGCGGTCGGTCCGATCGCCTATATCATCAAAGCCCGCGTGCAGCTGCTGCGCGACATCGGCGCGGCGATCTCGCCGTTCAACTCGTTCCTGCTGCTGCAAGGGCTGGAGACGCTCCACCTGCGGCTGGAGCGGCATAGCGCGAACGCGCTCGCGGTCGCGCGCTGGCTCGAAGGGAACGACGCGGTCGCTTCCGTCAGCTATGCCGGCCTGGAAAGCCACCCGTCGCATGCGCTGGCGCAGAAGTACCTGCCGCGCGGCCAAGGCGCGATCCTGACGTTCGAGATCAAGGGCGGCGTCGAGGCCGGCAAGGCGATCATCAACTCCGTTCAGCTGTTCTCCCATCTGGCCAACGTCGGCGACTCCAAGTCGCTCATCATCCACCCGGCGAGCACGACCCACCAGCAGCTCTCGCCGGACGAGCAGCGGAGCTCCGGCGTGACGCCGGGCCTGATCCGGCTGTCCGTCGGCACGGAGCATATCGACGACATCCTGCATGATCTGGAGCAGGCGATTCAGGCGAGCCAGGCTGTAGCGGCCGGATCGGCGGGCTGACAGACAGCGGGTCCCGTGTGACTTTCCTTTCGAATCCGGTATAATGGCTGTAGACAGGATTCGACAGGGAGGAGGGGCTTCGATGCCCGACCGGATGCCAGGACAGCAAGATGAGGTCCGCAAGGACTGGGATACGTATTTCATGGACATCGCCTACATGGTGTCGACCCGCTCCCGCTGCTCGCGGCGTCATGTCGGCGCGCTGCTCGTCCAGGGCAAGAAGCTGCTCGGGACGGCGTACAACGGCGCTCCGATGGGCGTCGCCGACTGCTCGGAGGCGGGCTGCATGATCGTGGAGGAATGGGAGCAGCGCGAGGGCGTCGCCGGCGAGCCGGAGATGGTCAAGAAGCAGCGCTGCATCCGCACGATCCATGCCGAGCAGAACCTGCTGCTGTTCACCGACCGGATCGACCGCGAGGGCTCGACGGTGTACGTGACGGACCAGCCTTGCTGGACGTGCGCGAACATGCTCGCCAACAGCGGCATCGTGGAGATCGTGTTCCACCGGGGCTATCCCAAGGACGCCGCCAAGGTGGAGCAGCTGATGGCGCAAAAGGGCATCGTGTTCCGCCGGCTGGACGGCTACGCGCCGCCTCCGCAAGCGGGCGCCGCGGTGGTCGATTGAGGACGGAGCGGCGGCTGCCTGTCGAGATGAGCGCGGCCGGACGGCCTGGATGAGAGCGGCTGTCGGGCGGATGAGAGAGTTTGGATGGCTTGGACGAGAACGGCTGCAGGCTCGATGAGGGCGGCTGAACGCCTGGACGAGAGCGGCAGCCAGGGCAGATAATGGCGTCTGGAAGGCCTGGATGAGACCATGCGGGCCGCATGGATTTCGGCATACGGCTGTTCGGGTCAAGACCGAATGATGGCAAGGAAAGATTGGATATCAGGCAGGGAGGAAGCACCTCTCGGAGCATCGCGTGTTCGCGATGGCCGGGAGGTGCTTTTTTCGTTGCGTGCGGAAGGAGGCATTGTCGGATGATCGACCCGATGCAAGGGAGGGGCTGGCCGATCGAGCCGCCCCGGCGCAAAAGGGGATGGCTGGACGGGCGGCCGCTCGTCTGGGCGGCCGTCTGCTTCGTCGCGGGCAGCTCGGCGGCCGCGTACGCCACTCCCGGCGGCATGCTCGCCGCCGGGCTCGGGCTCGGCCTGGTCCTGGCTGCGCTCGCGCTCGCCGGCCAGGCCAGGCCCGGACTGGCCGCCGCTTGCCTGGCGGCCTATGCGCTTGCCGCAGGCGAGCGGCAATGGGCGGAGGCGCGGTCGGTGACCGCGCTCGCCGCCGAATACGCCGCCGCTGCGGCGCAGCTGGAGCCGCCGGAGCTGCGCGCCGAGGCGGCGGGGACGATCGCGTCGCCGGTCCGGCTCGACGGCGACGTGGCGCAGCTGCGCGTGGAGGCGCATCGCCTCCGCGCGGGGGACGCGCAGCAGGCGATGCCGCTGCGCGAGACGCTGCTCGTGCGCGTGAAGCTGCTGCACGAGCAAGAGCTTGCCGCCGCCCGCAGCTGGCGGCGCGGGGACCGCGTGCGGCTGCGCGGCACGCTGGAGGTGCCGGCTCCGCCGGCCAATCGCGGCGGCTTCGACTACCGCCGCTACCTGCGCAGCCAGGGCATCGCCTGGCAGCTGCAGGTGCAGGGCGCCGGCGCGGTCGAGGCCGCGCCAGGCAGCCCTTGGAGCGCCGCCGCGCTGCTCGGCCGCATGGATGCGGCGCGCGCGTCGCTCGGCGGCGCGCTGACGCGGCTGTATCCGGCGGAGCAGGCCGGATACATGCAGGCGCTCGTCCTCGGCGGCCAGGACGAGACGGACCCGGAGCTGTACCGCCGCTTCGCCCGGCTCGGCCTGACGCACATCATGGCCGTATCGGGCATGCATGTGGCGGTCATGCTCGGCTTGCTCGCCGGCCTGCTGCGCCTGCTGCGGCTGTCGCGGGAGCGCATCCTCGTGCTGCTCCTGCTCGCCGTGCCGCCTTACGTGCTGCTGACCGGCGCCTCTCCGTCGATCCTGCGCGCCGGCCTGATGGCGCTGCTCGGCCTCGCCGCCGCCCGCGCCGGCAAGCTGAAGGACGGCCTTCACCTGCTGGCCGCCTCCGCCGTGCTGCTGCTCCTGTGGGAGCCGCGGCTCATCGAAAGCGTCAGCTTCCAGCTCAGCTACATCGTCACCGCCGGGCTCATCCTCGGCGTGCCGGCCGTGCAGCGCGTCCGGCCTCGCCCGCGCGGGCGATCGCGCTTCCTGTACGATGCCGTCGTCGTCACGATCGTCGCGCAGGCGGCGTCGTTTCCGGTGACGATCTTCTACTTCAACCAGCTCCATCTGCTGTCGCTGCCGGCCAACCTGCTGCTCGTGCCGTTCATCAGCTTCCTCATCATGCCGGCCGGCGCGGCGGCGATGCTGCTGGAGCCGTTGTGGCCTTGGGCGGCGCAGGCGATCGCATCCGTATCCGCTGTCGGCAACGAGTGGACGTTCCGCCTGATCGAGAGGATGGGAAGCTGGCGGCAGGGAGCGACGGTGTGGGCGACGCCTCCGCTTTGGTGGATCGGCGCCTATTACGGGGCGGCGTTCGGGCTGCTGGCGAGCCTGGCCCGCTGGAAAAGCCTCCGGCAAAACGAGGCGGCAGCCGCCGCCGAGGCCGGGGATGAGGATACGCAGCCGCTCGGCGTCGTTGCGGCGGCTGCAGCGGGATCGGGACCGGCCTCCGTTCGAGCACGTGTCCCCTCAGGCTTACACGCTTCGGGACCGGCCTCGATCCGGACGCTCGTCTTGCGCCTCATGCGCGCTCTTGCGGGAGCGGCCTTCGCTCGAACGCGGGGAATGCCCCGCCTTCGTGCCCGTTCGGCAGCTGTCGCCTCAGGAGCTTCCCTGCTGGCCCTGCTGCTGCATGCCGCCCATCCGGACTGGAGCGGACGCCCTGCGACCGTGTCCTTCCTAAGCGTAGGCCAGGGCGATTCGACGCTCATCCGCACCGCCTCGGGCAAGACGATTCTGATCGACGGCGGCGGGACGATCCCGTTCCAGAAGGAAGCCTGGCGCGAAAGGCGCGATCCGTACGAGATCGGCCGCAAGCTGCTTGTACCGCTGCTGATGAAGCGCGGCGTCGACCGCATCGACCTGCTCGTCGCGACGCATCTCGACCAGGACCATATCGGCGGTCTGGAGGCCGTCGTCGACAGCCTGCCGGTGCGGCGGCTGCTCTGGAACGGCAGCCTCGACGCCGAAGGCGAGCCGCCGCCGTTCCTGCGGGAAGCGATCGAGCTCGGCATTCCGCTGTACGGCGCGCAAGGCGGCCAGTCCTGGCAGCTCGACGGCGAGACGAGGCTGGACGTGCTGTGGCCGGATCAGCAGGAGTCGCTGCAGCCATTGGAGGAGCAGAACGAGCGCAGCGTCGTGCTGCTGCTGACGCTGTCCGGCCGCACGTTTCTGCTGACGGGCGATGTCGGCAGCGTCAGCGAGCCGTCCATGCTTGCGCTGGCGCGCAGTCTCGGGCTGTCCGGCCCGATCGACGTGCTCAAGGCCGGGCATCACGGCAGCAAGCATTCCACGTCGCCGGCTTGGCTGGCGGCCTGGCGCCCGTCGATGGCGGTGCTGTCCGCCGGTCTCGGCAACCGGTACGGCCATCCGGCGGACGAAGTGCTGGAGCGGCTTGAGCGCGCCGGCTCCCGGGCGCTTCGCACGGACCATAACGGGGAGATCGAGTTCCGGATTCATCGGGATGGAGAGATGGAGATGAGGCTGCTGCGGGAAGAAGGGAAGGCTATGGAATAAAGCGGGCCAAGCCGGAAACGACTGTGAACCCTTCTGTACCTATGAAACTCATGTGCAGAGCTTCAAGGGAATGAGGATATCTTGGCCAGGCTGGGTCAGGCCCGCGTCTTGTCGTGGCGTCCGGCCCGGTAGCCTTTTAGGCTCTAGCGACTCCTTAGACGCTTAGAAGCCCGTATTATGTCGTTCCCTTTCGCTAACGACTCTTGAGACGCTTAAACGTTCCCAAACTCAATCTTTTACCTGTTGGTGGCTTGATTTCTAGGTCTAAGCGTCTCAGGAGTCGTTGCCATATAGGACTAGCTGAATTCGGCCTCGTAGCGAGCTAATTCGTCGTTAGCGCGCTATGGCTGCGATGCCTGATCGCTTTTTGGGATTCGTTATGGAATCAGTCCGCGCTCCCTCCATGGCCACGAATTCACTTTGAGCTCCCCTCCGCTGTCAAGGGAACCTCGATGGCGATCATCCTCATTTCCCTCTCTCCCGCATAAGCAGACATCCGGATCGTGACCGTCCGGCCGTCGCGCAGCCGCAAGCCGTACCCCTCCGAGACGCAGCCGCTCCCGTCTTCTGCAATCTCAGGCTCGATCCGGGTCCAGCCGGATATGGCGCCGGATCGCTTCCCGTCTTTCAGCTCCGATTCGTAGAGCCGGTTGAATTCGTCGACAGTCGCATACGTCCGGTAAAACGGGGAGCAGGCGTCCGACTTCCCTAGGAAGACGGTCCGTTTCGGCAACGGAATGGAGAACGGCTCCAGCGACCGACTTGCATCGCCTTCGTGCTCGCAGCTGTAGGAACGGCTCGGAGCGAGAAGGCTTCGAGCCGCGTCATGAAAGGGCGGATGCCAGTAATAGAGCAGCATCAAGGCGGCCGCGAGCGGCGACAGGAGCAGCGCCGCGCGCCCGAGCCGCTTTTTTCTTTTCGCCCATCCGATGCCCAGCAGCACCGCCAAGGCGGCGACGAGCAAGACGGTATAGGGGAGATAAGCCGGGTTTGATGCCATGAAATCGATCCTCCCTTCCTAAATCGCCCACTGACCTGTACGCTGCGCTAGCTCCGAATGGACTCTTTCTCCATGCCGCTAGCCCATTCCCGCGTGCATGACCGCGCCTCGGAAACTTTTTTTCAAGCTTGCGCAGGGACAAGGCCCTCTTCGCTCGTCTATATCAAGGATGGGGAAGGGGGGCGCAGACGATCAGGCAGGACGAAGCATGGCTTCGAGCCGTCCGGGACAGCGGGACGGAGCGGTTCGGAGAGATCATCGATGAATACGGAGACTACCTGTACCGCACGATCTATGCGATCCTGCGCTCCCCCCACGATACGGAAGACGTGCTGCAGGAGGCGCTGATCGCCATCAGCCGCGCCTTGCCGGAATGCCGTCTGGACGGCTTCAAGACGTGGATCACCCGCATCGCGGTCAACCGCGCCATCGATTGGAAGCGGAGCAGGGCCCGGCGCGAGGAGCCGGCGGAGCTGGGCTCCGATAACGAGTTCATATCGGCGGCTCCGTGGATGGAGCCTGGCGCTGAGGCGGAGCCGATCGTCGAGCAGTTGATCGAAGGAGAGCGGAGGCGCGAGGTTCGGCGCAAGGTGTCCGAGCTGCCTCCGGAATACCGGACGATGGTCCGCGACTTTTATTTTCGCCGCCGGACGCAGGAGGAGATCTCGCAGGAGCAGGGACTGCGCCCCAAGAGCGTGGAGTCCAAGCTCTATCGGGCCCGCAGCTGGATGAGGCGGCATTGGCGAAAGGAGGACTTCGAATGAATAGGCATCCCTCGACGGAGTCATGGACCCGCTATGCGGCCGGGCTAGGAGACGTGCCGGAGCGGCTCGCCATGGAGCGGCATCTGGAGAGCTGCGAAGGCTGCCTGAATCCGTTCATGGCCGCTCTGGCGGAGCCGGCCGGCGATGGCTGCGAGGTGGCTTTGACGTCCGCTGCCGAGGCCGCGAAAGCTCAAAGCGCGGCGCTGGAACGCGTCCGCGGCGCGGTGCTGAGCGAGCTGGCCCGAGAGCTGGCCCGCGAGCAGGCTCCCCCGGCGCGTCCACAACAACGCCGCCGGAGCTGGACGCGCCATCCGGCGTTCCACTATGGCCTGGCGGCAGCGCTGACGCTGCTGCTTCTCGGCAGCGGGGCGCTCGGCGAGCTCGGACGGCAATTGGAGCACGCATCGGCAGTCCAGCCGCAGAAGCCGCCCTCCATTTCGGCCGATGGACGCTCCGCACCCAGGGCTGAGGCAAGCTGGTCGTCCCGCGTGGTCGACCGGACGTCGAGGCTGCTGAACGAATGGCAATCGGCTCGTTATCGGGACGGCGGCGCGAGCTGAAGCTCGTCCGCGGCTTCGCTGGCAGAGCAGAGCTTCCGGCCGCTGCCGCAAACGAGGAGAGAACGGAAGGACTCCCCATTCGTCACGCTGGAGAAGCTGGCGAGCCGGTTCTCATCCGGCGTGCCTCTATCAATCCAAGCCTGTATCAATTTCGATAAAAGGAGCGACTTATGATGAATCACCCCGCGCCTCCCGCCCCCGCGCCGCATCCGCTGCTGGCGCTGCTGCTCGGCTTCCTGCCCGGAGCGGGCCACGCCTATCTGCGCAAGTTCGGAAGGATGGTGCTGTACGGCCTGTCGTTCTGGGGACCGGCGCTTCTACTGCTGCTGGTCGCCGTGAGCGGCAACCTGGGAGGCAACGAAGTCTTGCTCGTGCTGTTCCCGTTGCTTATCTGGGTCGTCAGCATGATCGACCTGCTCGGCACGACGCTGTCTGCGCCATCTGCTTCGTCGCATGCCTACGAGCCGGGACCGATCGACGGCATCGGCATCCCGTCCGCGCGTCTCGTGCCGACGATGGCGGCGGAGCGCCAGCGCGAGAAGACGGCCGCGATCCTGCTCGCCCTCGTGCCTGGCCTCGGCCACATGTACTTGGGCCTCATGCAGCGCGGCGTCGCCTTCCTCATCTCGTTCGTGGGCCTGGGCGTGTTCGTCGTCTTTGTCGCCATCGTGCTGTCGGCGCCGGCGTTCCTGCTCTTCCTGCTGCTCCTGCCGATTCTCTGGATCTACGCCATGTTCGACGCCGTGCATCTCGTGCAGCGCAAGCACGCGGGAGAGCCGCTGGCCGACCGCTCGCTGTTCGAGGAGCTGGAGGGGCATTTCGCCTCCGGCCACAAAAACAAGATGGCCGCGGCGGCACTCTCGTTCCTGCCCGGAGCGGGTCATCTGTACCTCGGCTTGCAGAAGCGCGGCTTGCAGCTGATGGGGCTGTTCCTCGTGTCCATCTATTTGATGGACAGCCTGCGGATGACGCTGTTCCTGTTCCTGCTGCCGCTCGTCTGGCTGTACGCCTTCTTCGATGCGATCCAGCAGCATGGCCGCTTCCAGCGCGGCGAGCTGGCCGACGTGCCGGTGATGACGGAGCTGTCGGCCTATCACCGCTGGATCGGCGCGGCGCTGATCGCCGTCGGCGCGTTTTTCCTGGCGGACCGGTTCGTCATGCCGCTGGCCGCCGAGCATGCGCCGCGGATCTACTCCCTGTACCAGACGATCCGCTACAATCTGCCTGCCGCCGTGACGGCGTTCCTGCTGCTGGCCCTCGGACTGCGCATGCTGCTCGGCCGCCCGAATCCGCCGGAGCCGATGCCGCTGCATGAAGCTCCGGACAGCATCCGCCGCCCCGAGCCGCTCGGCTGAGCGGGGTCCCGGGGCGTCCAAGACCAGCCTTCGTCCGGAGAAAAAAAGCGTTCCAATCCGCCTATACGAGCGCGGATCGGAACGCTTTTCCTTTTCACCCTAACGAACGGCGGCTCGCCTCCTGCGCCTTGTGGATATAGTCTTGCAAAAGCTCCATGAACAGCTTCGCCGCCTGGCTCATGAACCGGTCCTTGCGGTAGAGGATGCAGATGTCTTGACTCGGAGTCGGGTTCAAGAGGGTCACGGCATCGATGGAATCGCGGCCGAGATTGTCTACGAGCAGCCGCGGCAGGATGCAGGCTCCGACGCCTTGCTCGACCAGGGCGAGAAGGGTCGACAGCGAGGGCGCGACAATCGGGCGATCGAGGAGGATTCCGGCTTTTCGACTGCTCTCCCGAATGACCTTGGTCATCTGGTGCTCGTCTCCGAAGGCGACCAGCTTCAGCTGCTGCAGCTGCTCGAAGGCCATCGCCTTGGCCTTGGAGGCGGGATGGTCGGACCGGACTGCCAGCACGAATTCTTCATGAAAAAGCGGGATGACCGCGATGCGGTCATCCGGATCGTCCGGCGTCGTCGTCACGCCGATGTCCCGGACTCCTTCGAGCACCTGCCCGTACACCTCCGTCGTCTCCGTCACTTGAATCGACAGCTTCGGATAGGAGCGGTGGAAGTCGATCAGCAGCGCATCGAACAGAAGATCTCCGTCGCCGGGAAGGATGCCGATATCGAGCTGGCCGCCCTCCATTCGCTTCAAATCCGAGATCGCCGCTTGAATAGTATCGACTCGTTCAAAGATAAGCCGGCTCTGCTCCAGAACGATCCGTCCGGCCTCGGTGAGCGCGATCCGCCTCCCCATGCGGTCGAACAGCGGAGTTCCCAGCTCGTTCTCCAGAAACTTGATTTGCTGGCTGAGGTTGGATTGGGTGGTGCAGAGAGCTTCCGCCGCCTTGGAAAAATGCATGTCCTTGCAGATGGCCGCGAAATAGTGGAGCTGCCTAAGTTCCATGTCATGGGCTCCTTCATCGAATGAAGTGGTCAGGCACGGATGGTCCAGTTTATTCCATTATACCGCAAAGCCGGCCGGCCCGCATCGTGCCCCCCTTGGAGTAGCGAAACCGATCGATGGCATCGGAATTGCGGGATGGTTGGGTTTCCGCCATTTCGTTATTCTTGAATCAAGGAAGCCACTCGAAATCAAGGAGGAATTCAATCATGGATCAAGCCATCGTCCATACGAGTCAAGTGGTGCGCCAGATCGTGCTCGGTCAGGTCCAGGCGGCAGCCGAGGAGCAGATGGACCGGCAGCCGGAAGGCTTCGCCAACACGATCCGCTGGAATATCGGGCATATCGTGTACTGGAGGGATCGATATGCCACCTTGTGCTTCGGCGTGCCGTCGGCCATTCCCGGCCATTATGCGGCGCTCTTCGACTCGGGCACGAAGCCTGCGGATTGGACGGAGGCTCCCCCGACCAAGGCGGAGCTGCTGGAGCATCTGGCCGCTCAGCTCGGCCGATTGTCGGAGATCGCTCCGGAGAAATGGGAGGCGGAGTTGAAGCCGCCGCTGGAGATGTGGCCGTTCTCGTTCCACACCTCAGCCGAGCTGTTCAACTTCGCTCTCGTCCACGAGGGCATCCACCTCGGCGTCGTGATGAGCCTGCTGAGAGCGACCCGAACGAGCGGGGAGCGACTTCCATGAAAGCGGACCAAGTCTTGCTGAGCTATATGGAAAAGATGAGGGAGGTGGACCCGGCTCTCGAGTACGTCCACCCGGAAGCGATTTTCATCGCGGTCTGCGAGCATGAGTCGGAGCGGCATCCCTTTTATGGCACTTATCGCGGAGTCGAAGGGGCTCGGACGCTGTTGTCCAAGCTTCAGCGGGAGCTGGAGCCGCAGGAGGTCAAGCTGCATCGGATGCTGACCGATGAAGGGTCGGTTTTCGCCTGGGGGGAGTTCCGGCACCGGGTCCGCTCGACCGGCCGCATTTTTGCGAGCTCTTGGGCGGTCGCATGCGAGGTGGAGGACGGCAAGATCAAGCATTTCCGAGTGTTCGAAGATTCGGGAGCGCTGGAAGCGGCTTTCCGTAAAGAGTGACCGGTTCAGGGCTGCCTCGAGGGCGGCCCTTTTTTTCGCGTGCAAGCGCCGCTTCGCCGCGCAAGCCTGCCCTTGGAACTTTCCGCCCCGTTCCTTATACTGGAGAGATCAAGACTACAATCCTACCTGATGGAGGTTTGACCATGATTCCGACTCAGCAGCAACTGGAAAACTACGCCGAGCTGATCGTACGCGTCGGCGTGAACGTGCAGGAGGGCCAGAAGGTCGTCGTCATGGCCCCGATCGCCGCCGCCCCGCTGGCGCGGCAGATCGTCTCCCGCGCCTACAGCGCCGGAGCGAGCGACGTATTCGTCGAGTACAACGACGAGCAGCTCACCCGCATCCGCTTCCGCCAAGCGCCGGAAGAGAGCTTCTCCAAGTATCCGATGTGGCGCGCGGAAGCGTTCCAAGGCTTCGTCGCCGAAGGCGCCGCCTTCATCCAGATCTATTCCCCCGATCCGGACCTGCTGAACGGCGTCGATCCGGAGCGTGTCGCCGCCAGCTCCAAAGCCGCATCCACGGCGCTTGCGCCTTACCGCAACGCGCTCATGAACCATGAGAACGCCTGGACGCTGGTGTCCTGGGCGACGGCCGAATGGGCGGCGAAAGTATTCCCGGACGAGCCGTCCGAAGCGGCGGTCGAGAAGCTGTGGGAGCGGATCATCGATGCGACCCGCATCGGCCTGGAAGATCCGGTAGAAGCTTGGCGCGGTCACAACGCCACGCTGCTGAACATGGTGGAACGCCTCAACGCCAAGCGCTATGCGGAGCTCCGCTTCACCGCGCCGGGCACGGAGCTGTCGATCGGCCTGCCGGAAGGTCATCTCTGGCTCGGGGGCGGCAAGAAGAACGGCCGCGGCGTGCTGTTCAATCCGAACATGCCGACGGAGGAAGTGTTCACCATGCCGCATAAGGACCGGGTGAACGGCACCGTGCGCAGCACCAAGCCGCTCAACTACAGCGGCCAGCTCATCCAGAACTTCTCGCTCACGTTCAAAGACGGCAAGGTGACGGAGTTCTCGGCCGAGCAAGGCTACGAGGCGCTCTCCAAGCTGCTCGCGATGGACGAGAACGCCGTGCGACTGGGCGAAGTCGCGCTCGTGCCCGACGACTCGCCGATCTCGAACTCCGGCGTGACGTTCTACAATACGCTGTTCGACGAGAACGCCTCCTGCCATCTGGCGCTCGGACAAGCGTATCCGGTCAACCTCGAGGGCGGAACGGAGCTGTCGCCGGAGGAGCTGTCGAGCCGCGGCGCCAACCGCAGCCTCGTCCACGAGGACTTCATGATCGGCTCGGCCGAGATGGACATCGACGGCGTGACGCAGGACGGCTCGGTGGAGCCGATCTTCCGCGGCGGCAACTGGGCTTTTTGATCGATCGCGATCATATTGGTATGGAAAAGGAGCTGCTTCCCGATCGGAATTGATCGCGGGAGCAGCTCCTTTTTCGTCTGGATGATGCGTTACTGGAACGAGTAGTTCAATTGGTTGACGGACAACGCAGGCCCGCCGATCGAGATCGTGTACGTGCCGTAAGGGAGGTTAGGCACCGATGCGCTGATCGTGCCCGAGCCGCCGTAAGAGCCGTAAGCACGGGAGAAGACGACTTGTCCGCTTTGGTTCGTCACCCAGAGATCGGCTGTGGAGCCGGAGAACGAGCCGGAGATGACAAGCGTGCCTTGTCCCGTAATCTGGGAGCTGGTGTAGGCGGAAGCGGTCGCGACAGGGAGGACGAACAGCACGAGGGTCAGAAGGAGCAGGCTGATGGCTTTTCTTTTCATAACATCTCATCCTTTGCTTGGGGAGTAGGTAGAGAACGGGCTTCCTCTTGCTTGAACCGGAGCTGAATCCTCCCTTCGGGCGAATTGGTTTAGGAGTAAGGGAGTTGCTTTGCACCCTTATCTTAGCGGTTTTCGGCAAGCCTTGGTATGTCATTCATCAACGATTTGTGATAGTAATCACGGATGTTTGTCCGATTGAAGACAAGAAAAAAGCTCCTTCGCGCCATTTGGTCGCTCCAACAAATCTAACGAAACTCAGAGACGCTATTTCGCTCAAAACGGCACTCTGAAATTTCTAACGAAACTCACAAGCGCTATTAAGCCTCTAGGGGGCCATAATCGCGGGTTTAACCCGCAATAGCGCGTGTGAGTTTCGTTACATGTTGAAATGGCTGCTTTTTGGACGAATAGCGCTTCCTCGTTTCGTTAGAGCTGAAGCCAGACTTAGGTTCAACGAGCGGGCAGCGAGCGGAAGAACTAAAGCGAGCTAGTTGAAGGGCAGAACGCGATGACCTGAGAGGGCGGCCAGTCGGAGAGCGGCTTGTCGGAGAGCGGCTTGTCGGAGAGCGGCTTGTCGGAGAGCGGCTTGTCGAAGAGCGGTTTGTCCAAGGGCGGCTTGTCGAAGAGCGGATCAGCTGGAGATGCGTGGCGGCAGCGGGGGATTGAACCGAAAGCCAGAAAATCGAAGGCCAAGCTGCCTGCAGAGCGGCGCAGGGGATGGAGAGCGGGAGAGGGCGGATGCCTTCTGGAGAAGCGGCAGCGGTACCCTGGAAGGCCGGATTCCCGCCTTTTTGAAAAGGGGAATCAGAGGAGTCGGGGCTTCAGCGGTATCGCAAGAAGAATCCGTCCGCATAGCGGAGGCGGCAGGCTCGGCAGTTGAACTAGGGAGAGGCGGCGGGCTTCCTCGTTGCTCTCTCCTCCGAGCGCCAGCCTCCATGCAGGATCCCCAAGCCGTTTCGCGGGGCAGCAAGCGGACCTCCCGCACCATGTCACAATCGTGCTCAACGCGGTCACCAGGTTGGTAGTGGCTGAATCCCTGCAGCCACTACAATGACATCATGCAAGCTGGATCGCGACATACAGGGGAGGATACAACAATGAACCGAAAAACGACCGCCGCGGCGGCGCTGATGCTGGCGCTCTCGCTGACGAGCCTGGCAGCCTGCGGCAACAACGGCAACGGCAGCAGCAACACCAACAGCGGCTCCGCCGCGAACGAGAACGCCGCTGCGCCGGCGAACACGGCGGCGCCGACGAACGACGCCTCAGCCGGAGGCGAGGCGAGCGGCATGCCGGAGAAGCCGGCCGAGCTGACGATCTGGCCGGACGACAACGCCGAGAGCGTCGCCGCCATCACGGCGATCACGGACAAGTACACGGAGAAGACCGGCATCAAGGTGAGCGTCAAGCCGGTCAAGATGAACGACCAGCAGCAGATCCTGTCCCTCGACGGACCGGGCGGCAAAGGGCCGGACCTGTTCTTCCAGCCCGGCATCGGCAACCTCGTGCTCAAAGGACTCGTGCAGCCGGTGAAGGCCGAGCAGCCGGTGCTGGACGCGTACACGCCGGAGTCGCTCACCGCGCTCAGCCAGGACGGCCAGCTGTACGGCCTGCCCTTCGTCACCGAGACGTACGCGCTGTTCTACAACAAGAAGCTCGTGCCGACGCCGCCGGCGACGGTCGCGGACCTGGAGAAGCTGGCGGCGGAGCAGACCGACGCGAAGAAGCAGAAGTACGGCTTCCTCCTGGAAGGCCTGAACTTCTACTACGCGTGGGCGTTCATGGGCGGCAACGACGGCTACATCTTCAAGAAGACCGACACCGGCTACGACACCGCCGACATCGGCCTCAACAAGGAAGGCGCCGTCGCCGGCGTGAAGCTGATCCAGAGCTGGTTCGACAAGGGCTACCTGCCCAAAGGCGTGAACGGCGACGTCGTCGGCGGCCTGTTCGGAGCAGGCCAGGTCGGCGCGGTCATCAACGGACCGTGGGCGATCACCGACTACAAGAAGCAGCTCGGCGACGACCTTGGCGTAGCGCCGCTGCCGACGCTGGAGAACGGCAAGCACCCGACGTCCTTCATCGGCGTCAAGGGCTGGATGCTCTCCAAGTTCTCCAAGAGCCCGGAGTGGGCGAGCGATCTGGCGGCGTTCATCACCAACGAGGAGAACGCGCTGGAGTACTACGAAAAGACGGGCCAGGTGCCGCCGGTCAAAGGCGTGCTGAACAACGAGAAGCTGACGAGCGACCCGCTCGTCGCCGGGTTCTCCGAGCAGGTGCAGTACGGCCAGCCGTTCCCGACCGTGCCGGAGCTGGACTACGTCTGGGATCCGATGGCCAACGCGCTGAAGTTCGCCTCCGAGGGACGCGACGTGCAGCAGTCGCTCGACGACGCCGTCAAGCAGGTGCAGGACAAGATGGCGATGTCCGGCAAGTAAGGCAGCAAGCACGAGCCTGCGGGCCGCCGGGCGACCGGCACGCTCCGCGGGCTTTCTTTTGAAGCAGATCAAGACAGCCTAGAGCAAGGAGAGGAAGGAGAGTCATCATGCAAAACGCGCTGCAAACCGGGCCGTCGCCGACCTCGGCGCCGTCGCCGAAGACGGCGGCATGGCTGTCGGTCGTGCCCGGCCTCGGCCAGCTGTACAACCGGCGCTACATCAAGGGAGGCATCCTGCTGCTGCTGGCGCTGTCGCTGGCGGCGTCGCTCGGACCGTGGACGGCCGGCGGGCTGCAAGGACTCGTCACGCTCGGCGAGGACCCGAACGTCGACGACAGCCGCACGCTGCTCACCGAGGGCATCCTGGCGGCGCTGCTCAGCGTCGTGCTCCTGTGCGCCTACGGGCTGAACATCCGCGACGCCTGGCGCGACGCGGTCCGCCGCCGCGAAGGCGAGCGCATCCCGTCCGTGCGGCAGGCGTTCCACGACAGCTACGACAAGGGCTTTCCGTACTTCGTCGTCGTGCCGAGCTTCATCCTGCTGGCGATGGTCGTCATTTTCCCGCTGCTGTTCATGGTCGCGCTGGCGTTCACGAACTACAGCCTGTACAACTCGCCGCCGGCGAAGCTGCTCGACTGGGTCGGCTGGGCCAACTTCAAGGAGCTGTTCGTCAATCCGCTGTGGACGCAGAGCCTGCTGTCGGTGCTGTCGTGGACGGTCGTCTGGACGCTCGTCGCGACGACGCTGCAGATCGCGCTGGCGATGCTGCTCGCCGTGCTGGTCAACGACAGCCGCATCCGCTTCAAGAAGCTGATCCGCACCGTGCTCATCCTGCCGTGGGCGGTGCC
The DNA here is from genome assembly GCF_012676905.1 of Paenibacillus albicereus. Classification (NCBI taxonomy): domain Bacteria; kingdom Bacillati; phylum Bacillota; class Bacilli; order Caryophanales; family Paenibacillaceae; genus Paenibacillus; species Paenibacillus albicereus. The sequence continues at coordinate 3,235,474 of NZ_CP051428.1, read as the reverse complement.
GTCGTTCATGACGGTGCTCGTGTTCGCGGCGATGTTCAACGACACGTTCGGGGCGATCAACACGCAGCTGCTGGCGCCTTTCGGCATCCAGATCCCGTGGCTGACGGACGCCGGCTGGGCACGGACCGCGATCATCCTGATCCAGGTGTGGCTCGGCTTCCCGTACGTGTTCACGCTGTTCACCGGCGTGCTGCAGAGCATCTCCAAGGACTGGTACGAGGCCGCCGACGTCGACGGAGGCAGCCGCTGGCAGAAGTTCCGGTTCATCACGCTGCCGCATGTGCTGTTCGCGACCGCGCCGCTGCTCATCATGCAGTATTCGTTCAACTTCAACAACTTCAACCTCATCTTCCTGTTCAACAAAGGCGGGCCGCCGGTGCCGGGGCAGAGCGCGGGGGCGACGGACATCCTCATCTCCTGGGTGTACAACCTGACGTTCACCGACAACAACTACAAGATGGCCGCGGCCATCAGCATCATCATGGGCATCGTCGTCGCCGCCTTCGCCCTGTACCAGTTCCGGCGGACGCGCTCGTTCCGCGAGGAGGGATATTGATGGGCCGCACGCTGCGTTCCCGGCTGGAAGTATCCGGCATCTATCTGATCGTCCTGGTCATGTTCGCCGTCATCCTGTATCCGCTGCTGTGGGCGGTGAGCATCTCGCTCAACCCCGGCAGCACCCTGTTCAGCGCCAAGCTGATTCCCGACAACCTGACGCTGGGCCACTACCGCTGGCTGTTCGCCGATCCGCTGAGCCAGTACGGGCTGTGGTACAAGAACACGCTCATCGTCGCCTCGTTCAACGCGCTCATCAGCGTGTCGCTCGTCTCGATCCTGGCGTTCGTGTTCTCGCGCTTCCGCTTCGCCGGGCGCAAGCACAGCATCTACACGTTCCTGCTGCTGCAGATGTTCCCCGTGCTCATGGGCATGGTGGCGATCTACCTGCTGCTGAACCTCGTGAACCTGCTCGATACGTTCACCGGGCTGATCCTGATCTATTCGATCGGCGGGCTGCCGATGAACGTCTTCCTGGTCAAAGGCTACCTGGACACGATCCCGCGCGATCTCGACGAGTCCGCGACGATGGACGGAGCCGGGCATCTGACGGTGTTCTTCCGCATCCTCATGCCGCTCGCGCGGCCGATCCTGGCCGTCGTGGCGCTGTTCACGTTCATGGCGCCGTTCATGGACTTCCTGACGCCGCGCATCATCCTGCGCTCGCCGGAGAAGTACACGCTGGCGCTCGGGCTGTACAACTTCATCAACGACAAGTTCTCCAACAACTTCACGATCTTCGCGGCGGGCACGATCCTGATCGCCGTCCCGATCGCCACCGTGTTCCTGCTGCTGCAGCGCTTCCTCATCTCCGGCCTCGCGGACGGAGCGACGAAGGGGTGATCGGAGAGGGCAGGGGCGGCGCAGCCGGAGGCGCGTGATGGAGCCGTCCGTGCTTCGGCAGCCGTTCCGTTCCTTTCGGCAAAGGCTAATTGAACCTGAGAAAACCGCCTTGGTGCAAGGCGGTTTTTCTGGTTCGGCATGGAACGAGCTGAACGTCCTTAATCTTGTTTGAATTTGCCCTTCAGGATACGGGACCCGATTCCGGCGCCGATCAGGAGCAGGGCAGATCCGAAATTCCATAAAAAAGATCCGCCATACAGCTTGATGTCAAGAGGCGTCGCTTGGTTCAAAAGCAAAACAGCAAGCTTGATTCCCAGCAGGACAAGTCCGAGTGAGAACAACAGGTCAAACGCGAACGTTGCTTTCGGATAAGCCAATTGCTTGCTTTCGCGAATCACCTTTTTGGTTAACTCACCGTCGCTCCTTAACAAGTCGTCCAGGGTCACCTGAAATAAATCGCTCAATTTAATCAAGGTTTCAATGCTGGGATAGTTTTGACCTTTCTCCCACTTTGAAACCGATTGTCTGCTGACAAAAAGCTTCTCGGCCAATTCTTCTTGCGACCAGCCCTTCTTGGTTCTCTCCGTTTTTAATTTCTCGCTGAAGATCATAGCAGCAGCTGCCTTTCTATCCGTTTATAAGCTATTGTTTGTCGAATCGAATTCAAATGTAAAGAACGCATGGGTTGCACGGCTCCGCAACCTCATGTTGTCATGGATTCGGGCTTATGGTTGCCACTTTGCAAAAAAAAGAAGCGTCCCGTCCGCATGGCTGCGGATCGGGACGCTTTTTGAACGGGAAGCATGCTGTCTGGCTTACGGTTTCCGCGCGGAGGCGACCTTCGCCACCTGCTCGCGCTCGCCGCCGGCCGCGTTCAGCTCGGCGATCAGCTTGTCGCCCTCGACGTCGAGGTTCGGCAGGATGCGGTCGAGCCAGCGCGGCAGGCTCCACGCCTTGTCGCCGAACAGCGCCATGACGGCGGGCACGAGCGTCATGCGGATGAGGAAGGCATCGAGCAGGATGCCGAGCGCCAGCGCGAAGCCGATCTGCTTGATCATGATGTCATGGGTGAAGATGAAGCCGGCGAACACGGACACCATAATGACCGCCGCCGCGACGACGACGCGGCTCGCCTGCTCGTAGCCGTGCACGACGCTGTCCCGTCCGCGATGGCCGTGGACGTACGACTCGCGCATCGACGAGACGAGGAATACCTGGTAATCCATCGCCAGGCCGTACAGGATGCCGGTGACGAGGATCGGGATGAAGCTCATGATCGGTCCGCCCGTATCGAAGCCGAGCAGGTCCTTCATCCAGCCCCATTGGAAGATGGCGGTCGTGATGCCGAACGTGGCGAGCACGCTGAGCAGGAAGCCGACCGTCGCCTTGATCGGGACGAGGATCGAACGGAAGACGAGCAGCAGGATGAGGAGCGACAGCAGCACGATGATGCCGATGTACAGCGGGAACACCTCGGCCAAACGGGCCGACATGTCGATGTTGATCGCCGTGAAGCCGGTGACGCCGATCGTGACCCCGTTGCCGGAGGCCAAGGCGGAGTCGCTGTCCCGCAACGTCTCGACGAGGTCCTTGGTCGCCTCGTCGGTCGGGCCGGACTTCGGAATGATGCTCAGGATCGCCATCTTGCCGCCTTCGGAGAGGCCCATCGGCGTGACGATCGAGACGTCCTTCACCTGCTGCAGCTCGGCGGCCAGCTTGCCGAGCGCTTCCGGCGCGATCGCGCCGCCGGCTTCGCGCGGCTCGGCGACGAGCAGCAGCGGGCCGTTGTAGCCTTCGCCGAAGCCTTTGGCGATGGCATCGTAGCTCTGGCGCTGGCCGGAGTCGAGGTTGGCCGTCGCTCCGGACGGGATGCCCATCTGCATGTCGCGGACCGGCAGGGCGGCCGCGCCGAGCGCGACGATGACGAGGAGGATGGCGATCCAGCGGAAGCGGATGATGAAGCGGACCCAGCTTTTGGCGAAGCCGTGCTTCTGCGTGCCCGCCGCTTGGCGGCTCTTCTCGCGCGCCTTGGCCGAGCAGATGCGCTCGCCGACGAGGCCGAGCAATGCCGGCAGCAGCGACAGCGCGACGAGCACGCTGATGAGCACCGTGACGGAAGCGACGAGCGCCATCGTGCTCAGGAACGCGATGCCGATGACGAGCAGGCCGCACAGCGAGATGATGACGGTCAGGCCGGCGAAGAACACCGCGCTGCCTGCCGTGCCGACCGCGCGTCCGGCCGCCTCGCGCGCCGTCAGCCCCTGGTCGAGGATGAGCCGGCGCTGGCGGTTGACGATGAACAGCGCGTAGTCGATGCCGACCGCGAGGCCGACCATGAGGGCGAGGATCGGCGTGAACGACGTCATCGGCACGAAGCTCGAGATCGAGTACGCGCCGCCGACGCCGATGCCGACGCCGATGAGGGCGGTCAGGATCGGCAGGCCCGCGGCGACGAGCGAGCCGAGCGTGACGAGCAGCGCCAGGACGGCGACGATGAGGCCGTACACTTCATTCATCCCGATCGGGATTTCCGGCATGAGCAGCGAGTCGCTCGGCAGCGCGTCGATGCCGGTGCCGCTCTCGGCTTTTTCAACGGTGGCGATGATGTCCTTCAGCACGTCGGCCGGCACGGACGTCTTCTGCACGGTGAATTGGAACTGGAACAGCGCGACGCTGCCGTTGGAGGCGATCAGCGCGCCCGGGACGGGCTGGCCGTCGACGAGGAGCGGGCCGTACGGCATCGCCGCCGCCGCGCCCGCGGCTCCCTGGCCTTGGGCGGCGCCTGCCGCCTGGTCCTGGGCACCGGCGCCTTGACCGGCTGCGGCATCCTGGCCGCTCTGGGCCGCGCCTTGGGCGCCTTGAGCTGCGCCTTGCTGCGCTTGCGCGCCGGCGGCCGCCGCCAGGTCGGCGGGATTGATGACATACTCCTGCTTGTAGATGTCGGCGATGGCCGCGAGGATCGCCTGCTGGCGCTCCGGCGTGTCGAGCCGCTCGCCGTCCGGCACGGTGAACACGACGCTGCCCTGGTCGCCGGCCGCTTGCGGCAGCTCCTGCTGCAGCTTGTCGAGCACCTTCTGCGACTCGGTGCCTTCGATCTTCATCTCGGAGCTGACGCTCACGCCGTTGGACGCGATCAGGGCGACGACGGCCCCGAGGATGACGATCCAGGCGGCGATGAACGCCCACGGCTTGTCGAAGGCGGTCTTGCCTAGCTTGTAGAATAATTTGGACATGATGGAATGCATTCTCCTTTGATGGGGCAAGATGCAAGCGGATGAAGCGGGATGAGGTCGTGGAGGAAGGCCGTCAGAAGCCGTTCCTCAAGTACGCGAACGTCGCCGCCAGATGCTGCTCGAACGGAATGGCGCCCGGCGCGCGCTCCTCCGGGTCGCCGGGCAGCCGCACCTGCAGCGTGCCGTCGAGGATCGGCAGCACCGCGCCGAACACGGCGCCGATAAGCAGATGCGAATAGACGAGGTCCTGGCCGTCCCGGGAAAACCGCCGCAGCTCCTCTTCCGCGCCGGCCTCGAGCCGCTTGAGCACGCTCAGGATGAACGGCTCCAGCGTGGGGTGGCGGCGCGAGAGCGAGAACAGCTCGCGGATCTTGCGCAGCAGGTCGGTCGTGAAGCGGGCCTGGAGCCAGCGATGCAGCACGTCGACCGGCGAGAGCCGCTCGGACAGGTCGAAGTTGAGCTCCCCGTCCTCGTGCACGCTGCCGTCGAACGTCATGGCGATCATGGCGACCGCCTCTTCCTTGCACGAGAAGTAGTTCGCGAACGTGCGCCGCGAATAGCCGGCGCGCTGGACGACGTCCTCGACGACGAAGCCGTCCAGCCCTTTTTCGAGCGCGAGCTCGAAGGCGGCGGTCGCCAGGGCATGGGCGGTCGCTTCTTTTTTCATGTCCCGCAGGCTGTGCGGCCGCATGAAGGTTCACCTCCTTGAATAAGCTGATGAAAAATGGCTGTGCTCATCGTACTTCATTCATTGCCCATTGTGCAAGTTTGCCTTTTGTGCATGTATTGTGAACGAAATAGATCCGGCTGGAAGAGGAGGGGCCGTTCGCCGAGCCGCTGACCGAGCGCTGCGGCGAACGCCGTCCGGCGGGCCTGCCCCTTTTTTCCTCCGCTGCCTCCCGCTCCCTAAGGCGGCCGGCCGCCCGATGCGGTATACTAGGCGGAGCCAAGGACGAAACTCCGAGGCGCTGCGGTCCGCTCGGCCTCCTTCCCAGAGCGCTTATGTGAGAGTGGGCGCGGATGAGGGCTCCGGGCCGCAGCATAACCTTTCTGTCTCCTCCTGCACATAAGTGCGGGAGGCTTTTTTGCGTTCCGTTTTTGATGAGAAAGTCACCATTTTACCCTTCTAGGTCCCCTTTCTGGTAGAGGGCCCGTCCGCCTCTGCGTAAACTGAAAGCGGTTGCTATCTCAAGAGGGGGAAAGACAGATGAGGAACAGCTTCAGCCGGATGCTCGCCGCGCTGCTCAGCCTGATCCTGCTGTTGCCGCCGCTGTCGGCGGCTGCGGCGGCGGAGCCGGGCGCAGGCGCTGGGGGCGGATCGGCATCGACGGTCGGGGAGTCCGTGTACATGCGGCTCAAGAATGACTGGAAGGGCTACTACTTGTATGAAGCGGAAGGCAAGCTGCGCTACGGCTTCCCGGCGATCGCCGACCGCTCGGCGCAGTGGAGCGTGCAGGCCGGGCCGGATGGCGCGAAAAGGCTCGTCAACCGGGCGACGGGTCATGCGCTCACGCGCGCTGGATCGCCGAATCCGCTCGATGCGCTGGGCGTATCGCCCGCAGCGGAGGACGATGCCGCTGCCGCCTGGACGGTCGCGCCGGCCGGCGGCAGCTACGGCGCGGATGCGGTGAACGTCTCCGTGCCGGGAGCGCCGGGCAAGGTGCTGAACATTCAGATGCTCACCGGCTTCGCCAATGCGAGCGACTGGGCGCAGCCGTCCTGGGGCTCGGCGGCCTGGCATCTGGAGCCGGCTCTGGACGCCGAGCCGGTGCGGCTCGTAGACGACTGGAAGGGCATGGCCCTGTTCGAAAAGGACGGCAAAGTCGAGTACGGCACGCCGGCGGCGAACGACCCGGCCTCGCACTGGATCCGCATGCCGGGAGCGGCGGCGGGCAGCGAGCGGCTCGTCAACCGGGCGACCGGCCATGTGCTGAACCGGCTCGGCAACGACGGCGACGCGCTGAACGCGCCGGCGAAAGCGTCCGAGCTGCCGGAAGGCAGCTCGGCGGGCGACCTGCTCGTCGAGGTCCAGGCCGGCGGCAAGCTGACGCTCCGCAGCGCGGAGCATCCGTCGTATATCCTGCATGTGCAGCAGCAGACGGGCTGGCTGCAGATCAGCGACTGGGCGCAGCCCGGCTGGGGCAGCTCGAGCTGGCGGCTGGAGGCGGCGACGGACGCGCCGGCCAAGCGGCTGCAGGACGGCGGCGCGGGGCTGTATGTGGCCGCGCGCGGCGGAGCGGTCGCCTCGCTCGCGGCCGATTACCAGGACCCGTCGTCGTATTGGGCGATCGAGGATGACGGCATGGCCGTGCGGCTGCGGAGCGTCGCCGACGGCCGCTACATGAGCCGTCCGGCGGACGGCGGCCCGCTCATGCTGGCGGCAGCGGCGGATGCTGGAGCGTCCGCGCGATGGAGCATGGCGCCGGCTAGGGACGAGCTCGGCGCTGGCATCAAGGCGGCGTTCGCCGCTTGGGACGACCCGGCGATGAGGCTTCATGCGGCGGCAGGCGACGGCACGGTCCGCGCGGGAGCGGTCGCGTCCGGCGAGGTGGCGTTTGCCGCGTGGGCGGTCAAGGATCCGGCTCCGGATGCGGAGCTTTCGCCCTATGTGCGCATCAAGAACGATTACCTGGAGCTGTATCTGTTCGAGAAGGACGGCAAGCTCGCCTACGGCAATGCCGCGGCGGCGGATGAAGCCGCGATGTGGCTCGTCGAGGGGGCGGCCGGCAAGGAAGGCGTGCAGACGATCCGCAACCGGGCGACCGGGCACTACATGACGCTGGAAGGCGTCAAGCCGGATTCGCGCGAGCCGGTGCGGGTCGCGGAGCGCACCGAGGGCTCCGCGCTCGATGAATGGATCGTCAAGGAGACGAAGGGGCTGCGGCTCATCCGCAGCGCGGCGGACGTCCGGCCGGAGTCCGCGTCGGGCTACCTGAACGTCGAGCATCAGCTCAAGACGGCGGAGTACAACCCGATCGATCCGAGCTGGGGCAGTCCGAAATGGCGCTTCGAGACGTTCGCGGAAGGCGGCGAGCCGCAGCCGGAGCAGCCGGTCGAGCTGCCGGACGGCTATGTGCGGCTGGTCGGCAGCGGCGGTGCGGCGCTGCTGGCGAACGGGCGCGGCGCGGTGCTGTACGGCTCGCCGGAGCCGGGCGACGCGCGCTCCCACTGGCTGCCGTCAGCGGACGAAGGCGGCTGGCGGCTGCAGAACCGCGCGACAGGCGGCTGGCTGCGCTGGAACGAGGGCAAGCCGTACTTGACGGCCTCGGCTGCTGAGCCTGACGCCGCGCTCCATGGCGCGGAGTGGGCGCTGGAGCGCGGCGCGGCTTCCGGCGTCGTGCTGGTGAGAAGCCTGTCCGACGGCCGCTCCGACGAATATGTGCACATCGAGGACGGCCAGGGCTATGCGCAGCTCGGCCTGCGCTCGGTGGACAAGGCCGGGGTGCAGTGGCGGCTGGAAGCCGCGCCGGAAGAGAGCTTCGTGCCGGAGGAAGCCGATGCGGCCGGCGACGGCTCGACGCCGGCCGCGCCGCATGGTGGCTTGTACCGGCTGGCGAACGCCGTGGCCGGCCGTTATGTCGGCTGGGACCGGAACGGAGCGGTGACGGCCCTGACAGGCGATGCGGCCGGAGCGGACGCGCTGTGGCGGCTGGAGGACTTCAATGGACGGCAGCGGCTGAGCAGCGCGGCGGGAGAGCGTTATCTGGCGGCCGGAGCGGACGGCTCGATCCGCTCCGCAAGCGCCGCAGACGCCGCATCGGCCGAGGCGCAGTGGACGCTCGCGGCGCGCGGCGGCCGGTTCGTGCTGGAGAGCGCCGCGTGGCCCGGCCGGGCGCTGGCGCTGAGCGGCGGACAGCTGAGGCTGGAGGCTGCCGCCGAGACAGGTCCGGCGCCGGAGAGCATCCGGTGGACGCTGGAGGAACAGCCGGGCGACATCCGCTATGAAGCCGAGAACGGCTTCATGAGCGGCGGCGCGGCAGCCGCGTCGCAGCGGGAAGGGCATAGCGGCAAGGGCTATGCGGCCGGACTCGGCCGTCCCGGCAACCGCCTCATCCTCGCGGTGGCCGCCGGGGCGGCCGGCGACTACGAGGCGTCGTTCCGGATCGCCGCCGAGGGCGGCGCCGGGGTCGCGGCCGTATCCGTGAACGGATTGCCTCAGGGCGAGCTGGTCGTGGACGGGCCTGCAGGCTGGACGGACGCATCCCTTGCGCTGTCGCTGCGCGAAGGGTACAACTCGGTGGAGCTGAGCTTCGCGGAGGGCGCGGAGGGGGCGAAGGGCGGCCTGCTCGTCGACCGCTTGACGGTGAAGCGGGCGGTCAGCCGCGCCTATCGCGGGGCGACGCTGCCCTTCGTCACGTACGAGGCGGAGCATGCGTCGACGGACGGCACCATTCTCGGGCCGGACCGGACGTTCATGACGTTCGCGTCGGAGGCTTCAGGGCGCCGCGCGGTGCTGCTGGACGAGCCGGGGCGGCATGTGGAGTTCCGGCTCGACAAGCCCGCGAGCGCGATGGCGCTGCGCTACATCCTCCCGGACAGCGCGGACGGTCAAGGGCTGGACGCGACGCTCAGCGTGACGGTGGACGGCAAGGATGCGGGCAAGATTCCTTTGTCCAGCAAGCACAGCTGGGTGTACGGCAAGTACCCTTGGTCCAATGAGCCGGAGGACGGCGACCCGCACCGGTTCTACGACGAGTCGCAGCTGCGGTTCGGAAGGACGCTTCCGGCGGGCTCGCTGCTGCGCCTGCAGCTCGGCGCCGACGACGGAGCCGAGTACGTCGTGCTCGACAGCGCGGATCTGGAGCTGGCCCCGGCGGCCTATGCCCGGCCGGACGGCTATCGGTCCATCGTCGACTACGGCGCGGCGCCGGATGACGGGCAGGACGATTCCGACGCGCTTCGCGCCGCCATCGAGGACGCCCGCAAGGCCGGCGAAGGCGTCTGGATCCCGGCCGGCACGTTCGACCTTGCTCAAGGGCCGATCGAGCTGAAGGACATCGCGATCCGCGGAGCGGGCATGTGGCAGGCGAAGCTGCAGGGCGCGGGCTTCATGGGCGTCGGCGGCGGCATTGCCGTCCAGGACCTGATGATCGACGTCGGCGTGACGGCCCGCCATGACGAGCGGCGCGAAGCCGCCTTCGACGGCACGTTCGGCGCCGGCTCGACGATCCAGCATGTCTGGGTCGAGCATGCCAAGGCGGGCATCTGGTCGGTGCGCAGCGACGACGAGGACGGCGGCATCGTCACCGACGGGCTCTACGCGGCGGGCTTGCGCATCCGCGACACATATGCCGACGGCATCAATTTCTCGACCGGAACGCGCAACTCGATGGCCGAGCAGATCCACGTCCGCAACAGCGGCGACGACTCGATCGCGCTCTGGTCGGCCCGGCCGGAAGGCGTCAGCGCGGACGATGCCCGCGTGTCCGGCAACACGGTCCGCTACAACACGGTGCAGCTGCCTTGGCTCGCCGACAACATCGCGGTGTTCGGCGGCTCGGACAACAAGGTGCAGGACAACGTGCTGAGCGATACGGTCGGCTTCGGCGCGGGCATCGCCGTGTCGACCCGCTTCAATCCGGTTCCGTTCGGCGGCCGCACCGTCGTCGAGCGCAACACGCTGATCCGCACCGGCGGGCGCGAGGCCAACTGGAAGCAGGACTTCGGCGGCATCTGGCTGTTCACGGACAGCCTGCCGATCGAGGCCGACATCGACATCCTCGACAACAACGTGCTGGACAGCACGTACTCCGGGCTGTACGTCAGCGGCAATCAGCCGCTGGGCGCGGCCGGAGGCAAGATCACGATCCGCGACCTCGTGCTGGACGGCTCCGGCACGTGGGGCATCCATGCCGGACCGGGAGCGGCCGGACTGCTGCGTCTGGAAGGGCTGGAGCAGCGCGGAGCGAAGCTCGGCAGCCGCTTCCGGGCCGGCGGCGCGACGGTCGAGCTGCAGGAGGCGGCAGGCGTGCCGTCCGGGCCGCTGCCGGTCGACGGCGCGGCGACGGGCGAAGGACTGGCCGAGCCGTCCGAGCCCGGACAGCCGGAGGAGCCGGGCGGATCGTCGCCGACCCCGGCGCCGACGCCGACATCCGGTCCGACGGCGACGCCGGATCCGACCCCGGCTCCTTCCGGAGGAAGCGGCGGGTCGCCTGCTCCGACAGCCAGCCCGACGCCGACGCCAATGCTGGATGCGGACGCTTCGCTCGCCGCCAACGGCTTGCTGCTGAAGGAAGCCGTCCGCACGGGACAGCTCTCTGTGCGGTTGCAGGCTTACCGCGCGGCGGACGGCGGCTTGGCCGCTCTCGTGCCGCTCGCGGCGCTGCAGGCGCTCGCCGGCGAGCCGCGCGCGGCGCTGCGCCTGGAAGGCGACGGGCGCTCGCTGGAGCTCGCGGCGCCGCAGGCGGCCCGGCTGGCCGCGCTGATCGCGGCAGGCGGCGCCGAGGCGGCGCTGAAGCTGGAGCTCGGCGAGGCGTCGGACGCGCAGAAGGCGCAGCTGGCCGCTGCGGCTGCGGAGCGAGGCGGACGGACGGGCTCCGGCTCGATCTGCTGGAGCGCCGAGCTTGGCGCCGGCGGCCGGACGCTGCCGGTGCCGGCCGGCTCGCTCGGCTATGTGTCCCTGCGCTTCCGCGTCGCGGAGCCGCTGGAGACGTCGCGGACAGCGGCGGTCGGCGTGGCGGGAGGCAGCGGTAAGCGGCTTTCCGCACCGGCCTTCGCTTCGCCGGACGGCAGCGGCAGCGTCGTGACCGTGCTCGCGCTTGGCGCCGGCAGCTTCGCGGCGGCGCAGATGCCGGCGCAAGCCTTCCGCGACGTGGCGGACGGCCACTGGGCTGCGGAGGCGATCCGCTCGCTGTCGGCCAAAGGCGTCGCCGCCGGCGTGCCGGGCGGCTCGTTCGAGCCTTCGCGCCGCGTGACCCGCGCGGAGATCGCACTGCTGCTGGCCCGCGCGTTCGGGCTGGAGGCGATGCCTGCGGCTCCGGCGTCGTGGAGCGATGCGGCCAGCCGGCCGGACGCGGCTGCGGCGCTGGCCGCCGTACAGGCGGCCGGCATCGTGCAAGGCGATGCCGACGGACGCTTCCGGCCGGATGACGCGCTCAGCCGGCAGGAGCTGGCGGTGCTCGCCGCGCGCCTTCTGGCGTTCGCGGGCGTTTCGGCAACGAGCGGAGCCGCCGCTTCCGAGGCCGCTGCGAGCGCCGGCCTGGAGGCAGGCGGCGGCGCGCAAGCAGAAGGGACTGCCGGAAGTTCCGTTGCAGCAGCGGCATCGTCCTCGGCGCCTCCGTTTGCAGATGCCGCCTCGATTCGCCCTTGGGCGGCGGACTCGGTACGCGAGCTGGCCGCGCGCGGCTTGCTGCTCGGCGCTCCGGACGGCAAGTTCCATCCGGAGGCGGACGTGACGCGGGCCGAGGCTGCGATACTTCTGCTCCGTTTTCTGGAGCAGCTGCGGCCGTAACTCCATTTGACCGCACAGAGGAAGCTCTGGCCGCCCGTTTGCCGATTCATCGGCATGCGGGCGGCTTTTTTGTTTTTGTCTCCGGAACGACAAGCCGAAGCAGCCGGTCAAGGGACCATGGGAGACGTCAGTCGCCTTTGTGCGATACGTTTGCAAGCCAGCGAGTCAGCCGGAGGTGCGCAGTCGAGCCATTAAGTCGAAAAAATCGAGTTCGTTTGGAATGCGGGTCGGAGCAACTCGGGCGAGTGGAGGGCCGAACAGTCGGAGATGCGCGGAAAAACCGAGGAACTCGGGCAAGTGGAGGGCGAGTGGAGGGCCGAACGGTCGGAGATGCGCGGAAAAACCGAGCAACTCGGGCGAGTGGAGGGTCGAACGGTCGGAGATGCGCGGAAAAACCGAGCAACTCGGGCGAGTGTAGGGCCGGACGGTCGGAGATGCGCGGAAAAACCGAGCAACTCGGGCGAGTGGAGGGTCGGACGGTCGGAGATGCGCGGAAAAACCGAGCAACTCGGGCAAGTGGAGGGCCGAACAGTCGGAGATGCGCGGAAAAACCGAGCAACTCGGGCGAGTGGAGGGTCGAACGGTCGGAAATGCGCGGAAAAACCGAGCAACTGGGGCGAGTGGAGAGCCGAACAGTCGGAGATGCGCGGGAAAACCGAGCAACTCGCGCAAGTGGAGGGCCGGACGGTCGGAGATGCGCGGAAAAACCGAGCAACTCGCGCAAGTGGAGGGCCGGACGGTCGGAGATGCGCGGAAAAACCGAGCAACTCGGGCGAGTGGAGGGCCGGACGGTCGGAGATGCGCGGAAAAACCGAGCAACTCGGGCGAGTGGAGGGCCGAACGGTCGGAGATGCGCGGAAAAACCGAGCAACTCGGCAGTTCGAGTTACAGCTCGAAAGACGCGCTCGCGGCAAGCTGCAGCCCGATTCGTTCGGGTTGCAGCTCGATGGGACGGTGAATGCGGATCGGATCGCGCATGAATGGCAGCGAAAATCTGCTCAAAATGTCCGTACAGGTCACCAGAATGGTAGTATCCGCATCGCGTTGTCGAGATAATGAGATCGTGGAAAGCGCTTTCTGAGAAGGGGGCGCGGCTTTCCGAACCGGCATCCCGGCTCGGCTTCATGAAGGGAGGGAGGAGCGCCATCCGAATACCGTCATCCGGACCGCCCGAAACGGTCCGCGAATGAACTTCAATCAACCTACTCAAGGAGGAACAACAATGAATCGATCCCCATGGATGCGGCGATGCGCCGCTGTCCTCGCCACCGCCGTCCTGGCGGTGCAGCTCGTGGCGGCAGCGCCGCAAGCGTCCGCCGCTCCGACGATCTACGAGGCGGAGTCCGCCGTCCGGGCCGGCGGCGCGTCCGTCGCCAGCGACCATGCCGGATACACCGGCACCGGCTTTGTCGGCGGCTATACGGACGCGAACAAAGGCAATGCCTCCACCACCTTCAGCGTGAGCGCCGCCTCCGCCGGCAGCTACTCCGCCGCGCTCCGGTACGCCAACGGCACGGGCTCGTCCCAGACGCTCAGCCTGTATGTCAACGGCTCCAAGCTGAAGCAGCTGTCGCTGCCCGCCACGGCGAACTGGGACAGCTGGGCCGCCGCCAGCGAGACGGTGACGCTGAATGCAGGCTCCAACACGCTCCAGTACAAGTTCGACGCGTCGGACAGCGGCAACGTGAACGTCGACCATCTGGCGCTGGAAGCGTCGCTCGGCGCCAACCTGGCGCTGGGCAAAACCGCCACGGCGAGCAGCAGCGTCGGCGGCTTCCCGGCCTCCGCAGCGACGGACGGCAACGTCTCCACCTACTATGAAGGCGCGGCCGGGACCTACCCGAACACGCTGACCGTCGACCTGGGCAGCGCCCAGAGCATCACCAGCGTGAAGGTCAAGCTGCCGTCCGGCTGGGGCAGCCGCTCGCAGACGCTGGCCGTGCTCGGCAGCGCGAACAATACGTCCTACTCGACGCTGAAGGCGTCGGCCAGCTACACGTTCGATCCGGCGACGGGCAACGAGGCGGCGATCTCCTTTTCCGCCTCCAGTGCCCGTTATGTGCGGCTGAGCTTCACGGCCAACAGCGGCGCGACGGGCGGACAGGCCGCCGAGCTCGAGGTCTACGGACAGGGCGGCGCAACGCCGACGCCGACTCCTACTGCGACGCCGACGGCCACGCCAACCCCGACGCCGACGGCCACCCCGACCCCGACCCCGGCGCCGTCCGGCTCCTTCGGCGCGACGATGCCGTACGACACGTACCAGGCGGAAAGCCTGACCTACAACGGAACGGTCATCGGTCCGTCCCGCACGTTCGGCGATCCCGCCTCGGAAGCGTCCGGCCGCAGGGCGGTCCGGCTGACCGGCGCGGGCCAGTACGTGCAGCTGACGCTGGCCAAGGCGGCGCAGGGCGTGACGGTGCGCTACTCGATTCCGGACAACGCCGCCGGCACCGGCATCGACGCGGGCATCAGCCTGTACGTGAACGGCACGCTCAAGCAGCAGGTGCCGCTGACGTCCAAGTACAGCTGGATCTACGGCTCCTACAATACCGAGGGCGGCGAGATCCGCTGGTCCAACAATCCGAACGCCCAGCCGACGACGCCGCATCATATGTACGACGAGGTCGGCTTCAAGCTCGACCAATCCTACCCGGCCGGCACCGTCATCAAGCTGCAGCGCGATTCCGGCAACCTGAATTTCGCCCAGACGTCCTACGTCACGGTCGACCTCGTGGAGACGGAGGCGGTTCCTGCCGCCATTTCCAAGCCGGCGAACTACGCCTCCGTGACGGACTACGGCGCGACGGCGAACGGGGGAAGCGACGATACGGCCGCGTTCAACAGCGCGATCCAGGCGGTCAAGAACTCCGGGGGCACGCTCAAGGGCGTCTGGATTCCGTCCGGCGCGTTCACGATCGGCAGCGGCACGAAGGGCGCCGGCTACAACGGCACCGGCACCCGCCTGTATCTCGACAGCGGCGTCTCCATGCGCGGCGCGGGCATCTGGCATTCCGAGATCAACGGGGCGTATGCCGGACTGTACCTGCGCGGCGGCAACGTGACGATCTCCGACTTCAAGATCGCGCCGGACGACCGCATCCGCGACGACTACAACGGCGTGACCGCCGTAGAAGGCAACGGCACGAACTCTACGATCACGAACTTGTGGATCACGCATGCCAAGGTCGGACTCTGGCTGACGAACCAGACCAGCGGGGCGACGTTCTCGAACTCCCGCATCCGCCACGTCTGGGCGGACGGCGTCAACCTCCACTACGGCACGTCGAACACGACCGTCACGAACAACTCGGTCCGCACGAGCGGCGACGACGGGCTGGCGATGTGGTCGGACACGTATCTGAACACGAACAATACGTTCAGCTTCAACACGGTCCAGATTCCGACGCTCGCCAACAACATCGCCATCTATGGCGGCAAGGACAACAAAGTGCTGAACAACCTGCTCGAGGACACGGTCGTCAACGGCTCCGGCATCAGCTTCGGCACGAACTTCAACCCGCCGTCCATGACGGGCACGCTGACCGTGCAGAACAACCGCCTCGCGCGCGCCGGCTCGCTCCACAAGGACTACGGATACGGCATCGGCGCGATCTGGGCGTACTGGCTGAACAACAACGGCAAGGCGCAGAACCTGAGCGTATCCGTAGCCGGCAACACGATCGAGGACAGCACGTACGCCGGCGTCTTCATCGAAGAACCGGCACCGGGCATCGCGGTGACGTACAGCTCCAACACGATCACGAACGCCGGCACGCACGGCTTCTACATGCGCGGCTCCGCGACGGGCAGCTCGACCTTTACGAACAATACCGTAAACGGCGCCCCGTCCGGCAAGTTCGTGAACGACTCGCCGAGCTTCACGGCGAGCGGCTCCGGCAACAACTGGTAGCGTCCGACGAAGCGGCCGCCCGCTTCGCTGGCCGCTCCCCTCGGTCCGCCAGCGACTCTCCCATGCCTTCCGTCTCCAAGCTCCCGCTCCGGCGGGGGCTTGTTCCATTTCCCGGAAGGTATTTCATGGGGCGGCGAATTCCGGTATGCTTAGGCGAAAGAGGCCTGTGGATTCGCTTTCTTTTCCTTTCTTTTCCTCTCGAACGCCAGGCAGCCAGAACGACAAAAGGATGTGAGCCCGTTTGACGCCCCTGCGATCCTTCTTTGCCCGACGCCGGGCGTTCCGCTGGAATTCGATCCGCAACCGCATCTTTCTCTCCATCCTCGTGTTCCTCATCGGTCCGGTCGTCGCCACGATGTACCTGCTGGACAAGCCGCTCGAGCGCGTCATCGAGCAGAAGATCGGCGAGTCCAACGAGGACGCGCTGTCGCTCGTCACGTTCAACGTGCGGCTGCTGCTCGACGACATGGTGCAGGCGTCGGTGGAGATGACGCTCCATGCCGACATCCGGGCGATGCTCAAGGAGCCCGGGCGCTACTCCCGCTTCGAGCGGCTGCGGCTCAGCGACGCCGCGTTCAACCGCGTGTTCAGCTCCTACTTCAGCAACACCGAGGTGACGCTCGTCGACCGGGCGGGAGGCTGGCTGAGCACGAGCTACGTCAGCGAGCCCGCCATCCGCGCCTACATCGGCTCGGACTGGTACGTCGAGCTCATGAGCCGGCCCTATCAGCAGCAATGGATGGCCGCCGACTCGCGGATGCTCTACTTGGAGCCGCGCCGCCTCGTGACGCTCGTCAAGACGATCAACGACTTTCCGGCGGGGGACAATCTCGGGACCGTCACGTTCAGCGTGCCGGAGACGGACGTGCGCAAGATGCTGCGCGGCCTCGACGGCACGGTCTACCTCGTCGACCGGGACGGGCAGGTCGTGTCCAGCTCGAGCGGCGCGCGCCTCGGCGAGGCGGCGCCGGAGGAGATCGCGCTCGCCCGCATCCACCAGACCGGACAAGGGCAGCGCATCATCGAAAAGGACGGCGCCAAGTGGATCGTCAGCCATGACACGGTCGGCACGAACGGCTGGAAGACGGTCCAGATCGTGCCGTACGACAAGGTGTTCGAGGAGATATCCGCCATCCGGCGGACGAACGTCATCGCCCTGGTGGCGATCGTCCTCGTGTTCGTGCTCGTCTCGCTGACGATCGCGAGCGGCATGTCGCGTCCGCTGCGGCTGCTGCGCCGCAAGATGGCCGATCTCGAGCGCAAGCAGTTCCACTCCACCCTGCAGGTGGCGGGACCGGAGGAGATCGCCTCCCTGATCGGCACCTACAATGAGATGGTGCGGGAAATTCGCGAGCTGCTGCAGCGGGTGAAGCAGGAGTACCGGCAGAAGGAGGAGATGCGCTTCCGCGCGCTGCAGGCGCAGATCAATCCGCATTTTCTGCTGAATACGGTCAACAACATCAAATGGATGGCGTACCTGCGGCAGGACAACGAGGTCGGCGACATGCTGTCGAGCCTCGGGGGCATCCTCGAGGGCAGCATCGGCCGCGACGGCCGCCTCTCGACGCTCGGCCAGGAGCTGGAGTACATCCGCAGCTACGTGAGCCTCATGCGGATGAGCGCAGGCGACGTCCGGCTCGACATCGACGTTCCCGAGGCGCTGCTGGAGCAGGAGGCGCTGCAGATGATGCTGCAGCCGATCGTCGAGAACGCGCTGCTGCACGGCCTCGCCGACCGGCCGGGAGCCGGAAGCGTCCGCATCGAGGCGAGGGCGAGGGACGGCGCGGTCGCCGTGACGGTGCGGGACGACGGCTCCGGCATCGGACCGGAGCGGCTGGAGGCGCTGCGGCGCAGCCTGTCCGGCGAGGCGGCGGGCGAGCCGTCCGGGCGCATCGGCGTGAAGAACGTGCATGACCGGCTGCGGCTGCAGTACGGGGAGCCGTACGGACTTGAGGTGGAGAGCCGGGAAGGGGCAGGCACGGCCGTGTCCTGCCTGCTGCCCGAGAGACGAAGGGGGAGTCCCGATGGGGGAGAAGGTTAAGGTGATGCTGGTCGAGGACGAGCTGCTCGTGCGGCTCGGCATCCGGTCGCTCGTCGACTGGGAGCGCCATTCGTTCGACTTCATCGGCGAAGCGGCGGACGGAGAGAAGGCGCTCGAGCTCATGGAGCGGCAGCCGCCCGACATCCTGCTCACCGACATCGTCATGCCGCGGATGGACGGGCTGGAGCTGATCGAGCGGGTCAAGGCGCTGTACCCGCATGTGCTCATCCTCGTGCTCAGCAGCTACGGCGAGTTCGACTACGTGCGGCGGGCGATGAAGCTCGGCATCGAGGACTACGTGCTCAAGACGTCGATCAAGCCGGCCGTGCTGCTGGAGCTGCTGAAGGAAACGGCGGGCAAGCTGGAGCGCGGCCGCGGAACCGCTCCGAGTCCGCTGGAAGCGCCGGCGGCGGAGCCCGGCCTCGCGGCGCTGCTGGAAGCGGCGCTGGCCGGGGCAGCCGCTGCCGCCGTGCCGAGTGCGGCGTTCCCGCCGGGCGCGCACCGGCTGCTGCTGCTGCGCGGCGCGCCGGGCGAGGCGGCGGAGGACGGCGCCCGCAGCACCCGGCTGGCGCATCTCGTGCAAGCGGAGCTGCAGAGCCGCGCGGCCGCCGTCGCCGCCGCTCCGGACGGCGCGGCCGGGGCGCTGCTGCGCGCGGACGGCCTCGGCGACGACGAGCTGCGGGCGCTGATCGCCCCGATCGGCCATGCGGCCGGGCGCTGGCTCGGCATCCCGCTTACGCCGCGCCTGTCGCCGCCGCTGTCGTCGTGGGAGGCCGTCCGGACGTTCGCGGAGCAGGAGGCCAGAGCAGGCGGAGGAAGGCAGGCGCTATCGACGCGCGAGGACATCCGCAGCCTGCTGGAGCATATGGGCGAGCACTACCGCGAGCCGATCTCGCTCAAGGAAGCGGCGCGGCGGCTGCGCATGACGGAGGCGTACCTGAGCACGCTGTTCAAGCGCGAGACGGGCTCCACGTTCACCGACTGGGTGAACCGGCTGCGCATCGACAAGGCCGCCGAGCTGCTGCGGGCGACGGATCAGCCGAGCTACCTGATCTCGGAGCAGGTCGGCTACGAGAACATCAATTATTTCGGTCGCATCTTCAAAAAGATCAAAGGCGTCAGTCCGCAGCAGTACCGGACCCGCTTCCGCAAAGGAATGAGATGACGAAAAAAGAGAGGTTTCCTTCCATGGAGGAAGCCTCTCTTTTTCGTAAAATCGTGAATGATTCCGTTTTCATTTCGAAAGAATGTGAACATCCTCCGTAAAAAGACAAAAAAGAGTGAATGCTTTGAACAAATGCGTGCCTGTCTGCCGTTGCCAGAGGCCGATATAATGGAGCCATCGACCGGAAAGCTGACACCGATAAAGGGCTTTCAGGCGACAAGAAGGAGGAGCGTCCATGATGGCAGGAACGCTGGCAAGCCGGGAACACGAAGCGCTGCCGCAGCTCCCGGCCGTGGCGGAGGCACTGTCGTTTCTGCGGAAGACGGATTTCGGGGCGGCGCCCGACGGACGGATCGAGCTCGGAGAAGGGGTGCACGCCGTCGTCATGACGCTGGACACCCGGGCGGCCCCGGACCGGCTCGCGGAGAGCCATGAGCGCTGCCTCGACATCCATTGCCTGCTCGAGGGCGAGGAGCGCATCGGCTGGAAGCGCCGCGAGGGCGGCGAAGCCGTCCGCCAGCCGTACGATGCCGAGGACGACTGCGCGCTCTACGGCGAGCTGGACGGCGAGGCGATGCTGGCGCTGCGGCCCGGCATGTACGTCGTGCTGGACCCGCAGGACATCCACCGTCCGGGCGTAGCGGCAGGCGCGCCGGGCACGATCCGCAAGGTCGTCGTGAAGATCCGGCTCCAGATGCAAGGCTGAACACATCCACGACAAGGGGGAAACAGACATGCGCAAGCGCAGATGGACGGCCGTCCTGTCGGCCATGACGGCTCTGGCGGTGGCCGCGGGCTGCTCCGGCGGCAACGAGGGCGGAACGCAGGCGGAAGGCGGCGAGTCGGCCGCAAGCGGCAAGGAGAAGGTGGAGCTGAACCTGTGGCTCACCCCGCAGTGGAAAGGCGTCTTCGACGCGACCGAGGAGGGCGCGGACTACGACAGCTTCTTCCTGAAGGCGGCCGAGAAGTTCCGTTCGCAGTACGACAAGTACGACGTGAAGGTGAACGTGCAGGTCGTCGCCGGCGACCAGCGCGACGAGCTGCTCAACGTCAACTTGAACGGAGGCACGCCGCCGGACATTTTCTTTGAAAGCGTGTTCGCGATGGGCGACTACGTGCATCGGGGCGCGCTCGCGCCGCTGACGGACATCGTCGACGACGAGGCGCGCCAGGACATCGCCTCAGGCTACTGGGACAACGTCACGTTCGGCAAGGACGTGTACTTCTATCCGTTCGCCCACAATCCCGGCACGCTGGCGTACAACGCCGACATGTTCCGGGCGGCCGGCCTCGAATCCATGGTCGGCGGCGAGGATGAGATCAAGACATGGACGCTGGACGAGTACGACGCGATCCTCGAGACGCTCCAGGCCAAGCTGCCGAAGGACAAGTACCCGAACGCCTATCCGATGGCGCTGTATGCGCTCAACAACCAGGGCGACACGTGGAACCTCGCCTACCTGAGGATGTTCGGCAACGCCTTCTTCGACGATCTGGGCAAGCTGGCGGTCGACGACGCGAACGGCGTCAAGGCGGCGGAGTGGATGAAGAACGTCTACAGCAGCGGCTACAGCAATCCGGGCGCGGAGTCCGTCTCCTCGAACGACGCCAACGCGATGTTCCAGAACCAGCAGCTGGCGATCAGCTTCACCAACGCCGTCCTGTTCAACAACGCCAAGGCGGACATGAAGGCCGGCAAGTCGCCGTCGTTCGACATGCGCCTGGCCAACATCCCGTCCGCAGCGGGCGATCCGCTCACGTTCACCTACGTCATCGGCGCCGGCCTGTTCAATACCGGCAACGAGGCGCGCATGGAAGCCTCCAAGGACTTCATTCAATTCTTCTCCTCCGATCCCGAGCTCGTGAAGGCTTCGAAGAACAGCATTCCGGTGCGCAGCTCGGTCGCCGGCGAGCTGGCCTCGTCGTACCCGCTCTTCGCCGCCTACGACAAGAACGCCTCGCATATGTTCGCCTTCACGGGCAACGTCGCCGGCTACAGCGAGCTGAGGCAGGTGCTCTATCCGGAGCTGCAGGCGATGTATACGGGCGAGAAGACGCCGGCCCAGGCCGTCAAGGACTACCAGGCCAAAGGCAACGCCGTGCTCGAGAAGGCGCGGGAGAGCTCCGTCATCCAGCCTTAGCCCCGACCCGAAGAAATCACGTTCCCGAAGCAAGGGCAGGCGTCCTGAGGGCGCCTGCCGCCGAGGGGAGAAAGGTACGCAGCCATGAAACGAATCCAACCCGCACTTCGAGAAGGCTTGACCGGCTATCTGTTCATCGCTCCGCAGTTCCTGCTGTTCCTCGTGTTCGTCGTCTACCCGATTCTCGAAGGCATCCGCCTCAGCCTGTACAAGGTGCAGTACCAGGCCGAGATGTTCGTCGGGCTGGACAACTACCGGCTCCTGTTCTCCGATCCCGTGTTCTACAAGTCCGTCTGGAACACCGTCGTGTTCGTCGTCGCCATCGTGCTGCTGACGGTCGCGTTCTCGTTTTTCGTCGGTTCCGCCGTGTTCGACAAGAAGGCCAAGTACGTCTCGTTCATCCGAGGCAGCTATTATATTCCCGTCATGGTCTCGATGGTCGTCATGAGCATGGTGTGGAGCTTCCTGCTCAGTCCGGCCAACGGCCTCATCTCCTATCTCGCCCGCGAGACGGAGCTGCCGACCGTCAACCTGCTCGGCAGCAAGCAGACCGTCCTGCCGGTCGTCATCTTCGTCACCTTCGCCACGAACGTCGGCCAGGCGATCATCCTCTACATCGCCGCCATGATCGGCGTGTCCAAGGACCTGTTCGAGGCGGCCGAGGTGGACGGAGCGAGCCGGCTCCACGTCATCCTCCATATCCTGCTGCCGCTCGTCAAGCCGACGACGATCTACATCACGATCATCAACATCATCGCCGTGCTGAAAATCTTCGTCGTCATCCAGCTGCTGACCGGAGGCGGACCGAACAACGCCTCCGTGACGATGATGTACTACCTGTACAACAACGCCTTCAAGTACAACCAGCTCGGCGTCGCGTCCGCGGTCGGCGTCATCATGTTCCTGCTGACGCTGCTCCTGTCCGTCCCGCAGCTCAAAGCCATGTTCAACGACAAGTGAGGGTTCGCCATGCGTCATGAAACGACCAAGAAAAGACCCGAAGCCTTCGATCGGATCAGCAACGCCGTCGTGCTCGTCTTCGCGGTGCTGAACCTGTTCCCGCTCTACTGGCTGTTCACCAGCTCGCTCAAGAACAGCTCCGACGTCATCAAGATGCCGCCGGACTGGTGGCCGCGTTCGTTCACCTGGTCCAACTACGCCGACGTCTTCTCCAGCCAGCCCGCGCTGCGCTGGACGCTCAACAGCCTGTACGTGGCCGGCCTGTCGACGGCGCTCCTGATCGTCACGAGCTCCATGGCCGCCTACGCGTTCTCCAAGCTGCGCTTCAAGGGCCGCAGCGTCTTCTTCATCGTCTTCGTCTCCAGCCTGATGATTCCGAAGGAAGTGATGATCGTGCCGCTGTTCCGCATCGCGCAGGACTTCGGCCTCGTCAACAGCGCGTACGGCATGATCTGGCCCAACGTCGCCACCGCCTTCGGCGTGTTCCTGCTCAAGGGCTTCTTCGACTCCGCTCCGGACGCGCTGCGGGAGGCGGCGCGCATCGACGGGGCCGGCGAGGTCCGCACGTTCCTGCAGATCATGCTGCCGATCGTCCGTCCGGGCATCGGAGCGCTGTTCATCCTGAACTTCGTGCAGGTATGGAACGACTATCTGTGGCAGCTCGTCATCGGCCAGGAAAAGAACAGCAAGACGCTCATGGTCGGCATCGCCACGCTGATGCAGGACCTGAATCCGAACTTCGCCTACAAGATGGCCGGCGCCACCGTCGCCGCGATCCCGATGCTGCTCATCTTCGTGCTCTTCCAGGGCTACTTCACGCGCGGCATCTCGATCGGCGCGGTCAAGGAATGAGCGCGTCCGTCGCCGCCCTCGACATCGGAGGGACGGACATCAAGTACGCCGTGCTGGACGGCGAAGCCCGGATCGTCGAGCGCGGCTCGCGGCCGACGCCGCCCGGCGACTGCGGCCGGACCGTGCCGGAGGCGGCGGCTCTGATCGCGGCCGGGCTGCTGGAGCGCCACGCCGGCATCGGCGGCTTCGGCGTCAGCACGGCCGGCGTCGTCGACCCGGCGAGCGGCGAGATTCTCTACGCCGGGCCGACGATGGCCGGCTACAGAGGCGCGAACCTCAAGGCCGCGCTGGAAGGCCGCTTCGGCCTGCCAGCGGCCGTGCTCAACGACGTCAACGCCGCCGCGCTCGGCGAAGGCTGGCGCGGAGCGGCGCGCGGCCGCTCGCATTATGCCTGCGTCGCGCTCGGTACCGGCATCGGCGGGGCGCTCGTGACGGGCGGCAAGCTGGTGGAGGGCGCGGGTCAGCGCGCGGGGGAGATCGGACATTCGCTCTACGACCCCGGCAGCGGCACGACCTACGAGCAGCGGGCTTCGACCGCCGCGCTGCTGCGGCGGGCGGCGGCCGAGCTGCCCGGCTTCGCCGGCGGAGGGCGCGAGCTGTTCGCGGCGGCGAGCTCCGGCGATGCCGCCTGCGCGGCGCTGCTGGGCGACTGGGCGGACGACGTGGCGCAAGGACTGGCGCAGGTCATGCTCCTGTTCGATCCGGAAGCGATCGTCATCGGCGGGGCGGTCTCCGCCCAGCAGGAGCAGCTGACCGGCCGGCTCGATTCCGCCGTCCGCCGCTGGCTGCCGCCCGGCTGGACGCCGCCGCCGCTGGCGGCGGCGCAGCTCGGCAACGACGCGGCGCTGTACGGCGCCGCGGCATCCTTTTACGAGCACAGATCGACCCCCTTGCAAGCACGACTTGAACCTCAGAGGAGCGAACCGCGATGAAAGCAAGCCATGTCGAAACGTTCGGCGGCATGTACGCCGCCTTGTATTCCGCTTATGACGAGGAAGGCCGGGTCGACCGGCAGCGCGCGGCCCGGCTGGCCCGTTATTACGTCGGCAAGGGCCTGCGCGGCCTCTACGTCGGGGGCAGCTCCGGCGAGGGCATGCTGCAGTCGGTCGAGGAGCGCAAGGCGATGCTGGAGGCGGTGCTGGACGAGGTGAAGGGCGAGCTGACCGTCATCGTCCATGTCGGGGCGAACGCCACCGCCGACAGCGTCGAGCTGTCCCGCCACGCCGAAGCCGTCGGCGCCGACGCCATCTCGGCCGTGCCGTCCATCTACTACCGGCTCGGCGAAGCGGCCGTGGAGAACCACTGGCAGCAGATGATCGACGCCTCCTCGCTGCCTTTCTTCATCTACAACATCCCGCAGACGACCGGCTTCACGCTGTCCGCGGCGCTGTGCGCGCGGCTGGCTCGCCAGCCGAAGGTGGCGGGCGTCAAGATGTCGGGCGAAAGCGCGTTCGAGCTGCAGCAGCTCAAGGCGGCCGGAGGCGAGGACTTCGTCGTGTTCAACGGACCCGACGAGCAGTACGTGGCCGGCAAGGCGATCGGCGCGGACGGCGGCATCGGCGGCACGTACGGCGTCATGCCGGAGCTGTTCGCCGCGCTCGACCGGCTGGCGGGAGCCGGCCGCCTCGCGGAGGCGCAGGCGCTGCAGCGGCGCATCAACGGCATCATCGTGCAGCTGCTCGGCTATCCGTCGCTGTACGGCGCCTGCAAGGCGATCCTGTCGCTGCGCGGCATCGAGACCGGCGCGCCGAGGCTGCCGCTGCTCCCGGTCCGTCCCTCCGACGCGGACTCGCTGCAGGCGCTGAACGCCGACATCCTGGACGCGGTCCGCGAATGGACGGCCGCGGCGGAGGCGGTGTAGCATGCGGGAGCCGATTTCCGGCGGAGGCGGCGCAGGAGGCAAGCTGGAGCGGATGTCCAGCGGAGGCGGTGCAGGAGGCATGCTGGAGCGGATTCGCGGCGGTCTCGTCGTCTCCTGCCAGGCGCTGGAGGACGAGCCGCTGCACAGCCCCTACATCATGTCGAGGATGGCGGCCGCCGCCGAGCGCGGAGGAGCGGCGGGCATCCGCGCCAACTCCCGCGAGGACATCCTGGCGATCCGCGGCGCGACGGCGCTGCCGGTCGTCGGCATCGTCAAGCGCGACTATCCCGGCAGCGAGGTGTTCATCACGGCGACGCGGCGCGAGCTGGAGGAGCTGCTGACGACCGGCTGCGAGATGATCGCCCTGGATGCGACCGACCGGCCGCGTCCCGGAGGCGAGACGCTGGAGGCGCTCGTCGCCTATTGCCGGCGGCGCAGCCCCGGCGTGCAGCTGATGGCCGACGTGTCCTCGCTGGAGGAGGCGGCGGAGGCCGAACGTCTCGGCTTCGACTGCGTCTCGGCTACGCTGTACGGCTACACGCCGGCGACGCGCGGCCGCCATCTGTACGACGACGACTTCGGGTTCCTGCGGCGTCTCGTGGCGCAGTGCGGCATTCCGGTCGTCGCCGAGGGCAACGTGCTGACGCCGGATATGTACCGGCGCTGCCTCGCGGCCGGGGCGCATGCGGTCGTCGTCGGCGGCGCGATCACCCGGCCGCAGCTCATCGTGGAGCGGTTTTTGCAGGCGTGACGGCGTTCGTTTTCTTCTCGGATCCGAAGCCGGACGACGGCTCCGGCGGCGAGACGCCGAACCCGAACGGCGGCATGCCGACGCCGCAAGGCGCCCGGCGCGTCGGCCCGCGGATTTCGCCGCAAGGGAAATCAGTTCCGTTGTCGGAGCAGCGGCTCCGGATTCCGCCGGGGCAAGGGGAGAAGCTCCCTGCAGGAGCAGCGGCCCCTGGATTTTGCGGGAACAAGGGAAGCAGTTCCCTTGTCCTCGCTGCGGTGCAGGGGGCGCTCCCTCCAGCTCCGCCGCGCTCTAAGCCCCCGTGCGGGCAAGCCTCAGGCTTGCCCGCACGGGGGCTTTATTTTTCTTTCGCGCTCATTTCTGGTAGAACAGTAGGAAAGGCGGTGACGACGATGGACAATCAAGCGACGATCCTGATCGCAGAGGACGAGTCCGAGATCGCGGAGCTGATCGAGCTTCACCTGCAAAAAGAAGGCTTCCGCATCGTGAAGGCGAAGGACGGGCTCGAGGCGCTCGAAGCGGTCGAGGGCGGCGGCATCGACCTGGCGGTGATGGACCTCATGATGCCCGGCATCGACGGGCTGGAGGCGACGCGCCGCATCCGCTCGGCGCATGCGCTGCCGATCCTGATGCTGAGCGCGCGCACGTCGGACTTCGACAAAATCTCGGGGCTCGTCATCGGCGCGGACGACTACATGACGAAGCCGTTCAATCCGCTGGAGCTGGTCGCGCGCGTCAAGGCCCAGCTGCGCCGCAGCGCGCTGCTCGCCCAGCCGAAGGCGGAGGACAGCGGGCGCATCGAGGCGGCCGGCCTCGTCCTCGACCCGGCTGGCCGCAGCGTTCAGCTGTACGGCCGGGAGCTGGAGCTGACGCCGAAGGAATTCGATCTGCTCCACGTTTTGGCGCGCCATCCGGGGCAGGTGTTCAGCGGCGAGCAGCTTTTCCGGCAGGTGTGGAAGGAAGGCTACTACGAAGGCACGAACACGGTGATGGTCCATATCCGCTCGCTGCGGCGCAAGCTCGGGGCGGACAAGGACAAGTGGATCAAGACCGTATGGGGAGTGGGGTACAAGTTCCATGCCTAGGGCGACCCGCAGCTTCCGCTTTCGCATGATCGTGCTGCTCGCGCTCAGCATGGGGCTAGCCGGACTGGCGACGTACGTCGCGTACAAGCTGCTGCAAGCATACTACACCTCCTCCGTGCGGCTTGAGGACGAGTCGGTCGTCCGCCTGAGGCAGTTCATCCGGTATGTCGGCGACTTCAACTTCTTCCTGTTCCTCTTCATCCCGCTCGCCGTGCTGTTCTTCTACGCGCTTTCCTCGCCGTACGCCCGCTATTTCAAGCAGATATCGGGCGGCATCCGCGCGCTCGCGGAGGGCGACTTCGAGCGCCGGATCGAGATCCGCTCCGGCGACGAGTTCCAGTCGATCGCCGAGGACCTGGGACAGGCAGGGGAAAAGCTCCGCCAGGCGGTGCAGAGGGGAGACTTCGCCGAGAGCAGCAAGGACCAGCTCGTGCTCAATCTCGCGCATGACCTGCGCACGCCGCTCACCTCGGTTGTCGGCTACCTCGATTACGTGCTCAAGGACGACGGCTTGACGCCGGAGCAGAAGCGCCATTACCTCGGCATCGCGGCGAACAAGGCGCAGCGGCTCGAACGGCTCATCGACGAGCTGTTCGAGGTGACTCGCCTGCAGCACGGGCAGCTTCCGCTGGAGCGCGCGGAGCTGGATTTGGCGGAGCTGCTGTCGCAGCTCAGCGAGGAAATGCAGCCGCTGTTCGAAAAAAACGGCCTCGAGGCCCGGCTGGAGCTGGCGCAGCCGCTGCCCGTGCAGGCGGACGGCGACCTGCTCGCGCGCGTCTTCGAGAACCTCGCCGTCAACGCGGCGCGCTACGGCGGGGATGGACGCTACGTGGACTTCCGCTGCTTCGCGGAGGGAGACGAGGCGGTCGCGCAGATCGTCAACTACGGCAGCCGGATCGAGCCGGAGGAGCTGCCGCATCTGTTCGAGATGTTCTACACCGGGGACAAGTCGAGGCAAAGCAGCTCCGGGGGAACCGGCATCGGCCTGTTCATCGCCCGCAACATCGTCGAGCGCCACGGCGGGACGATCTCTGCCCGCAGCGACATCGTGCGGACGATCTTCGAGGTGAGGCTGCCGGGAACCGGGACGCCGAAGGCGCAAGTTTTAGAAAAAGTTTAGGTTTGTCCGCCCCTTGTCTTTAGGTTCTTTCTCTAGGATAGAGCCTATCGGATAAAAGGAAGGCGGAGAGTGGCATGCAGAAGACGCGATGGCGTACGATCGGGGTCGCAGCCGGACTTGCGGTCGCGCTGGCGGGCAGCCTGCACGGCTGCGGCCTGGCGGAGCGGCTGGCCGCCGGCATCGGCGCAGGGGAAGAGCAGGCAGGCGCGGGGACGGACACGGCGCAGGCGCCTGGCGGCGCGGCCGGCACGGGCATGGGGGATGACGCGAGCCGCAAGGACGGTTCAAGCAAGGCGAACGGAGCGGCCGGCGCGGCTGGCGCGGACAGCGGCGGCGCAGAGGCCGGCAAGCGGCTGGCGGCGGGACCGGACGAGGCTTCAACCGGCACGTTGGTGCTCGTCAACCGCGACCACGGCATGCAGCCGGAGGCCGGCGAGCTTGATCTCGTCCGCCTGTCCAAGCAGCCGGGCGATCTGCGGCTGGCGGAAGGGGCACAGGATGCCAAGCTGTCGCGCGAGGCGGCGGACCGCTTCGCGGAGCTGGTCGCGGCGGCTCGCGAGGACGGCGTCGACGGGCTCGTCGTCAACAGCGCTTACCGCTCCGTCCAAGAGCAGGAACGGCTGTACCGCGAGCAAGGACCGGACTATGCGCTGCCTGCAGGGCATAGCGAGCACAATACCGGCCTGGCGCTCGACGTCGGCTCCGTATACGGCCGGATGGAGTCCGCCGAGGAGGGGCGCTGGATGCGGGAGCATGCCTGGCAGCACGGCTTCATCCTGCGCTATCCCGAAGACAAGACCGAGGTGACCGGCATCCAGTACGAGCCGTGGCATTTCCGCTACGTCGGCTTGCCGCATAGCGAGATCATCCAGGAGCGCGGCCTCGCGCTGGAGGAATACATCGAGCTGCTCCGGGAGGAGAAGGAGCTTCGCGTGGAATCGCTCGGCGAGACCTACTCGATTCTCTGGCAAGAAGCGAGACCCGGCGGAGCGGTGTCCGTGGCCAAAGGGAGCGCAGCGGCGCGCTCGGGAGACAATGCCGGCGGCGTCATCGTGACGTCGCGGCGGGAGGAGGGAGCGGGATGAGCATGCGAGGAGAGAGGACGATGCCCGGAAGCGGCACGCTGAGGGCGACGGGCCGAATGAACGCAACGGCGAAGCGGAAGAAAGAATGGAAGAAGCATGAGGCCGGCCCGTCACGGCGACGTTCGGTCTTCGACCGCCTGTTCACGATGGCGGTATCCGTCCTGCTTGTGGCGTACGGATGGATCCTCATCAAGGTCATCCTGCTCAAGCTCGGCACGGGCGACATCGGCTTCCTCGCGGATCAGCTGAGGCATTCCATGAGCGAGCCGGGACTCGTGCTGGAGCGGGTCCGCCGCGGCAATCTGGAGCCGTTCAGCCAGATCCGCAGCGACTGGGACGGAGGCAGCTCGATCGGACGGCTCAACCTGTTCGGCAACCTCCTCATCTTCATCCCGTTCGGGATGCTGCTGCGGATCGCGCTGCGTCGCAAGGCCCTTCGCCTGCTCGGAGCGGCTGCCGTCAGCTTCGCGGCCAGCCTCGCGCTGGAGTGCTCCCAGGCGCTGTTCGGCATCGGTACGTTCGACGTGGACGACTTGATCCTCAATACGGCAGGCGGGCTGTTCGGGGCGATGGCTGCGGGAGCGGCGCTGCTCCTGCCGCGTCTCCTGCGGAAGCGGGGCAGAGGCGCGTAGGACGGAGGCATCCCGGCAAGAAAAGAGAGGCGGCAGTTGGGAGGGATGGCGGAACGGATGGACCGGCGGGCTGCGCCCGCTTCCTTTTGTCGCCGCCGCACGGTTTGCCGGTTGACGTCACCGTGCCGACACCGCTAACGCTGCCTGCTCTCATCACGTTTCTCGTCGCGGCGCCAGTCAACGCGGTTGTTGTCGCGGGTGCCCACGTTGTTATAACGGGTGTCGTGCTCGCAGTCGCCGCTGCCAGTCATCGCCGGATCACGTTACGGCTGCGACACCGCTAACGCTGCCTGCTCTCATCGCATTTCTCGTCGCGGCGCCAGTCAACGCGGTTGTTGTCGCGGTTGCCCATTTTCATACTCGGGTGTCCTGCTCGCAGCCTCCGCTGCCTGTGATCGCCGGATCACGTTACGGCTGCGACACCGCTAACGCTGCTTGCTCTCATCGCATTTCTCGTCGCGGCGCCAGTCATCGCGGTTGTTGTCGCGGTTGCCACGTTGTCATCCCCGGGTGTCCTGCTCGCAGCCGCCGCTGCCTGCCATCGCCGCTGCCGGCTTCGCTAACGAAACTAGGAAGCCTTATTTCGCCGCAGAGGGATGTTTTGCAATTCTAACGAAACTCAGGAGCGCTAATCGAGCTTTTTGGCGTACATTGGGCTCATTTAGGCAGCCATAAGCTCTCCTAGTTTCGTTAGAAATGGGGAGAGCCGCTTTTTGCGGGAATAGCGTCTCTGAGTTTCGTTAGAGTGACTGCACCGCCGCTTTGAACGCCTTGCATGACTCGACTTGGGGCAGAGATGGTATCGAAAATAGTAAACCAAAAACGTCCAGCTCGGCGCGCTCGCGCTGGGCTGGACGTTTTTGGTTGCTGAAAAGCAGTAGGACGCCGAGAACGACAACGGCACGATGCTCCATCGGCTCGCCAGGACGGGAATCGTCAGAAAACCGAGAGCGCCTTGGCCTGCGGAAAGGCGGCGCATCGGCTCGTCGAAGGAGTCGAGAGCGCCCTGGGTTGCGGAAACCCGATCCATCGGCTTGGTCAAGTAGTCGAGAGTACATTGGTTTACGAAACCCCCGCGCATCGGCTCGTCGAAGGAGTCGAAAGTACCTTGGGTTGCGGAAACCCGGTCCGTCGGCTCCATGAAGGAGCCGAGAGCGCCTTGATTCGCGAAACCCCCGCGCATCGGCTCGTCGAAGGAGTCGAAAGTACCTTGGGTTGCGGAAACCCGGTCCGTCGGCTCCATGAAGGAGCCGTGAGCGCTTTGATTCGCGAAACCCCCGCGCATCGGCTCGTCGAAGGAGTCGAGAGCGCCCTGGGTTGCGGAAACCCGGTCCGTCGGCTCCATGAAGGAGCCGTGAGCGCCTTGATTCGCGAAACCCCCGCGCGTCGGCTCCACGAAGGAGCCTCAAGCGCCTTCGTCGAGCGCCGACGTTGCCAAAATACGGAGCCGCCGCATCTGGGTCCGTCTCGCTAGCGCGTCTCCGCCTGCAGGTCGAGCCATGCCAGCTCGGCGGGGGAGAGCGCGATCTCGACGCCGTCGCGGCAGGAGCGCAGCTCGCCCGGGTTCTGCGCGCCGATCAGCGCGCAGGTCGGGAACGGCTGGTTCAGCACGTAGGCGAGCGCGATCTGGATCGTGCTGACGCCTTTCTCCGCAGCCAGCTCGCCCGCGCGGCGCAGCCGCTCCCAGTTGGCGTCGCTGTAGAACACGCGCACGAGATCGGCGTTGCTGCGGTCCTCCGGCCCGAAGCGGCCGGTGAAGAAGCCGCGAGCCTGCGACGACCACGAGAACAGCGGCAGCTGCTCGCGCTCATGCCAGCGCAGCGTCTCTTCGTCGGCGGAGACGCAGCCGGCCCAAAACGGCTCCTTCGCCTTGGCGAGGCTCAGGTTGGGGCTGCTGAACGTGAACCCCGTCAAGCCATGGGCGGCGGCGTAGGCATTCGCCTCCTGCAGCCGCTGCCACGTCCAGTTGGAGCCGCCGATCGCGCCGATGCGGCCGGCTTCGACATGCTCGTGGAGCGCTTCGACGATGGCGCCGACCGGCACGGACGGGTCGTCGCGGTGCAGCGCGTACAGCTCGACATGATCGGTGCGCAGCCGCTCGAGGCTCGTCATCAGGTCGCTGCGGATCGCTTCGGCGTTCACGCGCGGACCGGTCTCGTCGTGATGGGAGCCTTTCGTCAGGATGACGAGCTCGGAGCGGTTGCCGCGCTCCTCCATGTAGCGGCCGATGACGGCCTCGCTCTGCCCGCCGCTATAGATATGCGCCGTATCGACGGCGTTGCCGCCGGCGGCGAGGAAGGCGTCGAGGTTGGCCGCCGCGTGCTCGTACCCGTCGTTCGTAAAGTAATCCGAGCCCTTCATCAGCGCGCTGATCGGCTTGGCGACTCCAGGGACAGCGATCGTCTTCATCATGAGGGGTCTCCTTTCGATTGGAAAGAATCGGACGCAGGGACTGAGCCCGCGCCATCGGCGGAATCCATGGCTTCGACAGCCGCGGCAGCCTCGGCCGAGCCGGCCGATACCGGCTGCAGCTCGACGCGTACGCGCTGCTCGGCGGAGCGCAGGCATGCTTCCAGCACGCGCATGTTCGCCACGGCATCCTGCGGCGGGAAGCGCTGCGGCTCGCCCAGACGCACGGTGCGGGCGAAGTCGTCGGCCTCCAGCGAGAAGTGGTCGACCTGCGGCACCTCGACGTAGCGGCGGCCGCTGCCCGTCGTCACGTAAAAGCCGGTCTCGCCTTCGGTCCCGGCGACGAACGCGCTCGGCACCTCCAAAAAGCCCTCCGTGCCCAGCAGCTCGAGCGTATTGCGGTACGCGCCCCACATGCCGCAGTCGAACGTCGCGGCGATGCCGCCGGGGAACTCCAGCAGCCCGCTCGCCATCATGTCGACGCCGCCGTGCTCCGGGGAGAACAGCGCGCGCGCCGTGACCGCCTCCGGCTCGGCGCCGAGCAGCAGGCGCGCGGCGGTGATCGGGTAGCAGCCGACATCGTAGAGCCCGCCTCCGCCCCATTCCTTGACGAAGCGCACGTTGCCGGAGCTGCCCGCGCTGTTGAAGGTGAACGTCGCGTGCAGGCTGCGGAGCTCGCCGAGCTCGCCGGAGGCGACGACCTCGCGGATCATCGCGTAGCGCGGGTGATGCCGGTACATGAACGCCTCGGCCAGCTGGCGGCCGGCCTTCTGCGCGGCGAGCGCCATCTCCTCCGCCTCGGCGGCGGTGAGCGCGAGCGGCTTCTCGCAGAGCACATGCTTGCCGGCCTCCAGGGCGCGGATCGTCCATTCGCGGTGCAGATGGTTCGGCAGCGGGATGTAGACCGCCTCGATCGCCGGGTCGGACAGCAGCTCCTCGTAGCTGCCGTACGCCGCTTCGATGCCGAATTCGTCGGCCGTCTGCCGGGCTTTTTCCCCGTCTCGGCTTGCAAGGGCTTTCACTTCATTGTGCTGCGAGCGCTGCAGGCCGGGGATGACGGAGCGGCGGGCGATGCCCGCCGCTCCGAGCACGCCCCAGCGCAGCTTGGCTGGAGTGGTCATTGTGTACGCCTCCTTCATGGGATCTAGTACGATATTGCGATTGTACATCAGGATTTACTTTTGAAAAATGAAAATATATGATACGAGTTAACACGATATTGGGATGGAGGTTCAAGCATGCAGCGACAAGCGCATCTGCTCACGCTCCCGGAGCAGCCTTATTTCATCCTGCCGGAATCGGTCGGCGCCTACCGCGACTACCCGGAGCATGAGGTGGTGCGCGAGAGCGGGGCGCTCAACAATTTCAACATCCACTTTGTCGTCTCCGGCAAAGGGTACGTACGGACGGAGGCGGGCCTGCAGGAGCTGACGCAAGGGCAGGCGGTGCTGTATTTTCCGCATTCGGCCCAGCAATACGGCAGCAGCAAGGACGATCCGTGGGAGGTGCGCTGGATCCACTTCTACGGAGGGCGGCTGCGGGACTACATGATCGAGCGGGGGTTTCATCAGAACCTGCTTTGGAAGCTGCGCCAGCCGCTCGCCTGGATCGAGGCGCACCAAGCGCTGCTCGAGGAAGCGGAGACGAGCAGCATGACGAGGCCCGCGCTGCTGTCGACGCTCGCCTACGGCGTGCTGGCCGAATTCGTGCAGCAGGCGGTCCCGCTTGGCTCCCCTTCCGCCAGCCCGGCGGAGGAGCGCATCCTTTCCCTGCTGCCCCTGCTCGAAGAGGAGGCGGCCAAGCCGTTTGTTCTGCAGGAATGGGCGGAGCGGGCCGGCGTCAGCCCCCATTATTTCTGCCGGCTGTTCAAGGGTGCGCTGGACATGACGCCGAGCGGGTTCGTCACGCGGGCCCGCCTGCAGCGGGCCAAGCAGTGGCTGCTGGAGCGTCGCGAGGCCAACATCGGCGAGATCGCGGAGGAGGCGGGGTATCCGAGCGCGAGCTATTTCAACAAGCGGTTCCAGGAGCATGAAGGCATGACGCCGACCGAGTACCGCAAGCTGTTCCGCGGCTGACGGCGCCGCAGCTCCCAAGCGCGCTTCGCCGGGCCGCCATCTGTCGGACTTGCTCCGCAGCTCCCAAGCGCGCTCGCCGGGCCGCCATCTGCTGGACTTGCGCCGCAGCTCCCATACGTGCTTCGCCGGGCCGCCATCTGCCGGACTTGCTCCGCAGCTCCCAAGGGCCCTTCGCCGGGCCGCCGTCTGCCGGACTTGCTCCGAGGTCACAATCGTGGCATTCGAGGTCCGATTCGAGGTAGTGGCGCGGCCCGGTTCGGCGTATAATTGAAATCGCTTCCGGACCGATCCGGTCCGGCTCATCGAACGAAAAGGGGATTGCCGCATCATGACCGACATCAACCTCGAACGGAGCGCGCAGCGCGCCCGCCGCCTTCGCCTGCTGGCTGCCGCCGGCGCGCTGGCGCTGCTGCTCGCCGCCCTGGCGGCGTGGCTGGCCGGGAGCGCCGGGCGCTCCCGGGACGAAGAGCCGTCCGGCGCCGCCGTTCCGGCCGTCCGGGCGGCCGACCGCCTCGTGCTCATGTTCCCGGCGAGCGTCACGCCGCCGGACCTGCCGCTCGTGCAGGCGGAGATGAACCGCTACCTGCTCGGCAAGCTGGACGCATCCGTCGAGATCAAGCCGGTCGACATGAGCAGCTGGTGGGACCGGACGGGACTCGTCTACGCCTCAGGCAGCCAGGTGGACCTCATGTTCACCGCCGGCTGGATGCGCTTCGGCGACGAGGTGTCGCGCGGCCGCTTCCTGCCGCTCGACGAGCTGCTGCAGCGCGCGGGCGCGGGCATCAGCCGCGTGCTCGATCCGGAGATCCTGCGCGCGAGCCGCATCGGCGGCAAGCTGTACGGCATCCCGACGAACAAGGAGTTCGCCGCGAGCAAGGGCATCGTCCTGCGCGCCGACCTCGTGGAGAAATACGGCATCCGCCTGGACACTGTCCGCACGCTCGCCGATCTCGGGCCGGTCCTGGAGACGATCAAGCGGGGGGAGCCGGCTCTGACGCCGCTGCAGGTCCGCGCCGACCGCAGTCCGCTGACGTTCCTGCTCCAATACGGCCTGTTCGACATGCTCGGCGACGGCCCTGGCGTGCTCGAGCGCGCGGGCGGCAGCCTGCGGGTGGTGAACCTTGCCGCGACGGAGACCTATCGGGACTACGCGCGGCTCATGCAGGAGTGGAAGCTCAAGGGCTACCTGAACGCCGACGCGGTCACCTCCCGCGACAGCGAGTACGAGGCGGTGAAGGCCGGAGCCGCCTTCGCCTTCGCGGAGTCGATGAAGCCGGGCTTCGAGATCCAGGCGTCGCGCAACACTGGCATGCCGATGGTCGCCGTCGAGCTGACCAAGCCGTATACGACGACGGCGGACGTGACGAGCGCGATGTTCGCCATCCCGCGAACGTCCCGTCACCCGGAGAAGGCGATGCGGCTGCTGGAGCTCCTTTATACGGACCGCGATCTGCTCAATCTGCTGGACTGGGGCATCGAGGGCAAGCATTACGTCGTGCGGCCGGACGGGCGCATCGCCTATCCGCCGGGAGTGGACGCGCGTTCGGTCCGCTACAATTTCAACCTGCCCTGGATGTTCGGCAACCAGCTCAATTCCTACTTGTGGGACAACGAGGATCCGCAGCAATGGGACAACTACCGCCGCTTCAACGAGCAGGCGGAGCCGTCCAAGGCGCTCGGCTTCGTGTTCGACCCGGCGCCGGTCAGCAACGAGATCGCCGCCTGCAGCCGCGTCGACGAGGAATTCTCGCCCGCGCTCATCACCGGCGAGCTCGATCCGGACGCCGTCATACCAATGTATCTGGAGCGGCTGAAGGCCGCCGGCGCGGACAAGGTCATCGCGGAGAAGCAGCGGCAGCTCGACGCCTGGCTCGCCGCGGGCGGAGCTTCTGCGGGAGAGGGGGAGTCCTGATGCCGGCCTCATGGCTGTCCAACCGCCTGCGCCGCAGCGGGCTCGGCTCGGCCCGCCCGAAGCAGGCCAAGACGCTCCGGACCCGCCTCATCATCGGCTTCGTCGGCGTGACGGCGCCGCTCGTGCTGCTGCTGCTGTGGAACAACCTGTACTCGACGTCGGTCGTCCGCTCCCAGGTCGCCCAGTCCAACCGCAGCCTGCTGACGATGTACCTGAGCGATATGGACAAGGTGCTGGAGGAAGTCCAGAACTACCTGTTCAAGACGGCCGAGCAGAACCGCGACCTGATGACGCTCTCGCAGAACGAGCGGGGCGGCTGGGACTACTACCGGGCCAAGACGCAGGCGGCGTCCGATCTCGGCGCGAACACGAACTACTACGAAGCGGCCGACGTGCTGTTCGCCTACAGCTCCCGCTACGAGGACCTGTTCCTCGCCCAGCAGCAGAACGTCACGTTCGAGCGCAAGGAGCGCATCGTCTCGCGGCTGCGGGACGTGCTGCGCGCCGGCCCTGGAGCGGATACGCCCTATACGGGCTGGACGCTGGAGGAGCTGGACGGCTCCCATGCGCTGCTGCGCGTCGTCGACAACGGCTACGGCTCGGCGGTCGGCGCCTGGGTCGATCTCGGCCGGCTGATGGCGCCGCTGCACGAGCTCGGCACGGGAGGCAAAGGCTTCGCCGTGCTGACAAGCGGAGCCGGCGAGCCGCTGACCGAGCTCGCCCCCGAGCTGCGGCGCGGCCTCGACGCGGGCACGCCGGGAGCGCTGGCCGAGGCGCTGGACGGCTACGCGATCGCGGACGTGCCGCAGCCCCATCTGCTTGTCGCCAAGGATTCGCGCATGGCGGACATGCGGCTGCTGCTGCTCATGCCCGAGAAGTCGCTGCTGGAGGGACTGCCGTATTTCCGCTACCTGACCTATGCGGTTCCGGTGCTGGCGGCGGTGCTGCTCGGCGTGTACCTGTACGTCCTCCAGCGGGCCGTCGTCATGCCGATGTACCGGCTCATCCGCGGCATGCGCAAGATCCGCGCCGGCGATCTGAGCGCGAGGCTGCCGGACAGCCGGCTTCCGGAGTTCGATACGATCAACGAGACGTTCAACGGCATGGCGGCGCAGATCCAGCATCTGAAAATCGACATCTACGAGGAGAAGATCCGCACGCAAAAAGCCGAGCTCAAGCATCTTCAGGCGCAGATCCAGCCTCATTTCTTCATGAACTCGCTCAACATCGTCTATCAGCTCGCGCAAATCCGCAGCTACGACATCATCCAAAGCATCGCGCTGCATCTGGTGCGGTATTTCCGCTTCACGATCAATACCGGCGCGGCGTCGGTGGCGGTGCGCGACGAGCTGGAGCATATCCGCGACTACCTGACGATCCAGAAGCACCGCTTTCCGCAGTCGCTGGAATTCGGCTTCGAGGTCGAGCCTGGTCTGGAGGCGTTCCAGCTGCCGCCCCTGTCGGTGCAGCCGCTCGTCGAGAACGCGATGGTGCACGGCTTCAAATCCAGCGGAGGCGGTCCGTTCCGCATCGACGTGACGGTCCGGCGGGTCGACGCGGCACAATCAAGGACGGCGTCCGGCGGAGCGGCGGTCCGCATCGAGGTCAAGGACAACGGCAAGGGCATCGCAGAGGATGCGCTCGGACCGCTGCTGGAGCGGATTCACGCGGCCGAGCCGGGCGAGCGCCACGTCGGCTTGTGGAACGTCGTCCGGCGCTGCCGCCTGTATTACGGCGCGCCGGTGCGGATCGAGCTGGAGAACGGGGAGGACGGCGGACTGAGGGCGGCGCTGGAGCTGCCTCGGTCCCCGGAGCCCGAAGCTCCGGCGGCAGGAAAGGAGCGGATGGCATGAACGCGCTGATCGTGGACGATGAAATCTATGCCGTCAAAGGCCTTCGGGCGGGCGTGAACTGGGCGGAGGCCGGCATCTCGGAG
Organism: Paenibacillus albicereus; assembly: GCF_012676905.1. Taxonomy (NCBI): domain Bacteria; kingdom Bacillati; phylum Bacillota; class Bacilli; order Caryophanales; family Paenibacillaceae; genus Paenibacillus; species Paenibacillus albicereus. The sequence continues at coordinate 3,197,458 of NZ_CP051428.1, read as the reverse complement.
GTGTACGAGGCTTACGGCGCGGAAGAGGCGCGCCGGCTGCTGCTCGAACGGGACGTGGACATCCTCATCTGCGACATCGAGATGCCCGAGCAGACGGGTCTCGAGCTGGTCGAATGGACGCGCGCGGAAGGACTGCGCCTCGAGACGGTGTTCCTCACCTGCCACTCCGAATTCCGCTTCGCGCAAAAGGCGCTGCAGCTCGGCAGCAGCGACTACATCCTGAAGCCGGTCATCTACGCCGAGCTGGAGGAGGTGCTGCGCGGCCTCGGGCGGCGCATCGGCGAGCGGCGGCGAGGCGGCGAGGAGTCGGAACGCCAGCAGCAGATGGCGGAGCAGTGGCGGATGCAGAAGCCGCTCGTCGCCGAGCGCCGCTGGAACGATCTGCTCGCCGGCCGCGCCAAGGCGGACGGGCGCTGGCTGGAGCTGGCCGCCGGCGCCGCCGACGCCGATCCGCTGGAGCTGAGCCGGGTGCGCCCGCTCCTCATCGCTGTGGACCAGTGGGAAAAGCCGTTCAGCGAGCGCGACGAGCAGGTGATGGAGTTCGCCCTGCGCAAGGCGGCCGAGGAGCTGCTGCTCGCGGCGCAGCCCGGCGCGGTCGCCGAGGACGGCCGAGGCAACGGCTGGGTCCTGCTGTTCGAAGGAAAGGGCGGGCTCCCCGAGGAGGAGCTGATGCGGCTGTGCGACCGCTACCGCCGGACGTGCCGGGATTATTTCTACTGCCGGATGTCCGTCCGCATCGGCGGCTCCGTCCCGGTCGCGGAGCTGCGCGACGAATGCCGCGGCGTGCTGGAGCAGGCGCGGCGGGCGAGAAGTCCGATGCTGCGCCAGGTCCAGTCCTACATCGCCGAGCATCTCGACCGCGAGCTGTCGCGCGAGGAGCTGGCCGAGCAGGTTCACCTCAACCCGGCCTATCTGTCGCGGCTGTTCCGCAAGGAGACGGGCAAAGTGCTGACCGATTACATCCTGCAGGAGAAGATGAATGCCGCCGCCTCCCGCCTACTCGGCACGGACGAGAGCGTCAGCGAGATCGCCGCGGGGCTCGGCTACGGCAATTTCTCCTACTTCGCGCGGCTGTTCCGCAAAGTATACGGGGTGAATCCGCAGGAATATCGCAAGCAGGGAGGCTAGCTCGCGGCTCGATTTCCAGTTTATCCCGCTCCCGGCGTCTATACGCCGGGAGCTTTTTTTGCTAAGGTAGGGGAGTGCTCGAAGGACGGAGAAATTTTCTCTCGTCCCGCTTCCTCGTGAAAAATTTTTCCATTACTCACTTTTTTATATTTATTATGAACGCGCCGCAACCTTCTGCAGCCTGCCTGCGTCTGTGACGGTGCAAGAGAGGGGGAACCTTCGTGGTAGAGCCTGGTCTCATACGAGCCGCTCAACAGGGCGATCGCGACGCTCTCGTGTCCCTATTGCGAGACATAGAGAATCACGTTTACCGGACCGCCTATTACATTCTGGGCAACGAGCAGGACGCGCTGGACGCTTCGCAGGAGGCGTTGATCCGCATCTACACCAAGATCAATTCCTACGAAGAGAAAGCGCAGTTCAAAACCTGGATCCAGCGGATCGTCACGAATATATGCATCGATAAATTCCGCCGCACGAAGCCCGTCGTCTCCATCGAGGAACATGACATGGTGTTCCGGGAGAAGCAGGACGTGGAGGAGGAAGTGCTGTCCGCTTACGCGGCCAAAGATATTCGAGAGGCAATCGACAAGCTGCCGGATCACCACAGAGCGGTTGTCGTGCTTCGGTACCTGCAGGACTTTTCCTACAACGAGATCGCGGATTCGCTCGACCTTCCGCTCAACACGGTGAAGTCTTACTTGTTCCGGGCCCGCCAGCAGCTGCAGACACTGCTCCATGACTATCAGAAAGGCGGTGTCCGAGGATGACTTGTCAAGAGGTGGTAGAATACATGAACCGATATTTGGACGGAGATCTTGACGAGCTGGAACGCCAGGAGCTGATGGATCATCTCCGCCATTGTCCGGACGACCAGGAGCTGTTCGAGCGGCTGCAACGGCTGTCCGGAGAGCTCGAGGAGCTTCCCAAAATCACCCCGCCGTTCAGCCTCGTCGATTCGATCCTGCCGCAGCTGGAGGAGATCGACGCCCACCGCGACGCCAAGGCGTCCGCCAGCCAGGCGGCCGAAGCGACGTCTGCGAGAGCGAGCGAGGCCGGCGGACAGCCGGCCCGCCGGCCGGCAGCGAGCCGCTTCAACCGGCGCGCCCGCGTTTGGACGGGCTCCGTGGCGGCCGCCGCGGCGGCGGCGCTCATTCTCGTCCTGGCCCCATGGGGCACGGGGCCCGATTCTCCGCTGACGGCCGAAATCAACAACGCGGCCGATACCGGCGGACAGGAAGCCAGCACGTTCAGCGCGGGCGATGCCGCCGCGCCCGCCAGCGGCTTGGACTCGATGCAGTCGCAGAAGAATGAAGGTTCTCCGAGCGCCAAGCAGCAGATCGTGGACGGCCAGACGGTGCCGACCGCGACGACTCCTCCCGAAAGCGGGTCGGCGGAGCCTCGCGCGGGCTTGCGGCAGGAGCCGCCAGCCGAATCCCCGTCCGTCTCCGCGGGCGGAGGGCAGGGCTCGACGGTCTATCCGTCGCCTGGGGCGGATGCCGACCGCGAAAGCGCCCAATCGGCTCCGCCGAAAGCAAGCCTGAATTTCGCCGGACCTTCGCCGGGCGTCGTCTCGGGCATCATGGGAGATACCGACATGGGCATCGCGGCGGTGCCGGAGGTGACGTACTCTCCGAATCAGCAGTTCAGCTACTCGATCAGCCATGGCTGGATCGTCATTACCAAAGCCGACGGGGGCAAGGTGTTCGATCACACGTTCGACGGCGCCGTGTCCGATCCCGCCTGGAGCGAGGACAGCCGGTACCTGAGCGTGACCGTCACGGACAAGGACGGCACCTCCAAGCCGTACCGGATCGACGTGCAGGACGGCGCGCTTGTCGAATAGGCGGGCGGGCCAAGCACCGAATCGGGGGCATCTGCGTATGATGCTTCATCAGCCAGTCAGCGGGGAGGACGCAGCCCCTGGCATCGTATGACCATCGGCCGAGGCGCCTGGGAGCCTTAGGATCGATGTTTATATAGATGGTCCGATCGTGCGGTACGAGGCGCTGTTTGCGACATGCAGGCAGCGCCTTTTGCTGTCCGGCCGCTTGCCGGGCGCCGCGATCTGTCCTATGATGGGACGACAGACGAGGAGGAGACGATCGATGCACGCGAAGGACGTGGGGAAGGATATCAAGGCGGGGCGCATCGCGCCGGTCTACGCGGCGTTCGGCAAGGACCGGTACCGCATGGGGCAGTTCGCTTCCATGCTTGCGGACAAGCTGCTCGCGCCGGACGAAAGGGAGCTCGGCATGGTCCGCTTCGATACGGCGGAGACGGCGCTGGAGGAGATCGTGGCGGAGGCCCAGACGCCGCCCTTTTTCGTGCCGCGCAAGCTGATCGTCGTGCGGGACGGAGCCGTGCTGTGCGCGGCTGCCAAGGAGAACGGCAAGCTGGAGCACAAGGCCGAGCGGTTCTTGTCCTATATGGAGCAGCCGTCGGAGACGAGCGTCATCCTGTTCCTCGTGCAGGCGGACAAGCTCGACGAGCGCCGCAAGATCGTGAAGCTGCTCAAGGAGCGCAACCTGATCGTCGCTTTTCCCGAGCTGAGCGAGGGAGAGCTGGCGACCTGGGCGGTCCGGCGCGCCGCCGACCAGAAGCGCGTGCTCGGGGAGGATGCGGCTCAGCTGCTCGTCGCGCGCCTCGGGACCGGCATGCAGGCGCTGGCGCAGGAGGTCGACAAGCTGTGCCTGTACGCGGGCGAGGGCGGCACGGTGACCCAGGACGACGTCGCCCGCCTGACGGCGGCAACGGTCGAGGAGGATGCGTTCGCGCTCGTCGACGCGGCGCTGGAGCGGCGCATGGACCGCACGCTCGCGCTCTACCGCGAGCTGCTGCTGCGCAAGGAGGAGCCGATCCGCATCGCGGCGCTTGTTGCCCGCCAGCTGCGCATCATGCTGCAGATCAAGGAGCTGGAGCGTCACCGCTACTCGCCGCAGCAGATGGCCGGGCAGCTCGGCCTGCATCCGTACGCCGTCAAGCTCGCGGCCGAAAAGGCGCGCCGCTACGATACGGCCGTGCTCGGCCGTCATCTGGCTGCGCTCGCGGAGCTGGACTACCGGATGAAGACCGGCCAGGTGGACAAGGAGCTCGGCCTGCAGCTGTTCTTCCTGTCGATAGGAGCTCAGCCGGCCGCCGCGCCGCTGGCTTAGAGTCCGCTCCTGAACGCAGTTCCCGCTTCCCCGCTTGAAGCGGGCAACCAAAAAAGCCCCGCTCCGGAAGGAGCGGGGCTTTCCGCTGTGGCGGCAATTAAGCTTGGGCCGTAAGGGCGTTCAGCTTCTTGGCCAGGCGGGATTTTTTACGGGCTGCGGCGTTTTTATGGATCAGGCCTTTGGTGACGGCTTTGTCCAGCTTCTTGGAAGCCACGATCAGGGCAGCCTTCGCTGCTTCTGCATCGGTACCGGCGATAGCGACATCAGCAGACTTGACAGCCGTGCGGAGCGCGGATTTTTGGGAAGCGTTCAGAGCGCGGCGTTTCTCGCTCGTTTTCACGCGTTTGATGGCGGATTTGATGTTTGGCACTTGTGATTCACCTCCTACAAGGGGTACAGGCCCCATACTGCAACACAACTTAAAATATCTTATCATGGGCCTGCCCAAATTGCAACCATAACGGAAGGATAAGGGAACCGCTTCCGCATAAGATCGGAGGCCTTTTCGCACACTAGGGTCAAAACGGGCAGAGGAGCTGTTCGCATGACTCATGATGTCGATTTGGGCCGGTATGCCGTCCATACGGATCTGGCGCTGGAAGCGAAGGAAATGGCGGAGGAAGCGGGGAACCCGATTCCCGGCGTGCTGACGGAGACGTCGGAAGCGGACGGCATCAAGGTCACGCGCCTGGAGGTGCAGAACGAGGCCGGCTCGCAGGCGATCGGCAAAGTAATCGGCAAGTACGTCACGTTCGAGGTGCCGGAGCTGCGCACGCATGATTCGGAGCTCGGCGACAAGGTGGCGACGCGCTTCGCGCAGGAGTTCGAGCGCTTCCTGCAGCAGCTCTCGGTGCCGGCGAACGCCAGCGTGCTCATCGTCGGTCTCGGCAACTGGAACGTGACGCCGGACGCGCTCGGCCCGCTCGTCGTCGAGAACACGATGGTGACGCGGCAGTTCTTCGAGCTGATGCCCGATCAGGTGGCGCCGGGCTACCGCGCCGTCAGCGCGGTCGCGCCGGGCGTGCTCGGCATTACCGGCATCGAGTCGAGCGAGATCGTGCAGGGCATCATCGAGAAGACGAAGCCGGATGTCGTCATCGCCATCGATGCGCTCGCCTCGCGCTCGCTCGAGCGGGTGAACACGACGATCCAGATCGCGGACACGGGCATCCATCCCGGATCGGGCATCGGCAACAAGCGCAAGGGACTGACCAAGGACATCCTCGGCGTGCCGGTCGTCGCGATCGGCGTTCCGACGGTCGTGTACGCGTCCACGCTGGTCAACAGCGCCTTCGACATGATGAAGGAGCATTTCCGCAAGGAGCAAGGCGATACGAGCCAGCTCATGGGCCTGATCGACCAGCTCGCCGAGCAGGAGCGGCTCGCGCTCGTCAAGGAAGTGCTGTCCCCGCTCAAGCATGACCTGCTCGTGACGCCCAAGGAAATCGACCAGTTCATCGAAGACATCGCCAACGTCATCGCGAGCGGCCTGAACGCCGCGCTGCACGAGGCGGTCGACTCGTCCAACGTGGCGGCCTACACGCATTGACAAGGCGAGGTCCGTGGCAGCTCAGCGGGGCTCCGACGTCGGGTTGAAGGCGATGTAGTCGAGGCGATGGTTGAGCTGCAGCATGAGCTGCCGCGCCATGTAGGAGGCCGAATACTTGAAGTCCGTCTCGGCCCAGTACAGCAGCGTTCCGATCGTGGCGGAAGCCCGATAGTGAAGCATGAAGTCGTGGTCGACCTCCAGATGCTCTCCCTCCAGCGACAGCCGCAGATCGCGCTTCATCGCTTCGCGGAGCACGCGGGACATCGCCCCGGCCAAGCCGGCATCGGTGGCGAGCAGGGCAAGGAACGTCTCGCGGCTGCGCTCGACATGCTCGAACAGCATGAGGCTGGACGGATAGATTTCCTCCGCGCCTACGCCGCTGCGGCCCGGATAGGGCGCGAGCAGCAGCTCGGAGAAGCGGCGCAGGAACTCGCTGCGGATTTCCTCCAGGAGCTCTTCTTTGCCGGCGTAGTGGTTGTAGAACGTTCCGCGATTGTAGTCGGCGGCTTCGGCGATCTCCTGGATCGTCGCAGTCGCCGCTTTCTTTTCGAGCATGAGACGGATATAAGCCTGCTGGAGCGCTTCCCGGGTCCTCCGGGCCCGGCGGTCGAGGGGTGTTTCCATGAGCGGCATTCCTCCTTCCATCTAGTGTGCGTGCATCCCGGACGTTTCAATCGTTCGTCGACATTCTCCGCGATTATGTCCCACTTCGCGGCTGCGGCCGACAGTCTGCGTCCGACTGCCGGGTAGGCGACGAATCGCTCTTCGCTGCTTATTGCGGACCCGATCGAGCGGGCGTACACTGAGGATGTCTTCCCACTCTAAAGCGCTTCCAGACGTTGCGGCCGCCGTCCGGAATCGAATCCATACCTAGAATAAAGGAGTGCAATCCCTTATGACAACTGAACGCAAAGCCGCCATCATTACCGGAGCCGCCGGAGGCATCGGCAAGGAACTCGCCCGCCGGATGGCCGAGCGTGGCGTCGATCTGGTGCTCGTCGATCTGAAGCGCGAGGCGGTGCTCGCCGTCGCCGAGGAGCTCGGGCTGAACGAGACGAACTCGCTGGCCGTCGCGGCCGACGTATCCGTCGAGAGCGAGGTCAAGGGCTACGTGCAGGCCGCCCTGGACAAGTTCGGCCGCATCGACTACTTCGCCAACAACGCCGGCATCGAAGGTCCGATGGGGCTGATCGAGGAGCAAAGCGTCGACGCGCTCGACCTCGTCTACCGGGTGAACGTGCGCGGCGTCTTCCTCGGCCTCCAGCACGTGCTGCCGGTCATGAAGCGCCAGCAGTCGGGCGCGATCCTCAATACGTCCTCGCTCGCGGGCCTGATGGGAGCGCCGGGCATGTCTCCGTACATCATGTCCAAGCATGCCGTCATCGGCCTGACCCGCGTCGCGGCCAACGAGGCCGCTCCGAGCGGCGTTCGGGTGAACGCCGTCCTCCCGGGCACGATCAACACGGCCATGATGCGCAAGATCGAAGCCAACTCGGGCATGGCGGATGCGTTCAAGACGGCCAACGAAGCCTCCACGCCGCTCGGCCGCTACGGCGAGCCGCAGGAGGTCGCAGCCGTCATGAACTTCCTGCTCTCGGACGAAGCTTCGTTCGTCACCGCTTCGCTCTATACCGTCGACGGCGGCATGGTCGCCCAGTAACGGTCCGCTTGCCGGCCCGCCTCGTTCCGAGGCGGGCCTTTTTGCGCGCTCCCCTCTGTTCCTCGATTCGGATTCTTCTACAGGTTCTACCTTCTTGCGGCCGCTCATAGAGTAGATAGCAGGTGATAGATTCGGCGAGGCGCAAGAGGGAAAGGCCATGACGGCATCAGGGGGGACAAGCGCATGATACGGATGGGAACAGGAAGGAATGAAGGAAGCCTGCGGCTGCGGAGGCTGCTGACCGCGGGCAGGACGTTCGTGGCGATCAGCCTAAGCTCGATGGTCGCGTTCATGCTGATCGGAGCGCTCGCGATGGTGCGGGAGGAGCGGGGAGGCTCCTCGCTTCAGGGACTTGCGTCCACGGTTTCAACCGCCTTTTTTGCGGACATGCTGGGAATGGAGATTCCCGTCTACCACAGTCCGGCCCAGGGCAGCTTCTCCGACCGGCAGCTGGCGCAAGCGGCGGCCGAGACGCTGACGGAGGTCAATCCGGCCGATCCGCGCAGCCTGCTGGCCGCCGGCCTGCCCGGCCTGGAGCCGCCGCCGGCGAGCCCGGCTCCGTCGCCCGACGGCGCGGCTCCCGGCGCGGGCGGAGAAGCGGACGAGCCGGCCGGGGACGAGGCCGACAATCTGGACGCTCATGATCCCGGCGTGCTGGACGAAGCGGACGAGCCGGGCGTCGGTCCGGTCGGGGAGATGCCCGGGGCCGCCGCCGAGCCGTCTCCGCCGGGCGGCGGAGCGCAGGAGCCGCCGTCAGCGGGCGAAGCGGCATCCGGCAAGAACATGGTGTTCATTTACCACACGCATGCCCGCGAATCGTACGCGCCGGAGCTCGTCGGCGGCAGCAGCGATCCGCAGTCGGACCAGATCAACGTCGGCCAGGTCGGCTCGCGGCTCGCGGAGCAGCTCGAGAAGCGCGGCATCGGCGCGCTGCACGACACGACGGACTATCCGACGGCCGTCGCCGGCTACCGCTGGGAGCTGAGCTACAAGTACTCCAAGAAGACGGTGCAGCAGGCGATGAGCGAGAACGGGCGGCTGAAGCTGTTCTTCGACATCCACCGCGATTCGCAGAAGCGCAAGATCACGACGAAGTCGATCGGCGGCCAGGATTACGCCAAGGTGTTTTTCGTCATCGGCAAAGGCAACCCCGACTGGAAGCGCAACATGGCGTTCGCCGAGTCGATCCACGAGCGGCTTGAGCAGGAATATGCCGGCTTGTCGCGGGGCATCCTCGGCAAGACGAGCAAATCGGGCAACGGCGAGTACAACCAGTCGCTCTCGGGCCAGAGCATCCTGATCGAGATCGGCGGCGTCGACAACACGCTGGAGGAATGCTATCGGACGGCGGACGCGCTCGCGGAGGTCATCGCCGACCTCTACTTCAACGACCAGAAGGCGTAGACGGAAACGAAAGCGGCAGACCATCGAACGAGGAGGGAACCTGGGATGAAGAAAGGACCGCTGAAATGGACGATCGTCGGAGCCGCGCTCGCGGCGGTGCTGATGTTCGGCATGGAGATGACGTCGGCCGGCATCGGCCGCGTCTACGGCCCCGTCGAGGGCAGCGAGCCGGCCGAGATCGGGCGCTACGCGGAGGCGGTCCGGGAGCTGGAGCTGCAGCAGGCCAAGCTGAAGCAGCTGGAGTACGAGGCCGATCTGAAGCGGCTGCAGAAAAAATACGGCATCGAGGCCGCGGCCTCCATGCCGGAGGCGGGAGCATTTCTCGGCGACGAGGAATCGGCGGCCGCGCCGGCGCTCGCCCAGGCGCAGAAGGAAGACTGGCGGCTGGAAGGAGAGGCCGGCTCCCGACTGCCCGGCATCGCCGATCCGCAGGGCGAGACCGGCGTCAACCGGCTGGCCGACGGCACGGCCGGCATGCTGCAGAGCGTATCGAGCTCGGGCATCCGCTTCCTCGTGACGCTGTTCGACTCGATGACGCAGTAGCTGCGGCGCGCATGCGCCGTTTTCATTGCCCCTCATCCTCCTAAGCGGTATAATGAAGGGTAGATTTATTGAGGGGTGTGGATCACAAAGCATGGCAGACGTACGCGACCGCCAAAACAAGATACGGAACTTTTCCATTATCGCGCATATCGACCACGGAAAGTCCACGCTGGCTGACCGGATCCTGGAGTATACCGGCGCGCTGACTTCACGGGAGATGCAGTCCCAGGTGCTCGATCAGATGGAGCTGGAGCGGGAGCGCGGCATCACGATCAAGCTGCAAGCCGTCCGTCTCGCCTACAAGGCCGACGACGGCGAGGAATATATCCTCAATCTCATCGACACGCCCGGGCACGTCGATTTCACCTATGAGGTGTCGCGCAGCCTCGCGGCCTGCGAGGGCGCGCTGCTCGTCGTCGACGCCGCTCAGGGCATCGAGGCGCAGACGCTGGCCAACGTCTATCTCGCGCTGGACAACAACCTCGAGATCCTGCCGGTCATCAACAAGATCGACCTGCCGAGCGCGGAGCCGGAGCGCGTCAAGCAGGAGGTCGAGGACGTGATCGGCCTCGACGCGAGCGACGCCGTGCTGGCGTCGGCCAAGGCCGGCATCGGCATCAAGGAGATCCTCGAGCAGGTCGTGCTGAAGGTGCCGGCGCCTGCCGGCGATCCGGACGAGCCGCTCAAGGCGCTCATTTTCGACTCCCACTACGATCCGTACAAAGGCGTCATCGTCTACGTGCGGGTCGTGGACGGCAGCATCAAGGCCGGCAAGAAGATCCGCTTCATGGCGACGGGCGCCGAGTTCGAGGTCATCGAGGTCGGCGCGTTCAAGCCGCGGATGACGATCGTGGACGAGCTCGCCGTCGGCGACGTCGGCTTCGTCGTCGCGGGCATCAAGAACGTCAAGGACACCCGCGTCGGCGATACCGTCACGGAGGCCAAGCGCCAGGCGGCGGAGCCGCTGCCGGGCTACCGCAAGATCAACCCGATGGTGTACTGCGGCCTGTATCCGATCGACAACACGGAGTACAACGACCTGCGCGAGGCGCTCGAGAAGCTGCAGCTGAACGACGCTTCCCTGACGTTCGAGCCGGAGTCGTCGACGGCGCTCGGCTTCGGCTTCCGCTGCGGCTTCCTGGGCCTGCTCCACATGGACGTCATCCAGGAGCGGATCGAGCGCGAGTTCAACATCGACCTCATCACGACGGCGCCGAGCGTCATCTACGACGTCACGCTGACGAGCGGCGAGGTGCTCCACATCGACAACCCGTCCAACTATCCGGAGGTCGGCAAGATCGAGCATGTCGAGGAGCCGTACGTCAAGGCGGCCGTCATCGTGCCCAACGACTTCGTCGGCACGGTCATGGAGCTGTGCCAGAACAAGCGCGGCGAGTTCGTCAACATGGAGTACCTGGATACGAACCGCGTCACGATCACGTACCAGATCCCGCTGTCGGAGATCGTCTACGACTTCTTCGACCAGCTCAAGTCGAGCACCAAGGGCTACGCCTCGTTCGACTACGAGCTGAGCGGCTACCGCCAGTCCAAGCTCGTCAAGATGGACATCATGCTCAACGGCGAGACGGTCGACGCGCTGTCGGTCATCGTGCACCGCGACCGCGCCTACCAGCGCGGCCGGATCATCTGCGAGAAGCTCAAGGAGCTCATCCCGCGCCAGATGTTCGAGGTGCCGGTGCAGGCGTCGATCGGCCAGAAGGTCATCGCCCGCGAGACGGTCAAGGCGATGCGCAAGAACGTCCTGGCCAAGTGCTACGGCGGCGACATCAGCCGCAAGCGCAAGCTGCTCGAGAAGCAGAAGGAAGGCAAGAAGCGGATGAAGCAGGTCGGCAACGTCGAAGTTCCGCAAGAGGCGTTCATGGCCGTGCTCAAGATCGACGAGGACTGATCCGGACCTGCGGCCTTGCGGCCGCGCAGGTCCGGAACCGGGCGGAGGAGAGCGCATGCTCTCCTCTTGCGCCGTTTTACGGGGCGACCGCGGCTCGTCCGCACCCGCTCCCCGAGGAGGGAACACCTATGCTGCATCACGCGCCTAGAGCGCTTTACATCCATATCCCGTTCTGCACGAACAAGTGCCATTACTGCGACTTCAACTCCTACATCCTCAAAGGCCAGCCGGTCGACGACTATCTGACCGCGCTGGAGCGCGAGATGGAGCGGACGCTCGCGGCGACGCCGGCAGGACGCATCGACACGGTATTCGTCGGAGGCGGCACCCCGACGGTGCTGACGCCGCCTCAGATGGAGCGTTTCCTCGCTTCGGTGCGCCGGCTCTGGCCGCTGCACGAGGGCACGGAATTCACGATGGAGGCCAATCCCGGCACGACCGATCCGGACAAGCTGGCGGTCATGTTCGCCGGCGGCGTCAACCGGCTGAGCTTCGGCGTGCAGTCGTTCGACAACGGCCTGCTGCAGCGGATCGGACGCATCCATGACGTGGACGACGTGTACCGCAGCCTGGACAACGCGCGGGCGGCCGGCTTCCGCAACCTGTCGATCGACCTCATGTTCGGCTTGCCGGGCCAGACGGTGGAGCTGCTGTCCGACAGCGTGGACAAGGCGCTCGCGCTCGACCTGCCGCATTACTCGCTGTACAGCCTCAAGGTCGAGGAGAACACGCTGTTCCATCATCTCTATGAGAAGAACCAGCTGCCGCTGCCGACGGAGGACGAGGATCTCGAGATGTACCTGCATCTCATCCGCCGTCTCCAGGGGGCGGGCTACGAGCATTACGAGATCAGCAACTTCGCCAAGCCGGGCTTCGAGTCCCGGCACAACTCCACCTACTGGCGGAACGAGCCGTATTACGGACTCGGCGCCGGAGCGCACGGCTATCTGGAACGCCATCGCCACGTCAACATCAAGGGCGTGCAGCCGTACATCGACGCCGCGCTGGAGCGCCTGCCCCGCCTGTCGGGGGAGACCGTGTCCGAGGGCGAAGCGATGGAGGACTTCATGATGGTCGGCCTGCGCCTGCTGGACGGCGTGCGCGGAGCCGACTTCGAGCGGCAGTTCCCCGGCCGGACGATCGAGGACGTGTTCGGAGCGCAGCTCGAGCCGCTGCTGCGGGACGGGCTGCTGCTCCGCCTCGAGGACGGGGAGCACGGCAGCCTGCCGGGAGGGACGCCGTTGCGACCGGGCCGGGGCTACCGGCTGTCGCCGCAGGGCGTGTTGCTCGGCAACGAAGTGTTCGGGGCGTTCATCGGCGTCCTGGACGATGCGATTCATTCTTAGAAGCGAAGGGGATTGAATTCCTTGGAAACGAAACCGAAACCAAACTTAAACAAAGACGAGCTGCTTGAGACCGAAGCCGCCGATCCGGTCGCCGAGCTGAAGCGGGCCGCGAGCCGCTCCTCCGACTGGAGGGCCCGCCAAAAGGCGGCGTCCGAGCTGGCCGCTCTCAAGGCGCCGCAATCCGCCGCGATCCTGCGCCGCCTGCTGGCGGACGATCCGGTGCATCCGGTGCGCGAGGCGGCTTACCGCGGCCTCGTCTCGCTCGGCGAGCCGGCGCAGGCGCCGGTCCGCAAAGGCTCCGTCCCGGTCAAGGGACTGGACAAGATTGTCGTGCGCGTCCGCAAGAGTCTGCCGGAAGGCCATGCCTTCTCCGACTTCAAAGAGAAGCTGCGGAAGATGAGGCTCGACGTGTACGACGTGCTCGAAGGCGACAAGGGGGCCGAGTTCGACGGCTGGCTCGAGGAGCAGTGGAAGGCTTCCTTCGAGCGCAAGTAGAAATAGAGCTGAGAAAGTGCGCAATCAATCGTTCTTGCCGAAATCAGGCAGGAACGATTTTTTTTTGATCCTCTTCATTTTTTGGGTAAAACCCCCTAAACTTTTCATATTTTCATTCCGATAGTAACTTCTAGCTAGGGTAGGACTTGATTCCTAATTCCATTTTCCTACCCGGTACGATATGGGAGGGTCTTGATTCATGAAAAAAGTGTTTAAGCTTGGTTGCCTCGGGTTTGTAGGTCTGTTCGTCATCATCATCATCATCGGAATGGTGGCTTCCAAGGATGACAGTCCGACCACGGCGAACCAATCCGGAGAGGCGGCTCAGACGGCGGCGAATACCGGCGGCGAAGCCGACAAGAAGGAAGAGGCGAAAAAGGAAGAAGCAGCTCCTGCCGAGCCGGTCATGGCTAAAATCGGCGAAGAACTTCAGGTCGGAGACGTCGTCTTCAAAGTCAACAAGACCCGGGTGACCAAGGAAATCAAGAATGGCGAGTACTTTGTTTTCAAGCCTGATGCAGAAGGCAGCGCGTACTATGTCGTTAATGTCACCATTACGAACAAGGGGAAAGAAACCATTCAGACGGATTCTTCTTTCTTCAAGCTGCTCAAGGATGAAATTGAATATTCCCCTACGTCGCTTCTGGGCGCAGATGGCTTCTTCATGTATGACGGAATTAACCCTGGCTTGTCTCAAACAGGCAATGTGGCTTTCGAGATTCCCGAAACGCTGAAAGACTTCGTTCTGAACGTTCAGACCGGATTCTGGGGAACGGAGCAGGGGCAAATTAAATTGGCCAAATAGAATAAACGGAAAAAAGCGTCCCCTCTCCTGAATCAAGGAGCGGAACGCTTTTTCTTTTTATCGAAAGGAATCCAATTGTCCAAGCCATTCTTAGTGTGACTTTCCGTCCTCGCTTGAATCGATAAGGTGAGTACCGGAGTCATCCCTTGACTCCTCCCGGACAGTCTTGGTGTACAGCCATAGCGAGACCAGGAAATTGACGATGACGACGAGCGATCTGGAGAGGATGAGCATCCAGTCCATGGCGGTCACTTCGGGAGAACCATTGCCGATCGGTCCTGTTTTCGGGACGTTGTACTCGATCCACATGTCGATGAAGGCAAGGATCAGGAAAAACAAGAGGCTGCTGCTGCCGATCAGGTAGGCGGAAGACCAGAACCGTTTATTTCGCCGCATCGCCGCCCTCATGTCCGAGCCTTCGGTTGAACGCCTGGGACTCGTTCCGCGGAATGCTCAGCGACTGCCAGCTTTCCGCGCGCGAGGCTTTGGCCAGCTGCACGATCTGCCCGACATGGTATCCATAATGGGACAGCTGGCGCTGGATCGTCTGCAGCACGAGATGAGGCTCGCTGCGGATCGTGACCGTGCGCAGGAGATCCTCCGGCTGCAGCCCGTCCAACGTGTCAAATACGATGCCCCAGCCGTCCTCCCACCACTGCAGCACCTCGCCGGCAGTCGTGCCGGCCGGAATCTCGAACTCTCCGTCGCGGTCGCGCCAGGACTTCTCGCCGTCGGTCGAAAGGAAATCCGTCAAGCGGGACTTCATGTTGCCGGACAGATGCCGGACGATGACGGCGATCGAGTTCGACTCCGGCGCCGGAACGGCGAACAGCGCCTTTTCGTCCGCCTGCTCGAGGGCCCGGTCGCCCAGCTTCTTCTGGCTGCGGAACACCTTCCCGGCATCCTCGAGCATGCGTGCGCCCAGTTCGCTCGCGGGCACGGCATGGGGTTCAGTCATGGGCCATCTACCTCCTCTTTTTTCCAGTATACATCAGGCAGGCCTCTTTTTTCTCTTGAGCATTCATTCGTTATCATGTATATTTATTCATATTGCGAAGAGGATGCCGGAAGGAGGAGAAGAGGATGCTCGTCCAAGAAGCCGTATGCCGCGCCGCCAAGCCGGAGGACGTCGATACGCTTTATGAGCTCATCCAAGGCTATGCGGAGAAGGGCATCATGCTGCCGCGGTCCAAGGACGTGCTTCTCCGCCAGATCGGCACGTTCGTCATCGCCGAGATCGCAGGCAGGGTCGTCGGCTGCGGATCGCTGACCCGGCTCGGCCAGGATCTCGTCGAGATCCGCTCGCTCGGCATCAGCGAAGGGCACAAGGGAGCCGGCATCGGCAGCAAGCTCGTCGCCAAGCTGATCGAGCAGGCCCAGGCTCAAGGCATTCCCAAGATCATGGCGCTCACCTATGAGGTCCGCTTTTTCGAACGCAACGGCTTTTCCGTCGTGGACAAGGAAATCTTCCCCGAGAAGGTCTGGACCGACTGCGTCAACTGCCCGAAGCAGCATGCCTGCGACGAGATCGCGGTCATCCGCTATATATGAAGCGTTGAATCTCAGCCCGTCCGCTGATCGAGGACGGGCTTTTTTTGTCGACCTGAAATTACGCAACCTCACCTAAAAAAAGGGGAATTTACTTCATATTGGCACGGAGGCATACTAAGGAAGC
The DNA here is from genome assembly GCF_012676905.1 of Paenibacillus albicereus. Classification (NCBI taxonomy): domain Bacteria; kingdom Bacillati; phylum Bacillota; class Bacilli; order Caryophanales; family Paenibacillaceae; genus Paenibacillus; species Paenibacillus albicereus. The sequence continues at coordinate 3,181,789 of NZ_CP051428.1, read as the reverse complement.
TTCACGCCCCGATTCATCATGCCGGAACGAAAGGAGGAGCCGCGGAAACAAGCCGATGGTTATGGAAGCGCTTCATTTATTAAAGGAGGAATGTTGACGTGAAATTGCGAACGCTTGTCCTAGTCGCCCTGGCGACCCTGCTGCTGCTGGCGGGCGGCCGGCCGGCCGGAATGCCGAAAGCCGAAGCCGCCCCGGTATGGAACCTGACCTGGAGCGATGAATTCAACGGCGCCTCCGGCTCCGCTCCGGACGGCAGCAAATGGGGCTATGATCTCGGCGCGGGCGGCTGGGGCAACAACGAGCTCCAGAACTACACGAACCGCCGCAACAACTCCTATCTGGACGGCGGCGGCAATCTTGTCATCAAGGCGATCAAGGAGGCCTACAACGGAAGCGAGTACACATCCGCGCGCCTGCTGACCAAGGGCAAGTTCAATCAGGCGTACGGCAAGTTCGAAGCGCGCATCAAGCTGCCTTACGGACAAGGCATCTGGCCGGCGTTCTGGATGCTCGGCAGCAACCTCGACCAGGCGGGCTGGCCCGGCGCAGGCGAGCTGGACATCATGGAATACCTCGGCCACGATACGAGAACCGTATACGGCACGGTGCACGGACCGGGCTATTCGGGCGCGGGCGGCATCAGCAAGTCGTATACGCTCCCGAGCGGCACCTTCTCGGATTCCTTCCATATCTTCTCTGTCGAGTGGGAGCCGTCCCAGATCCGCTGGTACGTCGACGGCAACCTGTTCCACACCTTCAACAAAAGCCAGCTCGGGGCGGGACAGACGTGGGTATTCGACCACTCGTTCTTCATGATCCTGAACTTGGCCGTCGGCGGCAACTGGCCGGGCTATCCGAACGCCTCGACCGTATTCCCGCAGACGATGACGGTCGACTACGTGCGGGTATACGCGCAAGGCACGTCGCCGTCCGCGCCGGTCGAAAGCGGCGCCATCTACAAGCTGATCAACGTCAACAGCAACAAAGCGCTCGACATCTACGCGGCCAGCACGGCGGACGGAGCGAACGTGCAGATCTATACGGACAACGGCACCGGGGCGCAGCGCTGGCAGGCCTATGCCCAGGCCGACGGCAGCTTCACGCTGATCAATCCGGCGAGCGGCAAGGCGCTGGATGCCGCGGGAGCGGGGACGGCGGACGGGACGAACGTGCAGATCGCCAACCAGAACGGCTCCGCGGCTCAGAAGTGGCGAATAACCGCGAATGCGGACGGCAGCTTCAAGCTCGTCAACGTGAACAGCGGCAAAGCGCTGGACGTCGCCAGCTCCGGCACGGCCGACGGCACGAACGTGCAGCTGTGGACGGACAACGGCACCGGCGCCCAGAAGTGGAGGCTGGTCAAGCTTTAAAGCTCGACTCGCGACGTAAGCAAAAGGGAAAGGCGGCTCTTCCGAGAGCCGCCTTTCCCTTTATTTCGGCTTCCGACTTACTTGACAACGCTCCGCCTGTTTTGGTATTTTGGTTATGAATGTTAGCACTCGATAGAGTGGAGTGCTAATCACTCGTCCGCACCGGACATCGTGGAGCCGGCGGCATGCAGAGGGAGGATGGTACGGATGTTGACGGAAAGGCAGCAGCTGATTCTAGGCGTAATCATCGACGATTATATCCGTTCCGCCGAGCCTGTAGGCTCCCGGAGCATTTCCAAGCGAGGCGACGTGGCCTTCAGCCCGGCGACGATCCGCAACGAAATGGCGGATTTGGAGGAGCTGGGATTCCTGGAGCAGCCGCATACGTCGGCTGGACGCATTCCATCGATTCAAGGCTACCGCTACTATGTGGATCATCTGATGAGACATGAGGCGGTCGCCAAGAGCGAGCTGCAGGCGATCCGCGCGTTCGTCGCCAGCCGCATGACGGAGGCCGAGCAGGCCATCCAGCAGGCGGCGATGATTATTTCCAATCTGACGAACTACACGTCGATCGTGCTCGGGCCGGACTCGGTCAATCAGGCGCTCAAGCAGTTCCAGCTCGTGCCGCTCGGCGGCGACAAGGCGGTTGCGATCGTCGTGACCAATACCGGCCACGTCGAGAACCGCACGGTGACGATCCCGCCGGACCTGGACATGAACGACATCGAGCAGGCGGTGCGCTTCCTCAACGAGCGGCTGAGCGGGACGCCGCTCACCCGCCTCAAGTCCCGCCTCTTCTCGGCGGCGGGCGAGGAGATGGGCCGCTATGCCGATCAGTGCGAGGGGCTGCTCAAGCTGATCGAGCAGGCCGTCCGCCCGGAGGACGACAGCCGCCTGTTCCTCTCCGGCACGACCCGCATCCTCGCCCAGCCGGAGTTCAAGGACGTCGACAAGGTCAAGAACATCCTGGGGCTGCTCGAGGAGACGCCGACGCTGATGCGGCTGTTCTCCTCCATGCCCCAGGGCTTGTCGGTGCGGATCGGGACCGAGAACGACCATGCCGCTATCGCGAGCTGCAGCCTCATCACCGCCACGTTCACGATCGAAGGCGAGCAGATGGGCACGATCGGCATCCTCGGTCCGACGAGGATGGATTACGGGCGCGTCATCAGCTTGCTCGGCGAGTTCGGGCGCAGCCTGAGCGGCTTGGGGACGGAGCGCTAAGGCGCTTCGCCTCGGCTGGACGCGGCCAAGGGACGGGACCGAGCGTCCCTACATAGATTCGGCCGCAGCAAGGAACCATTTACGGGAGGTGAGCATGCTTGGAATCCAAAAAGAATACGATAGATGAACAGACAAGCGCGGAAGAAATCCTGACCGCCGACGAAGAGACGGCGGAGCAGGCGGCCGCTGCCGCAGGCGGCGAGCCGATCGAGGCCGAGCCGCAGGCAGCGGAGGAGGACAGGCAGGCGCCGGAGCAGGATGCCCGCTATGCGGAGCTGGCTCGCCAGGCGGAGGATCACCAGCAGCGGCTGCTGCGCGTCCAGGCGGACTACGACAACTTCCGCCGCCGCACCCAAAAGGAAAAGGAAGAGCTCGGCCAATACGCATCCGCGAAGCTGCTGACGCAGCTGCTGCCGATCGTCGACAACTTCGACCGGGCGATCGCCGCCGCGGCCGGCGGGGGCGACTCGGACTCGCTGGCCAAGGGCGTCGACATGATCTTCCGGCAGCTGCAAGGCGTGCTCGAGCAGGAAGGGCTGAAGGCGATGGAAGCGGTCGGACAGCCATTCAATCCGGAGTTCCATCAAGCGGTCATGACCGTGGAGTCCGACGAGCATGAGGAAGGCATCGTCGTGGAGGAGCTGCAAAAGGGCTTCATGCTCAAGGACAAAGTGCTCCGTCCCGCCATGGTCAAGGTAAGCGGCTAGAGCGGCCTTTAAGCTGCCTTTAAGATAAAGCGGGTATACTTGGATCGACCAATTCGAATGAAGCAATGGAAAGAAAGGGAGGACTACAGCGATGAGCAAAGTAATCGGCATCGACCTTGGAACGACCAACTCCTGCGTAGCAGTCATGGAGGGCGGCGAGGCCGTCGTCATTCCGAACCCGGAGGGCAACCGCACGACGCCGTCCGTCGTCGGCTTCAAGAAGGACGGAGAGCGCATCGTCGGCGAGACGGCCAAGCGCCAGGCGATCACGAACCCGGACCGCACGATCATCTCGATCAAGCGCCACATGGGCACGAGCCACAAAGAAACGATCGACGGCAAGGACTTTACGCCGCAAGAGATTTCCGCCATCATCCTGCAGAAGCTCAAATCCGATGCGGAAGCCTACCTCGGCCAGACGGTGACGCAAGCGGTCATTACCGTTCCCGCCTACTTCAACGACTCCCAGCGCCAGGCGACCAAGGACGCCGGCAAGATCGCGGGCCTCGAAGTGCTCCGCATCGTCAACGAGCCGACGGCGGCCGCCCTCGCTTATGGCCTGGAAAAGTCCGAGGATCAGACGATCCTCGTGTATGACCTCGGCGGCGGCACGTTCGACGTCTCCATCCTCGAGCTCGGCGACGGCTTCTTCGAAGTCAAGGCGACGAGCGGCGACAACCGTCTCGGCGGGGACGACTTCGACCAGGTCATCATCGACCACATCGTGGCGGAGTTCAAGAAAGAGCATGGCTCCGACCTGTCCAAGGACAAAGCGGCCGTGCAGCGTCTCAAGGATGCGGCCGAAAAGGCGAAGAAAGAGCTGTCCGGCGTCCTGACGACGACGATCAGCCTGCCGTTCATCACGATGGTCGACGGCGTGCCGCAGCACTTGGAGCTGAACCTGACCCGCGCCAAGTTCGAAGAGCTGGCCGCTCCGCTCGTGGAGCGCACGCTCGCGCCGACGCGCCAGGCGCTGAGCGACTCCGGCCTGTCGGCCAGCGAGATCGACAAGGTCGTCCTTGTCGGCGGCTCCACGCGCATCCCGGCCGTGCAGGAAGCGATCAAGAAGCTGATCGGCAAAGAGCCGCATAAAGGCGTGAACCCGGACGAAGTCGTCGCCCTCGGCGCGGCGGTCCAAGCGGGCGTCCTGACCGGCGACGTGAAGGATGTCGTCCTGCTCGACGTCACTCCGCTGTCGCTCGGCATCGAGACGGCGGGCGGCGTGTTCACCAAGATGATCGAGCGCAACACGACGATTCCGACGAGCAAGTCCCAAGTCTACTCCACGTACGCGGACAACCAGACGAGCGTCGAGATCCACGTCCTGCAGGGCGAGCGCGCCATGGCCGCCGGCAACAAGACGCTCGGACGCTTCATGCTGGGAGACATCCCGCCGGCTCCGCGCGGCGTGCCGCAGATCGAAGTCACGTTCGACATCGACGCCAACGGCATCGTCAACGTCAGCGCGCTGGACAAAGGCACGGGCAAGAGCCAGAAGATCACGATCACGTCTTCGAGCGGCCTGAGCGACGAGGAAGTCGAGCGCATGATGAAGGATGCCGAGCTCAACGCCGAGGAAGACCGCAAGCGCAAGGAGCTCGTCGAGGCGAAGAACAACGCCGACCAGCTGATCTACTCCGTCGACAAGACGGTCAAGGATCTGGGCGACAAGATCGACGCCGGCGAGATCGAGAAGGCGAACCAGGCCAAGGAAGCGCTACAGGCAGTCGTCGGCGGCGAGGATCTGGACGCGATCAAAAAAGCGACCGACGAGCTGACCGAGATCGTGCAGCAGCTGTCCGTCAAGCTCTATGAGCAGGCGGCGCAAGCGGAGCAAGGCGCTCCGGGCGCCGATGGCGGCGCGGCTCAAGGCGGCGCGGCAGGACGCGACAACGTCGTCGACGCCGACTACGAAGTCGTGGACGACAAGAAATAAAAACGGTACGATAGCTTCATAGCGTCACCAAGCGGCTCCGCCTTTTTCCGAGCAGCGTCCCGGCCCCAGCGCCGGGGCGTCAGGAGGGAGAGGGCGGTTGTTGCATGTCAAGCGGGCATTACATGGGGGTGAGAGGGATTGGCGGATAAGCGCGATTATTACGAGGTGCTGGAGCTCGGCAAGGACGCCTCGGCGGAAGAGATCAAGAAAGCCTACCGCAAGCTGGCGCGCCAGTACCATCCGGACGTCAACAAGGGCGCCGATGCGGAGACGAAGTTCAAGGAAGTCAAGGAAGCCTACGACACCTTGAGCGACGATCAGAAGCGCGCCGTGTACGACCAGTACGGGCATGTCGATCCGAACCAGTTCGGCGGAGGCGGCCAGGACTTCGGCGGAGGCGGCTTCGGCGACATCTTCGACATGTTCTTCGGCGGAGGCGGACGGCGCGACCCGAACGCGCCGCAGCGCGGCAACGACCTTCAATACACGATGACGATCGAGTTCAAGGAAGCGGTGTTCGGCAAGGAGACCGAGATTACGATCCCGCGCACCGAGAACTGCGACACCTGCCACGGCTCCGGCGCCAAGCCGGGCACGAAGCCGGAGAACTGCTCCGTCTGCCGCGGCACCGGCCAGCAGGAAGTCGTGCAGAATACGCCTTTCGGCCGCATGGTCAACCGCCGCGCCTGCACGAACTGCAGCGGCACGGGCAAGATCATCAAGGACAAGTGCTCGACCTGCCACGGCGCGGGCAAGGTGAAGAAGCAGCGCAAGATCACCGTCCGCATCCCGGCGGGCGTAGACGAGGGCGCGCAGATCCGCCTGAACGGCGAGGGCGAGAGCGGCACGCGCGGCGGCCCGAACGGAGACCTGTACATCGTGCTGCGCGTCAAGCCGCATGAGTTCTTCGACCGCGAGAACGACGACATCTACTGCGAGGTGCCGTTGTCGTTCGCGCAGGCGGCGCTCGGCGACGAGATCGAGATCCCGACGCTGACGGAGAAGGTCAAGCTCAAGATTCCGGCCGGCACGCAGACCGGCACGTACTTCCGCCTCAAAGGCAAGGGCGTGCCGAAGCTGCGGGGCTACGGCAACGGCGACCAGCACGTCAAGGTGACCGTCGTCACGCCGACGTCGCTCACCGACGAGCAAAAGGACCTGCTGCGCCAGCTCGGCGGCTTCGGCGGCAGCGCGGCAGCAGGGGGCGAGGAGCATCATGAGAGCATCTTCGATCGGATGAAGAAGGCTTTCCGCGGCGACTAGGCGGCTCCGCGCTTCGTTCGGCGACCAGCAAGAGGGATTTCCCCGATCGGGGAGATCCCTCTTTTTTTCGGACGCTTCACGAAAATCCATGAAAGCGCTTGACAGACCTGAAGAAGAACAGGTATCCTTGGGATGTGGTCAATTGGATGATCCAATTATCAGGTTGATCGTAAAGACAGAGAGAACGAACCGATGAGAGAGGAAAGAAACCGACTCATGACGATAAAAAAAATCAAATACCATCGCGTGTACGAGGATGTCATCGAGCAGCTGAAAAACCTGATCCTCGAAGGCAACCTCGCGCCCGGAGACGTGCTGCCGACCGAGCGCGAGCTGGCCCAGTCGTTCGGCATCAGCCGAGGCACGCTGCGGGAGGCGTTCCGCATCCTGGAGCGGGAGGGGCTGATCGAGGCCCGGCCGGGCGGAGGACGATTCCTGAGCAAGGCGCTCGATATCGCCGAGGACCGCACCCGCATCCTCGACAACATCGAGCGGGCGACGATTATCGAGCTGCTGGAGGCCAGGGAGCTGTTCGAGACGGGCATCGTGGAGCTCGCCGCCAAGCGGGCGACCGAGGAGGACATCGCCGAGATCGAGGCGGCGTTCGAGGCCTGGGGAGGCATCGGACCGGAAGGCGACAGCTCCAAGCCGGATCAGGCGTTTCACCTGTCGATCGCCAAGGCGACGCATAACGTCGTGCTCGTGAACCTGATCGAGCTGCACATGGACCTGCTGCAGCGGACGCTCCGCAAGACGGCGGCCATCCCTGGACGCAAGAGCGAGGTGTACGAGGAGCATCGCCTCATCCTGCTGGCGATCAAGGAAAAGGATCCGGTCAAGGCCCGCCTCGCGCTGCTGCACCACTTGAGCCACGTGAAGGAAAACATTCAACGAAACGCCGTTCAGGTCTAAAGGGGGCAGCCCCTTTTTCTTTCGCCATAAATTGGACGATCCAATTATCCACTTATCCAAATGAAGCAAGATATGGAAGCGGTTCATTTCCATCGGCCGCGATCCGCACCATGAGGGAGTGAACGCAATGAGCACAGATATTCGAATCCTGTCCCCATGCGGAATGCTGGGATACGGATTCCCGGAAGAGTCGTTCCGCAGCGGCATGGAACGGCGGCCTCATGCGATCGTCGTCGACGCCGGATCGACGGACGGCGGCCCGCATAAGCTGGGCGCCGGCGTATCGATCGTCAGCAAGCGGGCGGTCAAGAAGGATCTCGGGCTGATGATTCCGGCCGGGCTGGAGGCGGGCATCCCGGTCGTGATCGGATCGGCCGGAGGCTCCGGCGCGAGGAAGCACGTCGACTGGACGCTCGAGATCATCGACGAGCTGCTGCAGGAGATGGGCAAGCAGGCCAAGCTCGCGGTCATCTGGGCGGACTTCGAGCCGGAGGAGATCGAGCGCGCCCGCAGAGAGGGACGGACCTCTCCGCTCAGCTCGAACATCCCTCCGCTGACGGAGGAGGCCGTCGCCGGCACGCGCAGCATCGTCGCCCAGATGGGCCATGAGCCGATCGTCGCGGCGCTCGAATCGGGGGCGGACATCATCGTCTGCGGCCGGGCGTACGACCCGTCGCCGTTCGCCGCCGTCGGCATCCACCAGGGCAAGGACCCGGGGCTGTCGTACCATCTGGGCAAGATTCTCGAATGCGGCGCGTTGTGCGCCGAGCCCGGCACGACCAAGGACAGCATCCTGGGAACGATCAGCGACGGCAGCTTCACGGTGGAATCGCTCAATCCGCAGCGGCAGTGCAGCGAGACGAGCGTCGCCGCCCACACCTTCTACGAGAAGGAGCATCCTTATCTTCTGCATGGGCCGGGATTCACGCTGGATCTGGAGCACTGCCGCTTCGAGCAGGCGGAGCCGGGCGTCGTCCGCGTCAGCGGCAGCCGCTTCATCCCGTCCGACACCTACGCCATCAAGCTGGAAGGAGCCATGCAGACCGCCTATCGGACGTTCGTCGTCGCCGGCATCCGCGATCCGATCCTGCTCGGCAAGCTGGAGGAGGTCGAGGAGCTGGTGCGGGCGCAAGCCAGGGAGTACTACCGGGACGTGCCGGAGTCCGACTATGCGATCCGCTTCTACAACTACGGCATGAACGGCGTGCTGGGCGGCCAGGAGCCGGAGCCGTTCCGCGGGCATGAGGTCGGCGTCCTGTTCGAGGTCGTCGCCCGCACCCAGGAGCTGGCCAGCAGCATCTGCGCTACGGTGCGATCGACCTTCCTTCACTACGGCTACGAGGGACGCAAGTCGACCGCCGGCAACCTGGCGTTCCCGTTCGCGCCGAGCGACATCGAGTTCGGGCCGGTCTACGCGTTCTCCGTGTACCATCTGATGGAATCGTCTCCGGACGCGTTCGCGATCGAGCATCGAAGAGGAGGGATGAAGCGATGACCAAGCTGGGCGATCTGGCCAAGGTGCTGCGCAGCAAAAATTCAGGACCGTTCGAAATTACGCTGGACGTCCTGTTCGACTCCAGGGAAAGCTACGAGCGGGTGAAGCGCTCCGGGGCTGTCACGCCGAAAACCGTCAGCGAGGCGTACGGAATCTCGGAGGAGCAGATCCATCATTTCGTCTTTTTCGATCCGGCGCTCGGATTCAAGGTCACGATGGCCCGGGACGTCTCCTCCGGCAGCGCCGGCGATCGGGACGTCTACGGCGCCCAGCAGCATGCCCCGCTCATGCGCCTTGAGATCGACAGCCATCAGGAGGTGTAGGCCATGAGGGCCATGAAGCGGCTGCGGCAGGACTGGGTGCTTTACGCCATGCTCGCCCTGCCTTTGCTCTACTTCTTCGTCTTTCATCTCATTCCGCTCTACGGCATGAAGCTCGCCTTCCAGGACTACCGCATCCTCGGCGATCATGTCTGGGTCGGCCTGAAGCATTTCGAGACGCTGTTCAGCTCCCCCGCTTTCGCGAGCGTGCTGCAGAACACGATCATCATCAGCGTCATGAAGATCGTCTTCGTCTTTCCGATCCCGATCGTGCTGTCGCTCTTCATCAACGAGGTCCGCAGCTCTCGGTACCGGAAGTACGTGCAGTCCGTACTGTATCTGCCGCATTTCCTGTCCTGGGTCGTCATCGCGGGCGTCTGGATCAGCCTGCTGGATCCGGCCACGGGAGGCGTCAACCAGATCGCCGGCTTCTTCCAGCTGCCGTCGATCGACTACATGACGAGCAAGGAGCATATCCGCTGGGTGCTCGTCCTGTCCGAGATCTGGCGCAGCGCAGGATGGGATTCCATCATCTATCTCGCCGCGATCATGAAGATCAGCCCCGGCCTGTACGAGGCGGCCAAGATCGACGGGGCGACGCGGCTGCAGCAGATGCGGTTCATCACGCTGCCCCATCTCTACAGCACGGTTGTAACCGTCTTCATCCTCAATCTCGGCTTTTTCATGAACGCCGGCTTCGACCAGGTGTTCAACTTCATGAACGCATCGGTCATCAGCGTCGTGGACATTCTGGATACGTACGTGTACCGGATCGGCATCGGCAGCGGCCAGTTCGCCTACGCGACGGCGGCCAGCCTGTTCAAAGGCGCCATCGGCATCGTCCTCATTCTGGGCACGCACTTCATCTCGAAGCGCGTCTCGGGCAAAGGCGTCTGGTAAAGGAGGGGGAACCACGTGAGACGACTGGAAGGATCCAAAATCGCCATTTATCTGCTGCTGTTCGCCTTCACCTTGACGGTGCTCGTGCCGCTGCTCAACCTGCTTGCCCTATCCTTCACGGCGCCGGGCAAGGCCTATCTGATGAGCGGCCTCGACCTGATTCCGAAAGGCTTCTCCACGCTCAACTACGAGCTGCTCTTCTCCAATCCTCTCATCACCGGCGGCATCCTCAACTCGGTCTGGATCACCGTCGCCGGCACGGCGCTCAATCTGGCGCTCACCTCGATGGCGGCCTACGTGCTCGCCCGCAACGAGTTCATCGGCAAGAAGGCGGTGCTGTTCTTCCTCATCGTCATCATGGTGTTCGAGCCGGGCATGATTCCCGAGTACCTGCTGGTCAAGGACATCGGCCTCATGAACACGCTGACGTCGCTGATCCTGTACAAGGCCGTCAACGTCTACTACCTGTTCATCCTGATGCGCTTTTTCCAGGACATTCCGGAGGAAATCCTGGAGGCGGCGCGGATCGACGGGGCGGGGCATTTCCGGATGTACACGCGGATCTTGATGCCGCTGTCCAAGCCGGGGCTGGCGACGCTCGGCCTGTTCTACGGCGTCTACCACTGGAACGAGTACTTCCGCGCCACGCTCTACATCTCGGAGCCGTCCAAGTGGCCGCTGCAGGTCGTGCTGAGGCAGTTCGTCGTGCGCAAGGACAACACGTCGCTGATCGGCAGCCAGAACCTGTTCGACAGCTCGATTCCGTTCGACTTCGCTTCGCTGCAGGCGGGCACCATCATCATCGCGATCGTGCCGCTGCTCGTGCTCTATCCGTTCATTTTGAAGTATTACGCCAAGGGAGCTTTGGAAGGGGGCGTGAAGGATTAAGGCCGGAGCGCTCCGGCCGCCCGCACCGGGCCGCTTCATGACTGCACGCCATCATCCATAAGGGGAGATCACGCACATGAAAAAATGGACCACGATCGCATTCACGGCCGCATTGGCCGTAACCGTAACCGCCTGCTCATCCAATGCCGGCAATCCCGCCGCCAACGCAGGCGGAGCCGGGGCCGATCCCGGCGGCGGCAGCGGCCAGCCGGTCACGCTCAAGATCGTATACAAAGACGAAGGAACGTCGAACGCCGCATCCGTCAAATTTTTCCAAGAACTTGAGAAAGCGCTTGCCAAGGACGAAGGGCTGGACGTCAAGTTCGAGCTGGTCGACCTGGCGCAGGGCAGCTATGCGGAGAACCTGAACCTGCTGCTGCTCGGCGGCACGATTCCGGACATCATCTACTTCCAGGGCGGGGACCAGCAGATGGCGGAGCAAGGCCTGCTCGAGGACCTGACTCCTTATATCGAGAAATCCGAGCATCTGAAGACGATCCTGGAGCCGCATAACCAGACGCGCATGGCCAGCTATCCGTACCTGCTGTGGATCAAGCCGCTTGCGCCGAAGGTGCCGGTCGTGCGGGCCGATTGGTTCGAGGCGATGGACAGCTCCAAGGCGCTGACGGCGGATCCGAGCGTAGACAACTACTACGCCTTCTTCAAGGAGCTGGCCGAGAAGAAGCCGGGTTCGGGCAAGCCCTCCTACGCGCTGACGGCGGCAGGCGACATCGCGGAGATCAACACGATCTTCAACGCGGCGTTCGGCCTCGACCAGACGTGGATCAAGAAGGACGACGGCACGTTCGAGTACTCCCGGATCTCCGAAGGCGAGAAGGAGAAGCTGGCGTTCTACAACAAGCTCTACAAGGAAGGATTGCTCGATCCGCAGTTCATCACCAAGCAGTGGGATACGAAGGAGGACGCCTTCTACAAGGGCGAGGCAGGCGTCATCACCGGTACGGCGGGCAAGATCATCGACCTGTACAACGGCCGCATGCAGGAGCTCGGCGGCGAGAGCGCCAAGCTCGTCGTGCTGCCGCCGGCCAAGGGCGTCAGCCAAGGCTTCGGCGCGACGGACGTGACCAAGGAATCCCGCGGCCTGGCGATCTCCTCGCAGTCCGCGAACAAAGAAGCGGCGTTCCAAGTGTTCGACTACCTGGCGAGCCCGAAAGGGCAGATGCTGGACCGCCTCGGCTACGAGGGCGAGAACTATGCGGTCGTCGACGGCAAGATCGAGCTGAACGACAACTATTACAACAACTGGTACGCGCGCTTCTGGGAGCCGGTCGAGATCAAGTCGGAGATTCCGCTGCAGACGCCGCTGCTCGGCGAGCCGGGAGCGAAGTCGCTGGAGCTGGCTTCGACGTTCTACACCGAGGACAATTCCTTTATCATTCCCGAGCAGTTCGTCGCCAACTGGGATGCGATGAACAACCTGTACAAGGAATATTCGACGGACTTCATTACCGGTAAGAAGGATTTGAGCGAGTTCGGCGCGTTCGTCGACGCCTGGAACGCCGCCGGCGGAGCCGACATCACCGCATATGCGAACGAAACCATCCAGTAAGGAGTGGCAGCCATGACTTCATTTCGCAGCCGGGTCAGGGGAGCGGTCGTCTCGACCGCTCTCGGAGACGCTATGGGAGCCCCGGTCGAGAAGCTGACGTACGGAGAGATCAAGGCCCGATACGGCCGGGTCGAGTCGTTGATGACCCGATGGCACAAGATGGATCTGCCGGAGGACGTCCGGCTCGGCCGGGTGCGCGGCGACGGCATCGTCACCGACGATACGCTGATGACGATCGCGCTCATCCGGACGTATCAGGCCGAGGAGCGGCATCTCGACGCCTATGACATGGGCCGGGAGTTCGTCAAGGAGATCGCGTTCCGCAAGACGTTCGTGCCGGAGATGGACCGCGAGGCGTTCATCATGGACCGCTTGTTCTACCCGGAAAAGCAGATCTTCCTGCGCCATGTGCTGGCCAACTGCGAGCCGCGCGAGGGCGGCCTCGGCAACATGGTGAACTGCGGGGCGGCGATGTACATCGCCCCGATCGGCATCGTCAACGCCGGCAACCCGAAGGGCGCTTACGACGAGGCGATCCGGTTCGCCTCGGGGCATCAGAGCAGCTACGGGCTGGAAGCGGCCGGCGTGCTGGCCGCCTGCGTCGCCAAGGCGTTCGAGCCGGGAGCGACGGTGGACGCCGTCGTCGACACGGCGCTGTCGGTAGCCAAGGACGGCACGAGAGCGGCGATCGAGGAGCTGACGGCCGCGGCCCGCAGCCTGCGCGCGCAGCGGGACGATCGCGATGCCGTCGTCGCCGTGTTCCACCGCATCCTGGCCAAGTACTCGCCGATGGGCGACGACGTCAGCCGGCATATCGACAAGGTCGGCGTGCCGAGCGACCACTATACGCCGAGCCGCCTGCGCTCGATCGAGGAGCTGCCGCTTGCCCTCGCCTACGCCGTGCTGAATGACGGCGACTATTACCGTACGATCCGCGACGGCATCAATTCAGGACGGGATACCGACTCCATCGGCGTCATGGCCGGCGTCATCCTCGGCGCGATGCACGGCGCGGAGGTCATCGAAGCGGCCGACATCGAGCAGCTCGACCGGGTCAACCGGCTCGACCTGCTCGCTATCGCCGACCGGTTCGCCGAGACGGCCGAGCGCATCATCCGGCAGGATATGCAGGAGGCGCAGGTCCGGCGGGAGATGCTCGCCGGCATCGGCTGTCTGGAAGAGGAGGCGAAGCGATGATTCCGAACCGCTATGTGGAGACGGTCTATGCCAGCTTCATCGGGATGAACGTCGGCATCCGCCTCGGCGCGCCGATCGAGCCGGTCGCCTGGACGTACGAGCGCATCCGGGACGTCTACGGCGATATCCGCGACTACGTCAAGCCCTATCGCACGTTCGCGGCGGACGACGACGCCAACGGCCCGGTATTCTTCATCCGGGCGTTGTACGACGATGCCAACGGGCGCGAGCTGACGGCCGAGGACGTCGGCCGGGCATGGCTCAATTACGCGAGGGAAGGCGTCGGGATGTTCTGGTGGGGCGGCGATGACATCAGCACCGAGCATCGGGCGTACGTCAACCTGCGCAACGGCATCCCCGCGCCGGCGTCCGGCTCCATCGAGACGAACGGGCTGGAGATGGCCGAGCAGATCGGCGGCCAGATCTTCATCGATTCCTGGGGCCTGCTCTTTCCCGGCGATCCGGAAAAAGCGGCCGACTGGGCGGAGAAGGCCGCCAGCGTCTCGCATGACGGCAACGGCCTGCATGGCGCCCGTTTCATGGCCGCTTGCATCGCGGCGGCGTTCGAGGCCTCCTCGATCGAGGAGATCGTCTCCGAGGGCCTGCGCCAGATTCCGGACAGCTCGACGTATGCCGCCGTCGTGAACGCCGTCCGTACGTTCCACCGCGACCATCCGGACGACTGGGCGGCTTGCCGCCAGCTGCTGGAGGACGAGTGGGGCTACGACAAGTACGGCGGGGTCTGCCATATCATCCCCAATGCCGGCGTCTGCGCGCTGGCGCTGCTTTACGGCGGCGGCGACTTCGCGCGCACGGTGGAGATCGCCTCGATGTGCGGCTGGGACACGGACTGCAACGCCGGCAACGTCGGCTCCATTCTCGGCGTGTTCGCCGGCCTGAAGGGCATCCCGGCGCATTACCGCGCTCCGATCAACGACTTCATCGTCGCCTCCAGCGTGTCGGGCTACCTCAATCTCGTCGACTTCCCGACGTTCGCCAAGGAGCTCGCGCTGCTCGGCTACCGCGTGAACGGGGAGGAGGCTCCGGCCGGACTGGCCGACAGCTTCAAGCCGGGCGAGGTGGAGTTCGACTTCAGCCTGCCGGGCTCGACGCACGGCTTCCGCACGAGCCAGCCGTTCAAGACGCCGGTCGTCCGCCACTCCGCGCGCCGGGCTCTGCAGCCTGGGGGAGGCTCGCTCGAGGTCGTCTTCGATCGCCTTGTGGCCGGAGACAGCAGCAACATCTATTGGAAGCCGTTCTATCGCCGCGAGGAGTTCAACGACGAGAAATACAAGCCGACGTTCGCTCCGCTGGCCGTCAGCGGGCAGACGGTGTCCGCCTCCGTTTATGTCGATCAATGGGAAGGCGAGCCGATCGTCCTTACGCCTTATGCGCGCAACTCGGCGACGAAGGAGGAGCTGCTGCTGGAGCCGTGCTCGCCGGAGAACGGCGAGTGGAACGAGCTGTCGTTCGTCCTTCCGGACACGGACGGCGCGCTCATCGACGAGATCGGCTGGAAGCTGGAGTCCCCGTCGCCGCTGACGGACCGGGCAATCGGCAGCCTGTACCTCGGGTCGTTCCGCGTGTCCGGAGCGGCGGCCTACACGATCGACTTCGCCAAGCAGGCCAAGGAGTTCGGCTCGGTTACGCCGTTCGCGCATCATCGCGGCCGCTGGGAGCTGGAGGGAGATGCCTTGGCGTACCGGGCCGAGTCGGATGCGCTCTCGCTCTCCGGCAACTACTACGAACGCGATGTCGCAGTCGAGGCGTTCGTACGGCCGCTGGAAGGAACGAGCCATCTGCTGGCCGTCCGGGCTCAGGGCGTCATGCGGCAGTATCTGGCCGGCTTCGACGGTCCGGGCTCGGTCTCGTTCATCAAGCAGGACTTCGGCGCGACCCGGCTCATCACGGCTGCTTACGCGTGGGAGCCCGGCCGCGAGTATCGGATGCGGCTGATCGCCGAGGGCGATGCGTTCGCGCTCCAGATCGATGGCCAGACGGTGCTGGAGTGCCGGGACGATTCGTTCGGCCACGGCATGTTCGGCTTCGGCTGCCTGGAGGGCGGAGCGAGCGAGATCCGGCACGTAGCGGTGCGCGCCGGAGCGGCCAAGGGTCGGCCATGAGCCGGCCTGCTACCGGCGGAGGCCGGATTCTTGTCGCCGGCAGCATCAACATGGACATCGTCAGCCGCGTCGGCTGCTTTCCCGTGCCGGGCGAGACGCTGGCCGGACGCGGCACGTCGTATCATCCCGGCGGCAAAGGCGCCAATCAGGCCGCGGCCGCCGCGCGGGCCGGCGCCGCCTGCTCCATGCTCGGCGCGGTCGGCAGCGATCCGTTCGGCGACGCGCTGGTCGCCTCGCTGGAGGACGCCGGCGTCGGCGTGCAGTCGGTGCTGACCAAGGACGGAACGTCGGGACTCGCCATCATCACGGTGAGCGACTCCGGAGAGAACCATATCGTCCTGTCGGAAGGCGCGAACGGCCGGCTGTCGGCCGAAGACGCGCTCGCCGAGGCGGACTGGAGCGGCGTCTATGCCGTGCTGCTCCAGAACGAAATCCCGTGGGCGACGAACGAAGCGCTCCTCCGCGCGGCCAGCGAGGCGGGCGTCCGCGTCTGGCTGAACCCGGCTCCGGCGCGCGACGTTCCGGCCGAGCTGCTGCCGCTGCTCGATACGCTCATCGTCAACGAGACGGAGGCGGCTGCCGTCAGCGGCTTGCCGGTGTCCGGTGTGGAGTCGGCCCGGGCCGCCGCTGACGAGCTGCTGGCGCGCGGCGCTCGCCGCGTCGTCGTCACGCTCGGCGAGCAGGGCTGCTTCTGCGCGGATGCGTCCGGCCTGCGCTTGTGCGTGCCGGCCTGCGCGGTGGAGGCGGTCGATACGACCGCCGCCGGGGACACGTTCATCGGCGCGTTCGCCGCCGCTTCCGCCGCCGGCACGGATACCGAGTCGGCGCTGAGGTTCGCCGCCGCAGCGGCGGCGATCGCCGTCACGCGGTCGGGAGCGCAAGGCTCGATTCCGTCCCGGGACGAGATCGAGGCGTTTTTGGCAGGGCGCGAATGATCAATTTCAAACCAAAAGCCAGCTTGCTGCATTCTGCAGCGAGCTGGCTTTTTTATTGCGATAGAAACGGTTGCACAACATAAATAGCTTCATGGATTTAAGCCTCGCAAGAAACGAGTATGGGTTTTTGCTTTGGTTTAGATTTCAATAAATTTATGTGATTTAACAATGGAATATATATATGCATGCCGTATTTGTTTAACGAATTATATTTTTTTTGATATCGACAAAAAGCTTGGTCATTATGAACGAATTGTAAAAAAAAGCGCGAATCGAATAATGATGCTGTATAATTTCTTGGGCGCGAAAAGAAGGAATATTTATGAAGTTCAGTAGATTTTTCGCTGCATTAATATTTCTTCAGTAAATTTTGTGATGGAATGGGGGAGCCGGGGCTAATTTGCTTTTAAACCAAATGACGGAGGACAGAATATGAGAACCGTATTAAAGCTCTTTATTTCCATATGTATTATGGCGAATTTGCTCGTCATTCACCAGAGTTCCATTCAAGCATCGACCGTTTCGAATACCTTTCAAATACCTTCCAATACTTATTGCAGCAAGGCGAGCTTTATTGATTTATCGCTTACATTTACGAATGCCTGGGATAGTCAATCCATGGCTACGCTTCTTCTCTATAAGGCAGATGGCAGTCTTTTAAGCATTCAAGGAACAAGCGTAGACGGCCTGAATTCGACAATTACACCGGGCGTCCCATTTACAATGAGTCCTGGTGCAACTGAAACCTACCACATGTCTTTTGGAGGTTATTTAAATAACTGTAAAGACCGAATCTATTCAGGTAAACTTGTTGTTACAAAAGGCTCCATTATGGCTTCTGGGTGGGTAGATACGATTAATGGGCTCCATCCCATTCGATTTGGAGGAACTCAGGGGAGCGGTTCAGTTTTAACCCCTTCAGATGTCGTGCCTCCTTCTCAAGTCGGAAACCTGATGGTGAGCTCAGCGTCCACAACAGCTGTCAGTTTGAACTGGACAGCTCCTGGTGATGACGATATGGCGGGAAAAGCAGCGTTTTACGATATCCGCTACAGTACTTCCGTTATTACCGAAGCCAATTGGAACGAAGCCATCCAAACCTCCGATGAACCTATACCATCCTCTTCGGGAATACAGGACACTCATAGCGTTCGAGAATTGACTCCGAATACAACCTATTATTTTGGCCTTAAAGCCTATGATGAAGCCAACAACAGTTCCAAACTCTCCAATGTTGTCAAGGCTTCAACCATTGAAAGCGCTCCTCTTGTTAATCGCTATACGGAGACCGTCATTCCACTCATGACGGGGGCGACCCTACCTGCTGGCAAAGCAGATGCTTCCAGCGTGCGCGATTATTATGCCGCTTGGAAAGCATTCGAGCCTCAACTTCAGCTCGGAAACAGCTGGTTGTCTAAATATGGACCTACAATAGCTGAGCCTCAGCGGATCTGGTATGAATTTAATGATGCCAAGAAAATAGCCAAATTCGCTATATACCCAACTGAAACAATTGATTCAAGTCCGAAGAACTTTGAGCTTCAAGGATGGGATGGAAGCCAATGGATTACCATTCAAAGTTATTCTGGAGTTAGCGACTGGGTCGTCGGCTCAAAAAAAGAATTTAACATTGACGGACTCCCAAAAAGCTTTTCTAAATACGGAATTAATGTTACCGCTACGGCCGGAAGCGCAAGTTACGTCGGCATCGGATACATTGAAATGTTTGAAATAAAAAATGCTTTGAACGCGATCACGACGTTGACTCCTCTAGAACCAGGTTCGACCTCCATGAAACTGAAGTGGACTACTCCTGCCGATGATGGAACGATTAAAACGCAAAAGTTTTATGATGTTCGATACAGTACTTCTCCGATTTCCGAAGCAACCTGGCAGAGTGCGGCTCAAGCTATCGGAGAACCTTTCCTAGCTGCTGCGGGAAGTCAGGAAAGCTTTGTCGTAGAAGGTTTGCAGCCCAATAAATTTTATTATTTTGCTGCGAAAACATTTGATGAATCCGGCAACATATCAGCCATTTCCAATATTGTTTCGGGATCAACCGAACCGTTAAAAGAGGATCCTGGACTTAAACGGTATACGTCAACTGTTATCCCCGCCATGACTTCAATGACGCTGCCATCCGGTAAAGCAGATGCAACGAGTGTGAAAACTTATTACGCTGCTTGGAAAGCGTTTGAGCCGCAAGTTCAATCCGGAAACAGCTGGATTTCGGCGTATGCACCATCTGAAGCGGAACCTCAGCGAGTCTGGTACGAGTTCAGCTCCACAAAGAAAGTAGCGAAGTTTGCCCTTTATCCTACAGAAGAGCTTACTTCCAATCCTCGTGATTTTGACCTTCAAGGCTGGGATGGAGTGAAGTGGGTAACGGTTCAAAGCTTTACAAATGTAACGGGATGGGTATTGGGGACGAAAAAAGAGTTTTCGGTCAGCGTTCCAAGACCCTACACCAAGTATGCTGTTGCAATAACAAAGACAAATGGAAATACGAGTCAGACCGGGATAGGCTACATTGAAATGTATGAGCTCAAGCAAGCGATCCAGACCGTCGGGGACTTAACGCCTTCTGTACCTTCGGAATCCTCGATTAAGCTCAGTTGGACAGCACCCGCTGATGATGGAACAATCAAAACAGCGAAATATTATGACGTTCGTTACAGTGAAAATCCGATTACAGAAAGCAACTGGGATGATTCATCGCCAGGAATAGGGGAGCCATTCCCGAATGCGGCAGGAACAAAAGAGTCTTTTGTGCTTTCTGGACTTGAGCCTGACACCATGTATTATTTCGCAATGAAAACACATGATGATTCTGGAAATGTTTCGTTGCTGTCTAATGTCGCTACTGGCTCCACCAACCCTGTTCCTGTGGATCCTGGCTTGACTCGCTATACGGCAAACATCATCCCGGTTATGTCAAGCATGACATTGCCTAGCGGCAAAGCGGATGCAACAAGCGTGAAAAGTTACTACAGTGCTTGGCGAGCTTTTGAGCCTTCTGCGCAGAGCGGCAACAGCTGGTTGTCTGCCTATGCACCGACAAGTGAAGAACCGCAAAAGGTTTGGTATGAATTTACAGATACAAAAAAAGTCGCCAAAATCGCTCTTTATCCGACGGAGCAGCTAAATGCCAACCCTAAAGACTTCTCCCTTCAAGGCTGGAACGGAGAGGACTGGATCACGATTAAAACCTTTACAGGACTAAAAGGTTGGGTTGTCGGAACGAAAAAAGAGTTTACTCTAGACGGACCATTAAACGCTTATTCAAAGTACGCCATCAGCATATCGGCGACAGTAGGAACTTCTGAATCAGCAGGAATCGGGTATGTAGAGATGTTTGAGATCAAAAATCAGATCTATTCCATCACTAACTTAATACCTAAACAGCCGACAGACACGAGCATTCAACTGAATTGGTCGGCTCCTGGCGATGATGGAACGATTAAAACCGCCAAATTCTATGATGTGCGTTATAGCAAATCGCCTATAACGGAAGCCAATTGGAATTTGGCCATCGAAGCTGTTGGTGAGCCGTTCCCTGGTCCTGCAGGTACTTTGCAAACCTTTAATTTGATTGGATTAGAGACAAGGACGCTTTATTACGTTGCGATTAAAATGATGGATGATTCGGGGAATATCTCCTCGCTCTCCAATGTTGTAAATGCTTCAACATTGCCTAACCAATCGGATGGAGAGACCCGGTATTCCAGCTCTATTATTCCATCCATGACGAGCGTAGCATTTCCTTCTGGAAGAGCAGGAGCGACCAGCGTCAATTCTTACTATGATGGCTGGCGAGCATTTGAGCCAGGAGCTGAAAAAGGAAACAGCTGGATCTCAAATTATGTACCTACTGATCTCGAGCCGCAGCGAGTTTGGTATGAATTTGATTCCTTGAAAAAAGTGAAGAAGTTTGCTCTATATCCGACCGAAGTTCTGGAAGCTAATCCGCAGCATTTTGAGCTTATGGGCTGGGATGGAGCGAATTGGGTAACGGTACAAAGCTACCGAGATGTTGTCGGCTGGGTACTAGGTTCTAAGAAAGATTTTTACGTATCTTCGCCAAGAGCATTTGACAAGTACGCTATCAGTGTAACGGCGAACAACGGTCATCCGCTTTCGACAGGATTAGGCTTCGTGGAGATGTTCGAGGAAATCAGCCCGATTGATAAGATTACGGATTTGATTCCATCATCAGCTACGGCATCTACCATTAAGCTTAGTTGGACTGCGCCAATCGATGTACGTCCAGGCAAGCCAGAGAAAAAATATGAGATCCGATACAGCACGTCACCGATTACAGAAGCTAACTGGACGGTAGCACAACACGTCTACTTATCACTAGCTAACTCTGCCGGGACAAAAGAAACGTACGAGGTTTCAGGGTTGACGGAAAACAGCGTCTACTACTTTGGAATAAAGACGTGGGATAAAGCTCAAGTATCCTCCCCTCAATCAAATGTGGTAAGCTATGCGACTGGTTATGTAGATAAACAAAAAAACCAACCAACGATTTCCTCGCTTTCAGTTGTCTCAAGTTCAATAGTTGGCGGAGTCAATACGACTTTGAATGGATCTAAATTTGTAACTGGAGCGGAAGTTTTCTTTGGTGGAACAAAAGCGACTGTAGTAACGTTCCATTCTGCAAATCAAATTACAGTAACTGTGCCTAAGGTTGATTTTGCGGGGAAAGCTGACGTAAAGATTATTAATCCAGATGGTTCTCAATTTGTTTTGCCTGTTGCATATAACTATTTAAAACCGAATTTAACTGAACGTCCTGTTATTACGTCTATTAGTAAAAATCAAGGATATGTTACGGGAGGGGAAGCATTCCGAATTTACACTCGCCACCTGAATACTCAAGGATTCAAAGTCTACATCGATAATATTCAAGTAACCCCGGTCGATATACAGTATGGAACGGAATTTGCAGTTGTGACTCCGCCTCATGAAAAAGGCTTTGTCGATATTAGGCTTGTGAATCCAGACGGTCAAGAATATGTGTTGACAAAATCATACCAGTATACTGATGTTCCTACGCCAACACAACCAGTACTAACTTCTATTGAAACCACTAGTGGATATGTTACTGGTGGAAATGGAGTTCATCTGTATGGATCTAACTTTGGTCTTAATTTTAAGGTTTACTTTGGCACAAAATTAGCCCAGGTAACGGACTATAATCACGGGAATAGAATTACTGTTAGTGTACCTGCCAACTTGGAAGGCTCGGTAGATGTAAGAGTAATTAATGCTAGTGGACAAGAAGCTATTTTGCCTCTGGCGTACAAATACTTGCCGTTGCCTCAATTAAGCAGACCACATATTACTTATTTAGGAGCTACAAGCGGTTCAATTTCAGGAAACAATTCGGTACATGTTTATGCAACGAATCATAAGGAAGGCGCAAAAATTTATTTTGGAGCGAAGGAAGCCACTATCGTTGAATTCCATTCTGCATACATCAGAGTAATGGCTCCAGCAGCCCAAGATTCTGGAAACGTCGATGTTCGAATTGTTAATCCGGATGGGCAAGAGTATGTCTATGTAAATGCATATACTTACTCATTCCCTGGAGCCAGTCCAAGGCCGGTCCTTACCAGCATTACAACAACATCCGGTCCTGTCGCTGGTGGTAACAGCTTTAATCTGAATGGAGCAAACTTCCTTGCTGGAGCTAAAGTTTACTTTGGCAATATCCAAGCGACTGTAGTGGGCTTAAATGCAAATGCAATCACAGTTACTGCTCCGAGGTCAAATTCTGCTATGAAGGTTGATATTAGGGTTGTGAATCCAGATGGTCAAGAGGTAGTATTTATTTCATCTTATACGTATGTTTAAATTATAAAGAATTAGGGACTACCTCTTAAAGGTAGTGCCTGATTCTACTTTAATTAATCGAAGGGAAGTAACTACTGAGTGAATACAAATGGAAAATACAAAAAAATAAAATTACTAAAAGTGATTAGTTTATTAATCCTTATAATTAGTATCACCCTAACCGGCATTCCCTGGGTGCCTGGGGGAAGCATCCCCAAAGCAGATGCTGCAACAGTAAATGTGAGTGTTTCTCCATCGACGTTTGTGCCTGTATATGGCGGGAAAACAACGATCGGCTGGAATTACCAGGATAGACCGCATCCGACATCGCTTGAAATCTGTTCAGTGCGCTTTAATCCTCCGACACCACCGCCATCTCCAGCCCCCACCCCTAAACCTGGAGCTCCTGTATTTGAACCTCCTACCCCCTATACTCGAACATCGCTAAAATCCATATCAAGCGTAGGTTCCGGACAAGCTTCATTTGCTTGGAACGGACTTTCTTCCGGTGGTCAAGCTATCGAAGAAGGGAGCCACACGGTTTGTGTCGTACCGGATGATGCTCCCCAATACTTTAATTTCTATCAAGGACTTTCTATTGCCAATCCAGCTCCGCCTGCACCTGCGCACATGCAGGTTCTCCCTAATTTGTACAGTTCCCAACACATCGTGCGGGGTATCGCAGAACGGGGCACAAAAGTAACACTCGAAATTTATTATCAAAGGCGTGTCGGATACGAACAAGTAACAAGCGACGTTCCGGTTACATATGAAGTCATCATTCCATTTGACGAATCGGGGAAAAATGACGGATCTCACCTTACTTGGGCGAAAGGCTTTAACTATTCGTCTTACTTTGATTCGCAGTTTCCAATCAGTTCGGATAACCAGCCTGCCAAGTATGTCCGGGAATGGCAGTTGCCCGTTGAGCTTAACAAATATGAGATTGCTAACATGACGGCCAAGGTTGAGCGTTTAGGGAGCAATCCTTATTTCAACTCAAAGGATAGCGACAACAAATCGCCGGACTCTGAAATGGTTCGAGTCCTTCGCTATACGGCTCCGGATTGGAATGTAAACTGGGAAGCGCTTGCCGGTTACTACTATCGCGCAACGGACGTTGTAATGATGGCTGAAAAAGCGCAGCTTATTGCATCGGATAATGGAATACCTGGACAAACTTGCAGCGACGGAAACCGTTGTGCGGGTTTGATTGATAAGGGATGGAACCTGATTCTACAGGACCGAAACCGTGATTTGCAGCTGGCAGGCAATATTTTGCCGGAAGAGTTGGAAGATTTAACTGCAGAGAAAATTGCCAATCGGGAACATTTTCCTAAGCCGTCTTGGTGGGATCCGATTAATATGGCGACAGGTGATTTCGATTTTAAGCACACAAATTTATCTTTGCAAGCCGCTTTCCCCATTGAATTCGGACTCTCTTATCATAGCCGAGATACGTACGATGGTGCTGTTGGTGTAGGGTGGCGCCATTCTTGGGAGTGGAGATTGGAACGTCGTGATAAGGGAATTATTCATGTCACTTCTCCAGATGGCGGAGTTTACCCGTACGAGCCCCGTTCAGATGGGGGGTTCATCGCTCCTCTTGGAACCTATAATTCATTGGAAAAGCTTTCGAACGGCATGTATCAAATGGAGACGCCAGAAAGCTGGGTCTATTTATTCCGTGAAGATGGAAAGTTGGTTGAAATTAGAGACGCGAATAAATCTTCGGTCTATCTTCGCTATTATGGATCGGTTCTCAAAAGCATTGAAACGAAAGGAGCGTTGCTCACACTTTCTTACGGTTCGGGCGGAAAAATTTCTACAGTCTCCGATCATTCGGGACGTGAAGTCAAGTATCGCTATAACGAGCTTACCCACGACCTAACATCGATGGAGTTAGCGGATGGAGCTACGATTAGCTTCACTTACGATTCTAATCATCGAATGCTTACTATAACCAACCCAGAAAAGACATCGACCTTGGTTAACGTCTATGATGGTCAGGGTCGAGTCGTAGAACAGACGGACTTTAACGGTAGAAAAGGGACGATTGAATACGATCCAGCCAACGGAAAAACAATCGCTACCGATCCTCTCGGAAACAAAAAAACGTTTTATTATGATTCAAGGCTTCGTCAGACCGGAATTGATTATGCGGATGGAACATTTGAGCGTTTTGTTTTTGACAGCAACGATAATCGGACTTTATGGACTGATCGAAATGGAGCGCAATGGAAGTACGGGTATGATCCAGAAGGAAACATGACACTGGTAACGGATCCTTTGGGCTACTCGGTTAAAATGACGTATAACGAACGTCGTCAGCCGCTTACGATAACAGATTCAAGAGGCTATGTGAGCGAATTTAATTATGATTCTCACGGCAACCTTTCCTCTACAAAAAATGCCCTCGGAGAAAAGACGCAATTCATTTACAACAGTGAGGGTGTTGTTACAGATATCATTAACGCGGAAGGGGAAAAATCGAGCTTTACTCTTGATGAGTACGGTTTTGTAAGTGTTTTGACTGATGCGGGAAATTTTGGACAAACCATCCTTCGAGATGGCTTGCACCGAGTTGTTGAACAAATGGACTCTCTAAATCTGAAAAAGAAATTTGAATATGATCCACGTGATCGAATTAAGAAAATTATAGATGAATTGGGCAATACCACAACGTACTCTTATGATAAAGACAGCAATCTTGTTGAGTACGAAGATGCGTCAGGTGCAAAAACAACCATGACTTACGAATTTGATAAAGTGAATAGCATCAAAGATGCACTGGGGAATATTAGAGAATTTGATTATGATGCTCTTGGCCATTTACAGAGTGTTACGGAACCGAACGGTTTAATAAGTACCTATCAAAATGATTCAAATGGAAGAGTTACGAAGGAATGGAACAAAGACTCTCAGACGGGGGTCACCTATGCGACAGAGTATCGCTATGATGGCAATGGGAACTTGGTGTGGCAAAAGGAACCGAATGGAGGAATATCTGAATTCCGATATGATGGCCGAAACTTGCCGGTTTGGATGAAAGACTCCGTTGGGGCGCAGTCTGAACTCTTCTACGATGGCAACGGAAATTTGGTGCAAGCTATTAACGATAAGGGTCACTCCACCTTTTATTCGTATGATGAACTCAATCGGGTTGCGGCTATTACTTCAGCAGACGGAAACAAGACTACCTACGCCTACGATAAAGCTGGCCGAGTCATTACCGTGAATGAACCTGGTGGAGCGAAGTGGCAATCGGATTATGATCCAAGAGGGCTTCTTGTCAAGTCTACCGATCCTAACGGCAATACCGAATCCTTTACTCGCAACTCAGCTGGATTCGTCACGGTTTATAAAGATTCACTTCAAGCCGAACTTGCCTTCACCTACGATGGGTTAGGCCGAGTCTTGACCAAAACGGATCCAAAAGGAGGCGTAGAGCGCTTCTCTTATGACGCTGCGGGCAGGGTTGAAACTTATACAGATGCCAATAAAAATAAAACCCAGTATGAATATGATCTGCTGGGACGTTTAGTTCATGTTCGAAATGCGCTAGGTGAGGTTACTTCATACCGATATGATACGATTGGAAATCTCATTGAAACGAAAACTGCAGGCGGAGCTGTCACGACATGGAGCTATGATGCCTTCGGTCGTTTGACGAAAAAAATCAATGCAGAGAATGAAAAACGGACGTATGCCTATGATTCATCCGGATTGATGTCCGAAAGCGTGGATGCCTTAGGCAAACGCACGACCTATGCATATGATTTGCAGGGACGGATAACAGAGAAACGCATGCCGAACGGCGAAGTGTTTGCCTATAGCTACGATTCCATTGGACAGTTGATTCACGCTTCGACATCGACGAATGAACAAAGTTTCACGTATGACGCCATGGGGCGAATCTCCACCATGCAAAATAATACCTGGGATAAATCGGTTCGGTTTAAGTACGACGAAAGAGGAAACCGGACGCACATGACGGATCCCGAAGGAAATACGCAGGAATACGTATACGACTTGCTCAATCAAATCAAGGAATTTACGGACCCCGATGGTTTCAAGACGACGTTTGAATACGATGCACGTGGAGCAATGACAAAGGTCAACCGGCCGAACGGAATACAGTCCACGTATGCGTACAATGACAATCTCCAGCTTGTCAGCCTGGACCATAAAGGTGAACGAACGCAAAGCCGGTTGGAATACGCCTACGATTTAGCCGGAAACATCACACAAAAAGCAGAGGAAGACGGAGCTAAAACGGAGTACGCTTATGATGGATTAAATCGAATTCAGCACGTCCAGTATCCGCAGGCTAAAGACGCCGAGATTCTGGATATCTACGATTTGCCGTTCAAGCAACAGGATCGAAAGGGATCCACACATTCTTACCGCGATACTATGGTCAAGCCTCCTGGCGAAGTTGCTTATACCTATGATTCGGATGGCAACCGAAAAACAATGTCGGCAGATGGGAAAACGACCGCTTATGAGTATGACAAGGCAGGTCGAATGGTCCGCTCGGGCGAAGAAACGTTTGTCTATGATGCGAATGGAAACAGGGTTCAGGAGAGAGGGAATAAGGGACTCATTCGCTATTCGTATGACAGCAACGATATGCTGGAACAGGTTCTTTATGACGATGGCTCGAAAGTGGAATACGACTATGACGCGTTCCTGCAAAAAATCGGTCGGAAAGAAAGCTATCCTGATCCGCGCCAGCAGCCTACCTTGCTCGAATCAGAGCGAGCGACACAAAGCACTTATGGAGAGTCGGCTGCATTTGTAGATAATTTGCAGGAGGAACCTGTTCTTATCGAAGATCAAACCTATTACCTGAATGACGGGTTGACGATCATGAAGGAATACGGTGAGGATCTGGAGCCGATTGCGCAGTATTATGAAGCGAACGGCGATGTGTTGTCCCGAAAGTCGTATCGGAATACGTTGTGGAATGTCATGGATGACGAAGCGCCTATTCGAAAAAGCGAAGCTCCTGTTCGCGGGATGCTGCGCGGTGATTTTACCTATTACTTAAACGATCACCTAGGCAGCGTGACCCACTTGACGGACCGTAACGGCGAAACGCTGGAGCAATACCGCTACGATGCGTTTGGTAGTCTGATGACGCCGATGACGCCGGAATACAATACGATCGGATACACCGGACAAACCATCGACCCTAAAACGGGACTCATGGATTATAAGGCCCGTTGGTATGACAGTGGTGCAGGACAATTCACGAGTGCGGATACCTTTGAAGGGAACGCTTTTAATCCTTTAAGTTTGAACTTGTATACGTATGTAATCAATAATCCGTTGAAATACGTAGACCCGACGGGGAATCAGTACATAATTGAAGGAGCGACTTGGGAGGAAGGTAGCACCATTTTTAAAACAGGTGCTAATGTAGTCGTAGAGATTGCCAATTTCCTTGTCGTTGATGATATTAGAACGATTATGAATCCTAAATCGAGTTATTTTGACAAAGGATTGGCTATCGTTGGTTTGCTTCCGGTTGGGAAAATTATTAAAGGTGGAAAGATAATTGTCAAGTTTGCAGATAAAAGCGGCAAACATATTGAAAGAGCGGTAGAAGCTACAGCAAAAAATCAAGCTAAAGCACACGAATTAAAATTACTTGATGACGAAGCTTTTAATAAGGGTAAACCGACAAAGTCTGGTAACGCAAATAAAGCATTGAACCAGTGCAATTGCTTCATAGCAGGAACAAAGGTTTTAACAGACGAAGGGGAGAAACCTATCGAGGAAATCGAGGTAGGGGATAAGGTACTTGCCAAGTCTGAGTACGATTCTAATGGAGAGTTGGCTTACAAAGAAGTAACAGCTTTATATCGTAATCAACGTGATGATATTATTAAACTATATGTTGGGGAGCAAGTCATAGAGACCACCGACAATCATCCGTTCTGGGTGGAGGGTAAAGGGTGGGTCTACGCAGATGAACTTCAAGTAGGCGATAAGCTTCAAAAGGCTGATAGAAGCAATCTGACGATTGACAAAGTAGAGTTCGTTAAGTTAGAAGAGCCTGTTACGGTTTATAACTTTACAGTTGCTGATTTCCATACTTATTATGTGACGGATTTAGGTATATGGGTTCATAATACTCAGTGTGGTTATAAAGATATTACAGTTGGGAAAAGTGTGAAAAATGTTTCAACTAATGTTACAAAGGCGGATTTTGAGAGTAGTCTTTTGGGCGATGGTTGGACTAAAACTGTTGCAAAGGACGGTAGTGCTACCATCTATTCAAAAGACGGTGCTAAATATGTTGTTCGTGATAAATCTAATCAGGGACAACAAACTGCCGACTATTATGCCAAAGGAAGTAAGGCACCTACTACCAAAATTAGATTGGGGTCTGATGAATGAGTCAAAACAATTTTATAAGGGATAAAAAAGAATTTGAAGAAATACTATTTCTGGTAACGAAGGCGTTCAATTCAGAACAACGACTACCAAACCAAATTTTTAAATTCCCGTTTCAAAAAACAGTTGTACTCGATTTTGATCATGCAATGAGTGATCTGTTTTGGGATGAACTAGAACAACTTACTTACGTGTTTGGCGATTCATCTGTCATTATGGGTGTTTTAGACCCACATCCTGTAGATTATTACTATAATGAGTTCTCCCAGTATAATTGGTGTATTTTTCAAAAAGGAACTACAGATGATGATTATTGGAATATGCTTGAAAAAGGTCCTGATGAGAGCCCTGCTGATGCTATTTTATATAACTCTGAGGTGGTTGTATGGTTATCTCCGTCCATGAAGTGGGCGATATGGGGAGAGAGGAGTTACGGTATTTGTATATTAGGCTTCAATAACGAAATCGGTGACTATAAAAGTGATTCGTGGTTTACAATGGATAGAGCAATTAATGAATTAGTGTCACTTAACTTTAAAAAATGTACCGTCCCCGAAGAGATTTCGACAAAGTTGAAGAAATTCTATAGCAATATTAAGTAATACTTTATGAGATCTTGAGGATATCCTCAAGGTCTTTCTTTTACCCCCACCCAGTGCCGAATGAATCGGGCGGCGCGACCTGAAAGAACTTAACCTTCATCACTCCCGTATCAAAATTTCTCCAAAATCGTGTATGCACAGCATTTAATGCTTGAATTATATACCCTATTTGCATTGCCGCTCTCCTATTCAACTGTACTAAAATCCCCAGTTACCTCTATATTTTATGCCGAAAACCTTATCTTCGTTTTCTTGCGTTTTTCTCAGATAAATACCTTTCCGCAACTATCATCAGACATACATCGACTATGGATAGTAAGAAGAATTTTAAAACAGTCCGCAACGATCTGGGAATATGCTCCGATGGTTATAGCAGAAAGACAGTCTGGTGACGACCAGTTTACATATACAGGTGAGGTAACGTTTTAGGCTAGCCGCCTTCCTGACTTCACAGCCGCCCCACGGCGGCATCACACGACAAAAGGAAGGTATTGAAGATGAAAATGAAGTTTAACGATTTCTGGTTGATTAAAAACAACACCGCCGCTAATACGTACATGGACGAGGTTGCCAAGGAGAGCAACTTTACGGGATGTCACAAGGGGTATACTATCCTGCCGCATAAAATCCATCGGTGTTATGGACTCAACGTTTATGAGAAGCTGATTCTCGTTGATATTATCGCCTACATGAGCGACAAGAGTCAGTGCTACCCCACGATGGAGATGATTGCCCGAAATGTCGGATGCAGTTCCAAGACCGTAGAACGTCACATTGAGAGTCTAGCCGAGAAGAAGCTGATTCTGGTCAGTCAGAGCAAGAACAACACGTACTACCTGCCGAACTATCTGCAACTAGAATAAAAAGTGGACACTCTCTAACGGACAGACAATAATGACCGTATGTGGAGGTGTTCTCATGACAGAGGAACGTAGGCGCCAGCATTACAACGAAGAGTTCAAGAAAGAAACCGTAAAGTTCATTCAAGAACAGACCAAGTCGCTGGGAGACATTGCCGAAGAACTGAACATTCCCAAGAGCACGTTGCATCAGTGGCTGGCTCAGTATCGGGAATTCGAGCATGAACCGGTGAACAACGCCGAGCTGATCCGGGAGCTGAAAGCACAGCTCAAAGCGAAGGAACGTCAGATCAGCGAGATGGAAGAAGAGCTGGCCATCGTAAAAAAGGCGGTGCACATCTTCAGCAATCCACGGAAATGAGATTTCAGTTCATAGAGGACTCCCGCTCCGATTTTCCGTTGAAGAAGTTGTGCAAGGTCATGCAAGTGTCGCGGAGCGGATTCTACAAATGGAGCCAGGCGCTTCCCAGCGCCCGGGCACGGCTTAAAGCGGACATCCAAGAACGGATTCGGTTCCACTTTCATGATGCCCAGCGGCGGTATGGAGCCCCGAAGCTCACCGTGCTGCTCCGGCGGGAGGGATACGCCATTTCCGAACGTACCGTCAGTCTCTACATGGCCGAAATGAAGCTTCGCGCTTGCGTTTCTGGCCGTTTCCGGGTGTCGACGACGGATTCGAATCATGACCAGCCGATCTCTCCGAATCTCCTGAACCAGCAGTTCGACGTCGAACAGCCGAACCAAGTATGGGTGGCAGATATCACCTACATTCCTTGTCGGGAAGGGCGATTGTATTTAGCGAGCGTCATGGATTTGTGCACCCGTGAGATTGTCGGCTGGACGCTTGCAGGCCATATGAAAGCTGAGCTTGTTTTGGACGCGCTGGAGAAAGCCTACGCGAGCAAGGGGCCGCCTGCTGGTCTGGTGCACCATTCGGACCGAGGCAGTCAGTACGCCTCGGAAGCCTACCGAAGCCAGCTGGAGCAGTACGGCATGACCGCCAGCATGAGCCGCAGAGGCATCTGCTATGACAATGCGAGCATGGAATCGTTCCACAGCATTCTCAAAAAAGAATTCGTCTATTGCACGCGATTCTTGACCCGAAAGCAAGCCTCGCAAGACATGTACCGCTATATCCAATTCTTTTACAACCGCAAGCGAATCCACGGCTCGCTTGGTTATCTGTCCCCGGTACGATTCGCGGCTGGATTCGACGGGACTGCCTGAACTCCGTCCGTTACAAAGGTGTCCACTTTCTTGACAGAGGTCCAGCATTCTGCATGTTCGTTCCGAAGTAGCCTTTGACATCCCACTATTTATTTCTAAACTGTTTGTGACCCCGCTCTACGTTGCAAAACTCCAATCGCTTGTCATAGAACCTACTATATCCGGCTTCTTGAGTGTTTCTCGTAACAAGAGTTATAAAGTTGTTATCCGCATTTTGAATCCCCTCTTCGTTCTGTTGTAGAATAGACAGGATAAGCCAGTAGGCGAAGAGGAGTGGGGCTGCACCGATGAAATACCATGAACTGACCATCTACACGACCGAGGAAGCGGTCGAGATGATTTCCAATTTCCTGCACGAGCAGGGAGCCGGAGGCGTGTCGATCGAGGAGTCCGGCTCGCTGGAGAGGCGCCGCGACCTGAGCTTCGGCCAGTGGTACGAGCTGCCGCTGAACGACATCCCCGAGGGCTTCGTCGTCATGAAGGGCTACTTCAACGAAGACGAGGACATGGACGCGCATGTGAAGGCGGTCCGTCCCCGCATCGAGGAGCTGCGGACGTACGAGATTGATCCCGGTCCGGCCGACATCTCCGTCGTGACGGTCGACGAGAACGACTGGGCGACCGCCTGGAAGCAGTACTTCAAGCCGATCCGCGTCTCGGAGCGGCTGACGATCAAGCCGACGTGGGAGGACTACGAGGCGACGCCGGAGGAGCTGGTCATCGAGATCGATCCCGGCATGGCGTTCGGCACCGGCACGCATCCGACGACCTCGCTCTGCCTGCGCGCGCTGGAGTCGTCGATCCGCGAGGGCGACGAGGTCATCGACGTCGGCACCGGGTCCGGCATCCTGGCGATCGGAGCGGTAAAGCTCGGCGCGGCCCGCGTGCTCGCGGTCGACCTCGACCCGGTCGCCGTGTCCAGCGCGATTGAAAATGCCCGCCTGAACGGGCTCGAGGACCGCATCCAGGCGCTCCAGAGCGACCTGCTCGGCGTGCTCAAGATCAGCAGCGGCGAGGCGTCCTCCTGGAGCTCCGAGTCCAATCCGATCGAGGCCAAGGTGAGGGCGGAGCTGGCCGCCCGCGCCGTGAGCGAGCCGCTGATCGTCGGCGTGCCGTGCGACCTGATCGTCGCCAACATCCTGGCGGAGATCATCCTGCTGTTCCTCGACGACGTGTACGCGGCGCTGAAGCCCGGCGGCACGTACATCGCGAGCGGCATTTACGAGAACAAGGAAGAGACGGTCGCCGCGGCGCTGCTCGCCTCGGGCTTCGAGATCGTCGACCGCGTCCGCGAGGACAAGTGGATCGCCTTCGTCGCCGCCAAGCCGAAGGGCGAAGGGTAGACGCGGATGGAGGGATTGCAAAGCCTCATCCGCTTCCCGCTGGACGAGCTGCCGTTCATCGCGCTCGTGCTCATCATCGCGTTCACGCTGCATGAATTCGCGCATGCGTATGCCGCCTACAAGTTCGGCGACGATACGGCGTACAAGCAAGGGCGCGTCACGCTCAACCCGGCCGTGCATCTCGACTTCCTCGGCACGTTCCTGATCCTGATCGCCGGCTTCGGCTGGGCGAAGCCGGTGCCGGTCAACCCGCTCAACTTCAAGCGGCCGCGCCTCATGAACATCGTCGTGGCTCTCGTCGGACCGCTCAGCAACCTGCTGCTGATGGCGCTCGGCGCGTTTTTATGGCAGCTTTTCAACTCCACGGATCTGCTGCTCGGCGCTTCGGATCGCGTCGTCGAGGCACTTTCGATCTTCCTGCACTACTTCATCTACCTCAACGGCATGCTGTTCCTGTTCAACCTGCTGCCGCTGCCTCCGCTGGACGGCTACCGCATTTTGTACGAGCTGCTGCCGCGCCGCACGCGCATCCAGCTCGACCAGTACTCGCAGTGGGGGATCTTCATTTTCTTGCTCATTGTCTTCATCCGGCCGCTCAACGAGGCCACGTTGCAGCCGTATCTGGCTCTTGTCGGAGATCTGCATGTCATGTTCCGATCGTTTTTCGAAGCCCTTTTTTAATCCTGATCCCAAATCCGCATGGCAAAAAGGACAAAGCGAGATGGTCTCGCTTTGTCCTTTTTGCCTGCAAAGCAGTAACGCCCGCCGAGTTATCCCGCGACTGCATTGGACCTGAACGGGAGGCAAGCGGTGCCGTAGGCCGTTGCGCTCCATTCCGCTCGGTGAGTTTCCATGACACCGCCGCTTCGTTCCGAACCCGAGCATCGTCCCGATCGCGGGCATCCTCCTGATAGCGGGAATCGTCCCGATCGCGAGCCTCATCCCGATCCCGAGCATCCCACCGTCGAGAGGCGCTCGGTTTTGCGCGCAGCTTCTCCCGTCGAAGTGTAGAGGGCCGCTGATGACGAATCAGATCGTTAGAAGCAGCGAATGGGGCGGCTCAACTATCTAACGACGTGTGAAGAGCTTAGCCATTCGAAATGGCCGAAAAAGCATTCGAAAACACGCGAAAGGCAGTTCTAAGCGTCTGATTCGTCGTTAAGATGTTGGAGACGCGGAAAAAGGGGTTCGAAGCGTCTGAGGAGTCGTTGGCATCGGGCGGGGACGGGATGGATCACGCGAAACAGCAGGAAAGGGCCCTGCTTCGTCAGGTAGGCTTGACGCATCCCCATCCCCGGTACGCCTTCGCCTACGTTCCTTGCCAGGAACTAAAATCCAGCAGCATCTGCTTCCTGCGGAGGTTGCAGACACGCCCTAGCGGGTTGATTGCGCGCTCTAGCAGCTAATGGCATCTCTGTTTCAACTGGACCTCGGTTCCCTTGAGCGTCAACGTGGAAAACCCGCTCGCATATTCCGTGTACCCGCATACGACCGTCTTCATGGATTGGCGGTCGCCGCCGATCCGGTACTCCACGTAGATCGTCCCTTCCCCGGCATGCTCCAGCGCCGGCTTGAACGTCGCTTTGCGACCGCTCCCGAGCTTCCGGGACAAGCGGTCCAGCGAGCTCACGCCCTCGATTCCCGACTCGTTCAGCGAGCGGATATAGATCGCCAGCACGTCGACGCTCTTGCCGGACTGGTTGTGGACGGTCAACCGAAAGGGCCGGAACTCCTTCGAGAGGGAATAAAGCGGGAATCCGACGAGAAACAGGCCGGCGACGGCAGCGAGGATCAGCAAGGCTAGTCCCCGATAGACCCATGACGGGACAGGCGGTTTCCGCCATGCCGTGTTCCCTCCATCCCCAGGCCGGTCTTCATCATGCATGACATCGCCCTCTTTCCATAATTTCGGATTCCTGTCCCGATAGACGGAAGATTCGCATCGAATGTATCGCCATGCGCGGCGCCTGCCGGTCCCTCGCGTGGATTTTCATCCGCAAAAGGTGTATGATGGAGGATGACTTTTACGATACAGGGGTTATGAGATGCAGCGATATTTCGTATCGCCGGAGCAGTTCGGCGATTCCACGGTCGTCCTCCGCGGGGAGGACGCCCATCATATGGTCAAGGTCATGCGCATGAAGGCGGGCGACGAGGCCATCGTCGCCGACGGCGTCTCGCAGGAAGCGCGCGTCGTGCTCACGCAGCTGTCGCCGTCGGAAGTGACCGCCGACATCGCCGAGCGGCTGCCGATGGACCGCGAGCCGCTCTGGCGCGTGACCGTCGCCCAGGGCTTGCCCAAGGGGGACAAGATGGAGCTCGTCATCCAGAAAGGCACCGAGCTCGGCGCGTTCGCCTTCCTGCCTTTCCAATCCGAGCGGATGGTCGTCCAGTACGACGCCCGCAAGGAGGCGAAGCGGCTGGAGCGCTGGGGCAGGATCGCCAAGGAGGCGGCGGAGCAGGCGCATCGCAGCCGGCTGCCCGAGGTGCGGGAGGTGCATGGCTGGAAGCAGCTGCTCGCCGACGTGCCGCGGCATGATCTGGCGCTGTTCTGCTACGAGGCAGAGGGCCATGCGCCAGGCATCCGCACCGGGCTGGGCGACCGCATCCGGCAGGCGCGCGAGAGCGGCGTCCTCAAGGACGGCGAGCCGCAAGCGGTGCTGCTGATCGTCGGGCCAGAGGGCGGCTTCAGCCCCCGCGAAGCGGAGGAGATCCAGGCGGCGGGCGCGCTCGCGGCGGGCCTGGGACGGAGAATATTGCGGGCCGAGACGGCGGGGCTGGCGGGACTGGCCGCGCTCATGTACGAGTCCGGAGAAATGGGAGGAAGAGGAACGTCATGCCATCGGTAGCCCTTCACACCTTAGGCTGCAAAGTCAACTTTTACGATACCGAGGCGATCTGGCAGCTGTTCAAGAACGAAGGCTACGAGCAAGTGGACTTCGACACGGACAAGGCCGACGTCTATCTCATCAATACATGCCATGTCACCAACACGGGCGACAAGAAAAGCCGGCAGGTGATCCGCCGCGCGATCCGGCGCAATCCGGACGCGGTCATCGCCGTAACGGGCTGCTACGCGCAGACGTCGCCGGCGGAGATCCTCGACATCCCGGGTGTCGACCTCGTCATCGGCACGCAGGACCGCGAGCGGATGATGGACTACGTCCGCCAGGTGCAGGCCGAGCGCGTGCCGGTGAACGCCGTCCGCAACATCATGAAGACGCGCGAGTTCGAGGAGCTGGACGTGCCGGACTTCGCCGACCGCACGCGGGCGTTCCTGAAAATCCAGGAGGGCTGCAACAACTTCTGCACGTTCTGCATCATCCCGTGGTCGCGCGGGCTGTCCCGCAGCCGCGATCCGCAGAGCGTCGTCGCGCAGGCGCGCAAGCTCGTCGAGGCCGGCTTCAAGGAGATCGTGCTGACCGGCATCCACACGGGAGGCTACGGCGACGATCTGGACCGCTACAAGCTGTCCGACCTGCTGTGGGATCTGGACAAGGTGGACGGGCTGGAGCGCATCCGCATCAGCTCGATCGAGGCGAGCCAGATCGACGAGGACATGATCGAGGTGCTCAACAAGTCTTCGAAAATGTGCCGCCATCTGCATGTGCCGCTCCAGGCCGGGGACGACACGGTGCTCAAGCGCATGCGCCGCAAGTACACGACCGAGGAATACGCGGCGACGATCCGCCGCCTGCACGAGGCGATGCCGGGCGTGGCCATCACGACCGACGTCATCGTCGGCTTCCCGGGCGAGAGCGAGGAGCAGTTCGAGGCGGGCTACGCGTACATGAAGGAGCTCGGCTTCTCCGAAATGCACGTCTTCCCGTACTCCAAGCGGACCGGCACGCCGGCCGCGCGGATGGAGGAACAAGTGGACGAGGCGGTCAAGAACGAGCGCGTCCACCGGCTGATCGACCTGTCGGAGACGATGCAGCTCGCCTATGCCGAGCAGTACGTCGGCCAGACGCTGGGCGTCATCCCGGAGCGCGAGCACAAGGGCAGCGCGCCGGGCTCGGGCCTCATGATGGGGTACACGGACAACTATATCCAGGTCGTATTCCAGGGCGACGAGTCGATGATCGGCAAGCTGTGCCGCGTCGAGATCACGGAGGCGGGCGTCAACGAGAGCCGCGGACGCCTCGTCGAGGTCGTGCAGGAGCAGCCGGCAAGGCTGGAAAAGGCAGGAGCCTGACAAGCGGCGCCGCGCCGTCAAGATCAGATCGGGGAGGATCGGAAGCGCATGAAGGAAATCTCAGCAGGCGGGGTCGTATACCGGCGGACGCCAGAGCATGGACTGCAGATCCAGCTCATCCAGGATCGGTACGGCAAGGTTTCGCTGCCGAAGGGCAAGATGGAGCCGGGCGAGACGGTGGAGGAGACCGCGCTTCGGGAGATCGCGGAGGAGACCGGCCTGGAGGGCCGGATCGTCGAGCCGATCGACCAGATCAAGTACCAGTACCGGCATGAGGCCAAAGGAGTCGTGGACAAGGAAGTCCACTATTATCTCGTGGAAGCGACCGGCGGCTCGCTGCAGGCGCAGGTCGAGGAGATCCGCGGCGTCGAATGGTTCGCGCCGGAGGAAGCGTGGCGCCGCCAGAAGCAGTCCGGCTACGACAACAACGACCGGATCGTAGCGGGCGCGCTGCGGCTGCTCGGACTGGGCATCAGCGGAACGTAGCGTCAGCGGGGAAGGCCCCGTCCCTGCAGGTCGGGGACGGGGCTTTCGCTTGAAAGAAGGGGAGCGGCGTGTCGCGGCTGAAGCAGCGCTCAGCTGTCCCGTCTCGGGCGGCCGGAGCGGCGGCGCAGCGGCAAGTAGCAGAGCGGCAGCGCGAGCAGCGAGCAGGCGACGTTGAACAGCGTCTGCGCATGCGCGAGCTGCGCGGAAGCGCCGCCGCCGAACCAGGCGGCCGCTGCAGCCAGCTGCGGCGTCAGCGGCAGGAAGAGCGCGGCTCCGCCGACGTTCAGGGCGACGTGGAACCAGGCGACGCCGGCGCCGGCGCGGCTGCCGCCGATGGAGGCGAGCACGGCGGTGAGGCAGGTGCCGACGTTGGCGCCGATGACGATGGCGATGCCGAGCTCGGGCGGCATCGCTCCGGCGGCGGCGAGGCTCATCGCCATGCCGATGACGGCGGCGCTGCTGTGCACGACGGCCGTGAGCGCGGCTCCGGCCAGGAGGCCCCACAGCAGGCTGTCGTCCGAGCGCTCCATGAACCAGGCGTAGAACGGGCTGGCCTGCACGGCGGCTCCGATCGACTTCATGAC
This sequence comes from Paenibacillus albicereus, assembly GCF_012676905.1. Taxonomy (NCBI): domain Bacteria; kingdom Bacillati; phylum Bacillota; class Bacilli; order Caryophanales; family Paenibacillaceae; genus Paenibacillus; species Paenibacillus albicereus. The sequence continues at coordinate 3,143,403 of NZ_CP051428.1, read as the reverse complement.
GGAGATGCCGGCGAGCAGCAGCGCGAAGCCGAAGACGGCAAGCGAGGCGCTGCGCAGCGGCCCGAGCCAGCGCTGGCGGTGGCTGCCGCCGGAGGGGCTCATCTCGCCGAGCGCGGCGGTGAGCAGCCAGCCGGCAAGCGCGGCGAGCAGCAGCGGTCCGGCGAGGCGCTCCAGCTCGAGGCCGATCAGCTCAGTCGTCAGGCAGGTGCCGACGTTCGTGCCGAGCACGATGCCGAGCGTGCGCGGCAGCGTGAGGATGCCGGCGTTCACCATGCCGATGGCGATGACGGTGACGGCCGTGCTGCTCTGCAGCACGGCGCTGATCGCCGCTCCGGAGGCGAGGCCGTGCAGCGGCGTGCGCGTGAAGCGCTCGACGGCGGCCGCGACATAGCGGCCGGCGGAGCGGTGCAGCGCCGCCTCCATCAGCTTCATGCCGAGCATGAAGACGGCGAAGCCGAGCAGCGCGGGGATGAGGATGGAGCTGAGCATGGACAGGACTCCTTTCGCTCTTCTACTTTATGTGGACGGGCGGGGAGGCATGACCGGATCGCCGCGCGCCGCGCGGGCCGGAAGGGAAGAGCAGGACGGGCCGAGCCGGACATCCGGCCGCCCGATCGCGAAAGGGATGGGATCAGGCTTGAGCAGAGCGAAGCTTTATTTATATAAGAAGAAGACGAAGCGTCTGGAGCAAGGGCAGCCGTGGGTGTACGCCGGCGAGATCGAGCGGATGGAAGGGGAGGCTGCGCCCGGCGCGATGGTCGATGTCCTGGCGGCGAACGGGCGCTATCTGGCGTCCGGCTACTGGAATCCGGCCTCGCAGATCCGCGTTCGCGTCGTGTCGCGGCAGCCGGAGCAGGAGCTGGACGAGGCGCTGCTGACCGCCCGCCTCGAGGAGTGCCGCGCGCATCGCGAGCGCTTCGTGTCCGAGCCGGACTGCCGGCTCGTCTACGGCGAGGCGGACTATTTGCCCGGGCTCGTCGTCGACCGCTTCGCGGACGTGCTCGTCGTGCAGATTCTGACGCTCGGCATGGACCAGCGCCGCGAGGAGCTGGTGCGGGCGCTCGTCGCCGTATTCCGGCCCAAGGGCATCTACGAGCGCAGCGACGTCGGCGTGCGCCGACTGGAAGGACTGGAGGAGCGCACGGGCGTGCTGTACGGCGATTGTCCGCGCTATGCGGACATCGTCGAGAACGGCATCGTCATGGAGGTCGATCTGGAGGAAGGCCAGAAGACCGGCTATTTCTACGACCAGCGGGAAAACCGCGCCTCGATCGCGCCGCTCATGAAAGGCTGGGGCGCGCGCAGCGGCATCCGGCTCGAGCGGCGTCCGATCGCGGAGCTTTCGGCAGGCTGGGAGGCTTCCGCGCCTGCAGGCGGGCACGGGGATGGAGAGACCGCGCTCGTGCCGGTCAACAAAAGCGGCAAGCCCGTCACCTACCCGCTCTGGGACGGGGCGACGGTGCTGGAGTGCTTCGCCCATACGGGCAGCTTCACGCTCCATGCCTGCAAATACGGGGCGAAGAAGGTCACCTGCCTCGACGTATCGGAGCATGCCGTCGAGACGGCTCGCCGCAACGTGGAGCGCAACGGCTTCGCGGACCGGGTGGAATTCGTCGTGGACGACGCTTTCCAATACTTGCGCCGCCAGGTGAAGGGCCGGGACGAGCGCAGCGCGCGCGCCGAAGGCGCCAAAGGCGTCGATACGTCCCGCAAGCTGGAGGAGGGCGGCCGCACCTGGGACGTCGTCATCCTCGACCCGCCGGCCTTCGCCAAGACGAAGGGCGCGGTCGAAGGCGCCTGCCGCGGCTACAAGGACATCAACCTGCACGGCATGAAGCTCGTCAACGAAGGCGGCTACCTCGTCACCGCGAGCTGCTCGTACCATATGAGCCCCGAGCTGTTCCTGCAGGCGGTCCAGGACGCCGCGGCCGACGCGGGCAAGTCGCTGCGGCTCGTGGAGTGGCGCGCGGCGGGCAAAGACCATCCGCAGCTGCTCGGCGTGTCGGAGGGCCATTACCTGAAGTTCGCGATCTTTGAAGTGCGCAGCCTGGCCTAGGGCGAGCGGTCAGCCTCCGGGGGCGGCAGAGGAATCCGAAGGCTCGTTCCATGCAAGGAACGTAGGCGAAGGCGTGCAGCGGTACGCCTTCGCGTATGTGACGAAGCGGGGCCGAACAGGCGGCGAATGAAGCCCCTGAGAGGGGCAGCAGGCATGCTCCAGCCGCGATCCAGCCGTCCGGGACCGACCCGGGCGGCTGCTTTCGTTCCGGGCCGCGCGCGCCGCTGGCGGCTTTTGGCTGCAAGGCCGGGCTTGTCACGGCAGGCGCGAAAATGCTACTGTTTAAGAACATATGTTCATGGTCGGCCGGGCGGGACGAGCCTGGCCGGCGGGAAGGGAGAGGCGGAGATGAAGTTCATCCATACGGCCGACTGGCATCTGGGCAAGCTCGTGCAGGGCGTCTACATGACGGACGACCAGCGCTTCGCTCTGGAGCAGCTGTTGGAGGCGGTCGAACGGGAGCGGCCCGACGCCGTCGTCATCGCCGGCGACCTGTACGACCGGGCGGTGCCGCCGACGGAGGCGGTAGAGCTGCTCGACGAGACGCTCTCGCGCCTCGTCATCGGCCTCGACACGCCGGTCATCGCCGTCGCCGGCAACCATGACAGTCCCGACCGGATCCGCTTCGGCAGCCGGCTGATGGCCGGACGCGGGCTCCATCTGGCGGGACGCTACGACCCGGACGCGGAGCCGGTGCGGCTGCGGGACGCGCATGGCGAGGTCCATTTTCACCTGCTGCCGTACTGCGATCCGTCGGCCGTCCGGCTGGCGCTCGGCGACGAGACGATCCGGACGCATGACGACGCGATGCGGGCGGCGGCCGCCCGCTTGGCGGAGCGCCTCGATCCGTCGGCGCGCCATGTGCTCGTCGGGCATGCGTTCGTCACGCCCGGCGGCCGCCCGCAGGACAATACGAGCGACTCGGAGCGGCCGCTGTCGATCGGCGGAGCCGAGCACGTGGACGCGCGGCATTTCGAGCCGTTCCACTATGCGGCGCTCGGCCATCTGCACCAGGCGCACTGGGTCGGACGCGAGAGCGTGCGCTACGCGGGCTCGCCGCTCAAGTATTCCGTCTCGGAGGAGCGCCACCGCAAGGGCTACCTGGTCGTGGAGCTGGACGCGGACGGCGCTGCTTCGACGGAGCAGCGGCTCATCGAGCCGCGCCGCGACATGCGCCGGGTAAGCGGATACATAAGGGACATCGAGGCGGCGGAGACGAGCGACGATTACGTGTTCGTGACGCTGCTGGACGACAATCCGGTGCTGTTCCCGATGGAAAAGGTGCGCGCGTCCTACCCGAACGCGCTGCATGTGGAGCGCCGGCCGGCTGCGCCGCCGGCTGTGGCGGGGGGCGCAGCCGAGGCGGCTGCAGCCGCCGGAGAGCAAGGCGCGCGGCGGGCGAGCGATCCGGCGTCGTTGTTCGAGGGCTTTTACCGGGAGGTGCGCGGCACCGAGCTGAGCGAGAGCAAGAAGCGCCTGTTCCAAGAAGTATGCGGACGGGTGCTCGGCGCAGAGGAGGCGGCGGGATGAGGCCGATCACGCTGAGCATGACGGCCTTCGGGCCTTATCGCGACGAGGAGGCGATCGACTTCGAGCCGCTGCGCGGCAGGGGGCTGTTCGTCATCTCCGGCCAGACCGGCGCCGGCAAGACGACCGTCTTCGACGCGCTCTGCTACGCGCTCTATGGCGCGGCGAGCGGAGAGGACCGCGCGGAGACGCGGCTGCTGCGCAGCCACTTCGCGGGGGACGACCAGCCGACGTCGGTCGAGCTCGTGTTCGAGACCAAGGGACGCCGCTACCGCGTGTTCCGGCAGATGGCCCACCGCCGGGCAGGCAACAAGAGCGAGACCGGCGGCAAGGCGGAGCTGTACGAGCTGTCCGCAGGCGGCGAGGCCCCGGCGGTCGACCGCTTCCATGTCAAGGAGGTGGACGCGCGGCTGGAGGAGCTCGTCGGCCTGACGCGGGACCAGTTCATCCAGATCGTCATGCTGCCGCAGGGCGAGTTCCGCAAGCTGCTCACCTCCGACACGGAGAACAAGGAGGAGATTCTGCGGCGGCTGTTCGGCACGGAGCTGTACCGGCGGCTGGAGGAAAGCTTCGCCGCTCGCGCCCGCGAGCTGCGCGAGGCCGTCAAGGGCGATCGGCAGCGGCTGCTCTATATCGGCGAGCAGGCTAGGGCTGATCTGCCCGCCCGCGAGGAGAGCCGGCTCGCCGCCGTGCTCGCGCAGGAGCATATCGGCGCTGCGCAGCTGCTGGACGGGCTCGGCGAGGAGGAGCGGCATTATGCGGCGGCTTGCCGCGAGCTGCTGGAGGAGCGGGAGCGGGCGCAGGCCGTCTGGGATGCCCAGCGGACGCAGCTCGCCGAGGCGGAGCGAGTGAACGCGCGGCTCGACGAGCGGGACGCCGCGCGCCGCCAGGCGGAGGCGCTGGAGGCGCGCGGCGGCGAGATGAGCGGACTCGCCGAGCGGCTCGAGGCCGCGGAGCGGGCGGAGCGGCTCGCGCCGTACGACGAGCAGGCGCGCCGCGCCGCGGCCGAGACGGCGGCGGTGGAGCGCCGCCGGCGCGAGGCGGAGGAGGCGGCCGCGCAGGCCGCCCGCGAGCTGGAGGCGGCGGGTGCGGCCGCCTCGGCGGAGCAGGAGCGCGAGCCCGAGCGGCAGGCGGCCGGCCGCGAGCAGGAGCGGCTCGCGGGACTGCTGCCGCTCGTGCGCACGCTCGGCGAGCGCCGGGCGGAGCTGGCGCGGCTGCGCGCCGAGGAGCGCCGCGTCGGCGCGGAGCTGGAGCGCGCCGGGGCCGCGCTGGAGGCCGCGCGCGCCGAGCGCCGCGAGCGCCAGGGGCGGCTGGAGCAGCTGGAGCAGGCCGTGGAGCCGCTGCCGCAGCTCGAGCGGCGGCTGGAGCAGCTGCTGCGCCGCCACGAGGCGCTGCGGGCGATGCTCGAGGCGAGCCGCCAGGCGCAGGCGCTGGAGCGCTCCCGCGATGAGCGCGAGCACGCCGCGCTGGCGAGCCGCGAGGCGGCGGACCGGCTGGAGCAGCGCTGGATCGAGGGGCAGGCGGGACGCCTCGCCGAGCATCTGCATGACGGCAAGCCGTGTCCGGTGTGCGGCAGCGAGGCGCATCCGCGCAAGGCTTCGGCCGATGCCGAGCCGGTGCGCCGCGAGGAGCTGCAGGAGGCCAAGGCCACGCTGCTGCATCTCGAGCGCGAGCTCGCCGCCGCGGCGGCGCAGGCCGCGGCCGCGCAGGAGCGCCTCGCCGAGGCCGAAGGGCGGCGCGCGGAGCTTGAGATCGGAGCCGAGCCGCTGGAGCGGCAGCTGGAGCAGACGCTCGAGGAGGGCCGCCGGGTCCGCGGCGAATGCCAGCGGCTGCAGGTGCTGCAGGCGGAGCGCGGGCCGCTGCGCGAAGCGATGGCCGCGCTGGAGCGCCGGCTGGAGACGCTGGAGGCGGAGCGCGAGCGGCTGCAGGCGCTGCTCCAGCCGCTCGCGCTGGACGCGGCGGCGCGGGAAGCCCGCCTGGAGGCGGAGCTGGCGGCGGTGCCGGAGCCGCTGCAGGACGCGGCGGAGCTGGAGCGCCGGCACGAGGCGTCGGCGCGGCTGGCCGCGCAGCTGGCCGCCGCGCTGCGCGCCGCGCAGGAGCGCCATGGGCGCGCCGGCACGGCTGCGGCGGAGACGGCGGCGCGGCTCGCGGGGCTTGCGGAGCAGGCGCGCGAGGCGGAGCTGGCCGCCGCTGCGGCGGCCGAGCGGCTCGCGGCGGAGCTCGCCGCCGGCGGGTTCGCCTCGGCGGACGCGTGGCGCGCGGCGCGCCTGGACGAGGCGCGGCGGGGCGAGGCCCGGCGGGCGCTGGAGGCGTATCGCGCGGAGCTGGCCGCGCAGCGGCGGCTCGCCGAGGAGCTGGAGCGCGAGCTTGCCGGACGGGAGCGCGGCGCGCTCGAGGAGCTGGCGGCGGAGGCGCGCCGGCTCGGCGGCGAGCGGGAGGCGGCCGACGCCCGCTGGCGCGAGGCGGACCGCCGCCGCGGCCAGGCGCAGGCGCTCGGCGCGGCCGCGGCCGAGGCGGCGCGGCGCTGCGCCGCGACGGAGGCCGAGCTCGAGGAGGTCGCCGATCTGCATGAGATGCTCAAAGGCGACAACGCGCTCAAGATTTCGTTCGAGCGCTATATCCTGATCGAGTTCCTCGAGCAGATCCTGCATGCCGCCAACGAGCGGCTGCATGAGCTGTCGAGCGGCCAGTTCGTGCTGGAGCGCAGCGGCCGTCTCGAGGCGCGGGGGCGGCAGAGCGGCCTCGGCCTCGACGTCTACGACAGCTATACGGGGCAGAACCGCGACGTCAAGTCGCTGTCCGGGGGCGAGAAGTTCAACGCCTCGCTGGCGCTCGCGCTCGGCATGACCGACGTCATCCAGTCGAGCCGCGGCGGCGTTTCCATCGAGATGATGTTCATCGACGAGGGCTTCGGCTCGCTCGACGAGGAGTCGCTCGGCCGGGCGATCTCGGCGCTCGCCGACCTGCATGAGGCGGGCCGGCTGATCGGCGTCATTTCCCACGTGCAGGAGCTCAAGGATGCGTTTCCGGCGGTGCTGGAAGTGAGCAAGACCAAGGAAGGGCACAGCAGCACGCGGCTGCTGCTCAAATAACGAAACGATCGGCGCGAGCCGCCGGAGGAAAGGAGAGGTCCAGAATGGCGCTGAGGTTCATCATCGGACGGGCGGGCACGGGCAAGACCCATGCCTGCATGGAGGAGATCCGCCGCGAGCTGTCGGCCGATCCGGCCGGCGCTCCGCTCGTGCTGCTGACCCCGGAGCAGGCGACGTTCCAGACGGAGTACGCGCTGCTCGGCAGCGGCATCCGCTCCAGCCTGAGGGCGCAGGTGCTCAGCTTCCGCCGCCTTGCCCTGCGCGTCATGCAGGAGTCGGGCGGCGCGGCGCTCGTGCCGGTCGGCGAGAACGGCAAGAACATGCTGCTGCACAAAATCGTCCATCGCCTCTCGCCGCAGCTCCGCCTGTTCCAGGCCGGCAGCGGGCAGCAGGGCTTCATCGCCAAGATGGGCGAGCTGCTGACCGAGTGGAAGCGCTACGGCATCGACGCGGCTGCCGTGCGCGGCAGCCTGGGCGGCGAAACCGGCCCAGACCCGGCCCATTCCATTGCCGGCTCCCGCGCCCCCGGCCCGCTGCTGGAGCGCAAGCTCCATGACCTGTCGCTGATCTATGCCGAGCTGGAGCGGGAGCTGGCCGGGCATTACATGGACGACGAGGACCATCTGACGCTGCTTGCGGACGGCTACGCCGACTGCCGCTCGATGCGCGGGGCCCGGTACTGGCTCGACGGCTTCAACGGCTTCACGGCCCGCGAGCTGGCCGCCGTCGGCTCGCTGCTGCGCCATGCGGAGTCGGTCACTGTGACGCTCTGCCTGGACCGCCTTTACGAAGCCGGGGAACGCCCGCATGAGCTCGACCTGTTCCACCCCGCCGCCGACGCGTGCATCCGATTGACGCAGCTGGCCGCCGAGCTCGGCGCAGCGGTCGAATCCCCGCTCGTCCTGCCGCCCGGCGATGCGCCCCGCTACCGCCCGGGAGGGATGCTGGAGCATCTGAACCGGCACTTCGGGGGGCGCGTCCAGCTGCGGACGGCCGCAGGGCCGTCTGGCTCTGGCTCCGACCGGCTGGCGGAGAATGCCGCCGAGATCGTCCTCCGCCCGTCCGCCTCGCGGCGGGCCGAGGTCGAAGCGGCGGCCCGCGACATGGTCCGCCAGGTGCGCGAGCGCGGCATGCGCTGGCGCGAGCTGGCCGTCGTCGTGCGGCAGACGGCGGACTACAGCGACATGATCCAGCAGGTGTTCACGGACTACGGCATCCCGTTCTTCCTCGACGGGCGCCGCGACGTGCTCCATCATCCGCTCGTCGAGTTCATCCGCTCGGCGCTGGAGACGGTGCTGTACGGCTGGAAGCACGAGGCGGTGTTCCGCTGCGTCAAGACGGAGCTGCTGTTCCCGGCCGACGGCCGGCTGGACCGCGAGCGGTTCGACCGGCTGGAGAACTACGTGCTGGCGGCGGGCATCGAGGGCCGAGGCTGGAAAAGCCTCAAGCGCTGGCAGCCGCTGCGCACCGGCAGCGTCGAGGACGAGCCGGGCGAGGCCGGCGCCCGCCAGCGCGAGGAGTTTGAGGACGTGCTGCGCTCCCGCAGCGAGCTGATGCGCCCGCTCACGCGCTTCGAGCGCGCGATGGCCAAGGCGGAGACGGTGCGGCAGCGCTGCGAGGCTCTGTTCGACCTGCTCGACCGGTCGGGGACGGCCGACCGGCTGGAGCGGCGAGCGGAGCAGGAGCTGGCCGCCGGACGGCCGGGCGCGGCGCGCGTCCACCGCCAGGTATGGGACGGCGTGCTCGGCTTGCTCGACCAGCTCGTGGAGCTGGCGGGCGAGGAGCCGATCCCGGCCGACCTGTTCGCCGGCATGGTGGAGACCGGCCTGGAGTCGATGAAGCTGTCGGCCGTGCCGCCGTCGCTCGACCAGGTCGTCGTCGGCGCGATGGACCGCGTCCGCAACGGGCGCGTGCGCGCGGCCTACGTCCTGGGCGCGTCCGACGGCGTGCTGCCGATGCGCATCCAGGAGGACGGCCTGCTCACCGAGCGGGAGCGGGAGCAGCTCGGGGATGCGGGGCTGGAGATGGCCCCCGGCGTGCGCCGCCGCCTGCTCGACGAGCGCTTCCACATCTACCGCGCTTTTCTTGCTCCGTCCGAGCGGCTATGGGTGAGCTGGCCGCTTGCCGACGAGGAGGGCAAGGGGCTGCATCCGTCCGAGTACATCCGCCACCTGCAGACGCTGTTCCCCGGCCTGGCGGCGCGTGCAGCTGCCGCAGCGCCGGACGCCGCCTCGGCGGCCGAGCGGCAGCTCGACTATCTGGAGCTGCCGCAGCGCGCCTTGTCCTATCTCGTGCCGAGGCTGCGCGAATGGCTGGACGGAGGCAAGCTCGATCCGCTCTGGCAGGACGTGTACAACTGGTTCGCGGTCCGGCCGGACTGGCAGGGCCGCCTGACCGCGATGACGGGCGCGCTCGGCTACGACAACCAGGTCGTCCGCCTCGGCCGCGGCTTGGCCGACCGGCTCTACGGAGGGCAGCTGACGACGAGCGTGTCGCGGATGGAGCGCTTCGTCTCCTGTCCGTTCCAGCATTTCGCCGCGCACGGCCTGAAGCTCAAGGAGCGACGTCTCTACCGGCTGGGCGCGCCGGACATGGGCCAGCTGTTCCATGCGGCGCTCACCAAGGTCGCGACGGAGCTCGGCGAGGGCTGGGGCCGCGCCGGCGAGGCGCGCATCCGCGAGACCGCGTCCCTAGCGGTCGAAGAGCTCGTGCCGAGGTTGCAGTCCGAGATTTTGCTGAGCAGCAGCCGCTATCGCTACATCGCCGGCAAGCTCAAGGCGGTCGTCTCGCGCGCGGCGATCGTGCTCGGCGAGCATGCGCGCCGCGCGGACTTCCGCCCGATCGGGCTGGAGGTCCAGTTCGGGCCGGGCGGAGAGCTGCCGCCGCTCGACGTCGAGTTCCCCGACGGCAGCGGCTCCGTGACCTTGATCGGACGCATCGACCGCGTCGACGCCGCCCGTTCGGACAAGGGGCTGCTGCTGCGCGTGCTGGACTACAAGTCGAGCGCGACGCAGCTCCGCCTCGAGGAGGTGGCGAGCGGCCTGTCGCTGCAGATGCTGGCCTATCTCGACGTGCTGCTGACCCATGCCGAGAGCTGGCTCGGGGAGCGGGCGCATCCGGCCGGCGTGCTTTACTTCCACGTCCAGAACCCGGTGCTGAGCGTGCCGGCGGGCATGGAGGCGGAGGAGGCGGCCGCGATGCTGCTGAAGCGGTTCAAGATGCGCGGGCTGCTCCTCGACGACGCCGATACCGTCCGCATGATGGATGCGGGCCTCGAGGGACGGTCGGATCTGCTGCCGGCCGGGTTCCGCAAGGACGGCGGCTTCCTGTCCGACTCCTCGGTGGCGAGCGGCCGGCAATGGGAGCTGCTCCGGCGCTCGGTCCGCCGCACGATCGGCGGCATCGGGCAGTCGGTCAAGGACGGCGAGATCGCCATCCGCCCCTACCGGCTCGGGGCCAAGACGCCTTGCCAGTTCTGCGCGTACAAGCCGGTTTGCCAGTTCGATCCGCTCAACGAGGGCAACGCGTACCTGAAGCTGCCTGCGCCGGGCAAGGAAGAGTTCTGGACCTCGCTGGAGGAGCTTGCCGAAGCGCAGGCCGAGCCTGCCGCCTCGAGCGAGCATCCGCCGCGGCTCATGCCTGCGGGGCCGGAAGAAGCGCCGGGCAGGGCGAGGAATCAAGGAACCGGCAACGCAGCCGGCAAGGAGAGGAGGAACGAGGATGAGCGCAGACCATGACGAACCGATCGGCGGGACAAAGGAAGGATCGATGCCTGCGGCGGTGAACGCATCGGTCGCATCGGCGCCCAAGCCCGCAGGCTCCCGCTGGACGGACGACCAGTGGGCGGCCGTATCGGCCCGCGGAGGGGACGTGCTCGTCGCCGCCGCGGCCGGCTCCGGCAAGACGGCCGTGCTCGTCGAGCGGATCATCCGCATGATCTCCGAGGATGCCGACGTCGACCAGCTGCTCGTGGCGACGTTCACCAAGGCCGCGGCCGCCGAGATGAAGGAGCGGATCCGGGCCGCGCTGGAAGCGGCGCTCGAGCGCGAGCCGGATTCCGAGCATCTGCGCCGTCAGCTCGCGCTGCTCGGACGGGCGTCGATCACGACGCTGCACTCGTTCTGCCTCGACGTCATCCGCCGCTATTATCCGATGATCGGGCTCGATCCGGGCTTCCGCGTCGCGAACGAGACCGAGGGCGAGCTGCTGCGGCTGGAAGTGCTGGACGAGCTGTTCGAGGAGCGCTATGCGGCTTCGGACAAGGACGGCGGCCGCTTCCTGGAGCTGGCCGACCGCTACGGCGGGGAAAAGAGCGACGAGCCGCTGTACCGGCTCGTCCAGGAGCTGCATGGATTTTCCCGCTCGCAGCCGTGGCCGGACGATTGGCTGCGCGGCATGGCGGCCGCCTTCCGCGTGCAGGAGCCGTCCGAGCTCGAGGCGACGCCGTGGCTGTCGGCTCTCGCCGCCGATCTGCGTCTCAGCCTCGACGGAGCCTCCGCTGCCCTGTCCGAGGCGCTGGAGCTTGCCGGGGCGCCGGGAGGGCCGGCGGCCTATGCGGACACGCTCCGGGACGATCTCCTCCTCGTCTCGTCCGTCCGGGAGTCGGTGCTGACCCGTCCTTGGGACGAGTGGCGGGACGCCTGGCAGCTGGCCGGTTCGTTCGGCAGGCTGAAGGCCGCTCGCGCGTCCGACGAAGCCGACCCGCTCCTGCAGGAGCGGGCCAAGGAGCTGCGCGCCGAGGCCAAGGGCATCGTGGAGGAGCTGGGCAAGGAGCTGTTCAGCCGTCCCGCCGCCGACTACGTCCGCGAGCTGCGCGAGCTCGCTCCGCTGCTCGAGACGCTGGCGGAACTCGTCGTCGAGTTCGACCGGCGCTACCGGGTCGCCAAGCGCCGCAAAGGACTGCTCGACTTCGGCGACCTCGAGCACGATTGCCTGGCGATCCTGCGCGGAGAAGGCTCCTCGCCGGAGCGTGCCGTCCCGTCGGCGGCAGCCTTGGATTACCGCAGGCAGTTCCGCGAGGTGCTGCTGGACGAATACCAGGATACCAATCGCGTGCAGGAAGCGATCGTCGAGCTGCTGACGGGCACTCCCGCGGATCCGCCGGAGCAGAAAGGCGGACGGCGCTTCATGGTCGGCGACGTCAAGCAGAGCATCTACCGCTTCCGCCTGGCGGAGCCGGACCTGTTCTTGGCCAAATACCGCCGCTTCGGCCGCGGAGATGCGGACGAAGGGCGCCGCATCGATCTGGCCCGCAATTTCCGCAGCCGCTCCGAGGTGGTGGACGGCGTGAACGCCGTCTTCCGCGCGCTGATGCGGGAGTCGGTCGCCGAGATGGACTACGACCGTTCCGCCGAGCTCGTGCTCGGCGCTTCCTACCCCGAGCCGGAGCCGCGGGATGCGTTCGCGGTCGAGCTCGCGCTGATCGACCGCGAGCGCGGAGCGGCGGCCTCGGAGGCTCACGCCGCAGGCGAAGGCGCGGACGGCGCCGAGGCCGGCCAGCGGGAGGAGGCGGCCGACCTGCAGACGGCTCAGCTGGAGGCGCGCTACATCGCCCGCCGCCTGCTGGACCTTCATGCCGAGGGATATGGGGTGCATGACGGGCGCGGCGGCACCCGGCCGATGGCGTGGCGGGACGTCGTCATCCTGCTGCGAGCGACCAAGTCGTGGGCGCCCGTGCTCATGGAAGAGCTGCAGGCAGCCGGCATCCCGGCCTATGCCGAGCTCGGCAGCGGCTACTTCGACGCCGTCGAGGTCGATGTCATGCTGTCGGCGCTGCGCGTCGCGGACAATCCGTTTCAAGACATTCCGCTCGCCGGCATCCTCCGCTCGCCGATGTTCGGGCTGACGGCCGAAGAGCTGGCGCTCATCCGCATCGTCGGCGGCCCGGGGCCGTATTACGAAGCGGTCGTCCGTACGGCCGACCATCTGCTCGCGCCGCAGGAGCTGCGGGCCAAGCTGTCGGCCTTTCTCGGCTCGCTCGACGAATGGCGGGATGCGGCGCGCCAGGGCAGCCTGGCGGATTTGATCTGGCGGATCTACAGCGAGACGGGTTACTATGATTGGGCAGGCGGATTGCCGGCCGGAGCGCAGCGCCAGGCCAACCTGCGCGCGCTGCACGAGCGGGCCCGGCAATTCGAGGCCGGCACCGCGCGCGGGCTGTTCCGCTTCCTGCGCTTCATGGACCGGATGCGCGAGAACGGCGGCGACCTCGGTACGGCGGGAGCGCTCGGCGAGGGCGAGGACGTCGTGCGCATCATGAGCATCCACAAGAGCAAGGGGCTGGAGTTCCCGGTCGTCTTCGTGGCGGGCCTCGGCAAGAAATTCAACCAGCAGGACGTCAGCTCTCCATTCCTGCTCCACAAGGATCTCGGCTTCGGCCCGAAGTTCGTCGATCCCGAGCTGCGGCTCAGCTATCCGACGCTGCCTTGCCTGGCGATCCGCCGCCGGATGCGGATGGAGATGCAGGCGGAGGAGCTGAGGGTGCTCTACGTCGCGCTGACGCGGCCGAAGGAAAAGCTCGTTCTTGTCGGCACGGTCGACGACGCCGTCCGCCAAGTCGAGCGCTGGAACTCCTCCGTCGGCGCGGACGGCGGCTTGTCGGATTACCGGATCGCCGCCGCCCGCCGCTTTCTCGACTGGCTCGGCCCGCTCGCCGGATTCGCCTCGATTTCGGGCGAGCTGCAGCAAGCCTCGCATGCGGCTCTATCCGCGCCTGCGGGGCAGTCCGAGGAGACAGCGAAGCCGGGTCCGTCTGCCGACCCGGCGCCCGCTGCCTTCCCTGATGCGGCCGCGCGTCGCGAAGCCTCCTTCTCCAGCTGGAAAACGGGCATCCTGCCCTACTACGTCCTGGGCGGCCAAGCTGCCGCCGGGGCGGAGCCGGCTGCTGCGCCCGACCGGACGGCGGAGCGGCAAGCCGCGCTGCATGCGGTGCCGCTCCAGCCGGGAGGGTGGGAACGCGAGGTGGAGAGGAGGCTGTCCTGGCGCTATCCCCATGCCGAGGCGTCCCGTGTCGCGGCCAAAACATCCGTCACCGAGCTCAAGCGCCTTCGCGGCGATGCCGCCAGGGGCGAGGATGCGGTGCCGATGGACAGCGGACCGTTCGTCGAGCCTGGAGGAAGCCTGACGGCCCGCAGCGGTTCAGCCGGCGCGCCTTCCGGCGCTGTACCCGCCGCTGCGCCCCCGCCATCCGCTTCGCTAGGCGAAGAGGCCGCGCTGCGCTTGCGGCGGCCGAAGTTCATGGAGCAGCGCGGCATGACGGCTGCCGACAAAGGCACCGCCGTGCATGCGCTGCTGCAGCATGTGCCGTTGGACGCACCGCTGCCGGAACGCGCGGTCGAGGATACGCTGGCGCGGCTCGTGCTCAAGCGCATCCTGACGGAGGAGCAGGCCGAGTCCGCCGACGTCGAGGCGGCGAAGGCCTTTTTCGCCGGACCGCTGGGCAAGCGGCTGCTTGCCGCGGACCGCGTCTGGCGAGAGCTCCCGTTCAGCTGCCTGATGCCGGCGCGGGAGGCGTTCCCGGACGCCGGCCTGGAGGCGGCCGGAGAGCCGGTGCTCCTGCAAGGCGTCATCGACTGCCTGTTCGAGGAGGCCGGCCGGCTCGTGCTGTGCGATTTCAAGAGCGACCGGGTGCCCTCCGGCCAATTCGAGCGGGCGGCGTCCAGGCATCGCTTCCAGCTGGGGCTGTACCGCCGGGCCGTCGAGCAGGCGCTCGGCCGCCGGGTCGCCGAAGTTCAGGTCTATTTTCTCCGGGGCGGCCAAGCGGTCCGTCTCGAACTCGATTAAGAAAGGAACGATCGTGTGAAGCAAGAGCCGCAACCGAAACGCAGCATGACGACAGCCGTACTCTTCATCCTGCTGACCATGAGCTTGGTCGGCAACGTTTTTCTGTTCGCGCATTACCTGCAGGAAAAGCAGCAGGAAAGGGTGGCTCAGGGAGAGCAGGCTTTCACTCTCTGGAAGGAGACGCAGGCAGGGCTGGAAAAGGCCAGTCAGGCCTTCGGCAAGCTCCGGGAAGAAGAGGCGGCGCAAGAGAAGCTTCGGCTTTCCGTTTTGTACGGACTAAGCGAGGACGGGCAGGGGGAGGCGCTGAGCGATATTCCGCTCCCGGAGCTCTTCGAGGCCGCCCGCAGCCATTCGGCGGATTGGCCGGACACCGCAGGCAGCAGCGCCGAAGACTTCAACCAGCAGGTCAGAAGGACGGCTCTTGAAGGCTCGGAGGAAGAGCTGCAGAGGCTTTCCGGCGTGCTCGCCGAGCTGAAGCAGCTCGCGGATTCGGTCGACACGTCGATCGCCTCGCGCGAGCGCTATCTGACCCTTCTCGCCGACAAGAACTGGCCGGAGGCCGCGCGCCGGATGGCGGACATCGTGGACGGATTCAAAACGGGCGATTAACCATTCGCCCATGGGCTGCATAGGATAGGGCAGAACGAACGTTGAGGAGATGGTAACCCACGATGGAACCGACAAACCCGACAGCTGTTTCTCCTGCCCCGATGCCGGCCAAGACGCCTACATCCCCGATGCCGATGAAGGCTCCGACCGCCGTCATGCCGGTCGCGCCGCCCGAGCCGGTCATGCCGGTCATGCCGGCTGCTCCGTCGCACACGACGATCAAGAACACGGTCGTCGTCGTCATGGAAAAGCCGGAAATGAAGCATTTCTGCGACAACCACAAGCATCGCTACGTGCTCGCCCATACGAAGGACGGCTGGTGCGTCGACGGCTTCATCGAGCACTATGACGACGAGTACGTCTGTATCGCCGTTCCTTGCGGCATGAACGAGATCGATCCCCGCGCCTTTGTCGGCGGTCCTGGCTTCGGCCCGGGCTTCGGTCCTGGCTTCGGTCCTTATCCGCCTCTCTATCCGTACCCGTACTATCCGCGCCGCCGCTTCGCCCGCGCCGTGTTCCCGCTGGCCGCGCTGGCCGGCTTGACGCTGCTGCCGTTCCTCTAAGAGCCTGATCCGAGGGGATTTCCGACGGCGCGGATGCCGCTCCCCGGCACGCATCCGCGGCAGCGTCCCTCGCCGGCTTCCATGCGCCGCGACCGCGGCCGAAGCACGCCCCATCTTCGCCTTATGCGGCGGGTGGGGCTTTTTCGTCTGTGTTAGACGAACGCTCCCGAATCGGCTACAATAGGGGGAGCAAGAGCAAGAGCAAGAGCTGGAGCAAAGGAGCTGTCGGGAGCTGTGAGCGATTGTATTTTCTGCAAGATCGTCGAAGGAGCCATTCCCTCTTCCAAAGTGTTCGAAAACGAGAACGTGCTGGCGTTCCGGGACATCGCGCCAGCGGCGCCCGTACATATTTTGATCATCCCCAAACGCCACCTCTCCACGATGAACGACGCGGGGCCCGAGGACGCCGCGCTGCTGGGCGAGCTGCTGCTCACGGCCCAAAAGCTCGCCGCGCAGGAAGGCATCGCCGAGTCCGGCTACCGCCTCATCAACAACTGCAACTCGGACGGAGGGCAGACCGCCTACCACCTGCATGTGCATCTGCTGGGAGGGCGTCCGCTGGGTGCGCTGGTCGAAGGTCATACGAGTTGACACTGGCTCTTTCATTGAACTATAATTAAATTTGATTAGCCGTGTTCATCTTCTGGACCGTCTGTTTCGGAGGGAGGGATAACAAGTGTCTGAAACGAAAGTTCGCAAAAATGAAACCATCGATGCTGCACTCCGCCGCTTCAAGCGCACCATTGCTAAGGACGGCGTCCTGGCTGAGGTGAAAAAGCGCAAGCATTACGAGAAGCCGAGCGTGAAGCGCAAAAAGAAATCCGAGGCTGCGCGCAAGAGAAAGTTTTAGGAGGATCCTTCCGAAATGAGCCTTAGCCAAAGATTGGACGACGACATGAAGCAAGCCATGAGGGACAAGGACAAGTTCCGCTTGACCACGATCCGCATGGTGCGCGCAGCTGTGAAGAACCAGGAGATCGACCTGAAGCGACCGCTTGAGGACGGCGAGGTTCTTGACATCGTCAGTCGCGAGATCAAACAGCGCAAAGAATCCCTCCAAGAATTTCAAAAAGCCGGCCGCGACGATCTTGTAAAAGATGTCGCAGCAGAAATTGATATTATTAGTGTCTACCTTCCCGCACAGCTGACCGAAGAAGAGATCAAAGCAATCGTACAGCAGACGATCCAGGAAACCGGTGCTTCTTCCAAGGCCGACATGGGCAAAGTGATGAGCGCTCTCATGCCGAAAGTGAAGGGACGCGCTGACGGTAAGCTAGTAAACCAAACGGTACAGCAATTTCTGCCTTAATCTCGGACCACAACAACACTCCCTTCGGGGAGTGTTTTTTGGTTTTGCCGGCTGAATGGCGCCGCATAGGGTAAAATAGGCGAAACGAAAGGGCTTCTCGCCCGTATCAAAGAAGGAGTAAATGCTTCACCACTGAATTAGTTAGGGATGATTTTGCATCAAGGGGGGATACCAACTGAGAAAAGTGAGGATAGCGGCTGCAGGCTCCGCTCTATTCGGACTCCTTGCAACCGCCACGGCATCCGCTGCAGGCGCGGCCGGCGCAGAGGGAGGAGCCGTCTGGCTGGCCGATCCGTATGTCGCCGCGCTGCTGCTGTTTGCCGGCTTCACCGGGACGATGCTCGCGCTGCTGCTGTCGGGCTTCGCGGCTCCGGGGCTGATCGGCATCATCGGCTTCGGCCTGTTCTTTCTCGGCGGCCACCAGGCCGGCTACAGCGAAGGAATGGACGTCTTCTTCTTCGTCCTCGGCATCGTGCTGCTCGTGCTGGAGCTGCTCGTCCCGAGCTTCGGAATTCTCGGCATTCTGGGAGCGGCCGCGCTGGTCCGCGCGATCCTGTTCAGCTTCGAGGACATGGCGACGGCGACGATCGCCATGCTGTCGGCATTCGCCGCAGCGATCATCGTCGTCACGCTGATCGCCCGCCGCTTCAAGGAACGGGGGATCTGGAACCGCTTCGTCCTGAGAGAACGATTGACGAGCGAGGAAGGCTTCGTGCCTTCGGCGTCCAAATCGAGCCTCCTCGGACAACAGGGCGTCACGGTGACGGCGCTTCGCCCGGCGGGCATCGTCGATATCGGCGGAGAACGCATTGATGTCGTCACGGCGGGCGAGTTCATCGCTCAGCATGCCAGGGTTGTCGTTTCGCGGGTCGAGGGTACGCGCGTCATCGTCAAGGAAATCCACTAACAAAGGAGTCGATTCAATGGATATGGATTTTGCAGGCGTCGGATATGTCGTCGCCGCAATCGTCGCCGTCATCGTCATCGCCGTCTTTCTAAGCTTCTTCCCGATCATGCTCTGGATCTCGGCTCTCGCCTCGGGCGTGCGCATCGGCATCATCACGCTCGTCGCCATGCGCCTGCGGCGCGTCACGCCAAGCCGCATCGTCAATCCGATGATCAAGGCGACCAAGGCCGGCCTCGGCTTGTCGATCAACCAGCTGGAAAGCCACTATTTGGCGGGCGGCAACGTCGACCGCGTCGTCAATGCCCTGATCGCCGCCCAGCGCGCCAACATCGAGCTGGAGTTCGCCCGTGCGGCGGCGATCGACCTGGCCGGCCGCGACGTGCTTCTGGCCGTGCAGATGAGCGTCAATCCAAAGGTCATCGAGACGCCGACCGTGGCCGCCGTCGCCAAGGACGGCATCGAGGTGAAAGTCAAAGCACGCGTCACGGTGCGCGCCAACATCGAGCGGCTCGTCGGCGGCGCCGGCGAGGAGACGATCATCGCGCGCGTCGGGGAAGGCATCGTCACGACCGTCGGCTCTTCCGGCTCGCATAAGGACGTCCTGGAAAACCCGGACCTGATCTCGCGCACCGTTCTCGGAAAAGGGCTGGACGCCGGCACGGCGTTCGAAATCCTGTCGATCGACATCGCGGACGTCGATGTAGGCAAAAACATCGGCGCCAACCTGCAGACGGAGCAAGCCGAGGCCGACAAGCGCATCGCCCAGGCGAAGGCCGAGGAGCGCCGCGCGATGGCCGTCGCCCAGGAGCAGGAGATGAGGGCGCGAGTCGTCGAGATGAGAGCCCGCGTCGTCGAGTCGGAATCCCAGGTTCCGCTGGCGATGGCCGATGCGCTCAAGTCCGGCAAGCTTGGCGTCATGGATTACATGAACTTGAAGAACGTCGAGGCGGACACCCAGATGCGGAGCAGCATCGCCAAGCCGGAAGGCCAGGCGAACGACACGAAAAACGGAGGCTGAACCGACGCTCCCGAGCCGCATCGCAGGAGGTGAGCCGCGGCCATGCCCAACCCGATTCAACTGCTGATCAATTTTCTGCTCGACAACATCTTTTTCGTCTTCCTTATTGTCGGCGCGATCTGGTCGGTTCTCGGCAAGCTGTTCAAATCGGCGACGCAGCAGCAGCCGGGCCGTCCGGCAAGCCGTCCGCCGGGGCGCATGCCCGACTTCGGCGGCGGCGGACTCGATCGTCGTCCGTCTCCGCCCGTTCCGTCTCCCCTGCAAAAACCCGAGGCCGAATCTGCCCCGAGTCGGACGGAGGCCGTCCGTCCCCCTGCCGTCCGCCAGGACCAGGCAGGACCGAGGGGTCGAACGGCGCAGCCGGGCCGCATTCGGACCATCGAGCCCGAGCCGGAGGGAACGAGCGGCGGCGAAGGCCAGTCGCTGGAATGGCAGGAGGAGGCGGCGAGGAGCCCGTTCGGCCGGTACGAGACGACACAGGCCCCGGATCGGACGGACGACTCCAGCCCGAATGAATTCTGGGAACGATCGGCTTCCGCCGCGATCGCCGAATCCAGGCCTTCGGCTCCTTCCGCGTCCAGGCTGCAGCCGCCGCGAGCGGGCAGCGTGAGCGGAGACGACTTGCGCCAGGCCGTGCTCTGGGCCGAGATTCTTGGCCCGCCGCGCTCGCGCCGCAGCGGCGGCCGCTGAGCGAAGGACAGCCAAGGTTCGGATCAGCCCCGCGAGGGGCGGAGGTTCGATCGTGATCGTCCGCAAGTCCGCCTGTCAAAACAGCCGCTTCGACCGCCTTCCGGCGGCGGAGCGGCTGTTTGTGCTTGGCATTCCCGGCGCGCAACCCAGGCCGGAGCTCTCCTCGGCGCAGCGCAAGCCGTTCATATTCCTCTTTTCCGAGGCATAGGTATGGATAGATAAGCGATGAAAAGGGAGGGCGGACGCCTCGATGGGCAAGCTGAACCGCAAGCTGCGCAAATGGACCGCCGACATGCTGGACCTGCCTCAGGATGTAGCCTACGACCTGCCCCGCATGACGATGATCGGCGATCGGCAGCTTTATATCGAGAACCATCGGGGAGTGCTGCACTTCTCGTCGGAGCAGCTGCGGCTGCAGCTGAGCCATGGCGTGCTCGAGGTGAGCGGAGCGGACCTGGTCATCCGCACGATCTGGACCGAGGAAGTGTTCATCGAGGGCAAGATCGCATCGATTCAGCTGATGGACAAGGAGGGGCCGAGATGAAGGTAGGCTGGCTGCAGAGAGCAAAAGGCATCGTCACGGTGCAGGTCCGCGGAGGAGAGCCGGAGGCGCTCGTGAACGGCGCGCTTGAGGACGGGCTGTCTCTGTGGTCCATCCGCCGGACGAGCCCGGAGCATATGGTATTTTCGCTGACGGTGCCGGACTTTTTCCGGCTGCGTCCGTATTTGCGGCGGACAGGCTGCCGCGTCCATGTGACGCAGCGGGAAGGCTTGCCGTTCTGGCTGCGGAAGGCCGGGAAGCGCAAGTTTTTCCTCGGCGGCGTCGTGCTCTTTTTCACCGCCATGTACCTGCTGTCCTCGCTGCTGTGGAACATCGAGGTGCGCGGCAACAAGACGATCCGCACGGAAGACCTGCTGGCGGCGGCCAAGGCGGAGGGGGTCCATCCCTTTCAATGGGAGTGGAAGCTGCCGGAGCCGTCCGATCTGGCCAAGCGGCTCTCGCAGCGGCTGCCGGATGCGGCCTGGATCGGCGTGGAGAAAAAAGGGACGAGGCTGATCATCCAGGTCGTCGAGACGAAAAAGCCGCAAGCGCGAGCGCTCCGGAGCACGCGGCATCTGATCGCCTCCGCAGACGCTGTCGTCACCCGCATCATCGCCGACAAAGGGCGTCCGGTCGTGCATGTCAACAGCCGGGTGAAAAAAGGCCAGACGCTCATCTCCGGCACGATCGGAGAGGGGTCCAACACGGCGACCGTCGTGGCGGACGGGGAAGTACGCGGGCTGGTGTGGTACGAGTATAATGTCGTGTCTCCGCTCGTGCGCACGGTAAACGTGTACACGGGAGAGACGAAGACGAAATGGTCGCTCGTGCTGTTCGGTAAGGCGTTTCAGGTGAGCGGCTACGGCAAGGACTCGTTCGCCACGTCCCAGACGAGGGAGCAGCTGCAGCAGCTCGGCTGGCGCGGCTGGGAGCTGCCCGTCGGCCGGCTCAAGGAGACGGTGATGGAGCTGCGGCAGGATCGGCGGCAGCTGGGGCGCGAGGAAGCGGTGGAGAGCGGACTGCTTCAGGCGCGTGCCGACGTCCTGTCGAAAGCCGGCGCGGATGCCGTCGTGAAGGAGCAAAAAATTTTGCATGAGAAGACGGACAATGGTAAAGTTTATTTGAAAGTTCTGTTGGAAGTGGATCAGTCTATCGTCAAGGAAATGCCACTAGTTCAGATGCAAGGAGAATGAGGAACGTTTGCCGACTGAGACGAGAACCGTAAAGATTGCACTGGACAACGCCGCGGAGGGCCTCGCGCTGTTCGGCCCCCGCGACCACTACTTGAGGCTGATCGAAGAGCAGACGGAGTCGACGATCCGCTCGCGAGAGGCCGAGATCGTCATCAGCGGTCCTGAGGCGGAGGTCGCCTCGCTCGAGCAGCTGTACACCGTGCTGCTGCAGCTCGTGCGGGGCGGCTATTCGCCGTCCGAGCGGGACATGCAGTATGCGTTCGACCTGTCCCGCACGCTGGAGGCGGACCAGCTGCTCGACCTGTTCAAGATGGAGCTGACTTCCACATTCCGCGGCAAGCCGATCCGGGTCAAGACGATCGGGCAGCGGCATTACGTCAAGACCGTCAAGGCCAAGGACATCGTGTTCGGCATCGGTCCGGCGGGCACCGGCAAGACTTATCTCGCCGTCGTGCTGGCCGTCGCGGCGCTCAAGGAAGGCGCCGTCAAGAAGATCCTGCTGACGCGTCCCGCCGTGGAGGCGGGCGAGAGCCTCGGCTTCCTCCCCGGAGACCTTCAAGAAAAGGTCGATCCGTACTTGCGTCCGCTTTACGACGCTTTGCACGACGTGCTCGGTCCGGAAGCGACGGCCAAGGCCTTCGAGCGAGGCATCATCGAGATCGCTCCGCTCGCTTATATGAGGGGCCGGACGCTTGACGATTCGTACATCATTCTCGACGAAGCCCAGAATACGACGCCGGAGCAGATGAAGATGTTCCTGACGAGGCTGGGCTTCGGCTCCAAGATGATCGTAACCGGCGACGTGACGCAGATCGACCTTCCGCGAGGCAAGAAGTCGGGCCTGCGCGAAGCGCAGCGGATTCTCGCCGGCATTCCCGAGATCGGCTTCATTACGTTCACCGAAGCCGATGTCGTGCGCCACTCGCTGGTTCAGAAGATCATTCTCGCTTATAATGAGGATGACGAAAACCAAGCATAGAGAGGATGGTTGCCTGAATGGACCGGAAGAGCGCCGAGACCCGGAACGCGGCCGAACAGCCTTCATGGGCAGCCAGCTGGAAGCAGAGCACGGGCATCCGCCTGGCGCTCTGCGTTTTGTTCGTGCTGCTGTTCTACCTCAACCTCTCGCCGCATCTGATTCCCCAGACGTACAATATTACGCTCGGCGAGGAGAGCGGCCGGGACATCGTCGCATCCAAAAGCCTCGAGGACAAGATCGCCACAGCCAAAGCCCAGGAGCTGGCGGCCGAGTCGGTGGAGCCGATCTCAAGCTCGCTGCCGCTCAAGCCGGAAGCGATCCTGAACCGCGTCTTCAACCGGATCGAGGTGCTCAACCAGGACGAGGGAGTCAGCACGAGCGACAAGATCGAGATCTATCGCGGAGAGATTCCGTCTTATTACAACGAATACATCGACGAGTTCGTGCGGACGAACAGCGGCAAGCCGGATATCAGCGAGGCGCTCCTGGAGGAGATGTCCCGGGTCGCCAAGAGCCAGAGCTACGCGGTTCCGGCCGAGGTGTTCTACAAGCTGCCGGCGCTGACGCCCGCCCAGGTCGCGGAGATGCGGCAGGTGGCGGTCAACGTCGCCCGCAAGCTGTCGGCGGACTCCATCCGCGAGGCGGAGACGTCCCGCGCCAAGGTGGCGGAGCTCGTCAACGCGAGCTCGCTGACGCAGCGGACGACGCGGGAGGTCGTGCAGGAGCTGGCGCGCATGTCGCTCATGCCCAACAAGTTCCTCGATTCGGCCGCGACCGAAGAAGCGCGCGAGCTGGCACGCCAGAATACGACGCCGGTCATCATCAAGGAAGGCGGCGTCATCGTCAAGAAGGGCGAGGTCGTCACGCAGGAGAAGCTCGACATGCTGGCCGGAGCCGGCCTGCTCGGGGGGCAGCGCAGCTACTGGCCGCAGCTCGGCCTGCTGCTGACGAGCCTGCTGTTCCTGCTCGTGCTGATGGTCTACCTGTACCAGAGCGGCCGCATCGGCGGCGTCAAGCCGCGCTACAACAACATGCACCTGTTCATGCTCTGGCTGATCCTGTTCCTCGATCTGGCGCTCATGCAGGCGACAGCGCTGGCGCAGTCGCCGGCGATGCCGTATATCGGCTACCTGGCCCCGGCCGCCGTCGGCACGATGCTCATCACGCTGCTGCTGGACAAGCATCTGGCGATCGTCAGCTCGTTCGTGTTCGCGATCATGGGCAGCATCATCTTCAACCACGACGTGAACCTGATCTTCGACTTCCGCTACGGCTTCGTCATCTGCGTCGTCTCGTTCAGCGCCATCTTCACGGTGCACCGGGCCAGCCAGCGCTCGACGATCCTCAAGGCCGGCATCATGGCGAGCCTGTTCGGCGCCGTGACCGTGCTGGCGCTGCTGCTGCTCGGCGATCTGCCGGAGCGCCAGGAGCTGCTCTACTCGCTCGGCTTCGCCTTCGTCAGCGGACTCATCACGGCAGTGCTCGTCATCGGCCTGATGCCGTTTTTCGAGCTCAGCTTCGGCATCCTGTCGGCGCTCAAGCTCGTGGAGCTGTCGAATCCGAACCATCCGCTGCTGCGCAAGCTCCTGACGGAGACGCCGGGAACCTACCATCACAGCGTCATGGTCGGCAACCTGTCGGAGGCGGCGGCCGAGGCGATCGGAGCCGACGGCCTGCTGTGCCGGGTCGGGTCCTACTATCACGACATCGGCAAGACGAAGCGTCCCGGCTATTTCATCGAGAACCAGAGCGGCGAAAATCCGCATGACAGCATCGATCCGAAGCTGAGCAAGTCGATCATCGTGGCCCATGCCCGCGACGGGGTGGAGATGCTCAAGCAGCACGGCATCCCGAAGCCGCTGCGAGATATCGCGGAGCAGCACCACGGCACGACGTCGCTCAAGTTCTTCTACTTCAAGGCGGTCAAGCAGGCGGAGGCGGAAGGGATCGAGCCGGACTTCACCGAGGACGAATTCCGCTATCCGGGGCCCAAGGCGCAGTCCAAGGAGGCGGCGATCGTCGGCATCGCGGATTGCGTCGAGGCAGCGGTCCGCAGCCTGCGCAGCCCGACGATGGAGAACGTCGAGTCGATGATCCAGAAGATCATCAAGAGCCGCCTGGACGACGGCCAGTTCAACGAGTGCGATCTGACGCTCAAGGAGCTGGACAAGATCGGCCAGACGCTGAAGGAAGCCGTCATCGGCATCTTTCATTCGCGGATCGAATATCCGGAAGAGGTCAAATCAAAGGAGAAGCTGGCATGAGCGTGACGATGGATTGGAGCAACGAGCAAGAAGCGGTCGAAATTCCCGAGGCGTGGGGGCAGCGGCTGGAGCGGCTGCTGGAGCTGGCGGCCCGGGCCGAGGGCATCGAGGATGGAGAGGTGGCCGTGACGTTCGTCGACGACGCGCGCATCCATGAGCTGAACCGCGAGTATCGCGGCATCGACCGTCCGACGGACGTGCTCAGCTTCGCGATGCAGGAGGACGGCGAGGACGAGCTCGGCATCATCTACGAGGTCGAGGACGAGGCCGACGAGCTGCCGGTCAGCGAGCCGCTCGGCGACATCATCATTTCCGTCGAGACCGCCGTGCGGCAGGCCGAGGATTACGGCCACTCGCTGGAGCGGGAGCTCGGGTTCCTGTTCGTGCACGGCTTCCTGCATCTGATCGGCTACGATCATCAGGATGCCGAGGCCGAGGCCGTCATGACGGCCAAGCAGGAGGCCGTCCTGCAGCAAGCCGGCTTGACGCGGGAATAGGCGGCAGCCATGGCGAGGCCGTTCCGCGACAGCTTGTCGGACGCCTGTGCCGGCATCGCCGCCGCCATCCGCAGCGAGCGCAACATGCGGATTCATCTGGCGGCCGGCGCGGCCGCCTGCGCTCTGGCCGCCTGGCTGGGCATCGGCCCGCTCCAGTGGGCCGCGCTTACGCTCGCCATCTCGCTGGTGCTGGCGGCGGAGCTGATGAACACCGCCGTCGAGCGCGCGGTCGACCTCGCCTCTGGCGGCAAGCTTCATCCGCTCGCCAAGGTGGCGAAGGACGCCGCAGCCGGCGCGGTGCTCGTCTGCGCGGCCGCTTCGGCCGTCATCGGCCTGCTCGTGCTGGGGCCGCCGCTATGGCGGCTTCTGGCCGTTTAAGTTTGGATTGAATCCGGTCCCTGGAGGACCGGCCAAGGAGAGAATACATGAGTCCGACCAACCAACCGATCGACAAGCTGCTTGAGCAGCTGACCGGACCTGCGCGCCAGGCGATGAGCCGCGCGTACGTCCCTTATTCCAAGTTCCAGGTAGGCGCCGCCCTGCTGGACGAGCATGGCCGCATCCACCAAGGCTGCAATGTGGAGAACGGCGCCTACAGCCCGGGCAACTGCGCGGAGCGCACGGCGCTTTTCCGGGCGATCGCCGACGGCTGCGAGCCCCGTACCTTCCAAGCGATTCTCGTCGTCGGCGACACGCCGGGTCCGATCTCGCCATGCGGCGTATGCCGCCAGGTGCTGTCCGAGCTGTGCGGGCCGGACATGCCCGTCGTCATGACGAACCTCAACGGCGACCAGGCGGTCATGACCGTCGCCGAGCTGCTTCCGGGAGCCTTTTCGCTGGAAGACAGCCGCATGGACGGGCACAAGGAGGGCAACCGCTGATGGCGAACACGACAGGCAGCAAAAAAGGGTCCGAAGCGAAGTTCCGCTCCGGGTTCGTCGGCATCGTCGGCCGGCCGAACGTCGGCAAGTCGACGCTCATGAACCGGATGATCGGCCAGAAAATCGCCATCATGTCGGACAAGCCGCAGACGACGCGCAACAAGATCCACGGCGTGCTGACGCGCGACAACTCGCAGATCGTCTTCCTCGATACGCCCGGCATCCACAAGCCGAACTCCAAGCTCGGCGACTATATGGTCAAGGCGGCGGAAGGCGCCCTCTCCGAGGTCGAGGCGATCCTGTTCCTCGTCGACGTGGCGGAGGGGTATGGAGGCGGCGACCGCTTCATCATCGAGCGGCTCAAGTCGGTCAAGACGCCGGTATTCCTCATCCTCAACAAGATCGACAAGATCGACGACGAGAAGCTGATGAAGACGATCATCGAATACAAGGACCGCTACGACTTCGCGGAGATCATCCCGATCTCGGCGCTCCAGGGCAGCAACGTCGAGCGGCTGCTCGACCAGATCGACCGCTACCTGCCGGAAGGACCGCAGTATTATCCGGCCGACCAGGTGACCGACCATCCCGAGCAGTTCGTCTGCGCGGAGATGATCCGCGAGAAGATCCTGCAGATGACGCGCGAGGAGATTCCGCATTCCATCGCCGTGACGATCGAGAGCATGAAGGTCCAGGAAAACGGCGTCGTCCACATCGGCGCGGTCATCTTCGTCGAGCGGGATTCGCAGAAGGGCATCATCATCGGCAAGCAAGGCGCCCTGCTCAAGGAAGTCGGCAAGCAGGCGCGGCGCGACATCGAGAAGCTGCTCGGCTCCAAGACGTTCCTCGAGCTGTGGGTCAAGGTCAAGAAAGACTGGCGCAACCAGGACCGCGTCCTGCGCGACCTCGGCTTCCGCAACGAATAGGCCTTTCCCGCTATTTGACAGCATAGCCCTTCTTCCTTTTCCGCATGATAAGAGTGCCAGACGCGGGTAGCCGCGCCACTTTGGAAAGCGAAAGGAAGATGGCGGCATGCGGGATTTTTCGTGGACGTATTTTACGATGACCGGTGATGTTGAGTCGTTTTTGCTTTACAAGGAAGTGGATCAGGTTCGCGAGGCGGGAAGCGCCGAAGCGGCGGCCGCGGCGGAAGCCGCCGCGCAGGAGCCGGCCGAGGCATGGGTGACGTTGACCGTCTGACGTCCGTCCTTCCTGCAGATGCGGCTTACTGAAGCTGCTCGGGCCCGCCCGGAGCCATGCGCTCCGGGCGGTTTTGGCATGCTTGCCTTGCCCGCGACCGCCGTTCGTCCGCTTGCAGGAAGGGGAGAGGACCTATGATCTACCGGGTGGAAGGCATCGTCATCCGCAGCGTCGACTACGGAGAAGGCAACAAGATCGTCACGCTGCTGACCGATTCGGCAGGCAAGGCGGGCATCATGGCCCGCGGCGCGAAAAAGGTGCGCAGCCGCCATTCGTCGCTCGTGCAGCCGTTCACGCACGGCGAATTCGTCTATTTCCGCAACGCCGGTCTGGGCCAGCTGAACGGAGGCGAGATCCTCGAGTCGAACCACCAGCTGCGGGAGGATCTCGAGCTGTCCGCTTATGCGGCCTATGCGGCAGAGGTGTGCGACCGGGCGTTCCAGGACGACGAGGCGGGCGCCTATTTGTACCATCAGCTCAAGGCGTGCTACGACGCGCTGCGGGACGGGAAGGATCCGGGGATCGTCATCCATCTGTTCGAGATGAAGATTCTCGAAGCCGCAGGCTATGCGCCGCAGCTTGACGTATGCGTCAGCTGCGGCTCGGACCGCGGGCCGTTCCGGCTCAGCGCGGCGGGCGGAGGCCTGCTCTGTCCCCGCTGCCGCCACCGCGACCTGCAGGCGCTTCCGCTGGAGGAAGGGGCGCTGAAGCTGCTGCGGCTGTTCGGCGCGATCGACCTGCGGCGCCTCGGCAGCATCCAGGTGCGCCCCGAGACGCGGCAGCAGCTCAAGCTTGCACTGCGCTCGCTCATGGACGCGCATCTCGATCTGAGGCTCAAGACGCGCGGCTTCCTCGACCAGCTGGAGCGGATGAACGAGCCGATGCCGGCGTCCGCCGCGGCGGCGGCGGAGCGTCGGCGGCAGCGGGCGCAGGAGCGGGAGGAGATGCAGGCGGAGCCGGAAAAAGAAGATGCCGCATCCGAATCCGCGGGAGAGGATGCGACGCTGCAAGAAGATTCTTTGGACGGTTGACAGTGGCCGAGTGAAGGGTTACAATGGGAAAATATGCTCGAACGAACGATGATGGAGAAGGTAGTCTGCTGATCTTCCGAATTTCCAGCGGGAACAGCGAGCCGGGGGCGGTGGGAGCCCGGCCGGAAGCGCAGGCGAGGGCACTCCGGAGTGCGTGCAAGTGAGGAAAGCGGGCTTCGTCCCGAGCTGCCGAGGCGGCCGGAGAAGCCAAGTAGGGTGGAACCGCGGGAGATGCAAGCTCTCGTCCCTACGTCTGTATCGCAGACGTAGGAGACGGGAGTTTTTTTGGCGTCTTCCGGACGGCTGCTGTTTTTCCCCAGATTCCATTGAAGGAGAGTGGCCACCAGCATGAATTTCCAAGGCATGATTCTGACGCTGCAGCAGTTCTGGGCCGAGCAGAACTGCATTCTCGTACAGCCTTACGACACGGAGAAAGGCGCGGGCACGATGAACCCGATGACCTTCCTCCGCTCCATCGGCCCCGAGCCGTGGAATGTCGCCTACGTGGAGCCTTCCCGCCGCCCGGCGGACGGCCGCTACGGGGAGAACCCGAACCGCCTGTACCAGCATCACCAGTTCCAGGTCATCCTCAAGCCGTCGCCGGACAACATCCAGGAGCTCTATCTGGAGAGCTTGAAGCGGCTCGGCATCGACCCTCTCCATCATGACATCCGCTTCGTCGAGGACAACTGGGAATCGCCTACGCTCGGCGCGTGGGGACTCGGCTGGGAAGTGTGGCTGGACGGCATGGAGATCACGCAGTTCACGTACTTCCAGCAGGTCGGCGGCATCGACGCCAGCCCCGTCGCCGTCGAGATTACGTACGGCATGGAGCGCCTGGCCTCCTACATTCAGGACAAGGAGAACGTGTTCGACCTGGAGTGGGTGGACGGCGTCACCTACGGCGACGTGTTCCTGCAGCCGGAGTACGAGCATTCCAAGTACACGTTCGAGGTGAGCGATTCGGACATGCTGTTCAAGCTGTTCTCGATGTACGAGGAGGAAGCTCGCCGTGCGATGGAGCACAACCTCGTCTTCCCGGCGTACGACTACGTGCTCAAGTGCTCCCATGCGTTCAACCTGCTGGATGCCCGAGGCTCGATCAGCGTGACCGAGAGGACGGGCTACATCCAGCGCGTGCGCAATCTTGCCCGCTCCTGCGCGGCCACGTATCTGGAGGAAAGGGAGCGGCTCGGATTCCCGCTGCTCAAGAAAGGAGGGGACGCCAATGGCTAAGGACCTGCTGTTCGAGATCGGACTGGAGGAAGTTCCCGCGCGCTTCGTGCGCGCCGCGGTCAATCAGCTTCGGGAGCGCGTCGAGAAATGGCTGTCGGACTCGCGAATCGGCCACGGCGGCGTGACCGCCTACGCGACGCCTCGCCGCCTGGCGGTGCTGGCGCGGGCCGTGGAGGAGAAGCAGTCCGACGTAAGCGAGGAAGTCAAGGGACCTTCCCGCAAGATCGCTCAGGACGCCGAAGGCGGCTGGAGCAAGGCGGCGCTCGGCTTCGCGCGCAGCCAGGGCGTGGAGCCGGAGCAGCTGTTCTTCAAGGAGCTGGCGGGCGTCGAGTACGTCTATGCCGTCAAATCGAGCCTCGGCGTGGATACGGCATCCGTGCTGGCCGAAGGCTTGAACGCGATCGTGCACGCGATGACGTTCCCGAAAAACATGCGCTGGGGCTCGTACGAGCTGAAGTTCGTCCGACCGATCAAGTGGCTGCTCGCGCTGTTCGGCACGGACGTCGTGCCGATGGAGATCGCCGGCGTGAAGAGCGGCAACGCTTCTCGCGGCCACCGCTTCCTCGGCGAGGAGACGCGCGTCGCCGAGCCGGCCGCCTATGTGGAGGCGCTGCGCCGCCAACACGTCATCGTCGACATCGCGGAGCGGGAGCGGCTGATCGTAGCGGGCATCGAAGCGCTGGCCGCCGACAAAGGCTGGACGATCTCGATCAAGGACGACCTGCTCGAGGAGGTGCTGTTCCTCGTCGAGACGCCGACGGTGCTGTTCGGCTCGTTCGACCCGGCCTTCCTCGACATTCCGCAGGAGGTGCTGATTACCTCGATGCGCGAGCATCAGCGCTACTTCCCGGTACTGGACAGCGCGGGCAAGCTGCTGCCGTACTTCGTGACGGTCCGCAACGGCGACTCGGTGTCGCTCGACAACGTCGCCAGGGGCAATGAGAAGGTGCTGCGCGCCCGCCTGTCGGACGCGAAGTTCTTCTATGCCGAGGACCAGAAGCTGGCGATCGCCGATGCGCTCCGCAAGCTGGAGTCGATCGTCTACCACGAGGAGCTCGGCACGGTGGCGGACAAGGTCGGACGCATCGTCGCCCTGACGGGCCGCGTCGGGGCCGCCGCCGGCGTCGAGCCGCAAGCGGCCGCAGCCGCGGCGCGCGCCGCGGAGATCTGCAAGTTCGACCTCGTGACGCAGATGGTCTACGAATTCCCCGAGCTGCAGGGCATCATGGGCGAAGATTACGCCCGCAAAGCCGGCGAGGACGAGGCCGTCGCCAAGGCGATCAACGAGCACTATCAGCCGCGCTTCTCCGGCGACACGGCGCCGGCTTCGCTGCCGGGCTCGCTGGTGAGCCTCGCCGACAAGCTCGATACGATCGTGGGCTGCTTCTCGATCGGCATCATTCCGACCGGATCGCAGGATCCGTACGCGCTGCGCCGCCAGGCGGCCGGCATCGTGCAGACGCTGATGGCGCATGAGCTCCCGGTGCGGCTCGGCGAGCTGTTCGACCTGGCGCTGGACATCCATGAGCAGCGCGGATTGAAACGACCGAGAGCCGATATTCGCAAAGAATTATACGACTTCTTCGCGCTGCGGCTCAAAAACGTCCTGACGGAGCAGGGCAACCGCTACGACGTGATCGACGCGGCGCTCGCCGCCGGCTTCGACGATCTGACGCTTACCGTCAAGCGCGCCGCGATCCTGCTCGCCCGGGCTGCAGGTCCGGAGCAGGTCGAGTTCAAGACGGTCGTCGATGCGCTTACGCGCAGCGCCAACCTGGCGGCCAAGGCGGAATCGGACGCCGCGGTCGACGCGGCGAAGCTCGAAGCGGGAGCGGAGCGCCGGCTGCACGAAGCCTACGAGCAAGTATCCGGCCGCTACCGCAGCGCGCTGGACGCCGGCGACGCCGCGACGGCGCTGGGCTTGCTGACGGAGCTGCGCGAGCCGATCACCGCCTTCTTCGACTCCGTCATGGTCATGGCGGAGGACGAGGCGGTGCGCCGCAACCGGCTGGCGCTGCTTTCGGGCATCGCCAAGGACGCCGCGCGGTACGCCGATTTCTCCAAGCTCGTCTGGGCATGATCCGTTGATCCGAATTCGAACGGCTGAAGGGAGAGTGGCGCCGTGAGCGCATACGAACGGGATGTCATTGTCTATGTCGTGTCCGATTCGGCGGGAGATACGGGGGATCTGGTCGTGCGCGCCGCAGCGGCCCAATTCCATCCGATCGTGCCGCAGATCCGGCGGGCGCCGTTCATCGCCGACGAGGCCGCGCTGGCCAAGGTGATGGAGCTTGCCCGCAGCAACGGCGCGATCGTCCTCTACACGCTCGTGCTGCCGCATCTGCGGGAAGCGATGGTTCGTCTGGCGGATACGAGCGGGGTCGAGGCGATCGATCTGCTCGGCACGCTGATCCAGAGCCTGGAGCGCAAAACGGGCATGCCTTCCCGGCAGGAGCCGGGGTTGAACCATGTGCTCGACGAAGACTATTTCCGCAAGGTTGAAGCGGTGGAGTTCGCGGTTAAATATGACGATGCGAGGGATACGACGGGCATCAAGAAAGCGGACATCGTGCTCGTCGGCGTGTCTCGCACGTCGAAGACGCCGCTGTCGATGTATCTCGCCCATAAGAAATACAAGGTGGCCAACGTTCCGCTCGTGCCGGAGCTGAAGCCTCCGGACGAGCTGTTCACGATCCCGAAGGAGCGCGTGATCGGCCTGACGATCGGCGTGCACTACCTCAACGTCATCCGCAAGGAGCGGCTGAAGGCGCTCGGCCTTCCGGACAGCGCGTCTTATGCCACCTCCGAGCGGATCGAGCGCGAGCTCGCCTACGCCAAGGCCATCACCGACCGGATCGGCTGCTTTACGATGGACGTGTCGCATCGGGCGGTCGAGGAGACGGCCAGCATCATCATGGAGCGGATCCGGAGCAGCTGAAGGAATGGACGGCTGAGGCCGAAAGGCGGTGGAGCCCTTGGAGGAAACGGCAAGTACCCGGATCGTGGTCGATGCGGATGCCTGTCCGGTGAAGCGGGAGATCATGGACATCGCCTATCCGCTCGGCGTGCCGGTGCTGATGGTCTCGTCGTACGATCATCGCCTGGAGCCGGAGCCCGGCCTGGAGATCGCCCATGTCGACCGCAGCAGCCAGGCGGCGGATCTGTACATCTTGAACCGCGTCCGCGTCGGCGACATCGTCGTCACGGGAGATTACGGCTTGGCGGCGATCGCGCTCGCCAAAGGAGCGGAGGTCATCGGCTTCCGCGGCCATCGCTATCGGGACGAGACGATCGATTCCATGATGGCGAGGCGCCATGAGCAAAGCGTCATCCGGAGGAGCGGCGGCAGGACCAAAGGTCCTAAGGCGATGACTGCCGAAGACCGGGCGGCCTTTCAACAAAAGCTGACAAAACTTTTGCAGCGCAGGCAGGAAAAAAGGTAGGACCAGCGAATAATATTAGGTGTTATTCGGACGAAGGTGATGAACGATTGGCATACGGCAAGATACCGGAAAGCGTCATCGAAGAGGTGCGCCGGAATCACGAAATTGTAGACACCGTCGGCAAGTACGTTCATTTGACCAAAAACGGAAAATATATGAAGGGGCTTTGTCCGTTCCATTCGGAGCGGACACCCTCCTTCACGGTCACTCCCGAGCTGCAGATTTTTCATTGCTACGGCTGCGGCAAGGGAGGCAATGTCATTCGGTTCATCGAAGAGATCGAGGGCTACTCCTTCCCGGAAGCCGTCCGCCATCTGGCGGAAGAGGCAGGGATGCCCATTACATGGGATGCGCCCGGCGAGGGCTCTTCGCCGCGTGACCCCGAGCTCGACAAGTCCTACGAGGCGCACGAGCTTGCGGCCAAGTTCTACCATTACCTGCTCAACAACTCCGCTCAAGGCCAGGAGGCGAGGGCTTACCTGCTTGGACGGGGCATGAGCGGCAAGCTGATCGATGAATTCTCCATCGGCTTCGCGCCGGAGGGATGGGACACGCTGTCCAGATTTCTGCAATCGAGGGGCTACGAGCCCGAGCTGCTGGAAAAAGCGGGCCTCCTTTCGGCGAAAAACGATGGAAGCGGATATGTCGACCGGTTCCGCGCCCGCATCATGTTCCCGATTCGGGCGCGGGACGGCAAGGTCTGCGGCTTCGCGGGCCGCGTCATGGACGATTCCAAGCCGAAGTATTTGAACACGCCCGAAACCCGCCTGTTCGCCAAGAGCAAGCTGCTCTATCAGCTGCATGCGGCGCGCTCCGTCTTCCGCAAGAAACGGTCCGCGGTTCTTTTTGAAGGATACATGGATGTCATCAAAGCCTGGTCCGCCGGCCTCAAGAACGGCGTGGCGGCGATGGGCACCGCGTTGACGGACGACCATGCGGTCCAGCTTGCGCGCGAGGTAGACGAGGTGATCCTCTGCTACGACGGCGACGATGCGGGACAAGCCGCGGCGATGAAGTCGATTCCGATCCTGGAAAAAGCCGGACTGCGGCCGCTTGTCGCCCTGCTTCCCAAAGGCATGGATCCGGACGAGCATATCACGCGCTTCGGCGCCGAGACGTTCATGAGGGAAGTCATCGAGCATCCGGTCTCCGTCACCAAATTTAAGCTCTTATATTCGCGCCGGAATCATACACTCATAGGAGAAGAGGGCCGCAAGAACTATGTCATGGAAGCCGTCGGCATAGTCGCGGAGCTCGATTCCCGCACGGAGCAGGAAGTATACCTGAAGGAGCTTTCCCGCGAGTTCGAGCTCTCTCTGGAGTCGCTCAAGCAGGACTGCCACCGGATCTGGAGCGAGCGGCAGAAAACGAGGCCGGACAGGGATAAGAACGATCAATCGTGGAATAATGGTAGGAATGAAACAAGGCGTGCGTCCTCGTTTCCGAAGACGACGGATATTCCGCCTTTATTCAAACGAGCGGAACGGCATCTGCTGGCTTGCATGATGCACGACAAGGAAGTGGCATCGACGGTTTACGAACAGCTCGGTGATTCGTTCATCCTTGAGGATCATGTCGCGTTGGCTGCTTATCTCTATGCTTATTACGCCGAGGGCCATGACCCGGATGCGAGCCGCTTCATCAGCTCGATCCAGGACAATCGCCTCGAGCAGCTCGCTTCTTCGATCCTCATTCATGAAGACAGCTCCTCCCTTAATTTCGAGCTTGTGCCTTCGAACATTCTTGACATCCAGAAGGAAACGGAAAGAATGGTTCTGAAGCAGAAGATCCAGGTGTTGAAGGAAGAAGCGACGCGGGCGGAAAGGTCGGGGGATGTCTTGAGAGCGGCCCAGATCCATCTCGATATCATTCCTCTGGAGAGAGCGATCGACGTTTTGAAAAGCAAGGATCCAAAGTGAGATTATCGCCCTAGAAAGACCGCTCAAGGAACGGCAGGATGATCCTTTCTAGGGAGGAGGGAGTCGGGAATATGGCGAATGACCAACGTACGGAGCTGGACAACGAGCAAAAAATGGAGCTGGTCAAGGATCAGCTCATCGAACAGGGGAAGAAGCGCTCTTCCCTTTCCTATAAAGAGATCATGGATAAGCTGGCTCCTTTCGACCAGGAGCCGGAGCAGATCGACGAGTTCTTCGAGCAGCTCGACGATCTCGGCATCGAAGTGACGAACGAGCGGGACGATCGGCCGTCTCCGCTTGGAGGAGAGGACCAGGAGCGCGAGAGCGACGAATTCAACTTCGACGACGATCTGAGCTTGCCGCCGGGCATCAAAATCAATGATCCGGTGCGCATGTATCTCAAAGAGATCGGCCGGGTGCCGCTGCTGCTCGCCGACGACGAGATCGAGCTCGCCAAGCGGATCGAGCAAGGCGACGAGGAAGCGAAGCGCCGCCTCGCGGAAGCGAACCTGCGTCTGGTCGTCAGCATCGCCAAGCGTTACGTCGGACGCGGCATGCTGTTCCTCGATCTCATTCAGGAAGGCAACATGGGCCTGATCAAGGCGGTCGAGAAATTCGATCACCAAAAAGGCTTCAAGTTCAGCACGTACGCCACGTGGTGGATCCGTCAGGCCATCACGCGCGCCATCGCCGACCAGGCCCGCACGATCCGCATCCCGGTGCATATGGTCGAGACGATCAACAAGCTGATCCGCGTCTCGCGCCAGCTGCTTCAGGAACTCGGGCGCGAACCTACGCCGGAAGAAATTGCGGCCGAGATGGATCTGAGCACCGACAAGGTGCGGGAGATCATGAAGATCGCTCAGGAGCCGGTATCGCTTGAAACGCCGATCGGCGAGGAAGACGATTCGCATCTGGGGGATTTCATTGAAGATCAGGAGGCGCTCGCTCCCGCGGATGCCGCGGCATACGAGCTGCTCAAGGAACAGCTGGAGGACGTGCTCGATACGCTCACCGAGCGGGAAGAGAACGTGCTGCGCCTGCGCTTCGGCCTCGATGACGGCCGTACGAGAACGCTGGAGGAAGTCGGCAAGGTGTTCGGCGTGACGCGCGAGCGGATTCGCCAGATCGAAGCCAAGGCCCTTCGCAAGCTTCGCCATCCGAGCCGCAGCAAGCGGCTGAAGGATTTCCTGGAATAGAACGATGATGGATAGGCTCTCCGCCTCGGCGGGGAGTTTTTTTATATCGGCATGGATAGGTCAAACGTCCCGGAGACGGATGGCCCTTCAGCCGTCACATCGAGATGACGATGTAAGGAGTGGAGCCGAACGGCTCCGATTCCACAGGCTGCTCGCTGAGCGAGCGGCTGCAAGGAGAGCCGTCACGATGGATATGGACAAGCGCACCCTCATGGTGCAGGAGATTCGCGGGTGGAAAAAAAGCAAGCTGCTGCCCGACCATTACTGCGATTTTTTGTTGAATCTGTATGCCGACCCGGCGCCCGAGGGCGATCAGCTGCCGGCAGAAACCTCTTCGAACGAGAGGCTGCGGACGAAAAAAGCGGTCCGGGCCGCTGCGGGCGCCTCAGGCTGGAAATGGCTCTTATTTCTTGCCATCTTCTCCCTTTTCTTCTTGATTGTTCTTCATTTTAGCTCTTTTCCCCCTGCTTTGCAAATCGCGATCGCACTGCTTGTCTCGGGCGGGTTCCTGACCGCGGGAGCGGTCATCCGGCCTCGGAGCGAGACGGCTGGCATGGCTTGGACCGGGGCGGGCATGCTGCTGCTCGTCGGCTTCGCGCTGTATTTGATGGCCCTGCACGACTTGCTCGGCTGGCAATGGAATGCCGCGATCTGGAGCGTCTGCGCCGTCTTCTGGATCGGGTACGGCATTTGGCAGCGCATTCCGCTGCTCCATTTTTGCGGGTGGGCATGTCTCGCGCTCGTCTATGCGATATTGCTGCAGCAGCTCGCCGGCGGGACCGGCCTCGGGGAGAAGCAGCTGTATTGGCTGCCGCTCGCGGTGCTGTTCGGCTGGTCCGGCTGGTTCGTCCGGCGCTGGTCCAAGCCGTCTTGCGCCGTGCTGCTCGGCGCGGCGGCTTTGCTGGCGCTCATGCCGGAAGCGACGCTGCTCGTCGAGCAGGGCAGGGGCGTTTGGCTCCAGAGCGTATTTGTTGGTAAACTGGTCGTAGGGGGAGGAGCGTTGTTTCTCCTGCGAAACTATTGGATAGAGTGGGTTGCCTGATATGTTGACATCGAAGCGCTTACGCGCGATAGCGGACTACGTCCGCGAAGGCTCGCGCCTGGCCGACATCGGGTCGGATCATGCGCTGCTGCCGGTCGAGCTCGTCGGCCGCGGCACATGCCCGTCGGCGGTGGCCGGCGAGGTGAACGACGGTCCTCTGGAGGCGGCTCGCCGCGGCATCGCCGCGGCCGGCCTCGCCTCCTCGATCGAGGCGCGCAAAGGAGACGGACTGGAGGTGCTGCGGCCCGGGGAGGCCGATACGGTGACGATCGCCGGCATGGGCGGCGCGCTGATCGTGTCGATTCTGGAATCGGGCCGCGTCGGCGGCAGGCTCGAGGGCGTAAGCCAGCTCGTGCTGCAGCCCAACGTAGGCGAAGAGCTCGTGCGCGCCTGGCTCCTGGAGCATGGCTGGCATTTGGCCGGCGAGACGATCCTGGAAGAGGACGGCAAAGTGTATGAGCTGCTGAACGCGCTCCGCCCCGCCGAGGGGCAGGCGCCGAACGAGGAGCTGTACGGGGGCGAGCCGCTGCTGCCCGGATTGTCGGCGGAGGAGGATCGGAAGCTCAAGCTGCGGATGGGGCCGTATTTGACCCGCCGTCCGTCCGAGGCCTTCGCCCTGAAATGGAGCTCGGAGCTGCGCAAGCTGCGCGGCATCGAGCGGCAGCTGGAGCGCTCGGACACCGAGGAAGCGGCGGCCCGCAAGCGCGAGCTCGCCCAGGTGATCGCCCGAATCGAGGAGGTGCTGGAATGTATGCCAACGGACATGTCGTCGCGGAGCTGATGGAGCGGCTCGCGCCGAAGAGATATGCGGTAGAGAACGATCGGATCGGCCTGCAGCTCGGCACGCTGCAAAAGCCGATCCGCAAGGCGCTGATCGCGCTGGATGTGACGATGGAGGTCGCAGACGAGGCGATCGCCGAGGGAGCCGACCTCATCATCGCCCATCATGCGATCATTTTTCGGCCGCTGGCCAAGATCGATACCGCTTCGCCCGCAGGCGCGCTGTACGAAAAGCTGATCAAGCACGACATCGCGGTCTACATCTCGCATACGAACCTCGACGTCGCCGAGGGCGGCATGAACGACTGGATGGCCGATGCGCTCGGGATCGCGGCGGAGGGCCGGGTGAGCCTGGAGAAGGTGCATGAGGACCGCCTGTTCAAGCTTGCGGTCTACGTTCCGCAGCCGCATGCCGAAGCGGTGCGCGAGGCGATGTGGCAAGCCGGCGGCGGCACGCTGGGCCGCTACGACCGGTGCAGCTTCAGCACGAGCGGACAAGGAACGTTCCGGCCGGGTGCGGGCACAGCGCCGTTTCTCGGCTCGCAGGGCCGCCTGGAGACGGTCGACGAGGTTCGCATCGAGATCGTCGTGCCCGAGAGCCTGCTGCGCAAGACGGTGAAGGCGATGCTGGCCGCTCACCCGTACGAGGAGACGGCCTATGACGTGATCCGCCTCGAGCGGGAAGGCAAGTCGCTCGGCCTCGGCCGCAGCGGACGGCTGGAGAAGCCGGCGACGCTCGCCGAGCTGGCGGAACGGGTCAAGGCCGCATTCGACGTCCCGTTCGTGCGGGTGACCGGCGATCCGGCAGCGGCGATCACCAAGGCGGCCGTGCTCGGCGGCTCAGGCGCCCGCTACTGGCGGCAGGCGCAGTTCGCCGGCGCTCAAGCGCTCGTCACCGGCGACATCGACTACCATTCCGCCCACGACGCGCTTGCCGCGGGCATGCTTCTCCTTGATCCCGGACATAACGCCGAGAAGATCATGAAGCGCAAAGTGGCGCAGTGGCTGACCGAACGGCTTTCCGAATCGCGCCATGAGACGGAGATCATCCCTTCGGCAATAAATACCGAGCCGTTCCGTCTTGCATGAGGCGGCTGATCCGGCTATACTAGCTTAGGTATCGGAAAGTCTGACAGACAATCGCTGGCGGCCTCGGCCGCGAGAGGAAAGTCCGGGCTCCACAGGGCAGGATGCTGGATAACGTCCAGTCGGCGCGAGCCGAAGGATAGTGCCACAGAAATGGACCGCCGATGGCGGGCGCCTTGCGCGCCGGCACAGGCAAGGGTGGAACCGTGGTGTAAGAGACCACGAGCGGCGTTGGCGACAACGCGGCTGGTAAACCCCATCTGGAGCAAGACCTAAGAGAACGCAGAAGCTTCGGCTTCAGTCCTTGCCCGGGGCGCGTTCGGGTTGGTCGCTTGAGCCTGTCAGCAATGGCAGGCCTAGATAGATGATTGTCGCTTGACAGTGGGAGGGTCGTTCCCGTTCGGACCACGAAGAGCACAGAACCCGGCTTACGGCAGACTTTCCGCAACGGCCTTGCGATCGACAGCGCTTCGCGCTTCTTGCCTTTGCCGTCCCTTCCGGGTGGTCGGCGGGCGGCCCTGGCGGCAGTCGAGAGCCTAGCCTCGATCGCCCCATGAAGCGCCGCCCCCACACAAAAAGCGTCCTTCTCCATCGTGGAGAAGGACGCTTTTTACGTTTGGGCTTGGATCGGGGGGATCGCTCCGCTACCTGCTTTGCAGCCGGCCCAGAAGCTCTTCCAGCTGCTTGCGGATGCGCTCGCCCAATGACTCCGGCATGCGGGACGCGGCCGATTCGGAGGCAGGAGCTTCGCCCGGCTCCGACACGATTCCCGCAGGCTGCCGCCCATCCGAAGCCGGAATCGTCTCCGTCCGGCCTCCGCTGGCGCCCTCTCCGGCGGCTCGAAGCGCCTTGTCGATGTCGATCTGCCCGTAGCCGAAGTAGGGATCCTTGCCCTTGGCGCCCAGATCGCGCGCCGTGCTCCGCATCAGGTCGTACACTTCGACGTTGGTCAGCTGCGGGTTGCGCGAGCGGATGAGAGCGGCAAGCGCCGCGACATGCGGGCTGGCCATCGAAGTGCCGGACAGAGCGGCGTACTGGCTGCCCGGATAGGTGCTTGCGATGCTGTCTCCCGGCGCGGCCGCGTCGATATAATCCCCATAGTTGGAGAAGGACGACTTCTGTCCGCGCGAATCGGTGGACCCGACGGCGAAAACTTCCGGATATGCGGCCGGATAGCCGGGCTGCTCGGAATTGTCGTTGCCGCTGGCCGCGACAAGCACGATGTCCTTGTCGTAGGCGTACTTGATCGCATCGTGCAGGAACTCGGCCTGAGCGTAGTTGCCGAGGCTCATGTTGATGACTTTGGCTCC
Source organism: Paenibacillus albicereus (assembly GCF_012676905.1). NCBI lineage: Bacteria > Bacillati > Bacillota > Bacilli > Caryophanales > Paenibacillaceae > Paenibacillus > Paenibacillus albicereus. Next base: position 3,103,249 of record NZ_CP051428.1, on the reverse strand, counting down.
GTGATCGGCGGCCCAGATGAGACCTTGGGCGACGGAGTACGTCGAGCCGGCGCCGGTGGCGTCGAGCACTTTGACCGGCATGATCTTGTTGTACCACGTCAGGCCGGCGACGCCTTCCCCGTTGTTGACCGCGGCGGCGATGATGCCGGCGACATGGGTGCCGTGGCCGACGTCGTCATCCGGCTGCTGGCCCGAGGTCACGACGTTGTAGCCTTCCGCCAGCTTGCCCGAGAGATCGGGATGATCCAGCTGCACGCCGGTGTCGAGCACGGCGACCTTGACGCCTTCGCTGCCTTTGGACAGGTTCCAGCCGATTTCCGTCTCGATGGAGGGAAGGTTCCACTGATAGTCGGAGTATAGGCGGTCGTTGGGCACGATCGGCCGGACGTCGGCCGGCTCTTCATTCGTCAAGTACAAGTAGTGGGGCTCGACATACAGCGGGTTCCATTTCTTGCGGAAATAGCCCATCATCTTCATCGCTTCCATCGAACGGGAGCGGAACACGTAGACGCCCCGCATCCGGTTTTCGGCGGAGGCGCCGATGTCGCGGCGAATCTGCTCCAGCTGCTGCGGAGTCGGCTCGGTTCGGAAGCGGACGACGACTTCCTGCACATGATAATGGCTGGCGCCTCCGTTGTCCTGGCCGGTGCGGACGGTGAACTCCCGCTTCGTGCCCGCGCGGACCGATTCGATCCGGTACTGGCCTTCCGCAGGGTAAGGAACCTGGCGCAGGTTGCGCGTCTGATGCCGCTGCACGTCGCCGATGATGTCCTGGCGGATCAGGCCGACGACGCCTTCTTTGCCTTCGGGAGCAGGCACGGCCAGCATCAGGTACCGCTTGCCTGCGGCGGTCAGCGTCTGAGACTGGTAGCGGGTGCCTTGGGCGATCGCTTCGGCGGCCTTCTTCGCATGCGCGGCGACGAACGCCTCGGCGTCGGACGGGATGCTTCCTGCCTCGGCCTCGACGCCGCCAGGAACGGTCCAGCTCAGATGCGCCATCTGCGGATGATGGCGGATCAGATCGGTCATCTTGGCGGCACGGCGTGCGGCCGGCTCCCCGGTCAGGGCGAACAGCTTGCCGATGTCCTTGGCGCACTCGCTCGCGCACAGCATGGCGGTCGCTTCCATATCGTGGCGGATATCCGCTTCTTTGAGCCGGCTTTCCTGCTCCGCGGACAGCGCCCGGGTCCGGGCCTTCTGCTCTTGGGGGCGCGCGCCGGGAATGAGCCACGGACTGATCGGAATCAACAGCGTGAGCAGGGCGAGCGCGGTGAACGCGCCGATCCATTTCTTTCTCATGAAGGCTTCATCCTCCCGGTCATGTCTATAGCCCTTCCTGCCTTAGAGTCCGGCAAGCGGGCGCAAATTATTCGGAAGACCGGCTCAGCCTCAAGGCTCCGGCAGGGTCATAAAAAGTACAAATCGCGCCGATTGTATGTTAGGATAGACATAATCTTCAACTTCTTACGGGATCGATGAAAGGGGAAACTATTCACCATGCCATCCGCCAACGTAAAGCCGCTCAGCGAAACTACCCGCGCCAAGCTCAAGGACGCCATCTCGCAGCTGGAGCCTTTCCTGAACGAGCATGCTCTTCCTCAGCTCGCCTCCCCGGAAGCAAACGACGAGGAGCTCACCTTCTACAAGGGCCTTCTGTCCGACCTGCGCCATCTGCTCGTCTACTCCGAGGTCGCCTATGAGAAGCTAGGGGTCACGCTGCGCCGGCCGAACTTCGACGCCGAGCATGCCGAACGCCAGCTTTACGAAGTGTACCATCATTGCGTCAACGCCTTCTTCTATCCGAAAAACGAAGGCTACTCCGAAGACGGCCGCTACGCGTATACCGGCCAGGACGCGATCCGCTTCCGGCACAAGCCGCTGCGCGGCGCGCGCGACATCGTGCTCGGCGTATCCAAGATTTACGAAGAGCTGAGGGATGACCTCTCCTACTACGAAAACGACTACATGACCTCGCGCCGGATGCAAGGTCAAAAATAAGGAAGGCATACCGAACCCCCTCCCTGGCCAGCCTAGGTAGCGGAGGTGAGGGACCATGCCGAAAGGCGTTGCATGCAGCGTTTCGAACTGCGCTTTCTGGGGACAAGGCAATTCCTGCTCGGCGGATGCGATCCATATCGAAATTGATCAGCATGCGCACGCCGATCTATCCGCTGAATTTGCCGGCGGGGAGTTCGGGGACAACCATAAGGACAAGGCGAAGGAATCATCTGCGACCTGCTGCCATACGTTCAAGCCCAACTCCTGAATCGATTCGCCATCATGAGCTTTCTTGGAGCCGTCCCTTCGGGGATGGCTCTTTTTCGATATATCTGTATCGCCCATCTCTTCATCTCCGAGCGTTGCAAGCCGATATAGAAAGGATAAAGGAATGAGGAGTGAACCTATCATGTCGATCGATCCCCGTATGCTTACGGCGCTCATCAAGCAGCAGCTTAGGCCCAGCCTGGATCAGCTGGTAGGCGGAGGCAGCCAAGCATCGAGCGGAACCGCCTCCGCTTTCGATCAGATCTTGAGCCAGCTGTCCGGATCGGCGGGAACGGCGGGCCTAGCCGGCGCCGCTTCCGTCTCTGCCGACATGCCGTCGCTCTCCGACGGGTCCGGCCTTCTGTCCGGCGCCGGAGCGGGCAGCTATGCCGGCCAAGCCGCAGAGGCGGCAGAAGGGTGGGGCGCGTCCGCTTCTCCTTCGCTGCAGGCCGCGCTGATCGCGGCAGGCGGCGACTATGCCTCGACGTTCGAAGCCGCCCTCCAGAACGGAGCCGCTTCTGCCGGCACCGAGTACGAAGGGCTGATCGCCGGCGCCGCCGCCCGGCATGGACTGCCTCCCCAGCTGATCCGCGCCGTCATCGAGGCGGAGTCCTCCTTCAATCCGCAGGCCGTATCCGGAGCCGGGGCGAAGGGCCTGATGCAGCTCATGGACGGCACCGCGAGCGGGCTTGGCGTGACCGACTCGTTCGATCCGGCCCAGAACATCGACGGCGGCTCCAAATATCTCTCGTACCTGCTCCGCAAGCTTGACGGCAGCGTGCCTGCCGCGCTCGCGGCCTACAATGCCGGGCCCGGCAGGCTCGATCGGATCGGCATCCGCGACGAGGCGACGCTGACCGAGCATTTTGCCGAGCTGCCGCGAGAGACGCAGTCCTACGTCGTCAAGATCATGGACAAGCTCGGCGGCGCCGGGTTGTAACCGACGGCTTTTTATAATAGGATAGGCATTAGGCTGGCTCTCGGCGTTCGGCCGGAGCCTGGAGGAAGGACCGCGTTCGCGGCTGCACGCTTGACGGGCGGCCGGCGAAGCCGGTCTTTTTGTTTGATTCGAGGAGGTCATGGCGATGGACAAGCACCGTCCGGTGCTTTATTTTGATCACGGGGCTTCCACGCCTCCGCATCCCGATGTGATCCGTACGCTCGCCGAGGTGATGGAGCGGCACTATGCCAATCCTTCTTCGATCCATGGCGCGGGTCTGGAGGCGGGAAGGCTGCTCAGGCGGGCGCAGGAGCTGGCGGCGCAGCTGCTGGGCACGTCGGCCGAGGAGTGGGTGTTCACCTCGGGCGGCACGGAAAGCAACCAGCTTGCGGTTATCGGAGGGGCGAGGGCGGCTCGGGCGAGAGGCCGCCATATCGTCGTGTCGGAGATCGAGCATCCGTCCGTGAAGCAGGCAGCCGAGCGGCTCGAGGCGGAAGGCTTCGAGGTGACGAGGCTGGCGGTCGACGGCAGCGGCCGCATCCGGCTCGACCACCTGGAAGCGGCCATTCGGCCCGACACGACGCTCGTCAGCATCATGCACGTGAACAACGAGGTCGGGTCGGTTCAGCCGATCGAGGAGGCAGGAGCGGTTGTGAGACGCTTTCCTGGCGTCCTGTTCCACGTCGACGGCGTGCAGAGCGTCGGCAAGCTGCCGATCCGGCTCAACGAGTGGGGCATCGATCTGTTCAGCGTCTCGGCCCATAAGCTGCGGGGGCCTAAAGGAACCGGCCTCCTTTATGCGCGCGCCGGCGTCAAGATCGAGCCGCTCATCGGCGGCAGCGGGCAGGACGGAGACTGGCGCGGGGGAACGCCGAACGTGCCGGCGATCGTCGCTTCCGCCAAGGCGCTCCGTCTGGCCGTGGAAGGGCAGACGGAGCGCGCGCAGCGGATGAGGGGCCTGCGGAAGCGGCTCCTGGAGCGCTTGAGCGCCATTCCGGAGCTGCAGCTGAGCGGGGACGCCGACCCCGACTCGCCGCGCCAGGCTCCCCATGTGCTTCATTTGTCCTACCCCGGCATGAAGCCGGAGGTCATCGTGCATGCGCTCGAGGAGGAGGGCATCATCGTCTCCACGAAGTCGGCCTGCTCGTCCAAGGACGAGAAGCCGAGCGACGTGCTCCTGGCGATGGGCTATCCGGTTGCGCGCGCAGCCGGAGGCATCCGCATCACGTTCGGAGACGAGCATGACGAGGAGGCGGCGGACCGGCTGGCGGACAGCCTGGAGGCCGTCGTGAAGCGGCTGAAGCCGCTGGAGAGGAGCAAGAGCTGATTCATGGAGTATGATCTCATTACGGTCCGATACGGAGAGCTGACGCTCAAAGGCCGCAACCGCGGCCGGTTCGAGCAGCAGATGTTCCGCTACATCAAGCTCAGCCTGCAGCACTTGGAAGGACTTGAATTCGAAAAAACCTATGCCCGGGCTTACATCAAGCTGAATGGAGTCGCCTATGAGCGCGTCGCCGAGGCGCTGCGCCGAGTCTTCGGCATCCATTCGTTCAGTCCGGTCAAGCGAGCCGCGAACGAGCTGGAGGCGATCCAGGAAGCCGCGCTGGAGCTGTGGCGAGCGCTCCCGGCCAAGCCGGCGACGTTCAAGGTGACGGTGAAGCGGGGCTGGAAAGGGTTCCCTCATGTCACCCATGAGCTGAACCACCTGATCGGTTCCCACATCCTGCGCGCGGCGCCTGAGCTCAAGGTGGACGTGCGCCAGCCGGAAATGGAGCTCCGCGTGGATATCCAGCCGGAAGGAGCGTATATTTTCAACCGCATCGAGGCGGGCGCGGGGGGCTTCCCTTACGGCTCCAACGGCAAAGCGATGCTGCTGCTCTCCGGCGGCATCGACAGTCCGGTCGCGGCATGGTCGGCCATGCGCAAGGGGCTGGAGCTGGAGCTGGTCCATTTCCACAGCTTCCCGTTCACGAGCGAGCAGGCGACGGACAAGGTGATCGAGCTCGCGCGCCAGCTGTCGCGCTGGGCCGGCAAGCCGCTCAAGCTGCATCTCGTGCCGTTCACCGATATCCAGACCCGGTTCACGCAGACCGGGCAGGATCATCTCATCATCACGCTCATGCGGAGGGCGATGCTCCGGATCGCCGGGCTTCTGGCCGAACAGGCCGGAGCCGGCGCGGTCGTATCGGGCGACAGCCTCGGCCAGGTGGCGAGCCAGACGCTTGGCAGCATGAACGTCATCGGCCGCAGCCTGGAGCTGCCGCTGCTGCGTCCGCTTATTATGATGGACAAGCAGGAGATCATCGACCGGGCGGTGCAGATCGGCACGTACGGGACGTCGATCCTGCCGTTCGAGGACTGCTGCACGCTGTTCGTACCCAAGTCTCCGAGCACGAACCCGAATCTGCGCATCGTCGAGCGGACCGAGGGCGGCATTGCGGAGCTTGACGAGCAGATCGAGCAGGCCGTTCGGGATGTCGAGACGGTGCAGCTCGATCGAGGCCAGGTGCTCCGCCGGCAACGCGAAGTCCGCGAGGCGGATGAGCGGGACTGGTTTTGATCCAAAAAGCCTGGAGACAGGCTTTTTTCTTTTGGCCGCATTTCCAAACGTACAGGCCTGATCCGGGGAGCGGCATACGATGGGAGGAGAGAAGGAAAGACCACAGGGAGGAATGCTCCGATGAAGCTCAAAAAAGCAGCCGGCCGCTATGATTTGATCGTCAGCCTAGGCTCTTCCTGCGCTCCCGCCATCCACATGAAAAGGCTCGGCCTGCGCAAGTTTTCCATGCCCTTCGACTGGGTCGTATCGTTGACGCTCGCGGATGTGACGCGGGTGCTGGCAAGCGATTTTCAGGATTTCATGCTGCGCGGCAATCTCGACAAGTCGCCCGACTCCATCTTTCCCCAATATTATTTGGAGGACGGAGAGCCGGTCTTGTCGGGGACTGGCGAAAACGGGCTGGCGAAGTGCCATCTCGTCGAGGACAGGCGCACCGGCTTCATCTCCGTCCATGACTTTCCGATCGTAGAAGGACTTCCTTGGGATCACGCGTATCCCGCCTACAAGGCCAAGCTGGACGAGCGGATCGCCCGCTTCCGGAACGAGCTGCGCGCGTGCAGCCATCCGCTTTTCATCCGTTGGTCCGCCGAATATGAAGAAGCGGCCGAGCTCGAACAGACGCTGGCCGGCCTTCGCGCAGGCAAGCCGTTCACGGTCGTCATCCTCCAGCCGAAGTCGGAGGCGAAGGACATTCAGGATTGCCGATGGCCGCTGTGCCGTGTCGCCGGTGCTGTCGTTCCGGCCGACATCCAAAGCGAGCCGCTGTGGGACCGCGTCTTCCAAGGCATCTCGCTTCGATGAGGCCAAACCGAAAAGCCGAATCATCCCTAGAGGACGATTCGGCTTTTTTGGTTGAGGAGGACCCGCGGCTTCAGTGCGTTTCCCGCTCGCGAGGGGCGGGCTGCTTGTTTTTGCGGATCGCTTTGGTCAGGAGTCCGGCTCCGACGATAAGCACGACGACGAGCGCGATGAAGATCCACTCCGGCATGCCGCCGTTGCCGAACAGGTGGGCGATCTTCTTCTCTCCCGTAATCATCTTGCCGGCCGTGTAGCCCAGGATCGCCGCTCCGATGTACAGAATCCACGGGAACTTCTCGATCAGGCGGATGAACAGCGTGCTGCCCCAGACGACGATCGGGATGCTGATGATCAGGCCGGCGATGACGAGCCAGATGTTGCCGTGCGAGGCTCCGGCGACGGCCAGCACGTTGTCGATGCCCATCGCGGCGTCGGCCAGCACGATCGTGCCGATCGCCTGCCTCAAGGTGCTGCCGGCCTTGATGTTGTCGTGGCTGCCCTCTTCCTGCACGAGGAGCTTGTACGCGATCCAGACGAGCAGCAATCCGCCGGCCAGGTGAAGCCACGGAATATCGAGCAGCTTGACGACCAGCACGGTCGCGATGATGCGGATGGCGATCGCTCCGAATGTTCCCCATAGGACCGCTTTTTTCTGCTGATGCTTAGGCAGGTTGCGGGCGGCAAGCGCGATGACGATCGCGTTGTCCCCGGCCAGCATAAGGTCGATGAAGACGATGGTCAACAGCGGACCCAACCATTCCATCCTTGCTCCTCCTTTGTTGTTGAACTATCTCTGACCTAAATACTTACCCGTATACGAATAAGTTGGACAAAGGATTCGTTTTTTTTTGTAACATAAAGAATCTGGCTTGTACATACCCCTGTAGGGAAGGGGGTTGTACGGCTTGGACCATCTTTGGATCTTTATGCAAATTCTTGCCATCAACGTGCTGCTGAGCGGAGACAACGCGCTCGTCATCGCCATGGCGAGCCAGCATTTGCCTCCGCAGCAGCGCAAGCGGGCGATGGCGTGGGGCACGTTCGCGGCCATCGCCCTGCGCTGCGTGCTGACGCTCGCCGCCATCTCGCTGCTCCAGCTGCCTTATCTCCAGGCGTGCGGCTCCGCGCTCCTGCTCCTCATCGCCGTCCAGCTGCTGCGGGATGCGGAGCGCCCCGGCGAGGAGCGCCGCTCCAAGGGAGCCGGCGTCAAGCGAGCGGGCACGCTGGCAAGCGCCGTCGGAACGATCGTCGCGGCCGACTTCGTCATGAGCCTCGACAACGTGCTCGCCGTCGCCGCCGTCGCCGGCGGTGAGCCGGTGCTCATGCTGCTGGGCATCGCCCTTAGCATTCCCATGATTCTATGGGGCAGTCAGCTCCTCGGGGGCTTGCTGGCGCGCTTTCCGTCGCTGGTCTATGCCGGCGCCGGCCTGCTCGGCTATGCGGCGGGCGAGATGCTCGTCTCCGACCGTGCGCTGCAGCCTATGCTTCGGCATGCTCCGCTGCTGCACGAGGCGCTGCCCGTGCTGATGGTGCCGGCCGTCATCGCAGCGGGCATCCTGCTGACCCGATCGGCCCGCCGGGCCTAGAGAGGCTGCTTCGCCCGCCGCGCCGTCCGCATGGCCGAACAGGTCAGGGGACGGCGCTTTTTTTCATGGCTTGCCCGGTTTCGCGCTGGCATTTTCACTCCGCTTCCTTTAGAATGAGAAAGATCTGACTGGTCGTACCGCTGCCTGTCCGCAGGCAGTCGTCAAAGGGAAACGGGGGATAGGATTGATCCGCAATCAATATTCCGCCGGAATCGTCATCTTGCTTGCAGGGATCGCCATCCTGCTGGGCCGCATGGGCGTCTTCAGCTTCATCGGCTCCGTATTTTGGCCGCTGTTCATCCTCGTGCCGGGCATACTGCTGCATGTGCTGTATTTCGGCCGGCTCCTCCCTGCGGCAGCGCTTGTTCCGGGCGGCATTTTGTCCGTATACGCACTGGTTTTCCTGTTCTGCAACTGGTTCGGGTGGGGCTACATGAAGTACTTGTGGCCGTTCTTCATCCTCGGCCTCGCGGTCGGGCTGTACGAGTATTACACCTTCGATTCGTCCCATCCGAGAAGCGCCTTTACGATCGCCGCCGCGCTGGCGGGAGTGTGGGCGCTGTGCATGATTTTCGTGCTGCTGTGGAGCTGGGGCATCTATCTGATCGCGGTCGCGCTCGTCGCGCTGGGCGGATGGATGATGGTGAGCAAGAAGGCCCGCTGGTAGCGGGCCCTGCATGTCGGAGACTTTGGCTTGATCCTATACACAGATGGAGTGGATTAGAAGTTATGCAAGCAAGAGAGAACATTCGCAATATCGCCATCATCGCGCACGTCGACCATGGCAAGACGACGCTGGTCGACAAGCTGCTGCAGCAATCCGGCACGTTCCGCGACAACGAGGTCGTGCACGAGAGGGCGATGGACTCCAATGACCTGGAGCGGGAGCGCGGCATCACGATCCTGGCCAAGAACACCGCGATCAATTACAAGAACTACCTCATCAACATCGTGGATACGCCCGGACACGCCGACTTCGGCGGCGAAGTCGAGCGCATCATGAAGATGGTCGACGGCGTCCTGCTCGTCGTAGACGCCTTCGAGGGCTGCATGCCGCAGACGAAGTTCGTCTTGCGCAAGGCCCTCGAGCACAATCTGACCCCGATCGTCGTCCTCAACAAGATCGACCGTCCGAACGCGAATCCGGAAGCCGTCGTCGACGAGGTGCTCGACCTGTTCATCGAGCTCGGCGCGAACGACCAGCAGCTGGAATTCCCGGTCGTGTACGCTTCCGCGCTGATGGGCACGTCCAGCCGCGACGTGGAGAAGCAGGATGAGAACATGGAAGCTCTCTACGAGACGATCGTAGAGCGCATCCCGCACCCGACCGAGAACGTCGAGGAGCCGCTGCAGTTCCTCGTGACGCTGCTCGACTATAATGAATACATGGGCCGCATCGCGATCGGCCGCGTCAACCGCGGCGTCATCCGTCAAGGCCAGTCCGTCGCCGTCATGACGCGCGAAGGCGCGATCAAGCAGGCCCGGATCGAGAAGCTGTTCGGCTTCCAAGGACTGAAGCGGATCGAGATCGAAGAAGCGGCGGCAGGCGACATCGTCGCCATCGCCGGCATCAAGGAGATCAACATCGGCGAGACGATCGCCGATCCGGCCAAGCCGGAGGCGCTGCCGGTGCTGGAGATCGACGAGCCGACGCTGCAGATGACGTTCCTCGTCAACAACAGCCCGTTCGCCGGCCGCGAAGGCAAGTGGATCACCTCCCGCAAGCTGCGCGAGCGCCTCTACAAGGAGCTGGAGACGGACGTCGCGCTGCGCGTGCAGGATACGGACAGCCCGGATGTGTTCATCGTATCCGGCCGCGGCGAGCTTCACCTCGGCATCCTCATCGAGAACATGCGCCGCGAAGGCTATGAGCTCCAAGTATCGATGCCAGAAGTCATCGTCAAGGAGATCGACGGCCAGAAGATGGAGCCGTACGAGCGCCTGCTGATCGACGTGCCGGAGGAGAGCATGGGCGCCGTCATGGAAAGCCTCGGCACGCGCAAGGCCGAGATGGTCAACATGATCAACAACGGCAACGGCCAGGTCCGCCTGGAGTTCATCATTCCGGCTCGCGGCCTCATCGGCTACCGGACGCAGTTCCTGACGCTGACGCGCGGCTACGGCATCATGAACCATGCGTTCGACAGCTACGGCCCGATCGTCGGCAGCAGCGTCGGCGGACGCCATCAGGGCGTGCTTGTCGCGACCGAGAACGGCGTTTCGACGTTCTACGGCATGATGGGCGTCGAGGACCGCGGCATCCTGTTCCTCGAGCCGGGCGCGGAGATCTACGAGGGCATGATCGTCGGCGAGCACAACCGCGATCAGGACATCGTCGTCAACATCTGCAAAGAGAAGCAGCTGACCAACATCCGCTCCGCGACCAAGGATGAGACGGTCCGCCTCAAGACGCCCCGCACGTATACGCTGGAGGCGGCTCTGGAGTACCTCAACGACGACGAATACTGCGAGATCACGCCGAAATCCATCCGCATGCGCAAGAAGCTGCTCAACAAGAGCGAGCGCGAGCGCGCGGAGAAGCAGCGCAAGACGTCCCAGGCCGGAGTCTGATCCCAGCCGAACCTAGCAAGCGAGCAAGCGGCGGTTTGGCGCCGGCGCACAGCCGGACAGCCAAATGCGCCGCTTGCTCGTTGTACCCATATCGGACCGCTTGTACAACCAACCGGAGGAGTGAACAGGGATGCAGGAGTGGCTCAGCGACCATCCGCTTGTCTCGTATATCCTGATTCTGGCCAGCGTCATCTATATCTTCAATAAAGTATTCCGTCCCCAGCAACGGCTGCCGCTGCTCAAGGAGATTCTGGTCTATCTGATGATGGCGATCGGCTCGGCCGTGCTGCTCGTGTTCCAGATCGACAAGCTGCCGATCATCCAGTGCATGGCCGTCGCCGTCGCGATGATGCTGCTGCTGCGGGTGCGCCAGTTCAACGACCGCCGGATGGCGAAGCGCCAGCAGCAGAGCGACGCCGGCCAGAGCTGAGCGCTTCCGCTCCTCCTGGAAGCCCGGGACAAAGCGTCCGAAATTCAGGCGTGGCCATAAGGAGACAGCTATGAATAGGGGAAACGAATATCCGTCTCGCGGTTCGCGCGGAGAGGGAAGGTCCGGCGCGCCTGCCGGAAGGCGCAAGGGACAAGCCGCGAAGCGCAAGCCGAAGCGGGTGTACTGGCTGCGGCGGCTGATGACGCTGCTCGTGCTCGTCCTGCTCGCGGGGGCCGGCTTCGCGGCTTATCTGCTGTACGACGCCAACAAGGCGCTCGGCCAGATCAGCAGCGGCGCTCCGGCCGTGCCTGCGGCGAGCTCGGTGCGCACGCAGCCGGCCGCGATGCTGCTGATGGGTCTGGATACGCGCGGAGAAAGCGGGCTGCTCAATACGGACGTGCTCATGGCGGCGGCGTTCAACCCGCGCACCAAAAGCGCCGTCGTCGTATCGATCCCTCGCGACGCGCGCGTCCCGGTCAAAGGCTACAAGCAGCGCAAAGTGAACAGCTATTATGCCGCTTTCATCAGCAACGCGAAATCGAAGGACAAGAGCATCAGCCGGCAGGAGGCGGAGCGGCAAGGCAAGCTCGGCATGAAGGATGCGATCGGCAGCTACTTCGACATTCCGATCGATTATGCCGCGACGATCAATTTCCAAGGCTTCGCGGATGTCGTCGACGCGCTCGGAGGCGTCCAGGTCGACGTCGACATGGATATGGATTACGACGACCACGCGGGGCAGCCGGGAGGCACGAGCATCCACCTCAAAAAGGGCGTCCAGAAGCTGAACGGCGAGGACGCGCTCGGCTTCGTCCGCTACCGCAAGTCCAACGACGGCACGAACATGAGCAGCGACTTCGAGCGCAACCAGCGCCAGGAGCAGGTCATCGGGGCGATGACGTCCAAGCTCAAGTCGGTGCCCGGCTTCCTGCGGCTCGGCAAGGTGTTCGGCGCGGTCGGCGACAACATGAGGACCGACATGCCGGAGTCGGAGATCCGGGCGATGCTCATGGCCTTCTTCGGCATCGGCAGCGGCGACATCGAGTTCATCGCGCTGACGGGCGATTGGCGCAGCCCCTACGTCTATGTGGATGACGCCTCCCTCGACAAAGCCAAAAAAGCGCTGCAGGCCAAACTGGGCGAATGACCGTAGTGGCTGCGGCATACGTATGTTATACTACAGCTGAGATGCTCACCATGATAATCTGACTCCCGGGAGGTTGGGCCGATGAGAGAGCGCGCTTGGGCTTGCATCAACAACCGCCATGACGCGCCGTCCCATCCGGCTGCTGCGGAGCCGTTTCGCGTCGACGGCCTGTCCGCTTCGGCGGCGCAGCGCTTCGGCTTCATTCCCGTGCAGACATGAAATAGAAGCCTGGCGACCTGTAAAGGTCGCCAGGCTTCTTGCGCGCTCGGGACGTGTTTTTCGCTGAGGATTGAATCATGCTCTCGGCGGCTAGGGGCGACCGGGGGAAGCGGCCGGCTGCACGCGGTTCGATTCCGGCAACGGAAGAACCTCGCTTGGCAGCTGCGGCATGACGCGTCCGATCAGATCGGCCATCTCCTCGGCGAAGCCCTGGATCGGCCGGCCGGCGCGGATGTCTTCTCCAAGCTCCGCGAGCCGTCGGTTTACGTCCATGTCTGCCGTGACGACGGCATTTACGCCGAGCGGATCTTCGCGCAGCGCTTGCGCGACGGCATACTTGATCGTGCCGACTTTGGAGCGCTCCACGCTGCCGCCGACGTCGATGCCGACCACAGCCGTTTTTCCGGCAAGGACGCAATGCGCCTTCTCCACGCCTTCGACTCGTGAAGCCAGCTCCTCCAGCCGTTTGGCGGCCTGGGCGGAACCGATCGTCTTCTCGCCTTCCGCATGGGTCTGTTGGGAGCGCACCGCCGCACCGCCGGCAGAAGGAGGGGCGGCATCGCGGGTTGCGGCCGTGCCGCAGCCGGCAATCGCCAAGCAAAGCAACGCAGCAGAAAGCAGCCATTTTCTCATTTCGGGACACCAGACCTTTCCTCTAGCCTTAATCTCTGCAACCGATCCTAGTTTGTCCCTGTTCCGGAGGACTATGCTCGCCGTCTTTCGGAATCATCCGGCGCCAGGAGGGATCCTCATGACAAAAATCTTCGTATTGGATACGAATGTGCTGCTTCATGATCCGCAGGCGATCTTTTCGTTCGACGACAACGAGGTCATCATCCCGGCGGTCGTGCTCGAGGAGATCGATTCCAAGAAAAGGCTGGCGGATGAGCTCGGGCGCAACGCCCGCCATGTCTCGAGGCTGCTTGACGGGCTGAGGGAAAACGGCCGTCTCCACGAAGGCATCGCGACTCCGCGCGGCGGCGTGCTGCGCGTCGAGCTCAACCATCGGAGCTTTGTCCGCGTTCAGGAAATGTTCGGGGAGATGTCGAACGACAACCGCATCCTCGCCGTCGCCCTGAATTACCATATGGAAGAAGAAGAGAAGGGCTCGAAGCGCGATGTCGTGCTCGTGAGCAAGGACGTGCTGGTGCGCATCAAGGCGGACGTGCTCGGCCTGCAGGCGGAGGACTACCTGTCCGACCGCGTCGCGGAGCCGTCCGACGTCTACACCGGTACGGCGACGCTGTTCGTCCATCCTTCGGTCATCGACGAGTTCTACTCCTACCGCTTCCTCAGCGTCAAGAGCCTGCAGCTGAGCTCCAGGCTCCATCCGAACGAGTTCATCATCCTGCGCGACGAGCTGGGCACGTCCAAGAGCGCGCTGCTCAAAGTGAGCCAGGACGGCGCGAGGCTGGAGCCGCTCTACATGAGCAACGATCCCGTATGGGGCATCACGGCGCGCAACGCCCAGCAGCGCATGGCGCTCGAGCTGCTGCTCAGCGACGACATTCCGCTCGTCACCCTCACCGGCAAGGCCGGCACCGGCAAGACGCTGCTCGCGCTGGCCGCCGGACTGCTCAAGATCGAAGACGAGCATAAGTACAAGAAGCTGCTCATCGCGCGCCCGGTCGTGCCGATGGGCAAGGATATCGGCTACTTGCCCGGGGAGAAGGAGGAGAAGCTGCGGCCGTGGATGCAGCCCATCTACGACAACCTGGAGTTCCTGTTCGACACCAAGAAGTCCGGCGACATCGACAAGATCCTGATGGGGCTCGGCAGCATCCAGGTCGAGGCGCTCACCTACATCCGCGGCCGCTCGATTCCAGGGCAGTTCATCATCATCGACGAAGCGCAGAACCTGAGCCGGCATGAGGTCAAGACGATCGTCTCGCGCGTCGGAGAAGGCAGCAAGATCGTGCTTATGGGCGATCCCGAGCAGATCGACCATCCTTATCTCGATTCGATGAGCAACGGCCTGTCTTATATCGTGGAGAGCTTCAAGAAGGAAGGGCTGAGCGGGCATATCAACCTGGAAAAGGGAGAACGCTCCAAGCTGGCCCAGCTGGCGGCGGACCTGCTTTAAGATCCGCAATGAAATAGGCCGAAGGCTTCAGATCGCTGAAGCTTTCGGCCTGCTTTTTGCTTCGGCAAGGAAGACAAGTCCCGATTCTTTTGATAGGATAGGAGGATAGAGATCAGAAGGGGAGACCGAGGAGGACAGGACCCTGGAACGTAAAAAGTGGATGATTCTGCCCGGCGCCGTCGTCTTATGCGCGCTGCTGCTGCTCGTTCAGGAAGGACCTTCCCCGGTTTCGCTGCTTCCGCAGCCGGCGGACCAGCCTTCGGGAGGAATCGACCGCCCGCAGGACGGCAGCGGAGAGAGCCGAGAGGCAAGGCTGCGTGTAAGCGTTTCCCTCGGTCCGGAGGCGCTTGCGGCCTTGGAGAGCATCACGGAGGAATGGGAGAGCCTTCATCCCCAGTGGCAGGCCGAGCTCATCGCGGTGGATGCCGCAGGGGAACGAGGCTCGGAAGCAGGCGCGCAGCCCGCCGACATCCGGCTGCTTTCGAACCGCGACAGCCTGCGCTGGGCTTCGGCGGGCAAGCTGCTTCCGGCGGACGGCCTCGTGCCACAAGACGGCGGCTCGGCCTCGGCTGCGGAGGCGAGTCCGTTCGCTCAGGAGCTCCGCTGGCGCGGCTATGCTTGGGGGACTCCGGCCTATGCGGATCCTCCTGTGCTGATCTGGAGCCGCGAGGCGCTGCATGCGGCCGGCTGGAGCAAGCCGCCCGCAGCCTGGGCCGAGCTGGAGCGGCTGCGGGCGCAGGCGCCGGAGCGCGCGGCGGCGGCGATTCCTTCTGCCGACGGCGTTCATGCGCTCGCTTGGCTGGCGCGCTGGCACGGGGAAGGCGCGCCGCTCGATCCGGCTCGGCTGGAGGCGTCCGTGCTGCCCCGGCCGGCGCCTCTGCAAGCGCCGGACCTCACGGCTGCCGGAAGCGCTGCGGCCGCCGTCGAGCTCGTTCGCGGAGGAGGCAGCTTCTCGGCGGTCGTGCCCTTGTCGTATTATCGCAGCTATGGCCTGGGCTCGGAGTTCGTGGCCGATGAGAGCCTCTCTGCCGCCGCCCCTCTGTCCGCGCGGGGCGGGTATGGCTACGTGATCGCTTCCGATACGGAGTTTCCGGCCGCCGCCGGGTCCTGGATCGCGGCCGCGACCGCTCGCAGCGCCCAAGAGCGCTTGCGCGAGGCGGGCGGCCTGCTTCCGGCCAATCCCGGCTTGTATGCGGCTGCAGAAGGCGCCGAGGCGGGCTTGCCTCTTTCCATCTGGAAGCAGGCGATTTTTCCAGAGGAGGGATCGAGCGGGAAGCCCGAGCTTGGCCGCTTGCTTCCGTTCGAGCCGCTGTGGGCGGCCTATGGAGCTTCTGCCGGCGCGATGAGTCCGCATCAGCTGGCCCAGGCTTGGAAGCAGTCGATCGAGGGTTCGTCCTAAGTCGGCCTCATCTCAGGCATTAGGCCGCATCCCCGCAGACGAAATGGTTTTTCAAAGCCAGCCAAGGCCGTTTCCGGCGTCGCAGACGCGATCGGAAACGGCCTATTCGGCTTATAGCGAGAACTTGAAGCGCAGCCTCAGCTCATGCGCCTCGATCTGGACGGAATCGATGCGGACGAACGAGATGAGCTTGCCGGGATAAAACCCGAGATTGAACGACTGCTCCAGCTCCTCGATGGTCGATTGCGGCAGCTCAAGCCCGTTGAAGCGCAGTCCTCCGATGCGGAAGCGGATGCCGTTCTTCGGCTTCTCGACGACCTCGTATCGTCCGGTTGCCTCCAGCTTGAGCTGGCCCTCGCTGCCGCTGGCGGCGACCTGTCCGTTTTCGAAGACGAACCGGAACGAGGCAAGCGCCGGGTCCTGCTCCTGCAGGAAGCGGTTCAGCGTATCGTCCGGCAGCGTCAGCGCATAGCCTCCGGCATCGAGCTTCAGATGCTCCGGATGCTCTTTCAGCCAGTCCGGCAGCTGGTTCATCGCCTTGGCAAGCGCTTTGAAGTACGAGCGAAGCTTGTCGCGTCCTTCGGTCTCCCACAGCTGCTGAACGGACTCGATGCGGCTGCGGGCCTGCTCGGGATCGTCGCTCTCCGCGATCCGCAGCTCCAGCTGCTGCCGCAGGCCGTCCAGCTGGCCTCGCCGCTGCGTCAGCTGCAGCTCCAGCGCGGCGAGCTTCGCCCGCTCCTGGTCCAGCTGGTCGAGATCCTCGCGCAGGCGCGCGGATCGCTCGCCATACTCGGCGATCAGGGCCCGGTCGCCCCGGAGGACGAGATCGATCAGATCGAGCGCGCGCATCAGGTCGCCCAGGCTGCGGACATGCAGCAGCGCTCCGAGCAGCTTTTCCTGCTTGCCCATGTAATAGCTCGCCAGCGATCGTCCGGCTTGCTGCTTGCGCTCCTGCAGCCGCTCCTCCTGCAGCTCCAGCTCTTCCTCCGAATCCGCGATGCGCTGCTGAAGCTTGAGACGGGATTCCTGAGCGCGGTCCAGCTCCTTGTCGATTTCGGCGATGCGCAGGCTCATTTCGAGCAGCTGCCGCCCGGCATCGACGCTGCCGCCTTCTGCAGGCGACGAGGCGGGAGGGGAGGCAAGCGCATGCCGCAGCGCCGCAGGCGGAGCCGGCAGCTGAAGGAGCGCGGTCAGCAAGCCGAGCCAGAGCGCCAGGCGGGCAGGGAATGATTTCAGCATCGGCGTCCGACAGCCCTCCCCTCTTGTCCGGTGGTCTCTTACCCTATGCCTCCGCGTCCCTCAGAATGCAAACAACCGCCGGGCGGGAGCCCGGCGGTCGGTCGCTTGATGCGTGTCGGATCAGAACGGAAGGTCCATCTCGAAGATGGTCCAGTAGCTGAAGCCCAGGAAGGTCAAGATCATGTAGGCCCAGAACATCAGTATGTACGTCCGCTCCGTGAAGTTCAGGTAGCCCAGGAAGAAGAAGGCGATAGCCTGGAAGAAAAACAGCAGCGAAAACTCGGTCATTTGTCCTGCAAATGCCATGAGGGCGATTACCAGACACCAGAAGCCGAGTACGCGAAACATGCGCGCCATGAAACGAATCCCCCTCTCGTTACGACCAGATAATATGCTAAAGAACATTATAGCGTTTTGGTCAAATACTGTAAACCGCTTTCCCGGGACAAGCCGGATGGAATTTCGCTGCGTCGTCCTTCGCCTATATCGTGGCCCGGGAACGACGTTCTTATGTATGAGCCGCACATTTATTGGATATACATTTTAGTATCAATAGATTCTATGAACTCCTGGGAGGGCATAGAGTGGAAGAAAGCGCGTTATCGCGAGGAGGTTGTAGCGAGAATGACAGCAGTCAGGCAAGATGCATGGAGCCCGGAGGACGACTTGATCCTCGCCGAGGTGACGCTGAGACATATTCGGGAAGGGGGAACCCAGCTCGGAGCCTTCGAGGAGGTCGGAGAGCGGATATCCCGCACTCCCGCGGCATGCGGCTTCCGCTGGAACAGCTGCGTGCGCAAACGGTACGAGGAAGCGATCCAGCTCGCCAAGCAGCAGCGGCAGAAACGGAATTATTTGAAGAAGCAGACGGCGGTCGCCTCGCATGTCTCCGCCGTGGCGGAGCACGATGTCCGTCCGAGCCGAACGGAGGACTCCGCTTTCGGCGAAGACACGATCGCCATCGAGGCCGTCATCCGGTATTTGAAGCAGTGGAAATCGACGTACAGCGATCTGCAGCGGCAAATCAGCCGGCTCGAGAAGGAGCTCAAGCTCCGGGACGACGAGCTGTCCGGCTTGCGCGAGCTGAACCACAAGCTGTCGAGCGACGCGAACCATGCCCAGCTCGATTACCAGTCGGTGAACGACGATTACAAGATGCTGATCCAGATCATGGATCGGGCTCGGCGGATGACGGTCCTGAACGAGGAAGAAGAAGCCCGTCCTCGGTTCAAGATGGACGCGAGCGGCAATTTGGAGCGGATCGAGTAAGCGCAAGCAAGCGCAAGGCGGCAGGTCCTTCGGAAGAAGGAGCCTGCCGCTTCTTTTTGCTGTCCAAGCCTCGTCTTGTCTGCTAAAATCCCTCTGGAAGGAGGAGGACGTGAATGAGGATCGATCTGATCGGCGGAGGTGCCGTGGGCCTGCTGTACGGCTCCAGGCTGGCGCTCGGAGGCGCGCAGGTGCGGATGCTGACGCGCGGCAGGGAGCAGGCCGGGCTGCTGGCGAGGGAAGGCATCCGCCTGACCGGACGGGCGGACGCTGCCGAGGGCGCCCCGGCCGCCGTCGCCGAGGTCGAGGCGCTGTCGCTGGCCGATGCGGCTGCTGCCGAGGCGGCTGCGGGAGGGCGCGCAGGCCGCTGGCATGTGCTGGCCGTCAAGCAGACGGCGATCGGGCCGGAGCTGCTCGAGCTGCTGGCGGCGCTTCTGAGGCCGGGCGACGGCCTGCTCTGCCTGCAGAACGGAATCGGACATCTCGAGCGGCTCGCCAAGGCGCTGCCGGAGGTTCGCCTTTACGCCGGCGTGACGAGCGAGGGGGCGCTGCGGGCCGGCGCCCGCGAGGTCGTCCATACCGGCGAAGGGGAGCTGCATTACGGCCCGGCGCCCGGTTCCGCGGCAGCGGGCCTTGCGGAGGACGCGCTGCTCGGCGGCTGGCGGCAGGCGCTGCGGCAGGCAGGAATCGCGGCGTTTCTGTCGAATGACGTGGAAGATCGCATCTGCCGGAAGCTTCTCCTGAACGCCGTCATCAATCCGCTCACCGCGCTGCTCGACCTGCCGAACGGCCGCCTGCCCGAGCACCCGCAGGGCGGGCGCCTGATGAAGGCGCTGCACGCCGAGAGCCTTGCGATCCTCGTTCGGTCGGGCTTCGCCGCGACGGGCGAGGAATGGGAGCGGCTGCTCGACGTATGCCGCAGGACGGCTGCCAATACGTCTTCGATGCTGGCCGACGTTCGGGCGGGACGGCCGACGGAGATCGACAGCATCAACGGGGAGCTGGCGCGCCTGGCGGCCCGGCACGGCATGCCGGCTCCGCTGAACGAGGCGGCCGCGGCGCTGGTGCATGCGCTCGAATGATGCTTTGCAGAGAGGTCGGGTGAAGCCTTTGTTCCTATGGGAAAGCTTGAAGACGATCTATGCCGTGCTGGCCGCGGTGCCGTTCCTGCCGTTCGCGGCCGTCTATTTCGGCAGCCGCCTGCTGGCGGGCGACAAGGACCGGTCGTTCCGGCTGGCGATGGATGTCACGACGCTGCTGCTCATCGGCTGCGTCGCGGTGCTGTTCAACCGCGTCTTCTCCACTACGTTCGGCTTGTACGGCATCCTGCTCCTGATGCTGCTCGGAGGCGGTTTCATCGGCAACCTCCAGCATCGCCGACGCGGCAAGGTCGATGCGGCCAAAGCGTTCCGGGCCGTGTGGAGAGCGGGCTTTTTCGTCATGAGCCTCCTCTACGTGCTGCTGATGGCGACGGGCATCACGCAGCATATGCTGGGGCTGTAGCCCGGCTTGACGCCGATCTGTTATACTTTCAGTTACGGTTTTGACGGTCGATCCGTCATTGTGTACAATCGTAGCGATAGAGTGGAAGGATTGCGGGGAGGCCGATTCGGGTCATGGACATCGTTCGAATGGAGCTGCCTTTCGGGCAGCCCCTTGCAGATGCATATATAGGGCGCCGCGACTCCGCTTTGGAAGCGCTGTTCGGCTACCATCCGGCGGACGGGCTCTCCTGGCGCAGGCGGCTCGATTATTTGAAAGGCTCGGCCGATCGGCGCGCCGGCAGCACCGAGCTGGCCGGCGCGCTGCGGGCGTTCCAGCAGCCGCTTGGCCTCTCGGAGCCGGCCGAGAGGAATTTGGAGCGGCTCGCGGACGGCGCGCCTGTCGTCGTCGGCGGGCAGCAGGCCGTGCTGTGGACCGGTCCGCTCATGATCCTTTACAAAGCCGTGACGATCGTGCAGGCCGCGCGGGCCGCTTCCGAGCGGCTCGGGGTGCCGGTCGTGCCGGTGTTCTGGATCGCGGGCGAGGATCATGATTGGGACGAGGCCTGCCTCGCCTGCCTGCCGTCGCCCTTGGACGCTCCCGGCCTCCGGAGGCTCGCCGTGCCGCGGCCGTCCGGCGCGGCGACGTCGGTCAGCCGCACCCGGCTCTCCGCCGGAGCCGTCGAGGCGGCGCTCGCCGAGCTGGAGGCGGGACTTGCGGACACGCCGTTCAAGCCGGAGCTGCTGCGCTCGCTGCGCGCCCGGGCGGCCGGCTGCGGGACGCTGACCGAGCTGTTCGCGGCGATGCTGTCGGATTTGTTCGCGGACGAGGGCCTGCTGCTCGCCGACGCGGACCATCCGGCGCTCCGCAGGCTGGAGGGGCCGATGTTCCGCCGCCTGGCGGAATCATCCGGCCCGCTCGCCGAGGCGTACGCCGCTTCGAGCCGCCGGGTGGAGGCGCTCGGCTATGCGGCTCAGGCCGAAGCGGCGGAGGACGCGGCCAACCTGTTCTTGTTCGCGGAGGCGCCGCGAGCCGGCGAGCGCCTGCTGCTGCAGCGGGCCGGCGGCCGCTTCCGTGACCGCCGCGGCCTGGTATCGCTGACGGAGTCCGAGCTGCTGGAGCTGGCGGAGTCTCAGCCGGAGAGGCTGAGCAACAACGTGCTCACCCGCCCGCTCATGCAGGATTACTTGTTCCCGGTGCTCTCTACCGTGCTGGGGCCAGGCGAGATCGCATACTGGGCGCAGACATCCGGTGGTTTCGAGCATCTCGGCATGCAGATGCCCATCGTCACGCCGCGGCTGAGCTTCACGCTGCTGGAGCCGCATGCGGCCAAGACGATGGCCCGCTACTCGCTGGAGCTGGAGCAGGTCGCTGCCGGTCTCGGCGGCGTCAAGGCCGAGCTGCTTGACCGGCAGGGCGCGGAGGACATCCGCAAGAGCTTCGGGCAGGCGCTGCAGGCGATGCGCGAGGCGTACTTGCCCGCGCTGGCGGTGGCCGCCGGACAGGAGCGCGGCCTGGAGCTGCTCGGCCGGACCAACTGGGAGCGGATCGCGCGCGAGATCGGCTACATGGAGGCCAAGACGCTGCAAGCGCTCGAGAACCGCGAGCGCGCGGAGCTGGACCGGCTGACCGGGCTCGAGCTTTCGGCCGCGCCGGAAGGCCGCCCTCAAGAGCGGGTGCTGGCGTCGGTTTATTTCATGAACCGCTATGGCCGCGGCTGGCTCGACCGGCTGCTGGCGGAGCCGTACGAGCCCTGCGCCGAGCACGGCGTCATGCGGTTAGGATAGAGGAAATACCCCCTGGAGAAAAGAGGCAGATCAATGAGCATGAAGGCAAAGGAAGCGAGCATCGTGGCCGATAGAGGCCTCGCGGCGGAAGGCAAGCTGAAGATCGACTGGGTGCAGGCGCATATGCCGGTGCTGAACCAGATTCGGGAGCAGTTCGAGAAGGAGCAGCCGTTCAAGGGGCTGAAGGTCTCGATTTGCCTGCACCTGGAGGCGAAGACGGCCTATCTGGCGAAGGTCGTCCAGGCCGGCGGCGCGGAAGTGACGATTACCGGCAGCAACCCGCTGTCCACGCAAGACGACGTATGCGCGGCTCTTGTCGAGGACGGCATCACGGTATTCGCCAAGTACGACCCCCATCCGCAGGAGTTCAAGGAGCTCATGGTGCGGGCGCTGGAGAGCAAGCCGGACCTCATCATCGACGACGGCGGCGACTTCGCCACGATCCTGCACGGCGAACGGCCGGACCTGATGGAGAAGCTGCGCGGAGGCGCGGAAGAGACGACGACCGGCATCATCAAGCTCAAGGCGCTGCAAAAGGAAGGCGCGCTCAAGTTTCCGATGGTCGCCGTCAACGACGCCTACTGCAAGCATCTGTTCGACAACCGCTACGGCACCGGACAGTCGGCCTGGGACGGCTTCATCCGCACGACGAACCTGATCGTGACCGGCAAGACCGTCGTCGTCGTCGGCTACGGCTGGTGCGGCAAAGGCGTCGCGATGCGCGCCAAAGGGCTCGGAGCGAACGTCATCGTCACCGAGGTGGATGCGATCAAGGCTGTCGAAGCCCACATGGACGGCTTCCAGGTGATGCCGATGGTCGAGGCGGCCAAGCACGGCGACATGTTCGTCACCGTGACCGGCAACAAGTACGTCATCAACGGCGAGCACTATCCCCACATGAAAAACGGAGCGATCCTCGCCAACGCAGGCCACTTCGACGTGGAGTTCAGCAAGCCGGACCTGGCCGCTGTTGCCAAAGAAATCCGCACGGTGCGCAAGAACATCGAGGAGTACCGGCTGCATGACGGCCGCTCCATCTATGTCCTCGCCGAAGGCCGCCTGGTCAACCTCGCCGCCGGCGACGGCCATCCGGCCGAGATCATGGACATGACGTTCGCGCTGCAAGCGGTCGCGCTCAAGTATGTCAACGACAACTACCGGGAGCTCGGTCCGGGCGTCGTCAGCGTTCCGTACGAGCTCGACGAGCGCGTGGCCCGCACGAAGCTCGAAGCGCTCGGCATCCGCATCGATGCGCTTACCGAAGACCAGAAGCAGTACCTGGACAGCTGGTCGTCGTAGACCGGCCCGTCTCCCTATCCGCTCCAAGCCAGACGGCTTTGCCGTCTGGCTTTTTTTGCCGCCAGAAGCTTTTTCCATAAAAATAACAACAATTGACAAATGCGGCGTTTTGTAGCTACGCTTATCTTGGTCCTGGTGCCTATGGCCTAGGTTCGGAGATTCAAGCAGAAGCGGAGGCTCAGCGATGGAGCTGCGCAAGTCGGAGACGGAAGACGAGGGCTTCCTGTACGAGCTCTACGCCTCGGTCCGCGAGGAGGAGATGCGGCTGTGGGGCTTCAGCAAGCCGGAGCGGGAAGCCTTTTTGCGGATGCAATGGACGATGCAGGCCCGCTCTTACGGGCTGCAGGCTCCGGACGCCGACTCGCTCCTGATCTGCATCGGCGGCAGGCGGATCGGCCGGATGCTCGTGCACCGGGCCGGGAGCTTTGTCCGCCTGATGGACATCGCCTTGCTGCCGGAAAATCGGGGTCAAGGCATCGGCACACAGGCGCTGCGGCGGCTGATGGGCGAATGCGGCGCAAGCGGCAAGCCTTTGCTCCTCTCGGTCAACCCGATCAACCCCGCGCTGGCGCTCTACGAGCGGCTTGGATTCTCGCCGCAGCGCAAGACGGAGACGTGCTGGGAGCTTTCCTGGCAGCCTCCTATTCCAAAGTAGCAAAGGAGCAAGCAAGATGAGCGATCAATATGTAGGGGAGATTCGAATCTTCGCAGGCCATTATGCGCCTCAAGGCTGGGCATTCTGCGATGGGCAAGCGCTTTCAATCGCAGGCAACGAGCTGCTGTTCGCCCTGATCGGCACGACGTACGGCGGAGACGGCGTACAGACCTTCTCCTTGCCGGATTTGCGCGGAAGGCTGCCGGTCCATGCAGGGCGAAGCGCGGCCGGAACGAGCTACGTTCTCGGACAGATGGCGGGAGCGGAGAGCGTGACGCTGACGGCGGCTCAACTGCCCGCCCATACCCACACGGTCCAGGCAAACGGCAGCGCGAGCGACGGCGACGATCCCGCAGGGGCGTTCTGGGGGGCGAGCGATGCGCTCAAGCCTTACGGAGCCGGAGCTCCGACCGCGTTCATGGCGGCAGGTGCCGTATCCGCCGTCGGAGGCGGACAAGCCCATGGCAACATGATGCCGTATTTGGCATTCAACTTCATCATCGCGCTGCAAGGACAGTACCCCCCGCAAGACTGAAGGTTCCTGCTCAATCACTTCAAGGAGGCAAGAATATGTCCGAACCCTATCTGGGCGAAATCCGTCTGTTCTCGATACCCTATGCGCCAAAGGGCTGGCTGCCTTGCAATGGACAGCAGCTGTCGATCCAGCAAAACCAGGCTTTGTTCAGCCTGCTCGGAACGATCTACGGCGGCGATGGCGTCAGGACTTTCGCGCTGCCGAACCTGCAAGGCAGAGCTCCGCTCCATCCCGATCCCGCCCATAGGCTGGACCAAGGCCAGACGGGAGGCGAGGAGGCGCATGTGCTGACGCCGGCGGAGATGCCGGTCCATCGGCATCAGGCCTACGGCGCTTCGACAGCGGCTACCTCCAGCTCGCCGGCGGGCAGCGTCTGGGCCAAGCCGTCGGCCAACGACTATGCCGCGGCCGCGACCGCGTCGATGAGTCCGGCCGCGCTCGCGACGGCAGGCCAAAGCTCCGCTCACGGCAACATGCAGCCGTATACGGTCATCACGTTCTGCATCGCCGTCACAGGCCTTTACCCTTCACGAAACTAGGAGGCATCATATGGATCCTTATATCGGAGAAATTCGAATGTTCGCCGGCACGTTCGCGCCGAGGGGCTGGGCGTTCTGCGACGGCACCCTGCTGGCGATCCGGGCCAATACCGCGCTTTTTTCCATCCTGGGCAACATCTACGGCGGGGACGGGATCACGACGTTCGCCCTCCCCGACCTGCGCGGCCGAGCGCCGATGCACAAGGGGCAGGGGCCAGGCTTGACGGAGCGGCTCCTCGGTCAGATGGGTGGCGAACAGGCCGCTGTCCTGACGGAAGCGCAGCTGCCGCCACATACCCATGCTCCCGCCTGTCAGTCGGCGAGCGGCAACTTGGCGAGCCCGGAAGGGGCGGTATGGAGCAAAACGACGGGCCGCAGCGGCCCGCCCGCCTATGGCGCCGCGCCCAACGCGCCCATGAACCCGGAAGCGATCGGCGCTGCCGGCTCGGGCCAGCTCCACAACAACATGCAGCCTTATCTGGGCATTCCCTTCATCATCTGCCTCGAAGGCATTTTTCCGCCGCGCGGCTAGGCGCGGCTTCCAGCGGCGGCGGGCGAGCGATCCCGGCCGCCGACTCAAGCTGAAGGAGGCCTATCCGTGAGAAAATCTTCGATCTGGCTGCTCAGCGTCCTGCTGCTCAGCTCCGCGCTGCCTTATCAAGCCGGCAAGGCGGAGGCGGCGGGCATGAATCAGGAATTCGCTGCCGTCGCCGATACCAACGAAGAAGACGGGATGATGTACGGCACCGAGCCGGAAATGTATATCGGTCGATTGCTTACGCCAGGGGACAACATCGATGCGGTGCAGCGCTCCGCGGTCCGATTCAATATGAGCGCGGTTACCGGCTCCATCACGCAGGCGACGCTGAAGCTGTTCGTCAACTACGACTCCCAGAATCCGAACCAGAAGATCGAGGTATGGGGATCGGCCGACAATGCTTTCACCGACGTCGACGGTCCCGGCAGGCTGCCCGCCTACGACAGCTCCGATAGCAGCGCAGGCAACTACAAGCTGTATCAAGGGCCTATTGCGGACGGGGCCTATATCTCCATCGACGTGACGGAGATCGTCAAGAGGTTCGCCGACGTCAAAACCCACTCCGACGACAACGTGACGCTGGTGCTGACCGGCACGGAGACGCCGGGCATCGACTCCCGCATCTCCGTGGCGGCTCGCGAGAATTCGGCCCGGGCTCCGAAGCTGGAAGTGACGACGTCGATCAATCAGGCGCCGAGCGGGAGCATTTCGATCGCCGGCGGCGCGACCTTTACGAACTCGCTGTCCGTCGCGCTGAATCCGACGGGCAGCGACCCGGACGGCGATCCGCTGCAGATGCAGTTCTCCAACGACGGCACGACATGGAGCGCGCTTCAGCCGCTGCAACCGACGACCGCTTGGACGCTTCCGGCAGGCGATGGAATCAAGACCGTATATATGAGGCTTCATGACGGGAACGACCCCTCGACGGTCATGTCGGACACGATCGTTCTGGACAGGACTTCTCCGGTCGTCTCGGGCGTGTCCGCCGGCGGCATCTACGCAACCGATCGAACTATTACGTTCTCCGAAGGCACGGCCGAACTGGATGGAGTCAGCTTCGCCAGCGGCTCTACCGTCACGGCGGAAGGCAGCCATGCGCTGGTCGTGACGGACGCCGCGGGCAACGTGACGACGGTCTCGTTTGTTCTCGACAAATCGAAGCCGACCGGCACGCTCTCCATCAACGGCGGCGCTGCGGCGACGACAACCGGTTCGGTCTTGCTCTCGGCGACCGGCAGCGACAGCCTATCCTCCGTGGATGCCATGCAGCTTTCATCCGATGGAACGAGCTGGTCGTCCTGGGAGCCTTTTGCGACCTCAAAAAGCTACTTGCTTCCGGCAGGAGACGGCCCCAAAACCGTCTATCTCCGATTGAGGGATGCAGCCGGCAACGTCTCGGATTCCATCTCGGATACGATCGAGCTGGATACGACGCCGCCGGTCGTAGCGGGCGTGACGGAAGGCGGGCTGTACAACGCCGCGCCGACGGTGACGTTCGGCGAAGGCACGGCGACGCTGGACGGCGCGCCGTTCGCGAGCGGCTCGGCGGCGGCAGGCGAAGGCAGCCATACGCTGGTCGTAACGGACGCCGCGGGCAATACGGCGACGGTGACGTTTTTCGTCGATACGGCAAAACCGACGGGCAGCGTGACGATCAACGGCGGGGACGCGGTGACGGGCGAGGCGCAGGTGACGCTGTCGCTGGCGGCGGCCGATCCGGGAGACGCGGCCGCTTCGGGCCTGGAGTCGATGCAGCTGTCGCTGGACGGCACGACGTGGAGCGCGGCGGAGCCGGTCGCGGCGAGCAAGACGGTCGCGCTGCCGGCGGGCGATGGGGAAAAGACCGTCTACGTGCGGTACATCGACAAGGCGGGCAACGTCTCGGAGTCCATCTCGGATACGATCGAGCTGGATACGACGCCGCCGGTCGTAGCGGGCGTGACGGAAGGCGGGCTGTACAACGCCGCGCCGACGGTGACGTTCGGCGAAGGCACGGCGACGCTGGACGGCGCGCCGTTCGCGAGCGGCTCGGCGGCGGCAGGCGAAGGCAGCCATGAGCTGGTCGTGACGGACGCCGCGGGCAATACGGCGACAGTGACGTTTTTCGTCGATACGGCAAAGCCGACAGGCAGCGTGACGATCAACGGCGGGGACGCGGCGACGGGCGAGGCGCAGGTGACGCTGGCGCTGGCGGCGGCCGATCCGGGAGACGCGGCCGCCTCGGGCCTGGAGTCGATGCAGCTGTCGCTGGACGGCACGACGTGGAGCGCGGCGGAGCCGGTCGCGGCGAGCAAGACGGTCGCGCTGCCGGCGGGCGACGGGGAAAAGACCGTCTACGTGCGGTACATCGACAAGGCGGGCAACGTCTCGGAGTCCATCTCGGATACGATCGAGCTGGATACGACGCCGCCGGTCGTAGCGGGCGTGACGGAAGGCGGGCTGTACAACGCCGCGCCGACGGTGACGTTCGGCGAAGGCACGGCGACGCTGGACGGCGCGCCGTTCGCGAGCGGCTCGGCGGCGGCAGGCGAAGGCAGCCATGAGCTGGTCGTGACGGACGCCGCGGGCAATACGGCGACAGTGACGTTTTTCGTCGATACGGCAAAGCCGACAGGCAGCGTGACGATCAACGGCGGGGACGCGGCGACGGGCGAGGCGCAGGTGACGCTGGCGCTGGCGGCGGCCGATCCGGGAGACGCGGCCGCCTCGGGCCTGGAGTCGATGCAGCTGTCGCTGGACGGCACGACGTGGAGCGCGGCGGAGCCGGTCGCGGCGAGCAAGACGGTCGCGCTGCCGGCGGGCGACGGGGAAAAGACCGTCTACGTGCGGTACATCGACAAGGCGGGCAACGTCTCGGAGTCCATCTCGGATACGATCGAGCTGGATACGACGCCGCCGGTCGTAGCGGGCGTGACGGAAGGCGGGCTGTACAACGCCGCGCCGACGGTGACGTTCGGCGAAGGCACGGCGACGCTGGACGGCGCGCCGTTCGCGAGCGGCTCGGCGGCGGCAGGCGAAGGCAGCCATGAGCTGGTCGTGACGGACGCCGCGGGCAATACGGCGACAGTGACGTTTTTCGTCGATACGGCAAAGCCGACAGGCAGCGTGACGATCAACGGCGGGGACGCGGCGACGGGCGAGGCGCAGGTGACGCTGGCGCTGGCGGCGGCCGATCCGGGAGACGCGGCCGCCTCGGGCCTGGAGTCGATGCAGCTGTCGCTGGACGGCACGACGTGGAGCGCGGCGGAGCCGGTCGCGGCGAGCAAGACGGTCGCGCTGCCGGCGGGCGACGGGGAAAAGACCGTATACGTGCGCTACATCGACAAGGCGGGCAACGTCTCGGAGTCCCTCTCGGATACGATCGAGCTGGACACGACGCCGCCGGTCGTCAGCGGAGTCGCGGACAAAGGCGTCTACGACTCCGCCGTCTCCATCTCCTTCAACGAGGGAACGGCAACGCTCGACGGCAAGAGCGTTGATAGCGGAGTCAAGGTCGACGCATGGGGCAGCCATACGCTGATCGTGACCGATCGGGCCGGCAACCGGACGACGGTTGTGTTTACGCTGCAATCTCCTTTCGTGCCGAGCCTTCCGGCCCAGCCGCTTCCTGCCGCTGACGCCGGCGCGGAGCTGAATAGGCTCGTTCAGGCCTTCGGCAGCGGCGAGATCAGGATCGCCGGAGAACGGCGGACGGCAATCGTCACGATGAGTCCGCTCAAGATCGAAGGGCTGCTGGCAGGCATGGCCGCCGGCAGCGTGCTGTCCGTGCCGGCGGCGCCCGGTATGGATGCCTCGACGCTTGCGCTGGACGGCAGCAGCGCAACCCTGCTGGCAAGCCGGAACATCCGGCTCTCGGTCGAGACTCCGGCCGGCGCCTTTGCGATTCCGACCGCCGAGCTGAAGGCGCTGCTGGACCGCTTCGGACCGGACGCTTCTCCGTCAGAGGTCCAGCTGCGGGTCGAGCTCGTTCAGCTGGCGGGCGAGCGGCTCCCTCAGCCGAACGCGAGCGCCGGCGTGGAGTTGCTCTCCGGAGGCTTGGAGGCGCGCGTGTACGCGGCTTACCAGGGCCGCGAGATCGTCGCGGACCGCTTCCAGCTGCCGATGGAGCTTCTCTTCGCGCTCCCGGCCGGCGTCAATTCCGGCCGAATCACGACGGCGGTCGCCTTTGGCCCGAACGGCGTCCTTCATCATCTGCCGACAAGGGTGACGCAAAAGGACGGCGTCTACTATGCGGCCGCCACCAGCTATGCGGGCGGCCTGCAGGGAGTCGTGCATCATGAGGTCCGATTTGCAGACACGTCCGGTCATTGGGCGGACAGCAGCATCGCCAATATGTCCAGCCGCCTGATCGTGCAAGGAGCTCCGAACGGCCAGTTCCGTCCGAATGCGCCTGTGACGCGGGCAGAATTCACGGCGATGCTCGTCCGCGCCTTCGGACTGTGGCAGCCGGAAGGCACAGGCGCCTTCAAGGATGTAGGGAAGTCGGCCTGGTACAAGGACAGCATCGCTTCCGCCATGGAGCGAGGCCTCGCAGGCGGCTATGGCGACGGAACGTTTCGTCCGAACGCCGGCATTACCCGCGAGGAAGCCTTCGCGATGCTCGGCAAGGCGATGCGTCTCGCCGGCATGGACGGGGAGCTGTCCGCCGAAGAAGCGCAGCAACGGCTGGACGGCCTAGGCGATGCTTCCGCGCTCAAGAGCTGGTCGCGCAGCGCGATCGCGCTGGCGCTCAAATACGGCATTCTCAAAGGCGACGGAGGGCAGATCAAGCCTTCCCGCGACTTGACCCGAGCCGAAACGGCGGTTTTGATCGAGCGGCTGCTTCAAGCGTCGCGCCTCATCGACGGCCCGCCTTCCGCTTGAGCGGAGGAGCCTCGGAGCTGTACGCCAGCGGCAGCTTGCCGCCGCATGGCGGCAAGGACGGGGAACTTCCCCGGATGCGATGTTCCATTCAAGCCTCTGCGGAGCCATACGGCTCCGCAGAGGCTTATAGGCGTTTCAATGGCCCGTTTCGAAATGCCGATAGACGAATCGCGCTATTGAAAAGTTTTATCGGACCCGTGAAAAAAGGGAGAAAAAGATCATGAAAAACCTCCTCATCTAGCAGGAAAAGGGCGCGATGCGCCGAATACCAATTCCCGAGTGGGAGAAAGTGGGGCAAAGTGGAGCGTTGGGGGAAGGGAGTGGGGCAAGCCTATGTTTCTCGGAGAGCATCAGCACAGCTTGGATGACAAAGGCCGCCTTACGATTCCAGCCCGGTTCCGCGAGCATCTCGGCCCGGCTTTCATCGCGACCCGCGGTTTGGACCACTGCCTGTTTGTGTATCCAATGGAAGAGTGGAAGCAGCTCGAGCAGAAGATTCGCCAGCTCCCCCTGATGAAGGCGGACGCAAGAGCGTTCAGCCGTTTTTTCTTTTCCGGAGCGGTCGAATTGGAGCTCGACAAACAGGGAAGGGTAAATTTGCCCAATCACTTGACGGAGTATGCGAAGCTGGAAAAGGATTGCATGGTGCTCGGCGTGTCGAGCCGGGTCGAAATCTGGAGCAAGCCGCTATGGGAAGGATACTACGATCAGTCGGAGGAGACTTTCAACGAGATCGCGGAGAAGCTGGTGGATTTTGACCTTCAATTCTAGTTCGCGTCATTCAACTTGGATCAACGAAATAACCGTCATCGAGGTCAGTCATCCAGAAATCAGGAGGTACCCCATTGTTCCATCACATTACGGTATTGAGGGAAGAGGCCGTCGACGGCCTGTCGATCAAGCCGGACGGCATCTACGTCGACTGCACGCTCGGCGGAGCCGGGCACAGCGAGCTGATCGCGTCCAGGCTCGGCCCCGGCGGCCGGCTGATCGCGTTCGACCAGGACGACTGGGCGCATGAGAACGCCCGCGTCCGGCTCGCCCCCTATCTCGATCGGGTGACGCTCGTGCGCAGCAACTTCCGCTACCTTCAGGAGCAGCTCATGCTGCTGCCGGAGGTGCCCAAGAAGGACGGCATCCCGCAGGTCGACGGAATCCTGTTCGATCTCGGCGTCTCCAGTCCGCAGCTGGACGAGGCGGAGAGGGGCTTCAGCTACAACCACGACGCTCCGCTCGACATGCGGATGGACCGGGAGTCGGAGCTGACGGCGCATGAGATCGTCAATGCGTGGGACGAGCGCGAGCTCGCCCGCATCCTGTTCGTCTACGGCGAGGAGAAGTTCTCCCGGCAGATCGCGCGCGCCATCGTCAAGCGGCGGGCCGAAGGGGAGATCGCGACGACGGGCGAGCTGGCGGAGCTCGTCAAGTCCGGCATCCCGGCGGCGGCGAGGCGCACGGGCGGACATCCGGCCAAGCGCAGCTTCCAGGCGTTGCGGATCGCCGTCAACGACGAGCTCGGAGCCGAGGAGGAAGCGCTGGAGCAGGCCGTCGCCTGCACGGCCCCCGGCGGCAGGATTTCGGTCATCACCTTCCATTCGCTGGAGGACCGGATCTGCAAGCAGCTGTTCGCAGGGCATTTGGCCCGCTGCACGTGCCCGCCCGATTTTCCCCAGTGCGTCTGCGGCAACAAAGGCGCGCTGAAGCTCGTGACGCGCAAGCCGGTGCTGCCGTCGGAGGAAGAGCTCGAAGCCAACCCCCGCTCACGCTCCGCGAAGCTGAGGGTGGCCGAAAAGCTGGACGCCTAAAGGCGCCCTGAGACAAGGAAAATGAATCCATAACTGCCAGTGGATATGTTATCGCCATGCCAGCCGATCATGAAACCGCAGGAGGGAGCCCGCTTTGGCTTACACGAATGGCAATTTGGCTTTGCAGCCCAAACGAAAACCGCAGCAGCAGCCGGTAAAGGAAACGAAACGAGTCGTCCAGGTCCGGAGGATGATCCCGCCCAGGGAAATGCTGCGCTACATGGCGTCCGTGCTTGCAGTCGTAGGCATCCTCGTGCTGATTCTGTTCCGATACGCGCAGGATTACCGGATGGAGCTCCAGATCAAGGAGATGAACGCCAACTACCAGCAGGCGACCGTCGACGTCAAAGTGCTGCAGGGCGAAGTGGCCAAGCTGTCCGACCCCGCCGTCATCGCCAAAAAAGCGAAAGAGCTCGGCATGACTCCGGCCGGAGCCGACAAGGCGGACGAAGGCCAAGAAGCAGGGCGGTAAGCGATGAAGGCGAATCTTGCTTTTCAAACCGTGAAACGGATCAAAATGCGTACCGTCGTTGTCGGAGGGCTCATCACCCTCCTTTTTCTTATTCTGTTGAGCCGGCTGTTCTGGGTCCAGGTCGTGAAGGCGGACTTCTGGCTCGGCGAGGCGAAGAAAATCTGGGCGGCCGAGGACACGCTGCCGGCCGAACGAGGCACGATCAGCGACCGCAACGGCACGCTGCTGGCGATGAATATTCCCGCCTACTCCGTCGTCGTCGATCCGAAGATGCTGGACAAGGTCGGACTCGCCGCCGAAGCGGCGCAAGGCTTGGCCAAGCTGCTCGGCAAGCCGGAGGCGGAGGTGCTGCAGCAGGCGACGTACCGCAACGACAAGGGCGAGTTCGTCCAGTACCGCATGCTGCGTCCGGAAGGCTACCAGATCGACAAGGCGAAGGCCGACGAGGTGCTGGCGCTGCGCAAGTCGCTCGCCGACAGCTACAAGAAGCGGACGGGCAAGACGCTGCGCGAGGGAGCGGTTGGCATCGTGCTCGAGGAAAGCTCGAAGCGGTATTATCCGAATCATTTTCTCGCGGCGCATGTGCTCGGCTACATGAACAAGGAAGGCCAGCCGGTGACCGGCCTCGAGGCGGGCTACAACGATCTGCTCAAGGGGCAGGACGGCAAGGTCGTCTACGAGAAAGACGGCAACCGCGTCCAGGTGGCGAGCGGCAAGGCCGAGGTCCAGCCGGCGGTGAACGGCGGCAAGCTCAAGCTGACGCTCGATGCCGAGATCCAGAATTTCCTGCAGGACGCGATCCAGAAAGCGTACGACCAATACAAGCCGGAGAGCATCACGGCGATCGCCGCCGATCCGAGCACGATGGAGATTCTCGGTATGGGCAGCCTGCCCTCGTACGATCCGAACGAATACTCCAAGTACAAGGTCGGCAACTTTTACAACCATGCGGTCAGCTCCCTGTACGAGCCGGGCTCGACGTTCAAGATCGTGACGCTGGCCAGCGCGGTGCAGGAAGGCGTGTTCAACCCGAACGCGACCTACATGTCCGGTTCGATCAAAGTGCCGGGCAATACGGTTCGGGACATTCGACGCGACGGCTGGGGTCAGATCAGCTATCTGGAAGGGCTCAAGCGCTCCTCCAACGTCGCGTTCGTCAAGCTCGGCTATGAGACGCTCGGCAAGGAGAAGCTGGTCGGCTACATCGAGAACTTCGGCTTCGGCAAGCGCACCGGCATCGAGCTCGGCAACGAATCCAAAGGCGTGCTCAACATCGTCTATCCGTCCGACGTCGCCCGCGCGACGTTCGGGCAGGGTACGGTGGCGGTGACGCCGATCCAGCAGGTGGCCGCGGTCGCCGCCGTCGCCAACGGCGGCAAGCTGATGAAGCCGCACATCGTCAAGTCGGTCGAGGACCCGAAGACCGGCAAGGTGACGGAGACGAAGCCGGAGGTCGTGCGGCAGGTCATCAGCGCCGAGACGTCGCGCAAGGTCGGCGAGTATCTCGAGCAGGTCGTGTCCGACAAGGAGATCGGCAGCGGCAAGAACGCCGCGATCGCCGGCTACCGCATCGCCGGCAAGACCGGCACCGCGCAGAAGGTCGTCGGCAAAGGCTACTCGTCGGACAAATATGTCGTCTCCTTCATCGGCTACGCGCCGGTCGAAAATCCGCGTCTCGTCGTCTACGTGCTCGTCGACTCGCCGAACAACCCGATGGTCGGGGGCGGCACGGTCGCGGCGCCGGTATTCAAGGAGATTGTCGGCAACAGCCTGCGCTACATGGGCGTCAAGCCGTCGATCGACGCCAAGCTCGCTTCCGACGGACAGGCGGCGCTGACCGTGCCCGATCTGAAGGGGCTCGGCGCGGCCGAGGCGCAGGCGGAGCTGAAGAAGCGCGGCCTGGAGTCCAAGCAGGTGGGCAAAGGAGCGAAGGTGCTGCAGCAGATGCCGGCGGCCGGAGCGGTGCTGGCGGAAAAGCAGCGCGTCTACCTGCTCACCGAGGAGGAGAGCAAGCTGGCGCTGCCATCGCTCGCCGGGCTGTCGCTGCGGGACGCGCTGCAGCTTTGCTCCTCGGCGGGCAAGCGCTGCGTCACCGAAGGCGAAGGCTACGTCGCCGCCCAGACCGACGCGCGCCTGAACGGCGAGCCGGTCGTCAAGCTGACGCTGAAGCCTCCGGGCGCGGAGGAGGCGGCAGGCTCCGCCGACGGGACCGCCGCCGCAGGCGCGGAAGCCGGCGGCCAAGCGAAGCCGGAGACCGGCTCCGGCTGACCGGCGGCAGGCAGCGGGCCGGAGCGCCCGGCTGGAGCCTGACCGGAGGGCCCGAGAGCGGCTCTCATCGCCGGGCGCCGCACCCGCTCGCCAGGCTTGTTCTAGTTCAGGCTCCGTTCGAATAGGGTAACGTGTACGGACAGACTCTGGCTGTCCTCCCAAGTTCGAACGGAGAGGGGAACGAGCGGATGAAAGTGTCCCACGTCACCTTGCGCCGGCGCCTGTTCCTGGCGCTGGTCATCGTCATCATCGGATTCGGCGCGCTCATCGCGCGCCTTGCCTATGTCCAGCTGGCACGCGGAGGCGAGCTGTCGGCCAAGGCGGAGGACAACTGGCGGCGCGAGGTCGACTTCGCCCCCCGCCGCGGCGATATCCTCGACCGGAGCGGCGAGCAGCTCGCTTATAATGTCAGCTCGCCGACGATCGTGGCCATCCCGGTCCAGATCAAGGACAAGGAGGGCACCGCCCGCAAGCTGGCTCCCGTCCTCGGCATCGACGAGCAGAAGCTGCTCGCCCTGCTCAAGAAGCGGGCCAGCAGCGTGTTCATCAAGCCGGAGGGACGCAAGATCACGGTCGAGAAGGCGATGGAGGTGCGCAAGCTGGAGCTGCCCGGCATCGTCGTGGCCGAGGACAACAAGCGATACTATCCGTTCGGCGAGCTGGCCGCCAGCGTGCTCGGCATCACCGGCATCGACGGCGGCCTCACGGGCGTGGAGAAGAAGTACGACGCCTACCTCAAAGGGGTAAAAGGAAGCGTCTCCTACTTGTCGGACGCGAGCGGCCATCTCATGCCGGGCTCGACCGACAAGCTCAGCGAGCCGCAGGACGGACTGAGCCTGCAGCTGACGATCGACCGGCAGATCCAGAGCATCATGGAGCGCGAGCTCGACCAGGCGATGACGAAGTACAAGCCGAACAACGCGATCGCCATCGCGATGGACCCGAACAGCGGCGAGGTGCTCGGCATGGCGAGCCGTCCGACGTTCGAGCCGGGCAATTACAACGCCTACCCGGCCGAGGTGTACAACCGCATCCTGCCGATCTGGACGACGTACGAGCCGGGCTCGACGTTCAAGATCATCACCTTGTCGGCGGCGCTGGAGGAAGGCAAGGTCGATCTGAAGCACGAGCGCTTCTTCGACCCCGGAGCCGTCGAGATCGGCGGCGCGCGCCTGCGCTGCTGGAAAAAGGGCGGACACGGAAGCCAGACGTTCCTCGAGGTCGTGCAGAACTCCTGCAACCCCGGCTTCGTCGCGCTCGGCAACCGGCTTGGCAAAGAGACGCTATTCAAGTATATTAAGGACTTCGGCTTCGGGAAGAAGACCGGCATCGACATCGGCGGCGAGGAGAACGGCATCCTGTTCAAGCTGAATCAGGTCGGTCCGGTGGAGCTGGCGACGACGGCCTTCGGGCAGGGCGTATCGGTGACGCCGATCCAGCAGATCGCGGCGGTCTCGGCGGCCGTCAACGGCGGCACGCTCTACAAGCCTCATCTGGCCAAGGCATGGATCAAGCCGGACACCGGCGAGGTGGTGGAGCGGATCGAGCCGGAAGCGGTCCGCAAGGTCATTTCCGAAAAGACCAGCGCGCAGGTGCGCGAGGCGCTCGAGAGCGTCGTCGCGCTCGGCACCGGAGGCAACGCCTTCCTCGACGGCTACCGCGTCGGCGGCAAGACGGGCACCGCGCAGAAAGTCATCAACGGCCGATACTCGGCGAGCGAGCACATCGTCTCGTTCATCGGCATCGCGCCGGCGGACAACCCGCGCATCGTCGTCTACGTCGCCGTCGACAACCCCCAGGGCATCCAGTTCGGCGGCGTCGTCGCCGCGCCGATCGTCAAGGGCATCCTCGAAGACTCGCTGCAGTATATGGGCGTGCCCAAGAGCGCCGATCAGATCGGCAAGAAATACAAATACGGCGAGACGACGACGGTCACCGTCCCGAATCTCGTCGGCAAGACCGTATCCGACATCTACGAAGACATGAACATGAACTTCAACCTCGTCTCCGCCGGCAGCGGCGGCACGGTCGTCCGCCAGGCGCCGGAAGCCGGCGCCCGCGTGGACAAAGGCTCGACGATCCGCATCTATCTCGGAAGCGACGCCGACCTGCCGCAGCCGGCCGGAGACGGGCACAGCCATTGACGCATGACAGAGAGGAGAGAGAACGATGCGTTTGGAGCAACTGGCATCGCAGCTTAGGACCGCGCGCCTCGCAGGAGACGGCGCGACGGAGATCACGGGGGTGGAAAGGGACTCCCGGGCCGTGAAGCCCGGGGACCTGTTCCTCTGCCTGCCCGGACATACGGTGGACGGGCATGACTTCGCGGCGCAGGCCGTAGCGGCCGGAGCGGCGGCGCTCGTCGTCGAGCGTCCGCTGCCGCTGGCCGTGCCGCAGCTGGTCGTCCGCAGCAGCCGCCACGCGATGGCGGTGCTGGCGGATCATTTCTACGGCCATCCGAGCCGGAACCTGCGCGTCATCGGAGTGACCGGCACCAACGGCAAGACGACGACGACCTATCTGATCGAGCGCATCCTCGATGACGCCGGCCGCAAGACCGGCGTCATCGGTACGATCGAGATGCGCTACGGCGGGCGCTCGTTCCCGATGAACGGCACGACGCCGGAGG
Source organism: Paenibacillus albicereus (assembly GCF_012676905.1). Lineage (NCBI taxonomy): Bacteria > Bacillati > Bacillota > Bacilli > Caryophanales > Paenibacillaceae > Paenibacillus > Paenibacillus albicereus. The sequence continues at coordinate 3,065,868 of NZ_CP051428.1, read as the reverse complement.
CGCTCGACCTGCACCGGGACCTCGCCGCGATGCGCGAGGCCGGCACGACGCATGTGGCGATGGAAGTTTCCTCCCACGCGCTGGAGCAGGGCCGGGTCAAGGGCGTCGAGTACCGCACCGCGATCTTTACGAATCTGACGCAGGACCATTTGGATTATCACGGGACGATGGACGTCTACCGCGAAGCGAAAGGGCTGCTGTTCTCGCGTCTCGGCAACGGCTATGGCCGCGACGAAACGCGCTTCGCCGTGCTCAACGCCGACGATCCGGCGGCGGAGCGCTTCCGCCAGCTGACGGCGGCCGAGGTCGTCACCTACGGCGTCGACGCCGAGGCGGACGTCCGCGCCTCGAACATCCGCATCGCGGCGGGCGGCACCTCGTTCCATGTGAGCAGCTTCGCCGGAGAGGCCGACATCATGCTGCGCATGGTCGGCAAGTTCAACGTCTACAACGCGCTGGCGGCGTTGTGCGCCGGACTGCTCGAGGGCATCCCGCTGGAGCAGGCCAAGGCGAGCCTGGAAGGCGTGCCGGGCGTGCCAGGCCGGGTCGAATCCGTCGACGCGGGTCAGGACTTCGCCGTCATCGTCGACTATGCGCATACGCCGGACGGGCTGGAGAACGTGCTCAAGGCCGTGCAGGAATTCGCCGAGAAGCGCGTCATCACCGTCTTCGGCTGCGGCGGCGACCGCGACCGCACGAAGCGGCCGATCATGGGCGAGATCGCTTCCCGCTACTCGGACTATACGATCGTCACCTCCGACAATCCGCGCACCGAGAATCCAGAAACGATCCTGCTCGACATCGAGGTCGGACTGCAAAAGGCCAGCGTGCCCCAGGAGCGTTACGAGCTGCTTGTCGACCGCCGCGAGGCCATCGAAAAAGCGGTTGAAATGGCAAGCCCGGGGGATGTAGTATTGATTGCGGGGAAGGGCCATGAGACCTATCAGATCATCGGAAAGACGACCCATGACTTCGATGACCGGCTGGCCGCTCAAGAAGCGATAAGGGGAATACGCAATTGATTAGACGCAAGCTGAGCATCATCGCCGACATGAGCTCGGGCCGCCTCGGGCCCGGTTACATAGACGTTCCGGAGGGCGCGGCGCCCTCCGCTCCGGCGCTGCCTCCGGGCGGCTGGACCGATCTGCTCGTCGAGGGCGTGACGACGGATTCGCGCCGCGTGGGCAAGGGCCAGCTGTTCGTGCCGCTGACAGGCGATTCGTTCGACGGGCATGATTACGTGGAGGCGGCGTTCCGGCAAGGAGCGGCCGCCGCGTTCTGGAGTCTCGACCGCGAGCTGCCGGCCGCGCTGGCCGGTAAGCCGCTCGTGCTCGTCGAGGAGCCGCTGGAGGCGCTGCAAAGCCTCGCCGCCGCCTACCGCAGCGAGCTGCGCGCGCTCATCGTCGGCATCACCGGCAGCAACGGCAAGACGACGACGAAGGACATGGCCGCCGCCGCGCTCGGCTCCGTCATGCGCGTGCACAAGACGGCCGGCAACCTCAACAACCACATCGGCCTGCCGCTGACCGTGCTGGAGCTGCCGGAGGACGCGGAGGCGGCGGTGCTGGAAATGGGCATGAGCGGCCTGCGCGAGATCGCGCTGCTGACGAGCATCGCCCGTCCGGACATCGCCATCATCACGAACATCGGCGACGCCCATCTGCTCCAGCTCGGCTCGCGCGAGATGATCACCCGCGCCAAGCTGGAGATCGTCGAGGGGCTGCGCCCCGGCGGGCTGCTGCTCGTCAGCGCCGACGAGCCGCTCATCGCCGCCGAGCTCGGGCGGATGACGCTTCCTGCCGGCGCGCAGGTGCGCACGTTCGGCGCCTCGCCGCGCAGCGACTGGCGCGCCGCCGGCATCGAGGTCGGCGCGCAGTCCTGCGCCTTCACGGTCAAGGCCGGCCCGGCCGCCGGCTTCCGGCTGGCCGCCGCGCCCGCGAAGAGCCCGGCGGCGGCAGCCGCTCCAGCCTCCGTGCCGGCCGAAGCTTCCGTTTCGTCCTCGGAGCTTCATTCGGCCGCCGCGCCTGCGGAAGCCGCTTGCGAAAGCTGCTTCCCGCAAGTGCGCATCGAGATTCCGGTGCCCGGCGTGCACAACGTGCACAACGCGCTGGCGGCGATCGCCGCGGCGACCGCCGTCGGCGTGCCGGCCGAGGCGGTCGCTTCCGGGCTGCGCTCGATGCAACTCACCGGCATGCGCATCCAGCCGGTCGCGGCGGCTTGCGGCGCGATGATCCTCAACGACGCCTACAACGCCAATCCGACCGCGGTGCGCGCCGCCGTCGACCTCGTCGCCGGCCTGACCGGGTACCGGCGCAAGTGGATCGTGCTGTCGGACATGCGCGAGCTCGGCGAGACGGAGGAGGAGCTGCATCGCGAGACGGGCGCGTACATCACGCCGGACAAGGCGGATGCGGTGCTCACCTGCGGCGAGCTGTCCGCCTTCACGTCCGCCGGCGCCGCCGAGGCTTTCGGCGGGCTTGCGCCGGGAGCGGTGCGCCATTTCGACTCCCAGGAGTCGCTCATTCACGCGATACGCGAGGAGCTCGACCCCAGGGATCTGGTGCTCGTCAAGGGCTCCCGCACGATGCATATGGAAAGGGTCGTCGAAGCGCTTCAGCGCTGACGCGGCAAGGTGGAAGGCATGGACATGCTCGCGATACTCATGACAATCGGCGTTTCGTTCCTGCTCGCGGTCATTCTCGGACCGCTATGCATCCCTCTGCTGCGGCGGCTCAAGTTCGGGCAGCAGGTGCGCACGGACGGGCCGCAGAGCCATCTCAAGAAATCCGGCACGCCGACGATGGGCGGCATCATCATCCTGCTGGCGGCCACCGTCGCGTTCCTCCGTTTCTCGGACAAGACGACGGAATTCTGGGTGCTGCTTGTCGGCGCGCTCGGCTTCGGCCTCGTCGGCTTTCTCGACGATTACATCAAAATCGCCTTGAAGCGCTCGCTCGGCCTGACGGCCAAGCAGAAGCTGTTCGGACAGCTGCTGTTCAGCCTCATCGTCTGCGTCCTGCTCTACCAGATGGGGCACAGCACGGCCGTATCCGTTCCGGGGACCAGCTTCAGCCTGGACTTCGGCTGGTTCTATTATCCTTTCGTCATCATCATCTTCTTCGGCACGACCAACGCGGTCAACTTCACCGACGGCGTGGACGGCCTCCTGTCCGGCACGAGCGCGATCGCCGCAGGAGCGTTCACGATCATCGCCATGCAGGCGACCGAGCATGAGAGCGCGGTCTTCACGGCGGCGCTTGTCGGCGCGGTGCTCGGCTTCCTGATCTTCAACGCCCACCCGGCCAAGGTGTTCATGGGCGACTCCGGCTCGCTCGGCATCGGCGGCGGACTGGCCGCGGCGGCGATCCTCACCAAGACGGAGATCCTGCTCGTCCTCATCGGCGGCGTGTTCGTCGTAGAGATGATCTCCGTCATCCTGCAGGTCGGCTCCTTCAAGCTGCGCGGCAAGCGCATCTTCAAGATGAGTCCGATCCATCACCATTTCGAGCTGTCCGGCTGGTCGGAGTGGAAGGTCGTCACGGTGTTCTGGGCGGTCGGCCTCGTGCTGGCGACCGCCGGCCTCGCGCTGTACCGGATCGGCGGAGGCTGATCGGCATATTCCACGCAAACGGCAGCCGTCCGGAGGGACGGCAAGCCGTTTTGCTGCATAAGGAGAGGGTTTGGATGGAGCATCCATCTTCATATCGAGGGCGAAAGGTCGTCGTGCTCGGATTGGCGCGCAGCGGCGTCGCCGTCGCCAAGCTGTTTCACCGTCTTGGAGCAGACGTCGTCGTGAACGACCGCAAGCCCCGGAAGGACAGTCCCGAGGCGGGAGAGCTCGAAGCGCTTGGCATCCCCGTCATCTGCGGCAGCCATCCCCAGGAATTGGTTGGTTCAACGACCGCTCTGCTGGTGAAGAATCCGGGGATTCCGTATAGCGCGCCGCCGGTGGCGGCCGCGCTGGAGCTCGGCGTCGAAGTGGTGACCGAGGTCGAGGTGGCCGGCCGTCTGTCGGCGGCGCCGATCATCGGCATCACCGGCTCCAACGGCAAGACGACGACGACGACCTGGATCGGGGAGATGCTGTCGGCCGCCGGGCTGTCGCCGATCATCGCGGGCAACATCGGCCGGCCGCTGTGCGAGGCGGCGGAAGAAGCGACCGCGGACGACGTGCTCGTCGCCGAGCTGAGCAGCTTCCAGCTCAAGGGGACGACGTCGCTGCGACCGCGCGTCGCGCTGCTGCTCAATCTCGCCGAGACGCATCTGGACTACCACGGCTCGATGGACGACTACGTCGCCTCCAAGGCCAAGCTGTTCGCCCATCAGACGGACGAGGACGTCGCGGTGCTCAACGCCGACGATCCGGTCTGCGCCGAGCTCGCTCCGCGCTTGCGCGCGCGGCTGCTGCCGTTCTCGCTGACGAAGCGGCTGGAGACAGGCGTCTGCGTCGAGCCGCCGGTCCCGGCGGGCGGACAGGAGGACGAAGCCGCCGCAGGGGCGGAGCGCTGGATCGTCTACCGCGACGGCAGCGGAGCGGAGCTGCGGCTGCTGCCGGCGGCGGAGCTCGCCCTACCGGGCCGCCACAATTTGGCCAACGGGCTGGCCGCCGCCGCCGCTTCCATCGCGATCGGCGCGGAGCCGCAAGCGCTGGCGCAGCCGCTGCGCCGCTTCGGCGGCGTCGAGCACCGGCTGGAGTTCGTGCGCGAGGCGGGAGGCGTCCGCTATTACAACGACTCCAAGGCGACGAACCCGACGGCGACGACGACGGCGGTGAGCTCGCTCGACCGGCCGATCGTGCTGATCGCCGGCGGGCTCGACCGGGGCTCCGACTACATGGAGCTGCTGCCGCTGTTCCGCTCGCGGCTCAAGGGACTCGTCGTGCTCGGCCAGACGAGAGGCAAGCTGGCCCGCGTCGCGGAGCTGGCGGGTATGCCGGCCTCGCGCGTGGCCGATGCTGGGGAGGACGCCGAATCCTCGATCGCTCAGGCGGTGCGGCTCGCCGCGTCGCTGGCGGAGCCGGGCGACGCCGTGCTGCTGTCGCCGGCGTGCGCGAGCTGGGACATGTTTCCTTCGTACGAAGTCCGCGGGGACATGTTTAAGGATTCGGCGCATACCTTGTAAGTAGGGGGCTCGTCCCTACTTTCCCATGCCAGAGGTGTTGCGTCATGCCCAAAGCCCGGTCCGCTCCGGACGCATGGCTGATCGGTTCCATCGCCCTTATCCTCGCCATCGGTCTGATCATGGTCTACAGCGCGAGCGCGGTGCGGGCGTTTCAGGACTTCGGCGACAAGTTCTACTATGTGAAGCGCCAGTCGCTGTTCGCTCTTCTCGGCATCGGCGCGATGGTGTTCACGGCCAATACGGATTACCACGTTTGGAAAAAATACGCGAAGCCGCTGCTGCTGATCTGCTTCGCGCTGCTCGTGCTCGTGCTCGTGCCCGGCATCGGAGCGGTACGGGGCGGAGCGCGCAGCTGGCTCGGCATCAGCTCCTTCGGCATCCAGCCGTCGGAGTTCATGAAGCTCGGCATGATCCTGTTCCTCGCCAAGATGCTTTCCGACAACCAGCAGCGGGTGACGCAGTTCGCCCGCGGCCTGCTGCCGCCGCTCGGCCTGATGGCGGCGGCGTTCGGCCTCATCATGCTGCAGCCCGACCTCGGGACGGGCTCCGTCATGATGGGCGCCTCGCTGCTCGTGCTGTTCGTCGCCGGCGCGCGGATGAAGCATCTGGGAGGACTCGCCGCCGTCGGCGCGGTCGGGCTCGTCGGCCTCATCCTGGCGGCCCCGTACCGGCTGGCGAGGATCACCTCGTTCATGGACCCGTGGTCCGACCCGCTCGGCGCGGGCTACCAGATCATCCAATCGCTGTACGCGATCGCGCCAGGCGGCCTCGTCGGCCTCGGCCTCGGCATGAGCCGGCAGAAGTACAGCTACCTGCCGGAGCCGCAGACCGACTTCATCTTCTCCATCCTGGCCGAAGAGCTCGGCTTCATCGGCGGCGCGCTGCTGATCCTGCTGTTCCTCATCCTCATCTGGAGAGGCATGCGCGCGGCGATCTACGCGCCGGATACGTTCGGCAGCCTGCTCGGCGCGGGCATCACCGGCATCGTCGCCGTTCAGGTGCTCATCAACATCGGCGTCGTCATCGGACTGATGCCCGTGACGGGCATTACGCTTCCGCTCGTCAGCTACGGGGGCTCGTCGCTGACGCTGCTGCTTACCGCGCTCGGCATCCTGCTCAGCCTGTCCCGTTATTCGAGGTGACAGGCGGGACGAGGCGGAATCGACCTGGGAACGAAGCGGCGCGCTTCTGCGGAAGCGCGCCGATGCGATAGGAGGAACGGCGCGCCGCAGCGCCGCCGCAGAACCTCCCGCCCCTGACCGGCGGGAGACATCAGGGCCGGCGAGCCGAGGGAGGCTTGCCGGCCAGCAGCAAGGGACCCGCGGCGCCGGGCGTCTGTCACCATGGCGTCCGGCTGGGCATAGGATACTGCATAATCGTGTCCGTCAGCTTGAGGGCGGCCGATTACCTTTCCCGAGAGGGAGAGTGGCATTCATCGGAGCCGGTTTCGGCTCCGGGCTGCAGCTTGAATCTGGCTTGCCGCGAGCCCCGACACATAAGGAGGAACGACCATGGAGGCATGGATGGCAGAGCTGGAGGATGCCGCGATCGGCGGCATCCAGAAGCATGTGCCGCTTGCCAGGCACACCACCTGGAAAATCGGAGGCCCGGCGGACGTCCTGCTCACGCCGGCAGGCAAGCCGGAGATGCTCCGCGCGATGGCGATCTTGAACCGCAACGGCGTGCCTTGGACGATCATCGGCAAAGGCTCCAACATGCTGGTGAGCGACAAGGGCATCCGGGGCGTCGTCATCAAGGCGGGAGAGGCGCTGGACTACGCGGAATTCGACGGCACGCTCGTGCGCGCCGGCGCCGCGTACTCCATCATCAAGCTGACGGTCATGGCCGGCAAGCAGGGACTGACCGGACTGGAATTCGCCGGGGGAATTCCGGGCACGGTCGGAGGCGCTGTCTATATGAATGCAGGTGCCCACGGGTCTGACATGTCGCAACGATTCAACTCCGCCGAAATCGTGCTGGAGACAGGAGAATTGGTCGTGTGGGGGCCGGAGGAGATGGCGTTCCGCTATCGCCACTCGCGCCTGCAGGAGCCGGGCAGCCGCGGCATCGTGCTGGAAGCGACGCTGCAGCTCGCGCATGGCGACCGCAAGGAGATCGCCGCGGCGCTGGCGACGCACAAGGAGCGCCGCCGGCGCACCCAGCCGCTGCAGCAGCCGAGCTGCGGCAGCGTGTTCCGCAACCCGCCGGGCCATCATGCCGCCAAGCTGATCGAGGAGAGCGGCCTGAAGGGCTTCTCCATCGGCGGCGCGCAAGTATCGCCCCTGCACGCCAATTTCATTGTCAACACCGGCCAGGCGACGGCAGAAGACGTCCTCACCCTGATCGCCCATATCCGCAGCACGGTCAACAACCGTACGGGAATTGAACTGATGCCCGAAGTATTGGTGGTGGGTGAGCGGTAACTTGGAGGTGTAGGTTTGGACAAATTGGTGATTGAAGGTGGGCAACCTCTCTCAGGAACCATTGCTATCCAAGGGGCGAAAAACGCAGCCCTGCCGATCCTGGCAGCCAGCGTGCTCGCCTGCGGCACAGTGACGCTCGAATCCGTGCCGCAGCTGCTCGATATCGAAGTGATGCTGCAAATCCTGCGCGAGCTCGGCTGCCGCGCGGAGCATGAGGGGGAGACGGTCACGCTCAATACGGCGACCGCCTACCAGGCCCATATTCCGGAGAAGCTGATGAGCCAGATGCGCTCCTCCATCTTCCTGATGGGGCCGCTGCTCGCCCGCTTCGGCGAGGTGCATATCTATCAGCCGGGCGGCTGCGCCATCGGCGAGCGCAAATTCGACCTTCATTTGGAAGGGCTTCGAGCGCTCGGCGCCGAATTTGAAGAATACGGGGACCGAATCTCCTGCACCGCCGACAAGCTCGTCGGAGCGGACATCCATCTGAGCTTCCCGAGCGTAGGGGCGACCGAGAACATCATGATGGCCGCCGCGCTGGCGGAAGGCCGCACGACGATCGTCGGCGCGGCGCGAGAGCCGGAGATCCAGGACCTGCAGAATTTCCTGAACGCGATGGGAGCCCGCATCATGGGCGCCGGCACGGACACGATTACGATCGACGGCGTCGATTCGCTGAGCCCTTGCTCCTACCGCGTCATCCCGGACCGCATCGTCGCCGGCACGCTGCTCGTCGCGGCCGCTGCGACCAAGGGCAAGGTGACGCTGACGAATACGCGCCCGGCGCATCTGTCGTCGCTCGTGCATGTGCTGCGGCGCGCCGGGGCGAACGTAGCCATCGACGGCGACGCCATGACCGTCAGCGCCTCGTCGCGTCCGAAGGCGGTGGAGCGCATCGTCACCTCGCCCTATCCCGCCTTCCCGACGGACCTCCAGTCGCCGGTCATGGTGCTGCTCGCGCTGGCCGACGGCGTCAGCATCATGAAGGAGACGATTTTCGAAGGCCGCTTCAAGCATGTCGGCGAGCTGTGCCGGATGGGGGCGGACATCCGCGTCGATCTTGGCGCAGCGATCATCAAGGGCGTTCCGCGCCTGTACGGAGCGACGGTGGAGGCGACGGACCTGCGGGCCGGAGCCGCGCTCGTCATCGCGGGGCTGGCCGCCCAGGGACGCACGATCGTCGAGCAGGTGCACCATATCGACCGCGGCTACGACAGCATCGAATCGATGCTGGGCCGCCTTGGAGCCCGCATCGCACGCAGCGCGCCGGTGCCGGACAACGGCGCGGTGCCGGGCTGAACCAGCCTCGGCCGCCACGCTCCGGCAGGCGCTTCACCGACGGTCCATCCGCGCTTGCGGGGATGGGCCGGCTTTACAGCTCGAGGAGGGACAAGCGTGGCCGAACTGATACCGCTTCTAAAGGAGCCGCCGCCGAAAAAACGGGGCAGCCGCAAGCTGATCCTGGTCCTGGTGCTTCTTTTCCTTATTCTATTGTCCATTCTTTTTTTTAATTCCGCGATCAGCAAGGTTTCCGCCATCGTCGTCTCCGGCGAGCAGTTCACGTCGGAAGCGGACATCAAGGCGGCGGCGAGCGTGCGCCCCGGAGACGCGTTCTTCGGCACGGCGGCCGGCACGGTGGAGAAGCGCGTGAGCGCGCTGGGCTCGATCAAGCGCACGACGGTCGAGAAGAAGTTTCCCGGCGAGGTGCGGATCATCGTGGAGGAGTACCCGCCTGTGGCGTTCGAGATGGACGACGCCGGCAAGCTGAGCGCCATCCTCGCCAGCGGCAAGATTCTGGAGGCGGATACCGGGAGCGCCGTCGTGGACAAGCCGGTGCTCTCCGGCTGGCGCAAGGACGATCCCGTCAAGAAGAAGCTGTGCGAGGCGCTCGCCGGCATCCGCGCCGAGGACATGGACCATCTGTCGGAGATCAGTCCGAGCCCGACCGAGGCTTATCCCGACCGCATCCGCATCTATACGCGCTCGGGCTTCGAGATCATCACGGCGGTCTCGCTTCTGAAGGACAAGCTGCCGACGATCAACTCCGTCGTCGAAGAACGCTCCCCGGGCCGCGCGACCCTGCTGCTGGCCGATACGTACATGCCCTTCGGCCCGGTCGAGGAGACCCCCGGCGAAGCCGGAGGGGAAGGCTCCCGCTGACGCGGCGGAGCAAGGCCGCCCTTTTATTTCGCTTCAAAGAATGGTAGAATTTAAGATAGGCTTTTTTTGAAGATGAAGAAATCGCCGGCCATGCAAAATGCCAGCGCTGGGATGAATTCCCTCCTGAAAAATATGTAGAAAAAAGAGGGAAAATATCAGAAGCGTGGAATATGTACGACAGATATAGTCACGATAGGCGATAGAAACTAACGATCCGGAACGGAGGTGCCGCGCAATTGAGCAGCAACGACATCATCGTCAGTTTGGACATCGGTACATCCAAGGTTCGAGTTATTATTGGCGAAGTGGCGAACGGAGCCATTAATATAATTGGAGTTGGATCGGCTGACTCGGAAGGAATCCGCAAGGGAGCGATCGTCGACATCGACCAGACGGTCAAGTCGATCCGCAGCGCGGTCGAGCATGCCGAGCGCATGGTCGACATCGAGATTTCCGAGATCTACGTGGGCGTGCAGGGCAACCATATCGCGCTCCAGAGCAACCACGGCGTCGTCGCGGTATCGAACGAGGACCGCGAGATCGGCGACGAGGACATCGATCGCGTGCTGCAGGCAGCCAAGGTCGTCGCGCTGCCGCCGGAGCGGGAGATCATCAACCTCGTGCCCAAGCAGTTTCTCGTCGACGGCCTGGAGGGCATATCCGACCCTCGCGGCATGATCGGCGTCCGTCTCGAAGTCGAGGCGACGATCGTGACCGGCGCCAAGACGGCCATACATAACTTGATCCGCTGCGTCGAAAAGGCCGGCCTGCACATCTCCGGGATCATCCTCATGTCCCTCGCCTCCGGCATGATGTCGCTGAGCAAGGACGAGAAGGCGATGGGCACCGTGCTGGTGGACATCGGAGCAGGATCGACGACGCTCGCGATCTTCGAGCAGGGCGGGCTTGTCGCGACGTCGACGCTGCCGGTCGGCGGCGAATTCGTCACGAACGACATCTCGTACGGCCTCCGGACGCAGACCGATCAGGCGGAGAAGATCAAGCTCAAGTACGGCTGCGCGTCCGTGACGGATTCGGCGGAGGATCAGCGCTTCAAGATCACCCGCCTCGGCTCCAACGTCGAGAAGGAGTTCTCCCAGGTCGATCTCGCCAATATCATCGAGCCGCGCATGGCGGAGATCTTCTACCTGATCCGCCAGGAAGTGCGCCGCCTCGGGTTCGGCGCCAAGGTCCAGGGGTATGTGTTGACGGGCGGGACCGTCAACATGCCGGGCACCCTTACGGTCGCCCAGCAGGAGCTGGAGTCCTCGGTGCGCATCGCCGTGCCGGACTTCATCGGCGTGCGCGATCCGGCATTCGGCAGCGGTGTCGGCATGATCCAGTACGTCAGCAAGCACATGACGATTCGCAACTCGGGAGCGGTCAAGAAGCAGGCAAGCCGCAAGACGGGAACCGCAGCCCCCGCTAAACCCGGCATGATTGAACGAATCAAGAATATGTTCAGTGAATTCATCTGATCGGGGGAAATAGAATGTTGGAATTCGATATTGACCTGGAACAACTGGCTCAAATCAAAGTCATCGGTGTCGGAGGCGGCGGGAGCAACGCGGTGAACCGGATGATCGACAACGGCGTCAAAGGCGTAGAGTTCATCACGGTGAACACCGACGCCCAGGCGCTTCATTTGGCGAAGTCGGAGCATAAGCTGCAGATCGGCGACAAGCTGACGCGCGGCCTCGGCGCCGGCGCCAATCCGGAAGTCGGCAAGAAGGCGGCCGAGGAGTCCCGCGATCTCGTCGCAGGCACGCTCAAGGGAGCCGACATGGTATTCGTCACGGCGGGCATGGGCGGCGGCACCGGTACGGGCGCAGCGCCCGTCATCGCCGAGATCGCCCGCGAGTGCGGCGCGCTGACCGTCGGCGTCGTCACGCGTCCGTTCACGTTCGAGGGACGCAAGCGCTCCAACCAGGCCGAGCTCGGCATCGAGGCGCTCAAGGAAAAGGTCGACACGCTCATCATCATTCCGAACGATCGCCTGCTGGAGATCGTCGACAAAAAGACGCCGATGCTCGAGGCGTTCCGCGAGGCGGACAACGTGCTTCGCCAAGCCGTGCAGGGCATTTCCGACCTGATCGCGGTTCCGGGACTCATCAACCTCGACTTTGCCGACGTCAAGACAATCATGACCGAGCGCGGCTCCGCGCTGATGGGCATCGGCATCGCGACCGGCGAGAACCGCGCAGCCGAGGCGGCGCGCAAGGCAATCCAAAGCCCGCTCCTCGAGACGTCGATCGACGGCGCCCGCGGCGTCATCATGAACATCACCGGCGGCAACAACCTGTCGCTGTACGAAGTCAACGAAGCGGCCGAGATCGTCATTGAAGCGTCCGATCCCGAGGTGAACATGATCTTCGGCGCGATCATCGACGAAGACCTCAAGGACGAGATCAAGGTGACGGTCATCGCGACCGGCTTCGAGCACAAAGCGAGCCCGACCCCGGTCCGCCGTCCTCCAGCGAGCGCGCCGGCTCCGGAGCCATCCGAAACGCGCCAGCCGGCTTCCTCGCCGAAGCCGTTCAACAACGCTTCCAGCGATCAGCTGGAGATTCCGGCCTTCCTGCGCAACCGCCCTCGCGGCGACCGCTAAGGCAGACCGATCCGGCCGCAGCCGCCCCTTCCTACCGGAAGGGGCGGCTTTTTGTTTTCCTGAAAAGAAACCTGGGTGTCTGGCGGAGGACGGCGACAGCCGTTTCGCCCGGATCGCTTTTGTCCCCTGCGATCCGACAAAACTAGAGCGGCCGAAGCGGCAGGTTTAGACAGACATCGAGAGGGGGCTGGACTATACTGGGTTCATTCGTTCTCCGGGTTCAAGCCAAGCCGCGGACCAAGGAAGGTGAGCCTCGCTGGCCGTTTACGTCGACGTCCTTTTTTTGAGAGAGCTGCTCGTAGACGGCTCCATGCTGCTGCTGACGGGGTGGATCCGGGGTGTGAAAGCGAAGCCGGTCCGCGTGCTCGGCGCAGCATCGATCGGTGCGGCATACGTCGTGCTGATGCTGTTTCCGCCGCTTTCCTTCCTGTATACGGTCGCCATCAAGGCCGGCATCTCGCTTGCCATGCTGTACGTCGCCTTCGGCTTCCGCGATACGCGGAGCTTCCTGCGCTTCATCGGCGCGTTCTACGCGGTCAACTTCGTGGCGGCCGGTGCCGTGCTCGGCCTGCACTACATGCTGCTTTCCGGATCGGACGAGGTATGGCGGAGCATGCGTTTCCTGGAGGACGGCATGGCGGTCGAGCTGCAGACGAGCCTTTGGTTCGTCGTCAGCGTGACGGCGATCGGCTTGTATCTGATGCGCTCGGTCGTCGCCGGCAGGCGGCAGAAGGAGCTGGTGCTGTCCCATCTGGCCGAGGTGATCGTCCGCATCGGGGCGTCGGAGCATCGCTGCACTGGCCTCGTCGACACGGGCAACCAGCTGTACGATCCGTTGTCGAGAACGCCGGTCATGGTCATGGAGGCATCGCTGTGGGAGGACGAGATCCCTCCCGGCTGGATGAAGGGCATCCGCGACGGCCAGGTCGACCGCCTGGTCGCTGAATTGGGCGAGGAAGAATTCAAGTGGCAGGATCGGATCCGGCTCGTTCCCTATCGGGGCATCAACAAGGGCACCCAGTTCATGCTGGCGCTCAAGCCCGACGGCGTCGTCATCGAGCGGGAAGGCAGCCGGAGCGAGTCGAGCAAGGTGCTGATCGGACTGGACGGAGGCAAGCTGGTCGCGGACGGTTCGTACCGCGCAATCATACATCCCTCCCTGGTGGAGAGCCAGGCGGGCTGAACGACGATCCCAGAAACGAAGGAGATGAAGACCCCTATGATGGTGAAGCTGCGCTTGAACCTGCACTTGTACTACTACCGCCTGCTGTTCCTGTTCGGGTTGAAAAGCCAGGAAATCTATTACATCGGCGGCAGCGAGGCGCTGCCGCCTCCTCTTACCCGCGAAGAGGAGGAGTACCTCCTGGAGCGGCTGCCGTCCGGCGACAGCGCCATTCGAGCGATGCTCATCGAACGAAACCTTAGGCTGGTCGTCTACATCGCGCGCAAGTTCGAAAACACCGGCATCCACATCGAGGATCTCGTGTCGATCGGCGCGATCGGGCTCATCAAGGCGGTCAATACGTTCGATCCGGAGAAGAAGATCAAGCTGGCCACCTATGCCTCCCGCTGCATCGAGAACGAGATTCTCATGTTCCTGCGCCGCAACAGCAAGACGCGGACCGAAGTGAGCTTCGACGAGCCGCTCAACATCGACTGGGACGGCAACGAGCTGCTGCTGTCGGATGTGCTCGGCACGGAGAACGACACGATCTATCGCAACATCGAGGAGCAGGTCGACCGCAAGCTGCTGCATAAGGCGCTTGACAAGCTCACCGAGCGCGAGCGCATCATCATGGAGCTGCGCTTCGGCCTCGCCGACGGAGAGGAAAAGACGCAAAAGGACGTCGCCGACCAGCTCGGCATCTCGCAGTCGTACATCTCGCGGCTGGAGAAGCGCATCATCAAGCGGCTGCGCAAGGAATTCAACAAGATGGTCTGAGGCCGTCCGGACAATGGACGGGATCCGGCCGGAACGAACACGAACGGATGAGGACCGGCATCGCGCCAGATGCCGGTTTTTTTGCGTCATTTTCGGAAAAAACAGCTTTAGGGAAAAAAAGCTTTGATTTTGAGAACGGTTATCACTACAATGTTTGTATAGGTTTTCCTTTCATAATTCAACGCAGAAATGAGTGAAGAAATGCTCCGCCGATTTTTCTCGTACTACCGCCCGTACAAAGGGCTGTTCATCCTCGACTTCACCTGCGCCGTCATCGCCGGCCTGCTGGAGCTCGCATTCCCGATCGCCGTCGGCCGCTTCACCGACGACCTGCTGCCGACCGGCAACTGGAGCCTGATCGTCTGGGCGTCGATCGGCCTGCTCGCCGTCTACGGCGTCACGGCGCTGCTCAACTACATCGTCACTTACTGGGGCCATATGCTCGGCATCAACATCGAGACCGACATGCGGCGCAACCTGTTCGGCCATGTGCAGAAGCTCAGCTTCCGCTTTTTCGACAACAACAAGACGGGCCATCTGATCGGCCGCATGACCAACGACCTCAACGACATCGGCGAGCTCGCGCATCATGGACCCGAAGATGCGTTCATCGCCGTCATGACGCTTGTCGGTGCGTTCGGCCTGATGGCCTACATCAACCTGGAGCTGGCGATCATCAGCTTCGTCATCGTGCCCGTGCTCGCCTGGATGATCCTCTTTTTCGGACGCCGCATGGGACGGACGTACGGCCGCATGTTCGGCAACGTCGGCAACTTCAACGCCCGCATCGAGGACAACGTAGGCGGCATCCGCGTCGTGCAGTCGTTCGCCAACGAGGAGCATGAGAACAAGCTGTTCGCCGTCGAGAACGCGAACTACCGCCAGACCAAGCTGATCGCCTACAAGACGCTGTCCGCCAGCATGACCCTCAATTACGTCATGATGCGCCTCATCACGGTGCTCATCCTGCTGTTCGGAGCATGGTTCTACATTGACAACCGCATCGAGATGGGCGAATTCCTGGCGTTCCTGCTGCTCTCCAACGTCTTTTTCCGTCCGATCGAGAAGATCAACGCCATCATCGAGAGCTATCCCAAGGGCATCGCCGGATTCGCCCGCTACTGCGAGATCATGGACACCGATCCGGACATCAAGGACAAGCCGGATGCCGCCGTCCTCGAGCGGGCGAAGGGCGCGATCGTATTCAAGGACGTGAGCTTCAGCTACGAGCCGGGCCGCCCGATCCTGAACGGCATCGACCTCGCGATCCGTCCGGGCGAGACCGTCGCGTTCGTCGGCCCGTCCGGCGCCGGCAAGACGACGATCTGCAGCCTGCTGCCGCGCTTCTACGAGGTCGACGGCGGCTCGATTACGGTCGACGGCCATGACATCCGCGACTTGACGGTGGAGTCATTGCGCCGCAATATCGGCATCGTACAGCAGGACGTGTTCCTGTTCTCCGGCACGATCCGCGAGAATATCGCCTACGGCAACCTGCAGGCGACCGACGAGCAAGTATGGGATGCGGCGCGGCGGGCTTCGCTCGACGAGCTGATCCGCTCGCTGCCGGACGGCATGGACACCGTCATCGGGGAGCGGGGCGTCAAGCTGTCCGGCGGACAGAAGCAGCGGATGAGCATCGCCCGCATGTTCCTCAAAAATCCGCCGATCCTTATCCTCGACGAGGCGACGTCCGCGCTCGATACCGAGACGGAGGCGGCGATCCAGGCGGCGCTGGCGGAGCTGTCCGTCGGGCGCACGACGCTCGTCATCGCCCATCGCCTCAGCACGGTGAGAAATGCGGACCGCATCCTCGTCGTCAACAGCAGCGGCATCGCCGAGGAAGGCCGTCACCAGGAGCTGGTCGCCGCCGGCGGCATCTACAGCCGCCTGCACGTCGCGCAGATGAGCCAAGCCTAGGGGCAGGGGGGCAACGGACCATGAAGAAGAAATGCACGATTCTGGACGATTACCAGGAGGCGGCCTTGCGCTGCGGGGATTGGAGCCGCCTGTCGGACAGGATCGAGCTGTCGGTGCTCGCCGAGCATCATGATCGTGCGGACGAGCTGGCAGAGCTGCTCCGGGACGAGGAGATCATCGTCATCATGCGGGAGCGCACGCCGTTCCGCGAGGAGCTGCTGGCGCGCCTGCCCAAGCTCAAGCTGCTCGTCACGACCGGCATGCGCAACGCCTCGATCGATCTCGAGGCGGCCGCGCGGCTCGGCATCGCGGTGAGCGGCACGCGCGGCTCGTCGGAAGCTCCGATCGAGCTCACCTGGGCGCTGCTGCTCGGGCTCGCCCGCCACATCCGCGCCGAGAACGACGCGCTGCGCAGCGGCGGCCCATGGCAGAGCACGATCGGCTCCGACCTGAGCGGCCGCACGCTCGGGCTGCTCGGCCTCGGCAAGATCGGCTCCCGGGTCGCCGAGATCGGACTCGCCTTCGGCATGGACGTGCTCGCCTGGAGCCCGAACCTGACCGCCGAGCGCGCCGAGGCGGCCGGGGCGGAGCTGGCCGCCTCCAAGGAGGAGCTGCTGAGGCGCAGCGATTTCGTCTCGGTGCATCTCGTGCTGGGCGACCGCACCCGCGGCTTGATCGGAGCGGACGAGCTGGGGCTGATGCAGCCCCATGCCTTCCTCATCAATACGTCCCGCGGGCCGATCGTCGACGAGCCGGCGCTGATCGAGGCGCTGCGCATGGGCCGTATCGCCGGCGCGGGGCTGGACGTGTTCGACGTCGAGCCGCTGCCGGAGGACCATCCTTTCCGGACGCTGCCCAACGTGCTGGCGACGCCGCATATCGGCTACGTGACGGAGCGCAATTATCGGCTCTATTTCGAGGACGCGGTCGAGGACATCGAGGCCTGGCTCGACGGCGCTCCGATCCGGCTGCTGCAGCCGTACGGCGCTTGAAGCGGACGGGCTCCTCATCTTCTGCTGGCTCCCGATTCAAGCCGGCTCCAAAGCCAGCCATGCGGCTTCAAACCCGTAAAGCGTCGCCTTCCCATTGAGGAGGGCGGCGCTTTTTTTTCTTCGAACCGTTGACAGCCGAGTGTATGATGCGCATAATACAGTTAGAACGTGTATGAACTACGTAGTACACACACTTAGAAACGAGGTGTGAGATGAGCATCGACGAATGGCCGGAGCTGGCCATGAACAGCCGCGATCCGGTCTACCTGCAGGTCGTGCGGCATTTCAAGGAGCTGATCGCGACCGGCTGGCTGCAGGCGGGACAGAACGTGCCTTCGCGCAGGGAGCTGGCGGGGCGGATGAAGATCAATCCCAACACGGCGCAGAAGGCGTACAAGGAAATGGAGGAACAGCAATTGATCGTCACGGAAGGCAATTCTCCCAGCCGGATCACAAGCGATGCGAAGACGCTGAAAAGCATCCGCTCCGAGCTGCTCGGCGAGGCGGTCCAGGCGTTCGTCGAGTCGGTGCGCCGTCTGGACGCTCCAGTGGAGGAGCTGGTCGAGCTGGTGCGCGAGAAGTACGTTCAGCCCGAGGCTGCGGCGGAACCGAGAGGAGGCGGTCCCAAGCCATGATCGAGGTCAGCGACATCCGCAAGAAATACCGGCGCAAGCAGGTGCTGGGCGGCGTTTCGTTCCGTGCGCAGAAAGGGCAGATCACGAGCCTGATCGGCCTGAACGGCGCCGGCAAGTCGACGGTGCTGAAGGCCATCATGGGCCTGACGCCGATCGACGGCGGCAGCATCCGGATCGGCGGCAAGGCGATCTCGCCCGCCGTCTACAACACGATCGCCTTCATTCCCGATCGGCTGACGATGCCGGGCTCGATGAGGCTGCGCGACGGCCTGCAGCTCATGGCCGATTTCTATCCGCGCTGGAATTCGGCGAGAGCGGAGGATTTGATGAGCTTTTTCCGCCTGGAGCGGGGGGAGAAGATCGGCCGCCTGTCCAAAGGCACGGCGATGAAGTTCAACCTCGTGCTCGGCATGGCGCAGGACGTCGACTACGTGCTCATGGACGAGCCGTTCTCCGGTATCGACCTGTTCAGCCGAGAGCTGATCGCCGAGGTGTTCACGAGCCAGCTCGTGGAAGACCGGGGCGTGCTCATCACGACGCATGAGATCGGCGACATCGAGCATCTGATCGACCACGCGGTGCTGCTGGATCGAGGACGCGTCGTCCGCGACTTCGACTGCGAGCAGATGCGCGAAGACGAGGGCAAGTCGGTCATCGACGTCATGAGGGAGGTGTACCAGGGATGAAAACGAACCTGATTACGCTGCTCAAGCTGACGGATCTGGAAATCCGCCGGTTCCGCGCCGTCTTGCTCGGCTTGATGGCGCTCGTCGCGCTGATTCAGCTCGGGGGACTGTCCAGCATCATGGCCCGGCAGCTCGCCTTGATCGAGAACACCATGGAGCAGAGCGGATCGTCGCTTGAGGAGTTCCTTCAGTACAATGCTCCGCTGTCTTTGCCTGGGCTGCTCAATCAGATGGACGGCGTCACGGGCGCCGCGATCGCCAGCTGCATCGTCGTCATCGCCGCCTGCGTCTTTTTCATCTGGTATCGGGATTGGTTCGGCCGCGCCGGCTTCGCCGCTCGGCTGCTCATGCTGCCTCATCCGCGCTTCCTGCTCTATCTGTCCAAGCTGGCGGCGATCCTGACGTTCGTGTTCGTCCTGTTCGCGTGGCAGATCGTCATCGTCTCCGGACAGATGATTCTGTACCACGTCCAGGTGCCGGAAAGCCTGCGATTGACGAGCACGCTCGTCGATTCCATCCGCAGCGCGGATCTCGTCCTCTTCATCCCCGTGCGGCTGACGGAATTCCTGCTGACGTACGGAGTCGGCATCGTCATCGTGCTGCTGCTGTTCACGACGGTGCTGCTGGAGCGCAGCTACCGGTTCAAGGGTCTGCTCGGCGGAATCGCCGGCACGGCGGCCGTGTTCGTCCTGCTGGCGTGGCTGTGGGGGACAGCCGATTCGCCGAACCCCTTTCTTTACCCTACCGAGCTTCTGGCGCTCTTCGTCGGCGCGCTGCTCGCGAGCGCGGCGCTTGCCCTCTGGCTCGGCTGGCGGCTGCTGCGCGGCAAGGTCTCGGTCTAAGGAGGAGCTATGAAAAGATACGGATACAGCATTGGACTCGCGGCGCTCAGCGCGCTTGTCTTGATCGGATATGCGGCCGCAGTCGCGGCGGATCGAAAGCCGCCGTACCGGCTGGCCACAGAGTCGGGGGACGCCGCCGTCATGGACGGCTTCGTGCTGGAGGGACTCGGCGCCCGCTTGACGGCAGACGGCGGCAGGGAGCGGACCGGAAGCCGGTTCCTCAGCATGCCGTTCCATGACTTGATGGACCCGGACCATTATTTTTCCGAGCGCAACGAGCTCATTGTCGCCCATCGATCCTTCATGAAAGGCCATCAGAACGACGACTCGTACTATCGGGACGACGAGACGGTCATCGGAGCCGACGTGGACGAGAATCGCTCGATGATCGACGTGCGCCTGCTGGACCGAGCGAGCGGCGGCGTCCGCACATTCGAGCTGCCGCTCCAGCTTCCGGCAGGCACGCAGCGATCCTTCATTTCTTCCTATGACCGGAGCATCGTGGACGTTCAGCTGGAGAACGGGCGGATCCATCTGCTCGTTCGCGGCAATTACCCGCCGGCAAGCGCCGGACAGACGCTGAGGATCTACGAGGACCATATCGTCGACAGCGCCTCCGGCGAACGAGTCGACACCGTTGAAGTTTTCCGCAGCGTGCCGGAAACCGAGCTGTCGCTCGAGACGACCGTGGGCCTGATTGACGAGGTGCGTCCGATGGACGGCTCCGGCATCGTCATGCTGAATGTGAAGCGGCTCAAGCATGACGACGGGGCGGAAACCGAGCGCGCGCAGCAGCCGATCCTCAAGGAATGGCGGCTCATCGGCTACGACTACGCCAGCGGCGAGACCTGGGACCTGCCCAAGGCGGGCCTTGATGTCATCAAGCGAGGACTGGAGCCCCGCCTGCACGAGGGCAAGCTGTATGCCTTCAACGAGCATGTGGAGAAGACAGTCATCCACTTCCTCGATTCGCGTACGGGCGCTGCGGCAGCCGAGCCGCTGGCGCTCGAGCAGTCCGCCACCAAGCAGCGCAGCGTACGGCTGCAGGGCGGCCTGATTTACGACAGCTTCCATTCCGAGATCAGGCCGACGGTCGCCGTCTACGACGAAGCTTCCCGCCGAGTCGTCTACCGTGGCGGCGTCGAGCAGACCGACCCTCGGTTCGAAAAGGTCCGCTTCCAGTACTTCACGTTTAATTATTATGGAAAATGAGCCGTCCTTCGGACGGTTGCCGGGGCTATTCGGCCCCGGTCTTTTTTTTGCCCGCCCGATGCTCCAGAAAATCCCTTCCGGCGCTTGACTGAAGGCGTTTGCAGGTGGCTGCGAGGGAACTTGAGCGGTGCTCGCGGCAGGAATAAAAATGAAGCCCGAGGAGATAATGCTTATTAATGTTTCTCCTTGGGAGGTAGTCACGTTGACCCGAAATAAAGTCGAGATCTGTGGAGTGGATACCGCCAAACTCCCCGTCCTAACCAATGTGGAAATGAGAGAGCTGTTCACCGCTCTTCAAACGAAAAACGAGTGGTCGGCCAGAGAGAAACTCGTAAATGGAAACCTGCGGCTTGTACTCAGCGTCATCCAGCGGTTCAACAATCGCGGAGAGTTCGTGGACGATCTGTTCCAGGTCGGCTGCATCGGGCTGATGAAGGCCATCGATAATTTTGACCTCGGCCAGAACGTCAAGTTCTCGACCTATGCCGTGCCGATGATCATCGGCGAGATCCGGCGCTATTTGCGGGACAACAATCCGATCCGCGTCTCCCGTTCCCTGCGCGACATCGCCTACAAGGCGCTGCAGGTGCGCGACGCGCTGACGAACCAGAATTCCCGCGAGCCGACGATCTTCGAGATTTCCGAGGCACTCGGCGTGCCCAAGGAGGATGTCGTGTTCGCGCTCGACGCGATCCAGGATCCCGTCTCGCTGTTCGAGCCGATCTACCACGACGGGGGCGATCCGATCTACGTCATGGATCAGATCAGCGACGACCGCAACAAGGACGTCGGCTGGATCGAGGAGATCGCGCTTCGCGAGGCGATGCACAAGCTCGGCCAGCGCGAGAAGATGATTCTATCCATGCGCTTTTTCGAGGGCAAGACGCAGATGGAGGTCGCCGACGAGATCGGCATCAGCCAGGCTCAGGTGTCGCGGCTCGAGAAGTCGGCCATCCAGCAGCTGCAGAAGCATGTGAAGACCTAAAGGAGCGATTCAGAACTCAAAGGGCGCCGATCGGCGCCTTTTTTTCCGTGCCCGGAGGGCTGTTCGTCTCGTCCGGAACATATACATGAAAGGGACCTTACACCATCCTAGGACGGGAAGTGCGCCGCATGATTATGAAAATCTCCGACTTTCAGACGAAGGATGTCATCAATATCGTCGACGGAAAGCGTCTGGGCCAGATCACCGACATGGAGATCGACCTTCGTCAGGGGCGGATCGAATCGATCGTCGTGCCGCATTTCACGAAGTTTTTCGGCATGTTCGGCAACGGAACCGAGCTCGTCATCCCCTGGCGCAACATCGTCAAGATCGGAGCCGACGTCGTGCTCGTGCGCATGGAGAATACCGGCGCGAAGACCTATCTGGAGGACGACGACATCCAGGTGAAGCCGCTGCAGCGGCGGGAGCCGTAGCGGGGACGGCGCGGCCCGTGCTACACTAGACGACGAGGTGAGATTCGGATGGAGCCGTTCGTACAGCGACATAGACGGGATGAGGCGAAGGAGGCTTCGCTTTTTTTATTGGAGTCTTGGGTAAAGGAAAAGGACGGCTTGACGGCCGGCTTCACGGGAAGAAGCGGCGGGGCAAGCGGCGATGCCTGGGCATCGCTCAACCTCGGCCTGCATGTCGGCGATCGCGACGAGGACGTCATCGAGAACCGTCGCCGGCTGATCGATGCTCTCGGCTGGCCGGAGCAGTCGTTCGTCTGCGGCGAGCAGGTGCACGGCTGCGCGGTCCAGGCGGTCGGTGCGGCGGACGGGGGCCGGGGCTTGACGAGCCGTGCCACGGCCGTGCCGGACACCGACGCGCTCATGACCGATGAGCCCGGCGTGCTGCTCGTCTCCTTGTATGCCGACTGCGTGCCGCTTTATTTCTGGGATCCGGTCCGGGAGGCGGTCGCGCTGGCCCATGCGGGCTGGAAAGGCACTGTGCTCGAGATCGCCCACCGCATGGTCGAGGCGATGGGGGAGCGCTACGGCAGCATGCCGGCGGACATCCGCGCGGCGATCGGCCCCTCGATCGGCAGCTGCTGCTACGAGGTGGATGAACCGGTGCTCGCGCGCGTCCGGCCGCTGCTCGCAGAGCTGGCGGAGACGGGAGTCGTCCCGCTGGCCGAGGCGATCGAGATGACGTCGCCGGACCGCGGCCGGCTCGACTTGAAAGAGCTGAACCGACAGATTATGATAAAAGCAGGAATTTTGCCGACGCATATCGAATGTTCGGAGTGGTGCACCGGCTGCCGGACCGACCTGTTCTTCTCCCACCGGATGGAGGGAGGGGCGACGGGACGGATGGCGAGCTGGATCGGCATGAAGGGCAGGTGACGCCGATGTCGCTCCAGGAGCGCAAGGCAGAGGTAGATCGAAGGATCGCGGAGGCGTGCCGCCGCGCAGGGAGGGATCCCCGCGAGGTCGGCGTCATCGCGGTCACCAAGTATGTATCGCTCGAGCGGACGCGCGAGGCGCTGGCGGCAGGTTGCCGCCAGCTCGGAGAGAACCGCTGGCAGGACGCCCGCGCCAAGTGGGAGGCCCTGGCGGAGGAATACGGAGCGGAGCGGGCAGGAACTGGGCCCGAGTGGCATTTCATCGGCTCGCTGCAGACCAACAAGGCCAAGGACGTCGTAGGAAAGTTTACATACATCCACTCGCTGGACAGGCTCTCCTTGGCGGAGGCGATCGACCGCAAGGCCGCCTCGCTCGGGATCGAGGTGCCTTGCTTCATCCAGGTCAACGTTTCCGGCGAGGCGTCCAAGCACGGCTTGGAGCCGGCCGGACTGGAGGAGCTGGCGAGAGGACTGCGCGATTATCCGCGCGTCCGTCCGATCGGCTTGATGACGATGGCGCCGCATGAGGAGGAGCCGGAGGCGACCCGACCGGTATTCCGGCGGCTGCGGGAGCTGAGGGACGAGGCCAACGCTCGGGAGTGGTTCATGGAGCCGCTGGCCGAGCTGTCGATGGGCATGTCCAACGACTTTGAGATCGCGATTGAAGAAGGCGCCACCCGGGTGCGGCTCGGAACCGTCCTGGTGGGCCATGAGGAGGAGCGTGTGTGAAGGTGATGAATCGATTCATGAATTTCCTCGGCCTGCAGGACGAGGAAGAGATCATCGAGCGCGAGACCGTGCAGCACCAGGAGGAGCAGGAAGTTGAAACCTCTCCTTCGGAGATGCGTAAGCAATCCAAAGGCAGCAACATCGTCAGCATCCATTCCCAGAAAAACATGCGGGTCGTGCTGAACGAACCGCGTTCTTACGACGAAGCGCAAGAGATCGCGGACCATCTGCGCAACCGGCGCTCGGTCATCGTGAACCTGCAGCGCGTCCGTACCGATCTTGCCGTGCGCATCGTGGATTTCCTGAGCGGCACGGTCTACGCGCTGAACGGACATATTTCCAAGCTCGGTCCAAATATTTTCTTGTGCACGCCGGATTCGGTCGATGTTCAGGGCACCATAACGGAAATGCTAGCAGACGAAGACTTCAGAAAAAGATGAGGTGACCTAACCGTTGGGATTCGACTACGTCCGTCTCATCGACACGCTTGAGACGATCTACAGCTTCATGATTATCGGCTATATTCTGCTCTCCTGGCTGCCCAACGCGCGCGAGAGCTTTATCGGCGAGTTTCTGGGCAAGCTGGTCGAGCCCTACCTGAGCATCTTCCGCCGCTTCATCCCGCCGATCGGCGGCATGCTCGACATCAGCCCGATCGTCGCTCTGTTCGCGCTTCGTTTCGTCGCGTACGGCCTGATCGGAGTTCTGGACTTCCTGATCGGGCGCTAGATCATGTCCGGTTTCTACGATCATTTCCTTCCGGAAGAGCGTCCCTTCGTGGACCGCGTGCTGGAATGGATCGAGCGGTCCGCGGAGCTTCATGAGCTCAAGCGGACCGATTTTTTGGATCCGCGCCAGCAGAGCATCCTGCAGTCGCTCGCCAATCGCGAGCCCGCGGTGACGATCCGTCTCGACGGCGGCTATGAGGGCGCGGAGCGCCGTCGCGCGCTCATCGCTCCCGAGTATCGTTATCTGGAGGCGGAAGACATCGCCATCGTCGTGCTGGATATCGAGGCTCCTTCCGGCGGGCGGCTGGAGCTCGACCACGGCGATTACCTCGGCGCGGTGCTTGGCCTCGGCATCAAGCGAGACCGGATCGGCGACATCCACGTGGGCGAGGAGGGCGCGCAGCTGCTCGTGGCCGCGGACATCGCGGACTTTCTCAACGTCCATCTGCGCCAGGTCCACCGGGTGAACGTGCTTACTGCCGCCAAGCCGCTGGAGTCGCTGCGGCCCGTCGCCGTGGAGATGGACGAGCTGACGTTCACCGTCGCCTCGCTGCGGCTTGACGGCATCGCCAGCGACGTCTATCGGATCAGCCGGAGCAAGATCGTCGATCCGATCCGCGCGGGACGATGCCGCGTGAACTGGCGCACCGAGGAGGACCCGTCCAAGCCGCTGCGCGAAGGGGACGTCGTCTCCATCCAGGGGCTGGGGCGGTTCAAGCTGCTCGAGGTCGACGGCGTCACCAAGAAAGGCCGCATTCGCGTGCGCGCGGGCAAATACGTCTAGCAGCAAACGGCGCCAAACTGGCGTGTCGATGACCCCGCCGCTCCGATCCAAGGCGGGAGTCATCCTTTTTTTTACAGGATGAAGGCTCTGTTGAAAATGGCGTCTTCTGCCGATAGTAGAAGTGACGTCTTTTTTTTCGCGGCATGTGAATTTTGCAGGAATATGCCTTTACCTGTCGAAATCAATAAGCCACACCATGGACGGCCCAGACATCAGGAATCCAACCAAGCAGGAGGTGCCCCAATGCCGCTGACGCCATTGGACATACATAACAAGGAGTTCGGCCGGAGACTTCGCGGGTATGACGAGGACGAGGTCAACGAGTTCCTCGATCAGGTCATCAAGGATTACGAGGCGCTGATCCGGGAGAACAAGGACCTGCAAAACCAGATCCTCAACCTGCAGGAAAAGCTGAACCATTTCGCGAATATCGAAGAAACGCTCAGCAAGACGATCATCGTGGCGCAGGAAGCGGCCGACGAGGTCAAGGGCAATGCCAAGAAGGAAGCCCAGCTCATCATCAAAGAAGCGGAGAAGAATGCGGACCGCATCGTCAACGATTCGCTTATGAAGTCGCGCAAGGTGAGCCTCGAGGTCGAGGAGCTCAAGAAGCAGGCGTCCATTTATCGGACGCGGTTCCGCACGCTCGTCGAGGCGCAGCTGGAGCTGCTGTCCCAGGACGGCTGGGACAAGCTGGAGAGCGCGTCGAGCACGTTGTCGATCGAGCATTCGAGTCGCTGAGTTCAACTGCATAGGAGCAGCTACGGGAAGCACCCGTTCGCACAAGCAAGACGCGGACGGGTGTTTTTTGCCTTTTTTCTGGATTTGATTTCCTTGAAGTCGTGTCCATGGTTCTCCGATCTGCCGATAAAGGAGGAGGAGCGAAGGGAATACACAAGCTTTTGAAGCCCAAATGATTTTCCAAGCGGCAAGCAAGCCGACCGCATATAGAAACTAGCAGAGAAAGGTGAGTGGGAGAAGATGAAAAACTCAAAAGCATGGATGGCAAAGGCAAGATGGACTGAACGGGCCGGGAGGACAAAAAAAGCGGGACTTAAAGCTGTTTCAAGCGTCGCTGCTTTGTCTGTCTTGGCCGGGAGTGGGTTCGTCTTTGCTGATCGTGCCTACGCGGGCTTCGACTATACGGTCATCAAGCCGAAGGTGCAGGTAGAGGTGCTGTACAACGCGAGAAAAATCGAGACTCCTGGAGGCAAAGCGCAGCTCAAAGACGGGTCCGTATTCGTGCCGATCCGGGCCGTATCGGAGACCTTAGGAGCCAAGGTGGCTTATTCGGGGAAAGACGTTACCATCACTAAGGAAGGCAGGAAGATTCAGCTTACCATTGGAACGAAGCGAGTCGTTGTGAATGATAAACCTCTGTCAGGCATCGGGGCATCGTTTATCTCTGCGGGCTCAACGATGGTCCCGATTCGGGCGATCTCGGAGAGCTTCGGGGAGGCGGTAGAGTGGGATAGCACGAATCAGTTTGTTTGGATTGGTAATAAGGATGTCCCGAAGATGGAAAGTCTCAGTACACCAATCAAAGGAAAAGACTTTAGTGCGTACATTGAAAAATCAGCCTATCTGTTTATGAATCCATTTAAAGAGGGCGAGTACGTCGATATCTATAAATTGTCGAAGAAAGACCTTCCTGTAAACGTAGGTGGAACGATTTATTTCAGAATGGAGAAGACAGTAAGTACGAAGGGGGAAAAATTTTTGGCGGTTTATTCCACATATCGCGGAAATTTTCCAATGATATTCTCTTTTTTGGACAGTGGGAAAAAAGGTAGAAGCCGAGGAGAAGTAAAAGCTATGCGAACTCTTGGAGACAAATCAGTAGTTGCTTATTTCCCAGAACTGGCTTCCGCAGATAAACTAAATGTTGGGGACTACTCGTGGAATGATTTCTCTGTTAAAAATCCTGAATATGTATTCTTTCAAATGTCTATGAATACCTCTGCTTTTGTTATTGCCAATCCTTGGAAATAAATAGAGGTGGAAAAGGTGAAATGGCTGTCAAAGTTGATTGTGGTAGCAATTATATTAAACCTTTTGCCGTTATACTCACCCACTATAGTAAGCGCCGATATTGACGGTAGCGCTAATATTCAACCTGTATATAATGCTCAAAAGAATAAGTGGTATGGGGTAGGGTTCCTTTCTTACGAAGTTATGTCTAATTCAGCAGGAACATGGAACGGTCAGGATAAGCCGGGAGGTACGAATCGAACAATTAGTGACGTATATAAATTTTCCTTTCCCGGACGTTCAATAAAGGCTGTCTACGTATTTCCTTTCGCGTATTCGGGAGAAAATGCGAGTTATTTCGATAACTCTCGTATGGATATTAAAAACGGGAGTAAAGACGATCCCAACTTAAGAAATTGGGCATTTTATTCTCGTTATGTCCCTGTAACGAAAGATAGAAGTGGAACACCTTCTAGGACAAATGTTAAGGGTATAGGTAGTTCTACAGTAACTTTCGACCTTATAGTTATTGGCGATCTTGACTCTCCAGAGCATTACGATTCTAGAATAATGGACGGCTCTTGTGCTTCGTGTGGTAACGGAGTCGAAGCCTACAAGTACTTCTTCCCTGTCCTCTTCGAGTTCGAACTCGACGGACAAGTCAACGTCAATCATTATCTGACGGACGGAACTAAAATCAATGATGTCTTCCCTGCACAAAGTTATCGGATGAATGTAGGAAACCAATATCCTACCGGAAGTCCACCGGCGCATGCAGAGTACGAATACGTGGGAAACAAGAAAAGTACAACGGGTGATGCGCCTGTAGGCGAAATCATGCCGGGCAGTCCAAGCAAGTTCACGTATAATGGACTGTTCGACACGTACAACTTGAACCTCTATTACAAGAAAAAAACGTCAAGCGGAGATCCAGCAGCGGGCGAAGTAAACATCCGACATATGGTTCGAGCCGGTCCGACGGGAGCTTACGTCACCAAAAACGAGGAGAGCTTAGAAGTTTCTCCGCTTCCTTACTCGAACACGTATCCTGCCACGACGAGTTACGGCACCTTGGTTGGATCTAATCTTTCGAATACGGCTTTTGACTCTACCCCGACGAGCAAGCCGGATCAACAAGTGCATTTGACAAAAGCCGTTCCTAAAGCATACCTCTCCTTCTTCTACGAGGAAGCGTCTAAAAGTTTCACGGGCGATTTTGACGTCATAAAACCGGAAATTGCTTATCGGGACACCTTTTCTTTGAAACCGAAAGACTTTGTCCTCAACAAATGTACTTATGTTTCTCATACCTGGGAGATTAAGCAAGGGATGTTCACGTATACAAGCCCGGCGTACTACAACTATTCCTCAGAGACGTCGTATCCGTTCGAGAAATGGCCGTCCCTTCTAGGTGTCGGCACTTTCCAGGTCTACATGATTCTCAAGACCAGCTGTGGGGAAGCTGAGGTCGGCCCCAAGACGTTGACCATTACCGGGCCGGCCAAGAATAACCCGCCGGTCCTTAAAATCGGATGGATCGACCCTTCCGGCGATCCGACAAAACCAGTCTCCTCCACGCCTCAGAATGAACGCCTGACCCTGAGCGTGCTCAGCCTTTCGGATCCCGACCAGGGGGACAGCGTGACGTTTGAAGGCTACGACTTCTCCGGAAGCACCAGTGAATGGATTCGGAATTTGCCGAACCGATTCGGCGGTGAAACGATGATGTGGGAGTACCCGAACGTCACGATGGATCAGAATGGATTCTACTCCATCTGCGCCACCGTCCGTGACCAGTGGGGGGCTACCGGCAGCGGATGCGCCAGCATCAATGTCGTGCCGCCGAATCCGATTCCGGTCATCAATGGCCCATTACAAATTCGTGAAGACCGGCCCTATTCCCCTAAGTTTGACGGCAATAATAGCTACAGTCCGATCAAAGGGAGGACCATCGACCATGCTCGGGACGAGTGGTCTGGCGTAAGAGAAATCTACGACACGCCGGGCGAGTACAAGATCAAGCTGGATGTCTATGACAACTTAGGCTTGAAGTCGCTTCAACCTGCTGAAAAGATGCTTACCGTCTTGGAAGACATGCCTCCGGTACCGAAGCTTGAGTTCCCGAGTCCCGCTCTGCGGAATTCAAGCGTCTCGTTCAAAAACACCAGCTACTCTCCGGACGGAGACGCCATCGTGGTACACCAAGTCGCGTATCGGTACGATGCGAATAACGACGGAAACTACTCGGAACCCGAAGTCGCCATCACCATGGGAGCAGACAAGACGTTTGACTTCAAAGGGGCTAAAGTCGGCCGGTATCGATTCAAAGTGTTTGTCAAAGAAGATTACGGCAAGGAAGCCACGGGCTACTTTAACTTTGAAGTCATCAACGATGCCCCGCAGGTATCGTTCGACGTCACGTCCGAAAGCTTGGAGCCTGAGCCGCTCGTATCGGTGCCGATCAGCGCGAAAACGATGGCAGAGGATCGGACCAAGTGGGGCAACAGCAACTTTGGAGCCGACACGAAACTCTCTTCCTGGGCCTATAATCCAGCGAATGGAGCTTTGGCTGCCCCATGGGCGACGTTCAACCGGGCGGAGCTCTTCATGGTTGGAAGTGACGGGTATCCCCGTACCGTGCGCAGCAATCCCATCGAAGATCGATACTACACCGGCTACATGCAGTCAGCCCTATTATCTGGAGGCGTCACGGCCATCGCGAGCTATGACAAAAACACGTACAAGTATTTGTACGAATTTTATCGGGATGGGGTGAAAATCGGCAGCCGAACGGGAGTAGAAGGAATCGTCGCCGTTGACTTGTACACGGGCATCGTCCACACCCGGCTGCATGGCGATGACAAAAAACTTAGAAGCTACTACGCCGATTCCTTCCTCAATCCTGCCGGAACTCCGTTTGCCATACGGGGAGAAATCTATGCCAACGGCAAATGGTTCAAGGTCGATTACCCTACAGTTTTGGGAACGACGCCGAACTTGAATGCAGGCAGCTTGCCGACAGTCTTTTCCGACCATCTCTACTACTATGCAGAGTACCAGAACAGCAGCAACGGAACTCCACTAAAAACCTCGTACACCTGGGACGGAGGGAAAAGCGAAAAGCGGTGGTACAACAACACCGAGTATGAGCATAACTATCTTCTCGGAGCCGAATCCATTGTCGCCGGGAGCGTCGATAAAGACATGAACTATGTCACATCGTCGTATCCAACCTTCTCCAGCTCCTCGCATGCCTACTATAGCCGAAATCTGGAAAGCGACACGGATACGTATCAGTCTCTTATCCGGGTGCCATCGTACGATCGCATCTTCGTCACTTTCGACGGGAAGTGGGTCGTAACCAACACGGGTGTCTATGATCGGAAACATCCCTACTCCTACTCGGATCCAATCACGAGCTTTGACTACGGGAGCCGCATCATGCACGTGGCAGATACGAACTACGCCTTGCTGGATAACTTCGAGCGAGGAGCGAGGCTGATTCGAATCCAGGATAACGGAACGGCAACGACCATCCGAGAATACCCTCAACTGAAACTCATTTATAGCAACATTCGAATCGATAATCAGAACAACTTCATTTTTCAAGACCAGGGTACGCTATACAAGATCAGCACGTCCGATTTCTCGCTTACGCAGCTGGCATTCGTAGGGGATTACGCCATGCCGATCAATAACGGAGCTTTTTCGGTTGCAACCAGCGATCGCCGAACGGAAGTGTATGCGCCTCGAGAAAGCCGACCGGAAGGAGGTTATATCTCCTCTCACAACCAGCTACTCGGACAAACGAGGATGAAGAACGTCTCCTACAGCTTCAAAATGGAGCTCAACATGTCGGCTCCGCCGTATCTCTACTCGGGCTATTCGTTCCACGCGCAGGACAACCGGAACATGTACCGCGTCGAGGTCAACCATAGCTCCGTCAGCCTCGTTCGAGTCGGCGGGGGAACAAGGAAGGTGCTTCAAAGCGCATCCTATCCGGTTAACCTGGCCCAGAAATATGCGTTCAAGATTCAAGTTCTCGACGGGAAGATCAAGGTCTATGTGGACGGCACGCCTGTCATCGACATCAATGAGACCTATTACACCGAAGGGAAATTCGGGCCGTTCGCCGAGATTCCCAAAACGGAATTTTACCAGGCGAGCTATACGGATCTGACACCGATCAGTACGGCGACGATACTGAATGGCGTAGGCCTCGTGGGGAGACCGCTGCTCTATACGATCCGGAACACGGACACGGAGAACGACCCGCTGATTAAGGATCTGACGTCCTGGAAGTACGTCCAGCTGGCGCAGAAATTCCTCGATGCCCAGGACGGGAAGTCGGGGGCTTCTGCCTTGAGCGGAAAGTGGCTCACCTCTCCGGCCGCAGTCATTGACAAGGTAGGGCTGTACCGGATCAGCTACAAGTCCAAGGATGATCCACATTCCGATTATCTGTATCCCAAGATGGACTTTGACGAGTACCGCAAGGAAAGCAACGAATCGGTACGCGATGTCATCATTCACCGGCCGCCGATCTCTGACTTCGACGTTTCTCTTGCTTCAAACGGGACGGTCCTATGGACGGATCGAAGCCGGGACCCCGATCGGTACCTGTCGAGCAGCCATTACTCGACCGAAGCGACGGGCATCGACTATTACCGGACCAAAGGCGTGCTTGAAAAGAAGTTCTACTACATCTCGCCCTCCGGCAAATTCGTGCGATCCAAGCTGGTGACGCCGAATGAGATCGGAGAGTATACTGTCGGCCTCGCGGTAAAGGACGAGTATGAGGCATGGAGCGACTACACCGAAAAGACCGTCTATGTGGGCACTCTACCGCAGCCGGACGAGCCTCCGCATGCCGGCTTCAACCTGAGCCACGCGACGACGTATCGAGGCGAGGAAATCCGCATCGATTCGACCGCGTGGGACAAAGAGGATGGAGTCCGCCAAAACCTGCTTCACGACTATTTCATCCGTAATCTGGATGGCGGAACCGAAATGATGGCTAGCCAGATCCGGACGACCTGGGCCAAGACATTCAGTACGATGGGCACCTTCCGGATTCGCCAGGTGGTGGAGGACAAGCTCGGTCAGATCGACACCGTTTCAAAGACGGTTCAAGTCGTCAATCGAATTCCAACAGCGACTATCTTTGTGCCCTCGTCTGCAGATCAGGCGAGGCCGGAAAAGCTGACCGAATTCCGTCCGAAATTCAAATGGACCTATGGCGATGCCGACAGCGATCCGCAAGCCAAATACCAGGTGAAGATCTACCAGTATGGAGGAACGATCCTGCATGATTCCGGCATTAAGAACGGGAAAGACGGAAGCTACATTTCCACTGTCGATCTTCCGGAATACACGAACCTCTATATCGTGGTTCGCGTCTTTGATGGATACGACTGGGGAGATAGCGACCCCAAGTTCTTCTACATCGAGACGAACCGCCCGCCGATCGCGGACTTCGACTGGACGCCGAAGCCGCTCTACGAAGGCGATCCGATACAGCTGCTCGACCGCTCGTCCGATCCGGACGGAGACGCGCTGACGGCGAAGTGGACCGTTCTCGACCCGTCGGGCCGGACGAGCGTGCATGCGTCTCCGCCGTTCGTCGAAAGGTCCTTGCCCGGCGTCTATCGGGTGACGCTGACGGTCAGCGACGGCAAGGCGGAGGCATCGGCAGTCAAGCCGATCTCCGTCGTGCCGCTCGGCCTGAGCGCGGATGTCGGCCATACAGCGGACTGGCAGGCGGTGCACGAACGGCTCGGCCACGAGACGTCGCAGCATCCGAAGGAGTTTTATGCCGGCGAAAAGCTGATCGTTCAAGGCTACCCCGTCCCGGCTCCGGTGCTGCAGGTGACGGCGAGCTTGACGGCGGGAGGCGGGCTGGACGCCCGCACGATCTTGAAGCCGGTGGCGGCGGACCGGCATTATGCGGGCGAGCTGCATCACGAGCGGTGGATCGATCTCAAGGGTGGATTGGCAAAAGGCGACTATACGATCCGCTTCGAGGTGCTGTACCGCAACGGCACCCGCAAGACGGCGGACGTGCCGATCCGCATCATCGGCTCGGCGCTCGGCGCCGCGGGCGTGCACCGCAAGCAATAGCATCCGGACCAGCCTCTTCCGCGCGCCCGGCGCCGGCCTCGCAGCTCGGCGCGGGACTCGGGTCGCAGGCTTGCCGAGCCTGGACGGTTGACACCTTTTGCCGGAATGAGGTATAACCTAGTATAGAAATGCCGATGATAGACGGACCATGAGCATAGCAACTTCATTGACGAGAACACGCGCCCTGCGGGAAAGATCCTCAGAGAGCCGGCCTAGAGCTGCAAGCCGGCGTTCGGAACCCAGACGTGCATCCTCTCCGAGAAGCGCCGCCGAATCGGCCGCTTCGGCCTCCGTGCCGGACGGTCCCAGTAAGCCGCGCCGGATGTCCTCCGTTACCGGGAACGCGGATTGCGCAGGTTCGATCCGCTGCCGAGGAACGCTCTCGCCGACGGCTGTCACCACGACAGGCCGGCGCCGATGCGTTCGAATCAGGGTGGTATCGCGAGTTCACGCTCGTCCCTTTCCAAGGGGCGGGCTTTTTTGTTTTTCCAGAGAGATTCCTTTTTCAAGAGCTTATTTTCCTAGAGGAGCGTGTAACGATGCAAAAAGTGGACGTGAAAGAAAAAGCCCGCGCGCGCGAGCTGCGCGTGCTGGACAAGTGGAGGACGGAGGACACGTTCAAGGCTTCCATCGAGAACCGCGCCGGCAAGCCGAACTTCGTGTTCTACGAAGGACCGCCGACGGCGAACGGCAAGCCGCATATCGGGCATGTGCTCGGGCGCGTCATCAAGGACTTCATCGGTCGCTACAAGACGATGTCCGGCTACCGCGTCGTCCGCAAGGCGGGCTGGGATACGCATGGCCTGCCGGTCGAGCTCGGCGTGGAAAAGGAGCTCGGCATCTCGGGCAAGCAGGAGATCGAGAACTACGGCGTCGAGGCGTTCGTCAAGAAGTGCAAGGCGAGCGTGTTCGAATACGAGCGTCAGTGGCGCGAGCTGACCGAGGCGATCGGCTACTGGACCGACATGGACGATCCGTACGTCACGCTCAAGAACAGCTACATCGAAAGCGTCTGGCACATCCTGTCCACGATTCACCAGAAAGGGCTGCTGTACCGCGGCCACCGCGTCAGCCCGTACTGCCCGTGCTGCCAGACGACGCTCAGCTCCCATGAGGTCGCCCAAGGCTACGAGGACGTCAAGGATCTCAGCGCCACGGTCAAGTTCCCGCTGGAGAACGGCGAAGGCCATCTGCTCGCCTGGACGACGACGCCGTGGACGCTGCCGGCCAATACCGCGATTGCGGTCAATCCGGAGCTCACTTATGTCAAGGCGAAGAAGGACGGCGAAGTGTACTTCGTCGCCGAAGCGCTCGTAGACAGCGTGTTCAAGGGTGACGACAAGCCGGAACTCGTCGGCAGCGTGAAGGGGGCCGAGCTCGTCGGCCTCGCCTACCGCGCTCCGTTCAACTACGTTCCGGTCGACAAAGGCCATATCGTCGTCGGCGCGGACTTCGTCAGCGACGCGAGCGGCACGGGCATGGTCCACATCTCCCCGGCGCACGGGGACGACGACTACAAGGCCGCGCGCAAGCACGGCATCAGCCTGCTCGCCGTCGTGAACAGCCAGGGACGCTACATCGACGAGGTGACGGATCTGGCCGGGCGCTTCGTCAAGGACGGCGAGGTCGACATCGAGATCGTCAAGATGCTGAGCGAAAAAGGGCTGCTCTTCTCCAAAGAGAAGTATGAGCACAGCTACCCGTTCTGCTGGCGCTGCAAGTCGCCGCTCCTCTACTACGCGACGGAGAGCTGGTTCATCGAGACGACCGCCGTCAAGGACCAGCTGATCGCGAACAACAGCGGCGTCGACTGGTACCCGGGCCATATCCGCGAGGGCCGCTTCGGCAAGTTCCTGGAGGATCTCGTCGACTGGAACATCAGCCGCAACCGCTATTGGGGTACGCCGCTGAACGTATGGGTGTGCGAGGCGACGGGCAAGGAGTACGCGCCGTCCAGCCTGGCCGACCTGCGCGAGCGCTCCGTGACGGAGCTGCCGGAGGACTTCGAGCTGCACAAGCCGTATGTCGACGAAGTGAAGCTGCGCAGCCCGTTCGCCGAAGGCGCGCTCATGACGCGGACGCCGGAAGTCATCGACGTCTGGTTCGACAGCGGCTCGATGCCGTTCGCGCAGCAGCACTATCCGTTCGAGAATGAAGACCGCTTCTCCGAGCAGTACCCGGCCGACATCATTTGCGAGGGCATCGACCAGACGCGCGGCTGGTTCTACAGCCTGCTGGCGGTATCGACGCTGTACAACGGCCAGGCGCCGTACAAGGCCGTCATCTCGACCGGGCACGTGCTGGACGAGAACGGCCAGAAGATGAGCAAGTCGAAGGGCAACGTCATCGATCCTTGGGAAATCATCGACGAGTACGGCACGGACGCGTTCCGTTGGTCGCTGCTGGCGGACAGCGCGCCGTGGAACAGCAAGAAGTTCTCGCGCGGCATCGTCGGCGAGGCGAAGTCCAAGGTCATCGACACGATCGTGAACACGCATGCGTTCTTCGCGCTGTACGCGGGCATCGACGGGTTCGACCCGGCTCAGCATCAGGGGCGCGCTTCCGCAGCCAAGCTGGACCGCTGGATCGTCTCCCGCCTCAACACCTTGGTGCGCACGGTCGTGACCGGCCTGGAGAGCTGGGACTTCCTCAACTCGGCCAAAGCGATCGAGGCGTTCGTCGACGAGCTGAGCAACTGGTACATCCGCCGTTCGCGCGACCGCTTCTGGGGCAGCGGCCTGACGGACGACAAGCTGGACGCCTACGCGACGCTGCGCGACGTGCTGCTGACGCTCTCCCGCCTCATCGCGCCTTATGCGCCGCTGCTCGCGGAGGACGTCTACGGCAACCTGGGCGGCAAAGGGAGCGTGCATCTCGCCGATTATCCGGCGGCCGACGAATCGGCCATCGACGCCGAGCTCGAGCGCGACATGGAGACGGCCCGCACGATCGTCGAGCTGGCGCGCAACGTGCGCAACGAGACCGGCATCAAGACGCGCCAGCCGCTGTCCGAGCTGATCGTTTCGCTGAGCGGCGAATTCGCGCTCGCCGACTATGAGGAGATCATCAAGGACGAGATCAACGTCAAGGCGATCCGCGTCGAGGACAGCGACAGCGGCTTCGTCGACTTCTCCCTCAAGCTGAACCTCAAGGTCGCGGGCAAGAAGTTCGGCAAGAACGTCGGTCCGATCCAGGGCTATCTCAAAGGACTGAACGCGGACGGCGCGCGCGCGATCGTGACGGGCGGCAGCTTCGCCTTCACGTCGCCGGACGGCGAGGACGTGACGGTGGCGCTCGACGAGCTGCTTGTGGAGAAGCAGGCCAAGTCGGGCTTCGCCTCCGCATCCGGCGGCGGCGTGACCGTGGCGCTCAATACCGACATCACGCCGGAGCTCGAGCGGGAAGGCCTGGTGCGCGAAGTCATCCGCGCCGTGCAGGATACCCGCAAGAAGCTCGACCTGCCGATCGAGAAGCGGATCGATCTCGTGCTCGACGCCGACGACGCATTGACCGCGGCGCTGCAGGAGAACGACCAGCTGCTCCAGAGCAGCGTGCTGTTGAGCAGCCTCAGCTACGGACGCGAGGACGGCATGGAGCGCGTGCAGCTCGGCGAGCGCTCGCTCGGCCTGCTGATCCGCGGCTGAGTCGAGTCGCGCGGGACGCAGCGGACGCGAAGGCGGCTTGCCCGCTGAGGCCGTGCAGACAAAAGGCTCCTTTCTCCCGGACGGACGGGGAGAGAGGAGCCTTTTTGCCGCGAATTCCCCAGCTTTTTCCGGGACATACTAGCCGGGACACGATGCGCCGGCCCGAGCGGCCGGGCAGCAGCGGAAGGAGGAACGGCATGGGCGAAGACCATCGGAGGAACAAAGCGAGCGAGCAGGAGCGGATCAGCCTGCTTCAAGACCGTCTGGAGAAAATCGCCGCCGATCTGGAGCGGTCCCAGATGGCGGAGTACGTCGACCTGCTCAACCGGCCCTGGAAGCTGATCCGGCGGAATCTGGTCGCGGGCGTCTCGCGGGGCGTCGGCTACGCGATCGGCATCGCGTTCTTCACGACGGCGATCCTCTACCTGCTGCAGGCGCTCGGACAGCTCAACCTGCCGATCATCGGCGACTACATCGCCGACCTCGTGCGCATCGTGCAGATCCAGCTGGAGGGCAAGCAGTATTGAGGCGCCGCTTCAGTCGGACGGCAGCTCTTCTCCCTGGCCGCTGTCCATGTAATGCTTGTACTCCCGGTTGCGCACGACGGTCACATGGCGGCCGGTAATGTCCGTCGCAAGGAAGCTTTCGATGTCCTCGACATATCCGACGTTCTCCTCGGACTCGATGCCGATGCTCTGATAGCTGTCTCCCGGCACCTCGTCCATAGCGGGAGATGTCGACGTCCCCCAGCGCTCGACGG
This sequence comes from Paenibacillus albicereus, assembly GCF_012676905.1. NCBI lineage: Bacteria > Bacillati > Bacillota > Bacilli > Caryophanales > Paenibacillaceae > Paenibacillus > Paenibacillus albicereus. The sequence continues at coordinate 3,028,261 of NZ_CP051428.1, read as the reverse complement.
TCTGCCAGGCATCCTCGCCGTCGAAGCCGGGATCGTCCTTGCCGTCGCGGTCGGAATCGCCGAACGGCGGGTTCAGCACCGCTTCCTCGGCCGGGCGGCGGTGGGACGTATGCTGGCGCGGCGAATGCTGGATGCAGTAAAGCGTATCGGGAAGAGCCGACAGCCGTCCCTCCGGAATAACCTCGCCGCAGGCCGCGCAGCGGCCGTAGCTGCCGTCCACGATAGCGGCGAGAGCGGCATCGATCCGCTCGCGGTGCAGGTCCATCTGCTCCTGGAGCGCGATGTCCTTGCCGCGCTCGAACATTTCCGTCGCCACGTCGGCGGGATGATTGTCGATCGTGCTGAGCTCGCCGGTCTCGTCGCGCAGCGACTCCTGCAGGCCGTCGTGATCGGACTCCACGTCGCGCCGGATCAGCTCCTCGCGCTGCCGGAGCAGTCTTTGCTTCATCCGGCCGATAAAAGCGGAAGAATGAGTCATGTCGCACACACCTTTCGGCAGCCGTGCAGGCTGCGAGGGAACTGGGATTGCTGATGTTAGTGTGGACGACTTGCAGCCGGATTACAGATGGGGGTGTCTGGAAGCCGGAGATTCGAAAGATGCAGATCGAACCCCTGTGGAGGCCCTCCCGATCCCTTGCCGACCTTGCTCGGATGCCAGCCTCGCAACCTGTCCGCCAAGCGGCGCGAGGCCGGCTCCGGAGCCGTCCGCGAGCGCTGGCTCCGCCCGGAACGGTTATGCTACAATGAGACGGACGAGGAGGGAAAAGCTTGAAGGTCAAGGGGTATTCATACGTGGTGGCGCTGGTCGCCATCTTGCTCGACCAGATCACCAAGATCATCATCATGAACCGGCTCGAGCTCTACGAGCAGATCAAAGTCATCGGAGATTTCTTCATCATCACTTCCATCCGCAATACGGGAGCGGCCTTCAGCATGCTGGAGGGAAAGCAGATGTTCTTCCTCATCATCACGCCGATCGTCGCGGCGGGCATCGTCTGGTACATCCACCAGCAGCGCCGTTCCGGCAACGTCTGGCTGCTGACCGCCCTGGGGCTCGTACTCGGCGGAGCTCTCGGCAATTTCATCGACCGGCTGCTGTACGGGCATGTCGTCGACTTCCTATCCTTCAATTTCGGCTCCTATTCGTTCGCGGTGTTCAACATCGCCGATGCGGCGATTACGGTCGGCGTCATCATGATCATCATCGACACGCTGCGGGAAGACCGCCGCGCGCGGGCGGCGGCCAAGGCCGGCCGCGATCCGGAGCAGCCGAAGGAAATCCTGCATACAGAGGACTGATTTTTCCCCATGACATTTCAAGACAGCCATCATGAAGCCGCCGCCGAGCAAGACGACGAGCGGCTGCTCGAATGGACGGTCGCGCCGGAGCAGGCGGGCCAGCGCATCGACAAGTTCATCACCGACCAGCTCGCCGATCCCGCGGTCTCGCGCACGCAGGTCCAGGACTGGATCGCTGCGGGAGCCGCATCGGTGGGCGGCCGTGCCGTCAAGGCGAACTATAAGCTCGCCGCGGGCGACTCGCTCGCCGTGACGGTGCCGGAGCCCGAGGACGCGGCGATCGTGCCGGAGGACATCCCGCTCGACATCGTGTATGAGGACTCCGACGTCATCGTCATCAACAAGCCGCGGGGCATGGTCGTGCATCCGGCCCCGGGGCACTCCGGCGGTACCGTCGTCAACGCGCTCATGCATCATTGCCGCGACCTGTCCGGCATCAACGGCGTGCTCCGGCCCGGCATCGTGCACCGCATCGACAAGGACACGTCGGGCCTGCTCATGGCCGCCAAGAACGACCTGGCCCACCTATCGCTCGCCGAGCAGCTCAAGGAGCACAGCGTGACGCGCAAGTATGTCGCGCTCGTGCACGACAACCTGCATCACGACATCGGCACGATCGACGCGCCGATCGGACGGGACGACAAGGACCGCAAGATGTTCACCGTCACGACCAAAGGGAGCAAGCATGCGGTGACCCATTTCCAAGTCATCGAGCGGCTGGGCGACTATACGCTGGTCGAGCTGCAGCTGGAGACGGGACGGACCCATCAGATCCGCGTCCATCTCAAGTACATCGGCCATCCGCTCGCGGGCGATCCCGTCTACGGCCGCAACAAGACGGTCGCGTTGGGCGGACAGGCTCTCCATGCGGCCGCGCTCGGCTTCACCCATCCGCGCACGGGCGAGCGGCTCGAGTTCGAGGCGCCGATCCCGGCGGACATGCAGCATGTGCTGACGAGCTTGCGCAACCGCTGATGGCAGCCGACCCGCGCCAGGGCGTTCCGTCCGGCGGACGATGCGAATAATGCAAATTTTTCGCGCAATGTTCCATTAGCACGGCAAGCGCCTTGCGCTATGCTGAAACAGGCTGCAACCGCGCGCCATGGCCATTCGGACAGAGGCCGCGCCAGCACGAACCCCCCATGACCCGGGCGCGCCTTCTCGCTCCCGGGTCCATTCATGACAACGAAAGGGGATCCGATCCCATGACATCGATCAATTCGAACTACCTGAACCTCCAGGGCAGCTACCTGTTCTCGGAAATCGCCAAGCGGCGCACGAAGTTCATCCAAGACAACCCGCAGGCCGAGATCATCAGCCTCGGCATCGGCGACGTGACGCGCGGCCTGCCGGAAGCCGTCACCAAGGCGATGCACGCCGCCGTCGACGAGCTGGCCGTGCCGGGCAGCTTCCGCGGCTACGGTCCGGAGCAAGGCTACGACTTCCTCATCAATGCGATCATCGAGCACGACTACAAGGCGCGCGGCGTCGATATCGCCTCCAACGAAGTTTTCGTCAGCGACGGCTCCAAATGCGACGTCGGCAACATCCAGGAGATTTTCAGCCAGGATGCCGTCGTCGCCGTGCAGGATCCGGTCTATCCGGTCTATGTGGACACCAACGTCATGGCAGGCCGCTCCGGCTCGTTCAACAGCGAGCTGGGCCGCTACGAGAACATCGTTTATCTCGACTGCACGGCGGAAAACGGCTTCAAGCCGTCGCTGCCGGACCGCAAGGTCGACCTCATCTACCTCTGCTACCCGAACAACCCGACCGGCATGACGCTGACGAAGGACGAGCTCAAGGTATGGGTCGACTACGCGCGCGAGAACAGCTGCCTCATCCTGTTCGACTCGGCGTACGAGTCGTTCATCACCGAAGCCGACGTGCCGCACAGCATCTATGAAGTCGAAGGAGCGCGCGAGGTCGCGATCGAGTTCCGCAGCTTCTCCAAGACGGCCGGCTTCACGGGCGTCCGCTGCGCGTACACCGTCGTGCCGCGCGAGCTGAAGGGCCTCGACAAGGACGGCAACTCCGTCGTCATCAACGACCTGTGGAACCGCCGCCACACGACCAAGTTCAACGGCGTGTCCTACGTGACCCAGCGCGGCGCCGAAGCGATCTATTCGCCGGAGGGCAAGGAGCAGATCCGCAGCCTCGTCGACTACTACATGACCAATGCCGGCATCATCCGCGACGGCCTTGCATCGCTTGGCCTGGATGTATTCGGCGGCGTCAACGCGCCGTACATCTGGCTCAAGACGCCGAAGGGCCTCGACTCGTGGGCGTTCTTCGACAAGCTGTTGTCGGAGGCCAACATCGTCGGCACGCCGGGCGTCGGCTTCGGCCGCAGCGGCCAGGGCTACTTCCGCCTGACGGCGTTCGGCAGCCGCGAGAACACCGAAAAAGCGGTGGAGCGCATCCGCGGCCTCAGCCTCTAACATGCAGCCAAACGAGCCAGTCCGCCACGCGGGCTGGCTTTTTGTTGACTGGGGGATTGCCCTTTCGCGGAGAAGGTGTTATTATTATTCAGTAAGTTGAATATTAATTCACTATCTCCAAGGAACAGGGTTAGGGTTGACTTCGTCGACCCCGCATGGGATAATCGTTACCGATAACGGCAGTACCTTTAACTCAGTCCAGAGAGGCTGGGAAGGTAGCGTGATACGTGCCGTCGTCGAAGAAGCTTGTCCGCGAGCTCGGAGTCCTTGCCTCCGCGCGGGGAATAGGCGCGTTCGCGCGCCTGCCCTCGCGGGATCGGGATCCGCCCGCTCGCTCTTCTTCAAGACGGCACATGCTTCTTTCCCTCTCCTTGCTGAGCGTTCAGCAGGGAGATTTTTTTTGCCCTGCCGAGGGAGGCTAAGAGCCGTAAACTACCTATGCGCAGCGGCTGCGGCCGAACGCCGAAGGAGCTCGAATACCCATGTCAGAAGGCGAAAAACGCGCCATCCTGGACGATACCGCCATACGCAGAGGCCTGACCCGGATCGCCCATGAAATCGTCGAGAAGAACAAAGGGATCGAAGGCTGCGTGCTGGTCGGCATCCGGACGCGGGGCGTGCATCTGGCCCGGCGCCTGGCCGAGCAGATCCGCGAAATCGAAGGCGCGCCGGTCGCTTGCGGCGAGCTCGACATTACCGGCTACCGCGACGACCGCTCGGCGGAAGGCCAGGCGGGCGCCATCGCGGTGGCCGATGCCGAAGGCCGGCCGGTCGCCATCCATGACAAGCGCGTCATCCTGATCGACGACGTGCTCTACACCGGACGGACGATCCGCGCGGCGATGGACGCCTTGATGGACCAAGGACGTCCCCAGTCGATCCAGCTCGCCGTCCTGCTCGATCGGGGCCATCGGGAGCTGCCGATCCGTCCCGACTACGTGGGCAAGAACGTGCCGACCTCCAAGCAGGAGAGCATCCGCGTCTCCCTTCAGGAAGTGGATGGAGAAGACAACGTCACCATCACCGAGAGACAGGGAGGACGATAACATGACGGCATTGCAGCTGCGGCAAAACAGCCTGCTCGGCCTCAAGGGGATGGGCCGCGAGGAGATCGAGTCGATTCTCTCCCGGGCGTCGCACTGGGAGCGGCAGGAGCAGAAGGTGCAGCCGGTTCTGGCAGGTCGGTTCGTCGCCAACATGTTCTTCGAGAACAGCACGCGCACCCGGTTCAGCTTCGAGGTGGCGGAAAAGCGCCTCGGAGCCGAGGTGCTGAACTTCTCGGCGGCGGCATCGAGCGTGCAGAAGGGCGAGTCGATCTACGACACCGTGCGGACGCTGGAGTCCATGGGCATCGACGCCGGCATCATCCGCCTCAAGCCGGCCGGCGTTCTCCAAGAGCTCGCGGAGCGCATCCAGGTGCCGCTCATCAACGCTGGAGACGGCAACAACGAGCATCCGACGCAGGCGCTGCTCGACCTGTACACGATGCGGCAGCAATTCGGGCAGCTCGCCGGTCTGCGCGTCTCCATCATCGGCGACATCAAGCACAGCCGGGTCGCCCGCTCCAACTACTGGGGGCTGAAGCAGCTCGGAGCGAAGGTCAGCTTCTGCGCTCCGGACAACATGCGGGAGCACGAGCTGGATGTGCCTTACGTCGGCATCGACGAGGCGCTTCAGGCGGACGTCGTCATGATGCTGCGCGTGCAGCTGGAGCGGCATGAGGGCGGCATGATCCGCTCGGCGGAGGAGTACCGCGAGCAGTACGGGCTGACGGCGGAACGGGCGGCTCGCCTGGCGCCGCACGCGATCATCATGCACCCGGCGCCGGTCAATCGCGACGTCGAGATCGACGGCGACCTGGTCGAGCATCCGCAGTCGAGGATCTTTCCGCAGATGCAGAACGGCGTGCCGGTGCGCATGGCGGTCATCGAGCGGGCGCTTCGGGGATAGGCGGCGATCGCCGCGAGGGACAGCAAGCATCACGGACGCAGGCAGGCTGGACAGCAGGCGCCGCGAAAGGGGACGGATCAAGCAATGGCAGCTATAGAATGGATCGTGAACGGACGGATCTGGAACGAGGAGAGCGGCGAGCTGGAAACGAGGCATGTCCGCATCGAGGACGGACGGATCGCCGAGATCAAGGGCGGCGAAGCGCCGGAAGCGTCGGGCGAGGGCGTGCTGGACGCGCGGGGCAAGCTCGTCTCGGCGGGCTTCATCGACATGCACGTGCATCTGCGCGACCCCGGCTTCGAGCATAAGGAGGATATCGTCACCGGCACTGCTTCGGCGGCGGCGGGGGGATTCACGACGATCGCCTGCATGCCGAACACGCGGCCGTCGATCGACACGCCGGAGACGGTGCGCTACGTGCTGGACAAAGCCCGCGAGCAAGGCAACGGCGTCAAGGTGCTGCCTTACGCGGCGATCTCCAAAAACCAGCTCGGACGCGAGCTGACCGACTTCGCGGCGCTGAAAGCGGCCGGCGCGATCGGCTTCACCGACGACGGCGTCGGCGTGCAGCGGGCGCAGATGATGAAGGACGCGATGGAGCTGGCGAAGGCGCTCGACATGCCGATCATCGCCCACTGCGAGGACGACAGCCTGGTCGAAGGGCTGTACGTCTCCGAGGGAAGGTTCGCCCGCGACAACGGCATCAAGGGCATCCCGAACGAGTCCGAGGCGATCCATGTCGGCCGCGACGCGCTGCTGGCCGAGGCGACCGGCGTCCACTACCACGTCTGCCACGTGAGCACCGAGCAGTCGGTTCGCCTGATCCGCCTGGCCAAGTCGGTCGGCGTGAGAATCACCGCCGAGGTCTGTCCGCATCATCTGGTGTTGAGCGACGAGGACATCCCGGGCATGGACTCCAATTGGAAGATGAACCCTCCGCTGCGCACGCCGCGCGACGTCGAGGCGGTCATCCAGGGGCTGGAGGACGGTACGATCGACATGATCGTCACCGACCATGCGCCGCACAGCGCGGAGGAGAAGGCTCGCGGGATGCAGCTCGCGCCGTTCGGCATCGTCGGCTTCGAGACGGCGTTCCCGCTGCTGTACACCGCATTCGTCCGTACGGGCAAATGGTCGCTCGGCTTCCTGCTGAACCGCATGACCCGAATCCCTGCTTCCGTATTCCGCCTCGACTCGGGGCGGCTGGAGGTCGGAGCTCCGGCGGATCTGACCGTCGTCGAGCTGGAGCAGAAGCGCGAGGTCGATCCCTCCGCATTCCTTTCCAAAAGCAGCAACACGCCTTTCGGCGGCTGGAAGCTCTACGGATGGCCGGAAGCCACCGTTGTCGCCGGCAGCGTCGTCTGGTCCCACCAAAGCGCATAAGGAGTGATACGGATGCAAGCAAGACTGATTCTTGAGGACGGAACCGTATTTGCGGGCCAGTCGTTCGGCGCCGAGACGTTCAAGCCCGGCGAGGTCGTATTCAATACAGGCATCACAGGCTACCAGGAGGTGCTCTCCGATCCGTCGTACTGCGGCCAGATCGTGACGATGACGTATCCGCTCATCGGCAACTACGGCATCACCCGCGACGATTTCGAGACGGTGGCGCCGTTCATCCACGGCTTCGCCGTACGCCGCCACGAGCCGATTCCGAGCAACTGGCGCGCCCAGGTGTCGCTCGACTGGCTGCTCAAGGAGCACGGCATCCCGGCGATCAGCGAGATCGACACGCGCATGCTGACCCGCAAGCTGCGCCACTTCGGCACGATGCGCGGCGCCATCACGACGGGCAGCGAGCGCGTCGAGGCGATCGTCGAGCAGCTCACCGGCACGCCGCTGCTGCGCGATCAAGTCGCCCGCACGTCGACGAAGCAGGTGTTCACGAGCCCCGGCTTCGGCGAGCGCATCGTGCTCATCGACTACGGCGCCAAGACCGGCATCCTGCGCGAGCTGACCAAGCGCGGCTGCGACGTCGTCGTCGTGCCGCATGATACATCCGCGGAGACGATCCGCCGCCTGAACCCGGACGGCATCCAGCTGTCCAACGGCCCCGGGGACCCGCAGGACGTGCCGCATGCGGTCGCGACGATCCGCGAGCTGCTCGGCGAGTATCCGATCTTCGGCATCTGCCTCGGCCACCAGCTGTTCGCGCTCGCCTGCGGAGCCGACACGGAGAAGCTCAAGTTCGGCCATCGCGGCGGCAACCATCCGGTCAAGGAGCTGTCCTCGGGACGCTGCTACATCACGAGCCAGAACCACGGCTACACCGTGCCGGAGTCCAGCATCGCCGGCACCGATCTGACCGTGACGCATATCAACAACAACGACAAGACGGTCGAAGGCCTGAAGCATGACCGCTACCCGGCCTTCTCGGTCCAATACCATCCGGAGGCGGCCCCGGGGCCGTTCGATTCCAGCTACCTGTTCGACGAATTCCTGGAGCTGATCCGCACCCATCGCCGCACTAACCCTTCCAAGCCGCGCCAAGCCCAGCTGTCGGAAGCGTCCAAAGGAGAGCTGCTGTATGCCCAGAAATAACCTGCTCAAGAAGATCCTCGTCATCGGCTCCGGCCCGATCGTCATCGGCCAGGCCGCCGAGTTCGACTATGCCGGCACGCAGGCCTGCCAGGCGCTGAAGGAAGAGGGCTACGAGGTCGTCCTCATCAACAGCAACCCGGCGACGATCATGACCGATACGAACATGGCGGACAAAGTGTACATCGAGCCGATCACGCTCGACTTCGTCTCCCAGATCATCCGCCAGGAGCGTCCGGACGGCCTGCTGCCGACGCTCGGCGGCCAGACCGGCCTCAACATGGCGGTCGAGCTGGCGCGCGCCGGCGTGCTGGAGCGCGAGAACGTGCAGCTGCTCGGCACGCAGCTGACGGCGATCGAGAAGGCCGAGGACCGCGACCTGTTCCGCGAGCTCATGCGCGAGCTGGAGCAGCCGGTGCCGGAGAGCGTCATCGTCACGACGGTCCAGGAAGCCGTCGACTTCGCCAACGAGATCGGCTATCCGATCATCGTTCGCCCGGCGTATACGCTCGGCGGCACGGGCGGCGGCATCTGCGCGACCGAGGCGGAGCTGCTGGAGACGGTCGCCTCCGGCATCCGCTACAGCCCGATCGGCCAGTGCCTGATCGAGAAGTCGATCGCCGGCATGAAGGAAGTCGAGTACGAGGTCATGCGCGACGCGAACGACAACTGCATCGTCGTCTGCAACATGGAGAACTTCGATCCGGTCGGCGTGCATACCGGCGACTCCATCGTCGTGGCGCCGAGCCAGACGCTGTCGGACCGCGAGTACCAGATGCTGCGCTCCGCCTCGCTCAAGATCATCCGCGCCTTGAACATCGAGGGCGGCTGCAACGTGCAGTTCGCGCTGGACCCGTTCAGCTTCCAATACTACGTCATCGAGGTCAACCCGCGCGTCAGCCGCTCCTCGGCGCTCGCCTCCAAGGCGACGGGCTACCCGATCGCCAAGATGGCCGCGAAGATCGCTGTCGGCTATACGCTCGACGAGATCGTCAACCCGGTCACGGGCCAGACGTACGCCTGCTTCGAGCCGACGCTCGACTACATCGTATCCAAGATTCCGCGCTGGCCGTTCGACAAGTTCACGAGCGCCAACCGCAAGCTCGGCACGCAGATGAAGGCGACCGGCGAGGTCATGGCGATCGGCCGCACGTTCGAGGAGTCGATGCACAAGGCGATCCGCTCGCTGGAGATCGGCACGCATCGCTTCCATCTCAAGGACGCGCATGAGCTGGGCGACGAGACGCTCCGCACGCGTCTGGCCAAGCCGGACGACGAGCGCATGTTCCTCATCGCCGAGGCGTTCCGCCGCGGCTGGACGCTCGCCGACATCCAGGACCTGACCAAGGTCGACTGGTGGTTCCTCGACAAGATCGAGAGCATCGTGGCCTTCGAGGAAGAGCTTCGCCGCGCGCCCGGCCTGACCAAGGAGCTGCTCTACGCCGCCAAGCGCCGCGGCTTCTCCGACCGCTCCATCGCCGAGCTGCGCCGCGAGGGCAGCCAGCAGACGCTGACGGACGAGCACGCGGTCCGCGCTTTCCGCCTGGAGCAGGGACTGCGTCCGGTCTACAAGATGGTCGACACCTGCGCCGCGGAGTTCGAGGCGAGCACGCCGTACTACTACTCCACCTACGAGGTGGAGAACGAAGTGACCGAGACGGACAAGCAAAAGGTGCTCGTGCTCGGCTCCGGCCCGATCCGCATCGGCCAGGGCATCGAGTTCGACTACTCGACCGTGCATGCCGTCTGGGCGATCCAGAACGCCGGCTACGAAGCCGTCATCATCAACAACAACCCGGAGACGGTCTCGACCGACTTCAGCACCTCCGACCGGCTCTACTTCGAGCCGCTGTTCCTGGAGGACGTGCTGAACGTCATCGAGCAGGAGCAGCCGATCGGCGTCATCGTGCAGTTCGGCGGGCAGACGGCCATCAACCTGGCGGCTCCGCTGGCGAAGGCCGGCGTGCGCATCCTCGGCTCCAGCCTCGAGAGCATCGACACCGCCGAGGACCGCAAGAAGTTCGAGGCGCTGCTGCGCGGCCTCGGCATCGCGCAGCCGGAAGGCAGCACGGTGACGAACCTCGAGGAAGCCATCGTAACCGCCAACCGCCTCAGCTACCCGGTGCTCGTGCGTCCGTCGTACGTCCTCGGCGGCCGCGCGATGGAGATCGTCTACTCCGACGAGGAGCTCGTCGGCTACATGGCCGAGGCGGTCAAGATCAATCCGGAGCATCCGGTGCTGATCGACCGCTACATGCTCGGCAAGGAAGCCGAGGTCGACGCGATCTGCGACGGCGAGACGGTCGTCATCCCGGGCATCATGGAGCATGTCGAGCGCGCGGGCGTCCACTCCGGCGACTCCATCGCGGTGTACCCGCCGCAGTCGCTGTCGGCGGACATCAAGGAGCAGATCGTCGACATCACGATCAAGATCGCCAAGGCGCTGAAGGTCGTCGGCCTGGTCAACATCCAGTTCGTCATCCATAACGACAAGGCGTACGTCATCGAGGTCAACCCGCGCTCCTCGCGCACGGTGCCGTTCCTCAGCAAGGTGACGGGCCTGCCGATGGCCAACCTGGCGACGCGCGCGATCCTCGGCACGAAGCTGGCCGAGCTCGGGCATGTCGACGGCCTCTGGCCGGAGGACAAGTTCGTCAGCGTCAAGGTGCCGGTGTTCAGCTTCGCCAAGCTGCGCCGCGTCGATCCGACGCTGACGCCGGAGATGAAGTCGACGGGCGAGGTCATGGGCCGCGACGAGCAGTACGCCAAGGCGCTGTACAAAGGCCTGATCGGCGCAGGCATGAAGATTCCGCTGCAAGGCTCCATCGTGGCGACCGTGTCCGACAAGGACAAGGCCGAGGCGCTCGAGCTGCTCAAGGGCTTCTACGCGATCGGCTACAAGATCATCGCGACCGGCGGCACGGCCGCCGCGCTCGAGGCCGAGGGCATCGCCGTGCAGCGCGTCAACAAGCTGAGCGAAGGCTCGCCGAACATCCTCGACCTGATCCGCAGCGGGCAAGCCCAGTTCGTCTTCAACACGCTGACGAAGGGCAAGACGCCGGAGCGCGACGGCTTCCGCATCCGCCGCGAGGCGGTCGAGAACGGCGTCGTCTGCATGACGTCGCTCGATACGGTGCGCGCGCTGCTGAACATGCTGCAGACGATCAACTTCAGCTCGAACCCGATGCCGGTCCTGCAATAATTCGATGAAGCACGGCCAGCGCCGACAGCGCGCCGACCGCCGCATCGCCTCCCGAGGCGCTGCCGGCGGCGCGCTCCGGCGGATGGCCTTTCTCTATGCCCGATCGATCGTCTCGTTTAGACCCGAAGGAGGAGCAAGCGATGAGCACAACGGCCCTGAGCCGCGAGCAGGCGGCAGCCAAGGTGATGGTGGCGCTCGACTATCCGGACGCCGCCTCGGCCGAGAAGCTGCTGGAGCAGCTCCAAGGCATTCCGTGTTACATGAAAGTAGGCATGCAGCTCTTTTACGCCGCCGGGCCGGATTTCGTCCGGCAGCTGAAGGAGCGCGGCTATCGCGTCTTCCTCGACGTGAAGATGCATGACATCCCCAACACCGTCAAAGGCGGCGCCGGCAGCATCGCGAAACTGGGCGTCGACATGTTCAACGTCCATGCCGCTGGCGGCCGCGACATGATGGAGGCGGCGATGGACGGCGTCGAGGAAGCGCTCGCCGCCGATCCGGCGCTGCCGCGCCCGACGGTCATCGCCGTCACGCAGCTGACGAGCACGAGCGAGGAGATGCTGAACGACGAGATCGGCATCCCCGGCACGGTCGAGGAGGCGGTCGCCCGCTACGCGCTGCTTGCGATCGCGTCCGGATTGGACGGCGTCGTGGCCTCGCCGCATGAAGTGCAGCTCGTCAAGGATACCTGCGGCCCGTCTTTTCAGACGGTCACGCCGGGCATCCGTCCGTCCGGCTCCGACGTCGGCGACCAGACGCGCATCATGACGCCGCAGGACGCGCTGCGCGCCGGCACGGACTACATGGTGATCGGACGCCCGATCACCCAGGCGGCCGATCCGCGCGCCGCCATCGAATCCATCATCGAGGAGCTGATCCAAGCATGAGCACCGTTCAAGTCGAAAGCCTTCCGCGCGAGATCGCAGCCAAGCTGCTGGACATCGGAGCGGTCGCGCTGCGGCCGGAGGAGCCGTTCACATGGACGAGCGGGCTGAAGTCGCCGATCTACTGCGACAACCGGCTGACGATGTCCTACCCCGACATCCGCGACCTGGTGGCGGAAGGCTTCGCCGCGATCATCCGCGAGAGCTATCCGGACGCCGAGGTCATCGCCGGCACGGCGACGGCGGGCATCCCGCACGCGGCCTGGGTGGCGCACAAGCTGAACCTGCCGATGGCCTACATCCGCGACAAGGCCAAGGGGCACGGCAAGCAGAATCAGATCGAGGGCCGCATCGCGGCGGGCCAGAAGGTCGTCGTCATCGAGGATCTGATCTCGACCGGCGGCAGCTCGATCAAGGCCGCGCAGGCGGTCCGCGAAGCGGGAGCCGAAGTGCAGGCGGTCGTGGCGATCTTCTCGTATCAGTTCGCGAGCGCCGAGAAGGCTTTTGAAGAAGCAGGCGTGCCGCTGCGCACGCTGTCCGGCTACACGACGCTGATCGACGTCGCGGCCGAGCGCGGCATCGTGCAGAGCGGCCAGCTCGCCTCGCTGCAGGCGTGGCGCGAGGATCCGGCCGGCTACGGCAAGTAGATCGGCTGAAGGAGGACGGGACGGCGCATGATGCCGACCGTCCTTTTCGCTGTGAGCAGAAAGCCCGCTGCGCGAGCCGAGCCTTTCAGATTCGGTGGCAGAAAGCCCGCTGCGCGATCCGAGCCTTTCAGATTTGGTGGCAAAAAGCCCGCTGCTCGATCCGAGCCTTTCAGATTTGGTGGCAGAAAGCCCGCTGCTCGAGCCGAGCCTTTCTCCGATTCCACTGGAAGCCGGATGCCCCGATTTCCTGACCTCCTATGTGGAGGCCATCCGTCTTCCAAGAGGACCGCTGCCGCTTCTCCGAAAGGCATCGGCTCGCTCCGCTCTGCCTCGCCCCGCATACTGCCCCTCCCTTTTTAGTAAGGGAGGGATTCGTCAGCAAGCAGGCAAAGCTGCTAATGCTAATCCCCCTTGCTCAAGCACCTCGAGCGTGCAGGAGCGGGAACGAACGAGTTGCGCGGAAAAACCGAGCAACTCTGGGCTACAGGAGGGCGAACAGGAGGAGCTGCGCGGAAAAACCGAGCGACTCGGGGCTACAGGAGGTCGAACAGGAGGAGTTGCGCGGAAAAACCGAGCAACTCGGGGTTACAGGAGGTCGAACAGGACGAGTTGCGCGGAAAAACCGAGCAACTCGGGGCTACAGGAGATCGAACAGGAGGAGCTGCGCGGAAAAACCGAGCGACTCGGGCGTCGCCGTCCTGCGGAACGATCCGTTCCTGTTGCGACACCACGTTATGCAAAGCGCATTATTGCTCCTCCGCTTTCCGCCCACGCAAAGCGGATCGGTACCGATGCCAACGCGGCGCGAGCGGCTTTGGACCGGCTGCGCCAACGCGACAGCGAGGCGAAGATCGCACTCGAGCGATTGCTACAATGCGCCGTCGAATCATGCTATACTAGTGGGAGTGATTATGGATCCGTGTCGATCCGGCTTCAAAAATTTGATGGGTAAGGACGATAAACGTGAGCAATCGACAACAACAAACTGACGTGATCTTGATCGGCGCCGGCATCATGAGCGCCACCCTGGGCGCCTTGCTGAAGGAGCTTGCGCCGGACTGGAACATCAAAGTGTTCGAAAAGCTCGCCTCGGCAGGCGAGGAAAGCTCGAACGAATGGAACAACGCCGGCACCGGCCACTCCTCCCTGTGCGAGCTCAACTACACGACCGAAAAGCCCGACGGCTCGATCGACATCAGCAAGGCGGTCAAAGTAAACGAGGAGTTCCAGGTATCCAAGCAGTTCTGGGCGCATCTGGCGGCCAGCGGCCTCATCCACAATCCTCAGGATTTCATCATGACGCTGCCCCACATGAGCCTCGTGTTCGGGGAGAACAACGTCCGGTTCCTCCGCAAGCGCTTCGAGGCGCTCAAGGACAATCCGCTGTTTCGCGGCATGGAGTACTCCGATCGCCCCGAGCGGCTCCAGCAGTGGATTCCGCTCATCATGGACGGGCGCAAGGTCGACGAGCCGATCGCGGCGACGAAGATCGACTCCGGAACGGACGTCAACTTTGGCGCTTTAACGCGCATGCTGTTCGAGCATCTGCAAAAGCAGGGCGTCGACGTCCGCTACAAGCATCAGGTCGATGATGTGAAGCGCGCGGGCGACGGAAGCTGGGACGTCAAGGTGCGCGACAGCCGCGGAGCGGTCGAGCGCCACAACGCCAAGTTCGTCTTCCTCGGCGGCGGCGGCGGCAGCCTGCATCTGCTTCAGAAGTCCGGCATTCCGGAAGGTCGCGCCATCGGCGGCTTCCCGATCAGTGGGATCTTCATGGTATGCCAAAAGCCGGAGGTCGTCTCCCGGCATCATGCCAAGGTGTACGGCAAGGCCGCCGTCGGCGCGCCGCCGATGTCGGTGCCGCATCTCGACAAGCGCTACATCGAGGGCAAGGAAATGCTCTTCTTCGGTCCGTTCGCCGGCTTCTCGCCGAAGTTCCTCAAGAACGGTTCCATGCTCGATCTGATTACGTCCGTAAAGCCGAACAATCTGGTGACGATGCTCGCTTCCGGCGCCAAGAACGTTCCGCTCGTGAAGTATCTAATCAAGGAGCTGTCGCTGTCCAAGGAACAACGCATGAACGCGCTGCGCGAGTTCGTGCCGGACGCCAAGAGCGACGATTGGGATCTTGTCGTAGCCGGACAGCGCGTGCAGGTCATCAAGGACACGCCGGCGGGCAAAGGCATCCTGCAGTTCGGCACGGAGGTCGTCAGCGCGGCCGACGGCTCGATCGCGGCGCTGCTCGGAGCTTCGCCGGGAGCATCCACCGCCGTATCCGTCATGCTCGAGGTCATCGAGAAGTGCTTCCCGCAGCAGCTCAAGGCTTGGGAGCCCAAAATCAAGGAAATGATTCCTTCCTATGGCGTCAAGCTGCTCGATCATCCGCAGCTGATCGCGCAGATCGAAGCCAAGGCGGCCAAGGCGCTCCAGCTCAAGGAGCTGCATCCGGCCAAATAAGCCCAAAAGCATCCCCGGAACCGACCCGATCGGTTCCGGGGATTTTTTCATTTTTTCCCAATCTGCTCCTGACACATGCTATGATAGGCAGGTTGAAGGAGGAGATCGACATGCTAGCTTGGGTCAAGCGCCGTCCATGGACGGCTGCGGCGGCGGCGGTCGTGCTGATTGCGGCGAGCTGGACGGGAAATCTGCTCTATCGCGGCACGCAGCTGTTGGATGAGCCTTATTTTTTTGCTCAGGATCAGCTCGTCTATCCGGGCACCAACCAGATCTACCTTTCCTACTTGGAAAATCGCCGGGAGCGAAGTCCCGTCCTGTTCGTGCAATGGAACGAGCGGCCCGATATCCCCCTTGCGCTGATCGAGAAAATGGACTTCCGGTACCAGCGCCAGATGGCAGCTTATGCCAGCTTGGACATGGATGAAAAGGCCTATCGCCAGCTCAAGGAGCCGCTGCCGATGACGCTGACCGTGCGCTACCGCGATGGCACCGTCAAGCGGATTCAGGCCGGCACGCTGCGCAAGCGCGTGGAATCGGGCATGCAAGTCAAGCAGCGTGGCGGCTCGACGTTCAACGGCTCCTTAAGCGGCGCAGCCGCATGCGCATGCACGCTTGAAAAAATCGAGGTCGTGCCTTCCGAGCTGGGAAGCACGATCCGTTTGAAGCCTTATGGCTTCGGGGGCAAATCGCTGCAGCCGCCGGCTTCGCTCACGAAAGGGGAGACGATCGGGATCGACTGGACGCTCGCGCCTGACGGCGGAAGCAGCCTGCGCGGAGCCCGATACTATGAGATCGGCCTGGAGCTGACGTTCCGGACTGAGGACGGCCGAAGCATCCGGCAGCGGGAGCCGCTCACTTATCCGTCGATGCCGATCGACGAGGAAGATTTGACGGAACTCGTGCGCGAGCTTCGAAAAGACGGCAAGCAGCAGCCGGGCACGGGAGGAGCTTCCGATGAATGAATCCTGGCGCATGCCGCTGCGCCGTATCGGCTGGGGCCTCGTCCTCGTGCTGCTTGACGTGCGGATCGCGGGCATCGACTGGCTGCCGGATTTCATCGGCTACATGATGGCGGCATCGGGATCGATGCGGCTCGGGAGCGAGTTCGCCGCCCTTCGCCGCGCCGGGCGGCTAGCCGGGCTGCTGGCGGCCGTCTCGCTTCCGGGCATTCTCATGCCGTATACGGTGGGCTTGACGGAGGGAATCTCGCAGCTGCCGATATCGGTCCAGCTGTACGGACAGCTGCTGATGGCGCTCCATGCGGCGCTTATCGTGCTGCTCTGCACGGGACTGAGGCAGGCGGCGGCCGCGGCGAAAGCCAGGGACATCCAGCAGGAAGCCGTCGGCAGGCGGACGTTCTACGCCGTGCTCGCCTTCGCCCTGCTGCTGTTCTATCCGTTCCAATTCAATCTCGAGGAGACGGTTTGGTGGGGCTGGTACGCAGGGGGCGTCGTCCTGCTCGGCATCGCCGAGCTGCTCGCGCTGCGGCTGCCGTTCCGCTTGTCCCGCGTGCGCCGATCCAGAGCTCCAAAGGAGGCTTCATCATCCCGATGAACATTCGCTTGCGAGACAACAAAGAGCCGCTGCCGATGGAGCTGCTGCTGCTGGCCGACCCGTCGGCCGAGATGGTCGCTTCCTACGCGGAGCGCGGCGAATGCTGGCTGCTGGCCGAGGACGGCGGTCCGCCGATCGGAGCGTATGTGCTGCTGCCGACGAGGCCGGCGACGCTGGAGCTCGTCAACGTGGCGGTCGCCGAGGAGCGGCAAGGCCGGGGCCTCGGCAAGCGGCTCGTGCTGCATGCGATCGAGCGCTCCTGCGGGCTGGGGGCGGCGACGCTCGAGGTCGGCACGGGCAACTCCAGCATCGGCCAGCTCGCGCTCTATCAGCGCTGCGGCTTCCGCATCGCGGGCGTCGACCGTGATTTTTTCCTGCGCCACTATGACGAGCCGATCGTGGAGAACGGAATTCCGTGCGTCGACATGATCCGGCTGTCGATGGATCTGCCCCGCTCCGGCGCGGGCGCCGGGACTTCCGGCCCCGGTTCATTTTCCGATAGACAAGCCGGCATCGACCCCAGATAATAGAAAAGAAGTCTTCCATAGGCGAAGCTTACATGAATGAGGTCAGGGGAATGCCATCATGAAGAATTGGAAAGGACTCGCGGCCACGGCCGTTGCAGCCGCCGTCATCGCGACGAGCCTCGGAGCAGCGGCCGGTCCGGCGGCAGCCGCCGCCAAGCCGGCGATCAGCGTCGTCCTGAACGGCAAGGCGCAGAAGTACGACCAGCCGCCCGTCATCGTGAACGGCTCGACGCTCGTGCCGATGCGCGGCATCTTCGAGGGCTTGGGAGCCAAAGTGTCCGTCAGCGGCAAGCAGATCACCGCGACGAAGGGCTTCACGACGATCGTGCACACGATCGGCCAGAACTGGGCGCTCGTCGACGGCCAGAAGGTCGAGCTGTCGCAGCCGTCGCTCGTGCTCAAGGGACGCACGCTCGTGCCGCTGCGCTTCATCGGCGAGGCGCTCGACAGCAAGGTCGGCTGGAACGCCGCCAAGCAGCAGGTGACGGTCGCTCCGCTCCAAGGCGCCGAGCTGCAGGCGCGCTGGGCAGACAAGGCCAACAACTTCGCCTGGGCCGGCAAGCTGGACAAGCTCAAGGCGATGCTCGCCGCAGGCTGGAAGCCGGCGCTCAGCGAGCAGGCGTTCATTACGGGCGTCTTCACCAAGAACAAGGACATCGTCAAGCTGTTCCTCGACAACGGAGCTGACGTCAACCTGATCGTGACGATGGAGGAAGGCGACGCCCTCGCCCTCGTGGAAGCGGCGACCCTGCCGTACCGCGAGACGGCGGACGGAGATTATCCGGCTACGACGGAAGCATCCGATCTGGAGCTCCTGCGGCTGCTGCTCGCCGCCAAGCCCGATATCGCCGGACTCGAGCAGGAGAACGGCAGCCTGATGTGGACGGCGATCCAGACCGGGCGGCTGGACATCGCCAAGGAGCTGCTGGCCGCCGGCGCGAGCGCCAAGTCCGACGGCAAGCAGCAGTTCCCGGCCCCCCTCGCCGCCGCCGCCGGCTACGTCGGCCCGGACGGCAGCCGCGCATATGCCATGATGGAGCTGCTGCTCAAGAACGGCGCCGATCCGAACGACTGCAACTGCGACGTGAAGGAAAGCTACACGCCGCTGGAGCTCACGAGCGGCATGCTGTACGATGCCGAGGATGACGGAATCGCCTACAAGCCGGAAGCCCGCGCCGTCGAGCTGCTCCTCCAATACGGCGCCGATCCGAAGCGGGACCACGCGCTGTACGAAGCGGTCGACGCCGAAGCGCTGGACATCGTCAAGCTGCTGCTCGCCAAGGGCGCCGACCCGAACAAGACCAATCCGTCTACGAGCAAATCGCCGCTGCAGTATGCCAAGGAGCTCGGCAACGCCGAGCTGACCGCGCTGCTGCAGGCGACGGCAAGCGTTTAGGCCTAGGGTCAGCCCGTCCGCTCGTCGGACGGGCTTTTTTACGAGGACTGAAGGAGAGGCAGAGGATGAATCGAGAGGAAACGATCCACGCCGCCGCGCGCTTGCGCGGCGAAGGCCGGGGCGAGGAAGCGCTGCGGCTGCTGAAGGAGCTGGCGGACGACGCTGCGGACGACGCCGAGCTGGAGTATCAGCTCGCTTGGACGCATGATTCGCTTGGACTGGAGCGGGAGGCCGTGCCGCATTACGAGCGGGCGCTCTCCCTCGGACTGGGGCCGGAGGACGACGCGGGGGCGAGGCTGGGACTCGGCAGCACGCTGCGGACGCTGGGACGCTATGCCGAGGCGCGGGAGCTGCTGGAGGCGTCGGCGCAGCGCTACCCGGAGCGGGCGGAGTTTCGCGTGTTTCTGGCGATGGCGCTGTACAACGAAGGCGATGCGGCCCGCGCGATGGAGCTGCTGCTGCGCGAGCTGGCGGACAGCAGCTCCGCCGCCGGCGTGCAGGAGTATGCGCGGGCGATCCGCTTCTACGCGGATAAGCTCGACCAGGTTTGGTAAAAAAAGCCTTTACCAAACCTTCCCTTCCGTGTAAGATGAATCATCAAACGGAAGGGTTTCTAGGGATCCGGGAAGCGGCCGCGCCGATGCGGCCCTCTTCGACCGAACCGAGCGAGACCGGCGCGGCGCCATAGGCCGCGTACACCGTAAGGGATAAAAGACCTTCGGAAAGTTCCGCCTGCACGCCTGTGCCGGCCGGCTTTCCGAAGGTCTTTTTGCCGATCCGGCCGAGGCCGGAAAGGAGCGGCTCCGGACGGCACGCGGCCCTGCATGGACAGCAAGGACGAAGGGAGCGGAGAGCATGAACGTATTGGAGACGAAGGGACTGCGGAAGACGTTCCGCGTCAAGCGCAAGGAGCCGGGATTCGCGGCGAGCCTCCGCTCGCTGTGGTCGCCGAGATGGAGCGAGAAGGAAGCGGTGTCGGGCATCGATCTGGCGGTGGAGGAAGGGGAGACGATCGCCTTTCTCGGTCCGAACGGAGCCGGCAAGTCGACGACGATCAAGATGCTGACCGGCATCCTGCATCCGAGCGGGGGCGAGGCGACGGTGCTCGGGCATGTGCCGTGGCAGGAGCGCAAGCAGCTCGCCTATCGGATCGGCACCGTCTTCGGGCAGAAGTCGCAGCTGTGGTACCACCTGCCGCCGAGCGACACGTTCGAGCTGATGAGCCGCATCTACGAGCTCGACCGGGACGACTATCGCCGCAGGCGCGACTCGCTGATCGAGCGCTTCGAGCTCGGGCCGTACCTCGATACCGCCGTGCGGCGGCTGTCGCTGGGCGAAAGGATGCGCTGCGAGATCGCCTGCTCGTTCCTGCACCGGCCGCGGCTGCTGTTCCTCGATGAGCCGACGATCGGGCTTGACGCGATGATCAAGGAGCGGATCCGCGAGCTGATCGCGGAGCTCAACCGCGAGGAGGGGACGACGGTGTTCCTGACGTCCCATGACGCGGGCGACATCGAGCGGCTGTGCCGGCGCGCGGTCGTCATCCATCACGGCGGCATCATGGTCGACGGCTCCGTGCAGCGGCTGAAGCGCGACATCCTCCGCTACAAGACGGTCGCCGTGCGGCTGGCCGAGTCGTCTCCGCCCGCCGATGCGCTGCCGCTGCCTCCCGGCGTGCGGCGGCTGCCGGCCGACGCCGGCCAGCTGCGGCTGTCGGTCGACCTGACGGCGACCGGCGTCGAGCAGGTGCTGCAGGGGCTGCTGTCGGCGCTCGCGATCGCGGACGTGACGATCGAGGACCCGCCGATGGAAGAGGTCATCAAGACGCTGTTCGCCCGCAGCCGCGACGAAGGCATGGCCGCGCGAGAGGAGGAGGAGCCATGATCGCCGCCAAAAGCGCGAAGTACGCCGCCGTCGTCCGCATCACGCTCAAGCAGCAGACCGCCTACCGGATGGATTTCCTCATGCGCTCGGTGTTCCTGCTGCTTATCCTCTACGTGTTCATGCAGCTCTGGTCGGCGGCGTACAGCGGCCAGGGGGAGGGGGCGGAGATCGCCGGGTTCCGGCTGAAGGACATCATCTGGTACCTCGTGCTGACGGAGGCGTTCACGATGGCGTTCCCGCAGCTGTGCACGCGCATCGAGGAGGAGGTCAAGAGCGGCGGCATCGCCGTCCGCCTGCTGACGCCGATCTCGTACGCCGGCTACCAGTACGCCTCTTATCTGGGGGAGGCCGCGCTGCGGTTCGTCATCAATCTGGCCTGCGGCAGCCTCATCGGCTGGATGCTCGTCGGCCCGCCGGAGCTCGGAGCCGGCTGGTCGGCGATCGCGGTGCTCGGGCTCGGCAGCTTCACGCTGGCCTTCCTGCTCAACCTGTCGATCGCGCTCTGCGCCTTTTGGGTGGAGGAGACGCGGGGACTGGAGTTCATCCTGCAAAAGCTGCAGTTCACCGTCGGCGGCATGCTCATCCCGCTCGACCTGATGCCGCACTGGCTGCAGCAGGCTTGCGCCTGGCTGCCGTTCCAGGCGGTGCTGTACTTCCCGGCCAAGTCGGCCGTCAGCGGCGGAGCCGAGCTGGGCGCCTATCTGGCGCAGCAGCTCGGATGGATCGCCGTCATGGCGGCGCTGTGCGCCTGGATCTATTCGCGGGGCATAAGGAGGCTGAACGTCAATGGAGGCTGAACGCAATCTGCCCGAGCGGCCGGCGGCCGCCTCGTCCCCGCTTGCAGCGGAGAGGCGCAAAGGAACGTTCTGGCGAGGCACGCTGCCGTTCCTGCTCACCTGCTGGAAGCTGAACCTCGCCGGCGCGATGGAGTTCCGGCTGAGCTTCCTCATGACCGCCGGCATGATGTTCCTGAACAACGTCATCTGGCTGCTGTTCTGGGGCATCTTCTTCGACCGCTTCCCGGATGTCGCCGGCTGGGAGCTCAAGGACGTCATGCTGCTCTGGGCGGTCAGCGCCGGCGGCTTCGGCTGGGCGAGCGTGCTGCTCGGCAACTTCACGCGCATCGCCTATCTGACGGCCAACGGAGAGCTGGACGTCTATATGACCCAGCCCAAGCCGCTGCTGCTGAACGTGCTGGCGAGCCGCATGTCGCTGACGGCGATCGGCGATTTCCTGTTCGGCGCAGCGATCTTTGCGTACGTCGGCGACCACAGCTGGAAAGGGCTGGCGTTTTTCCTGCTCGCGCTGCTGATGTCCGGGCTGTTCTTCCTGTTCTTCACGCTCGCGGCCGGCTCGCTGGCGTTTTTCATCGGCAACGCCGAAGGCATCGCCTTCCAGCTGTTCAACAGCTACCTCGCGTTCACGACCTACCCGGCGGACATCTTCAAGGGGCTCGGGCGGCTGCTGCTGTTCACGATTCTCCCGGCCGGCTTCATCAGCTACATGCCGATCGGCCTGCTGCGCGGCTGGGACGGCAGCTTCATGGCCGCGGCGGCAGGCATGCTGCTGCTGCTGGCGGCGCTGTCGCTCGGCCTGTTCTATGCGGGCCTGCGGCGCTACAGCTCGGGCAATCGGATGGCGATGAGGAGCTGATGTCCAGCCAGCCGGATGCCTACAGCCAGCCGGAGTAGAACTTCTCGTAGCCCGCCTTCATGACGCGTCCGCCGAAGCGGCTGAACGCCTGGTCGCGGTTGTCCTCGGACACCCTTCGCGGATGCGCGGCCGCCATGTTCAGCAGCTCGAACCAGTTGGACTCGCTGCCGGCGAACGTATGCGTCGAGGCGATATGCCCGTAGCAGGGGTGCTCCGGCTTGACGACGAGCTTGCCCATCGCCATCGCTTCCGCGAGCGGCATCGAGAACGTGTCGAAGCGGCTGCTGCTCCAGTACACCTTGGCGGAATTCATCAGCTCGAACACCTCGTCCCGCGTCAGCGCGAACTTCAGCGTCACGTTGGACGGGATGTCGTAGCGCTTCATGCTCTCGCGGTAGCGGAGGCCGCCCATCGCCATCACGACGTCCTTGTCCGGATTGCGGCGCGCGTACTCGAGCGGCAGGTCGGGACGGCGGTTCGGCTCGTCGCGCCCGATCCACAGGATGCGGTTCTCCACCACCTGCGACGGATCGTAATGGCGCTCGGCGAGCTCTTCCTCGAAGCCGATCGGGATGACGTCCACGTCCGTGACGCCCCAATCGGTCCGGAACAGCCCCTTCAAGTAGTCCGTATGTACGACCGCCTTGTCCACGATCGAGTAGAACGGCTTCATCATCTCGTATCCCGTCAGGTCGGGATGCGGATAGCTGTGCGGGAACAGCACGGCCTTGTCGCGGAACATCTTGAGAAAGGTGAACCCGGATACCGTGTAGATGACATGCTCGATCCGCTCCCGGTCGAGCTGCTCCAGCACGAGGTCGTAGTTGACGAGATCGCCTTTTTCGTACTCGTAGCCCGGCGCCTGGTCGTACCCGCTCACATGGCGGTCCGGCGCGACGAAGACGATCTCCACGCCGAGCTCGCGGCTGAGCGCCTGCAGCCTTTCGGCGTAGATGCGGGGGCCTTGCGCCTCCGCGAACTGAATTTTTCTCATGACGAGACCGACTTTCGTCACCGTCGATTCCTCCTTCGGATGGTCCATGCTTCTGCTAGTATACTCGACCGGCCCGATCGAGGGTATAGAGGAGGGAGGAGAACGGCCGCGCGGGGAGAACAGGCTAGTGAACCGCACGGACGAATCAGGACTGGAGAGGAGCATCTGCCATGGAAAAGATCGAGCTTTGGCCGCAAGGAGCGCCGGGCGCGCTCGGCACGGAAGAGGAGGACCGGCCGCATCTGCTGCGCTTTCCCGCGGCCGGAACGGAAACGAGAGGGGCCGTCATCGTCTGCCCCGGAGGCGGCTACGCGATGCGCGCCGGGCACGAAGCCGAGCCGGTCGCGGCCTGGTACCGGGAACGCGGCTTCCACGCGTTCGTCCTGCATTATCGCGTCGCTCCGTACGCCTATCCGAGCGCGCTGGAGGACGCCCAGCAGGCGATCCGCCTCGTGCGGCTGCACGCGCAGGAGTGGGGCGTCGATCCCGATCGGATCGCGCTGCTCGGCTTTTCGGCCGGCGGACATGTGGCGGCGAGCGCCGGCACGCTCGGCAATGACGGCGATCCGCTGTCGGAGGACCCGATCCGGCGGATCGGATGCCGCCCGGACGCGCTGCTGCTGTGCTATCCCGTCATCAGCATGCGGCCGGAGCTGACGCACGGCGGATCGCGGCGCAGCCTGCTCGGCGAGCAGCCCGATCCGGAGCTGGAGGCGCTGCTGAGCGCGGACGAGCAGGTCGGCCCGGATACGCCGCCGGCGTTCCTGTGGCATACGGCGGAGGATGAAGGCGTTACGGCTCGGAACAGCCTTCGGTTCGCCATGGCGCTGGCGGAGCACGGCGTTCCTTATGACCTGCATGTGTATCAGCGCGGAGGGCACGGCATCGGCATGGCGGCGGGCGACCGCCGCGCCGGCGGCTGGCTGGAGCTGTCCGCCAGCTGGCTGGACGATCTCGGCTGGCCAAGCAAGCCGGATTGACGACGGATATTAAATTTTATACAATTTAATTGAAGCGATGAACAGGAGGCGAGGCCGATGTCGATCTATGAGATTCCGGTGCAAAAGGCGAGCGGGGAAAGCGTGACGCTCGAGCCCTATCGGGGCAAGGTGATGCTGATCGTCAATACGGCGACGAAGTGCGGGCTGGCGCCGCAGTTCGACGGGCTGGAGAAGCTGCATCAGACGTACAAGGACGAGGGACTGGCCGTGCTCGGCTTTCCGTGCGGCCAGTTCGCCAATCAGGAGCCCGGAGGCAACGACCAGATCCAGGAGGCATGCCGCATCAACTTCGGCGTCACGTTCCCGCTGTACGCCAAGGTCGACGTCAACGGCGACGGCGCGCATCCGCTGTTCCGGCATCTGACGAGCGAGGCCAAAGGCTTTCTCGGCACCAAGGCGATCAAATGGAACTTCACGAAGTTCCTCGTCGACAAGGATGGCCGCGTCGTGCAGCGCTTCGCGCCGACCGACAAGCCGGAAAAGATCGAGAGCCATATCCGGCGGCTGCTCGGAGCCGGCGCCGCGGTGTAGGCTCCGCCGAAAGGCCGTCCGCCCGCTCCCTTTTGGGGGCGGGCTTTTCTACCTGCTTTCCCCTCTCTGTGATAGACTGGATACGACCCAGATCCAAGGAGGAACAAGCATGCTACGTATCGGAATCATCGGCTCCAACTTCATCACGGAATCGTTCATCGACGCGGCTCGGCACGTGGACGGCCTGCAGCTCGCGGCGCATTATTCGCGGAGCGCCGAGAGGGGAGCGGCGTTCGCGGACAAGCACGGCATCCTGCGCCGGTTCACGGATCTCGAGGAAATGGCGGCGAGCGGCGAGCTGGACGCCGTCTACATCGCCAGCCCGAACGCGCTGCATGCGGAGCAGGCCATCCTCTTCATGAAGCGCGGCAAACATGTGCTGTGCGAAAAGCCGATCGCCTCCAACAGCCGCGAGCTGCTGGAGATGATCGACGCTTCCAGGCAGCACGGCGTGCTGCTGCTCGAAGCGATGAAGTCGACGTTCCTGCCGAACTTCGCCGCGATTCGGGACAACCTCCACCGGCTGGGCGAGGTTCGGCAGTACTTTGCCTCGTTCTGCCAGTATTCCTCCCGCTATGACCGCTACAAGGAGGGCGAGGTGCTGAACGCCTTCAAGCCGGAGCTGTCCAACGGCTCGCTGATGGATATCGGCGTGTACTGCCTGTACCCGCTCGTGGCGCTGTTCGGCAAGCCGCAGACCGTGCAGGCGAGCGCGGTCATGCTGGAGTCCGGCGTGGACGGCCGGGGCAGCCTGCTGCTCGGCTATCCCGGGATGGAGGCGCTGATCGCGCACTCCAAGATCAGCGATTCGTCGCTGCCGGCGGAGATTCAGGGCGAGCAGGGCGTCATGCGCATCGAGCGCATCAGCCAGCCGGCGTCCGTACGCCTGCAGCTCCGGGGCGGAGCGGAAGAGGATTTGAGCCGTCCGCAGGCGGCCAACACGATGCAGTACGAGATCGAGGCGTTCGTGCGCCTGATCGCCGAAGGCCGGACGGAGTCGGACGTCAACACGTTCGAGCTGTCGCTGGCGGTCATGGAGGTCATGGACGAGGCTCGCCGCCAGATCGGGCTCGAGTTCCCGGCGGACCGATCGCGCGAGGCAGGCAGGATAAGGAACGAGGGATAATCGGTAACGGATTAGCCCTAGCGGGAGAGGCTGTTTTCAGGCCGGCCATGCGCCGGATGAGGACAGCTTCTTTTTTGTTGCCGGACATTGGCGGGTGCGACTTGGGCGCTGGGCGAGCCGGGCCAATCTGGAGGAACAGGCCGCAGGCGAGCCGAGCCAGGCCTATCTGGACGAGCAGTCCGCAGGGAGAGCTAAGCCTTACTGGACGACCAGGCCGCAGGGCGAGCTGAGCCTTACTGGACGACCAGGCCGCAGAGCGAGCCGGGCCTATCTGGACGAGCAGGCCGCCGGGCGAGCCAGGCCTCTCTGGACGAACAGGTCGCTGGGCGAGCCGGGCCTCTCTCCGTTTCCACTGGAAGCCAGATGCCTGGATTGCCTAACCTCCTATTCGGAGGGCGTCTGTCTTCCAAGAGGACCGCTGTCGCTTCTCCGAAAGGCATCGACTCGCTCCGCTCCTTTCATCCCATCGCCCTCTGCTCCACTCCTTTCGTCCACCGCCCATTGCTCCGCTCCTTTCATCCCATCGTCCTCTGCTCCGCTCCTTTCGTCCACCACCCGTTGCTCTGCTCCTTTCGTCCACCGCCCGCTGCTCCCCCATTTATTAGGGAGCGTGCTGTCTCGCCGTGAAACAGCACATTTGTCTTGCGCTCCGTGCTGGCCCAGCGAGCTTGACTTCGCTCCATCGCCCGGTGGGCCCTTCAAATGTAAGCAAGCTATGCCGCCTAGCTGCCGCCCCTGCCGGCTAGCCTTATCAGTCCAGTCGTCTCGGCTGTGGAGGCGCGAAATCGAGCGATTAAGTCGAAAAAATCGAGCTATCTGGTGCTAGGAGGCCCGTAAACGAGGGATTAAGTCGAAAAAATCGAGTTAGCTGGTACTAGGAGGCGCGTAAACGAGGGATTAAGTCGAAAAAATCGAGTTACTCGGGTGCGGAGTCGGGGAAACGGAGGGAATTGCGCGGAAAAACCGAGCAACTCGGGTGCGGAGTCGGTGAAACGGAGGGGATTGCGCGGAAAAACCGAGCAAATCGGGTGCGGAGCCGGAGAAACGGAGGGAGTTGCGCGGAAAAACCGAGTTACTCGGGTGCAAAGTCGGGAAACGGGTGGAATTGCGCGGAAAAACCGAGCAAATCGGGTGCGGAGCCGGAGAAACGGGGGGGAGTTGCGCGGGAAAACCGTCTAACTCGGGTGCGGAGTCGGGGAACAGAGGGAGTTGCGCGGAAAAACCGAGTAACTCGGGTGCGGTGCCGGAGAAACGGAGGGAATTGCGCGGAAAAACCGTCTAACTCGGGTGCGGAGTCGGGGAAACGGGGAGAGCTGCGCGGAAAAACCGAGCAACTCGGGTGTGGAGCCGGAGAAACGGAGAGAGCTGCGCGGAAAAACCGAGTTACTCGGATGCGGAGCCGGAGAAACGGAGGGAGCTGCGCGGAAAAACCGAGCAACTCGGGTGCGGAGCCGGAGAAACGGGTGGAATTGCGCGGAAAAACCGAGCAACTCGAACACAGGTATAGTCCGGGAGCGGCTGGTGAGCGTAGCGGCGTGATTGCGAGTCCGATCGCAGGGGGCGAAGCCTCCCTGTGAAGCGGCGTGCGTTCAGGGAGTAGCCTTGAAGCAAGCGGGGAGCTCGTGGAGAAACGGCGGCGATTCCCGTGGAAGCCGGATTCACATCTGCTGACGGACGAAATCAAGAAAACAGGGCCCCAGGGAGATCGGAATGACTCCCCATCGTGCCCAGCAGTGCTATCCGCCACCAGCAGCAGTACAGTTCGAGTTTATGACTGGGTTTCCGCCACCAGCAGCAATGCAGTCCGAGCTTCTTGCTGGGCTTCCGCCACCAGCAGCAGTGCAGACCGAGTTTCTTGCTGGGCTTCCGCTGTCAGCAGCGACGCGCTCCGGAGCTCATGCGGAGTCTCCGTCCCATGCGATGCGGTCCCAAGCTATGCCCCAAACAGCCGCCTTTGAAACGGGACTTTTGTCGCGTTTTTCGGTTTTTTTTCGAAATAGGCAATTTCCGGTGTAACCTTTAAGCATTTCCATCCGTCTACAGGAAAAATGAGAAAGATGAGAAATCGGAGGGTCGAGATTCACCATGATCTGGAAAAAGAAGAAAAAAGATTCTCCAGCCCAGGCGCCGCCGGACGAATGGACGCCGGAGACGCACGGGCAAGGCGAGCTGGCCGGTGTTGAAGCGCTCGACGCTAAAGACGGCTCAAGGCTGCTGGCGGAGCCGGGAGAGCCAGCCGAGCTTGCGGCGGCCGAGATGTCGGCGGCCGACGGCCGCTTCGACGCGGCCGCGGAGGAAGCCGAGCCTTCCGGGCCGCTGCTTCAGGTAAGCGGCGTCCAGCGCAGCTTTCCGGCTTCGGGCGGTCCCATCCACGTGCTCAAGGGCATCACGATGGAGGTGCCGCATCGCCGGCTCGTCATGCTCAAGGGCCGTTCGGGCTCCGGCAAGACGACGCTGCTCAACCTGATCGGAGGACTGGACACGCCGAGCAGCGGCGAGATCTGGTTCGACGGCCAGCCGATCCACAAGCTCGGCGACGACAAGCGCACGGTCATCCGCCGCGAGCGGATGGGCTTCATTTTCCAGGCGTTCGCGCTCATGCCGCTGCTGTCCGCCTACGAGAACGTCGAGCTGTCGCTGCGCATGGCAGGCACGCCCCGCGCCGAATGGAAGAGCCGGGTGGAGCATTGCCTCGCCATGGTCGGGCTCGAGCGCCGGATGAAGCATCGTCCGTTCGAGATGTCCGGCGGCGAGCAGCAGCGGGTTGCCATCGCCAAGGCGATCGCCCACCGGCCGCGCCTGCTGCTCGCCGACGAGCCGACGGCGGAGCTCGACAGTCAGATGTCGGCGCAGATCATGTCCGTCTTTCGCACGATGATTCAATCCGAGGGCGTCACGATCTGCATGACGACTCACGATCCTACGATTTTGGAGGTTGCCGATCATGTTTACGAAATGGTGGACGGGACGTTCATCTAAGCGCGCCGCCGCCCTGATGCTGGGCTGCTCGCTGGCGCTGTCGGCCGGCTGCTCGCTGCTGCCGGCCGAGCAGGAGGAGGAGGTGCTGCCGTCGATCGCCCCGCCTCAGATTTCCAAGAAGCCGGAGTATGAGGTGACGACGCAGACGCTTGAAACCCGCGTCGAGGCGGCCGGCAAGCTGATTTCCCTGCGGGAGGAGACGCTCTATTACACGCTGGAGGGCAAGCGTCTCAAGGACTTGTACATAAAACCGGGACAAAAGGTGAAAAAAGGCGACCCAATCGCGTCGCTCGACGTCGAGGACATGCAGAAGCAGCTGCGCGACCAGCGCCTGCAATTCCGCAAGGACGAGGTCGCGATGAAGGAGACGCTGCGCAAGAAAGACGAGATGCCGCCGGTCGATTTCGAGGCGGCCGTCATTGCCTTCGAGGAGAAGCGCCAGGCGATCGGCGACTTGGAGACGGAGATCGGCAAGGCGACGCTCGTCGCGCCGTTCGCCGGCACGGTCGTGCAGCTGCCGGTGCAGAAGGGCGATGCGATCAAGGCGTACGATCCGATCTGCGTCATCGCCGACACGGGCCAGCTCGTGCCCGGCATCAAGCTCGACGCCGATGAGCTGGAGCAGGTGACGGTCGGCATGAAGGCGGTCGTCGACATCAACGGCGTCGGCGAGGTCGGCGGCAAGATCACGGCCCTGCCGGTCGCCCCGCCCGAGGAGGAAGGCGGCAATGGAAACGGAGGCAACGGCGGCAGCGGCGGCGCGTCCGCGCCGGAGCGGCCGGAGGATTTCCTGCTCATTCAGCTCGACAAGGTGCCGGCGAATGTGGCGCGAGGCACGATGCTTTCCGTGAGCATCGTCGTCAAGAGCAAGCCGAACGCCGTCGTCATCCCGCCATCGGCGCTGCGCAGCATCGGCTCCCGCACGTACGTGCAGGTCGTCGAGGGCGAGACGAAGCGGGAGGTGGACGTGGAGGTCGGCGAGCAGACCGCTACGGCGGTCGAGATCCTGAAGGGCCTCGAGCCCGGCATGAAAGTGGTGGGCAGGTAACGTGCTGCTGATCCGATTCCTGTTCCGCAAAATGTGGAACACCAGGTGGCTGACGCTCAGCTCGCTCGCCGGCCTCGTGCTGGCGGTCGCGTTCGCGGTCAGCATCCCGATGTATGCGGACGGCTCGCTCAAGCGCGTCGTCACGCAATCGCTGCAGGAGGAGAGCGAGGGCCTGCCTGCCGGCTCCCTGCTCATGCGCTACAATGCAAGTCCGGGTCCGACCGATCTGGCCGCGCTCGGCAGCGTCGACGACTACATCCGCGACGGCGTCCCGGAGCAGATCGGATTCCCGATCGACACGGCGACGCGCAGCTACTCGATCCGCAGCGCGGACATCACGCCGGAGGATCCGAGCAAGGTCAGCGCCAGCGTCAGCCGCAAGTTCTCCCTGCAAGCGCTGAAGGGAGTGGAGGACAAGGCGGAGCTGACCCAGGGACGCTGGTTCGTGCCCGGCAAGGGCGACGGCGAGACGATCGAGGCGGTCGTGATGGAGGAGGCGCTCTACCGCGCCGACATGCACGTCGGCGACGTGTTCCTCTATCCGGCTTACGGAGGCGGCGCGGACCAGACGCTTCGCGTCCAGATCGTCGGCACGTTCAAGCCGAAGCAGGATACCGATCCGTTCTGGTACCAGGGCCTCGAGGGGATGATGAATACGTTCCTCACGAGCGAGGCCGCGATGACGGATGGCATTCTCAAGGACCGCAAGGTGCCGCTCCATAGCGGCACCTGGTACTACGCGTTCGACCTGCGCGAGATCCGCACGGGCGAGCTTGCGCCGCTCGGCCGCACGCTCGATAGGCTGAACATCGAGCTGTACCAAAAGCTCCCCGATACGCGCGTCGAGATCAGCTTCGCCTCCATCCTGCAGGAATTCCGCAAGACGAGCCTGCAGCTGCAGACGCTGCTGTTCACGCTGGCCGCGCCGATGATCGCGATGGTGTTCTACTTCATCGCGATGAACGCCCGCCAGGCGCTCGACAAGCAGCGCAGCGACATCGCCGTGCTGCGCAGCCGCGGCGCCGGCACCCGGCAGATCATCGGCTTGTATCTGCTCGAAAGCCTGCTGCTTGGCGGCGCGGCATTCGTGCTCGGACCGCTCCTCGGCTGGTTCATGGCCAAGAGCATCGGCTCGGCCAACGGCTTCCTGGAATTCGTCGACCGCAAGTCGATCCCGGTCGGCTTCACGACCGACGCGATCATCGCCGGCAGCGCCGCCGTGCTGCTCGCCGTGCTGGCGACCGTCATCCCGGCGGTCATCTATGCCCGCGCTTCGATCGTCGGCTACAAGCAGAAGCTCGCCCGCTCGGACCGGGCGCCCTTCTGGCAGCGCTGGTTCCTCGACGTGCTGCTGCTCGGCGCAAGCGGCTATGGCTGGTATTTGCTGAACGAGCGCCAGATGCTGACGTTCCAGACCGGCATGACGACGGACCAGCTGAACGTGCAGCCGTTCCTGTTCTTCGTGCCGGCGCTGGCGATCTTCTCGCTCGGCCTGTTCTTCCTGCGGCTGTTCCCGTGGCTGCTGCGGCTGTGGGGCTGGATGGGCCGCAAGCTGCTGCCGGTGCCGCTCTATATGACGCTGACGCAGCTGTCGCGCTCTTCCCAAGGCTATTATCCGCTCATGATCCTGCTCATCCTGACGCTCGGACTGGGCGTGTACAACGCATCGGCCGCGCGGACGATCGACCTCAACTCGACCGAGCGCACGCTCTACCAGTACGGCACGGACGTCGTCATGCAGACCGTGTGGTCCGGCACGCCCGAGATCGCGCCCGGACAGGGCGGGGGCGGCTCCAACGGAGGCGGCAACGGAGGCGGCAACGGAGGCGGCGGAGAAGGCGGCGGCAAT
Organism: Paenibacillus albicereus; assembly: GCF_012676905.1. Lineage (NCBI taxonomy): Bacteria > Bacillati > Bacillota > Bacilli > Caryophanales > Paenibacillaceae > Paenibacillus > Paenibacillus albicereus. The sequence continues at coordinate 2,996,298 of NZ_CP051428.1, read as the reverse complement.
GGAGGCAACGGGGGCGGAGGCGGAGGCACCGGCGGCGGGGGAGGCCAGCCGCCGGTGCCGGCCAAGGTCCGCTATTCGGAGCCGCCGTTCGAGGTGTTCCGGTCGCTCGACGGCGTCGAGGCGGCAGCCCGCGTGCTCCAGGCCAAGGGCAGCGTCGTCGTCTCCGGCCGCTCGATCGGCCAAGGCACGCTGATGGGCATCGACAACGTCGACTTCGCCAAAGTCGGCTGGTTCCGGGACGATCTATACCCGGTCCATCCGAACCGATACCTCAACAGCCTCGGCATTTATGCCGAAGGAGCCGGGGCGATCATCCCGTCCGGCCTGGCCGAGAAATACCAGCTCAAAATCGGCGATACGGTCTCCATCGGCCTTACTGACGGCATGATCGATTTCGCCGTCGTCGGCATCCTGCCGTACTGGCCGTCGCAATACCCCGACGAGTCGCCGTTTTTGATCGCCAACCTGGATTATATCTACGACCAGTTGCCGCTGATCCCTTACGACGTCTGGCTCAAGATGAGCCCCGACGCCAAGGTGGCCCCGCTCATGGCCGAGCTGCAGCGCCAAGGCATCGAGCTGGCGAGCGTCAAGGACGTACGCTCGGCGCTGATCGCGCAGAGCAAGCTGCCGACGCGCGGAGGCGTGTTCGGCATCCTGAGCCTCGGCTTCCTCGTCTCGGTCATCGTCACGCTGACCGGCTACATCCTGTACTGGTTCTTCAATCTGTCGGGGCGGGTCGTGCAGTTCGGCGTGCTGCGGGCCATGGGGCTGTCCAAGCGCCAGCTGACCGGCATGCTGCTGCTGGAGCAGCTGTTCACGGCCGGGCTCAGCATCGGCCTCGGGGTGGCGATCGGGAAGATCGCGAGCCTGCTGTTCCTGCCGTTCCTGCAGACGGCGGACAACGCGGCCGGCAACGTGCCTCCTTTCCGCGTCGTGTTCGACAGCCAGGATACGATGCAGCTGTACGTCGTCGTCGCCTTCATGATGCTCGTGGGCGCGCTGCTGCTGATGCTTCATATCCGCAGGCTGCGGGTGCATCAGGCGGTCAAGATGGGAGAGGAGCGATGATGGGCCATGATTGACTGCGAAGGCCTGGTCAAAATCTACAAGACCGACGATCTCGAGGTCGTCGCCCTGCAGGGGCTCGACCTCAGCGTCAAGGACGGCGAGCTGATGGCGATCATCGGCAACAGCGGCAGCGGCAAGTCGACGCTGCTCAACATCCTCGGCGGACTCGACCGTCCGTCGGCAGGCTCGGTCCGGGTCGGCCCGTGGGACCTGCTCAAGATCACCGACGACCAGCTGGTCAAGTACAAGCGGGAGACGGTCGGCTTCATATGGCAGAACAACGCCCGCAACCTGCTGCCGTACCTGTCCGCGCTCGAGAACGTCGAGATGCCGATGATGCTCCGGGGCAAGGTCGACCGCGCCTACTCGCGGCAACTGCTCGAGTGGGTCGGGCTGAAGGAGCGGATGCACAACAAGCTGCATCAGCTGTCCGGCGGGGAGCAGCAGCGGGTCGCCATCGCGATCTCCCTGTCCAACCGGCCGCAGATGCTGCTGGCCGACGAGCCGACCGGCTCGGTCGACAGCCGCACGAGCGACCTCATCATGGACATTTTCCGGACGCTCAACCGCGAGCTGGGCCTGACGATCGTCATCGTCACCCATGACCTGTCGCTGGCGGGCAAGGTGGATCGCGTCGTCGCCATCCGCGACGGCCTCACGAGCACCGAGTTCCTGCGGCGCAACACGCATCTTGACGAAGCGACCGGCTTCGGCCGGGGCGGGCTGCAGGAGGTGCATGAGGCGTATGCCGTCGTCGACCGCGCCGGCCGCCTGCAGGTGCCCAAGGAATATTTGTCCGCGCTCGGCATTACGGGCAAGGCGTCCATGGAGTTCGACGGGGAACGCATCATCATTACAAAACCGAAGCTGGTAGAGGGGGAACAAGCATGAAAGAGCTTGGAGAAACGACTGTGGTGAAGAAGAAGGGAACGCGCCTGCGCGCGGCCGGGCTGGCCGCGATGGCGGCGACGCTGGCTGCGGGAGCGCTCGCGGGATGCAGCGGGTCCTCGTCCGAGCAATCGGAGCAGAGCGTGCTGCGCATCGGCATGCTGTACGGCTCGGCGGACAACGAGTCCTGGTTCCGCCAGCAGTACACCGATACGTTCGAGTTCACGCATCCGAACGTCAACCTGGAAATCGTCTATGCGAACAACTACAACGACATGCGGTACTCGAACGGCGAGGACCAGAAGGAGCAGCCGGATCCGTACGACAAGATGAAGGAGCTGCTGACCGGCAAAAATCCGGTCGACGTCGTCATGGTCGACTATTACCAGCTCCAGCGGATGACGCAGGACGGCTTGCTGCAGCAGCTCGACCCGCTCATCGCCAAGGATAAGTTCGACATCAGCGACTACGTGCCGACGGTCATCGACGGCATCAAGGCGGCGGGAGACTCCAAGATCTATGTGCTGACGCCGACGTTCAGCGGCTCCGCCCTGTTCTACAACAAGAAGATTTTCAGCGACGCCGGCGTGCAGCCGCCGACCGACAAGATGACGTGGAACCAGGTGTTCGATCTCGCCCGCAAGGTGAAGGGCGGCACCGGGGAGAAGCAGGTGTTCGGCCTTACGCTGAACCGCTGGAGCGGCGGCGATGCCTTCAACGACATTCAGACTTACGTCGCTCCGCTGCAGCTCAAAATGTACGACGACAAGGGCGAGAAGATGCTCGTCGACAGCGGGCCGGCCTGGAGCAACGCCTGGGACACGTTCCTCAAGCTGTACAAGGAAGACGTGCTGCCGACGCAGGAGAAGATCCAGAAGATCAACGAAGCGCAGCAGAAAGCCCGAGAGAAGGATAAAAGCATCAGCTCGTATCCGAATCAGGGCGATCTGTTCAGCTCCGGCAACGTCGCGATGACGATCGGCGACTACAATTACATCATGGAGCTCAAAAACATGAAGGATGCCGCCGCGACGAACAAGTCGATGAAAGCGATCGACTGGGATGTCGTAACGGTGCCGGTATTCGAGGAGCACCCTGATGTCGGCGGCAACTCCTACCTCGGCCAGCCGATGGGCATCAACGCCAAGGCGCAAAATCCGGAAGGCGCGTGGGAATTCATCAAGTTCCTCAACGGCCGCGAGTGGGCGAAGCTGAAGTCGCGCAGCACGTACGAAATTCCGTCGCGCGCGGAGTTCATCAAGCCGATCGACGGCATGCAGTACAACATCAAGGCGTTTTATACGCTCAAGCCGGTACCGCCGACGAGCAGCGCGCTCGAAGCGCTCGCACGCTCGAAGCCGGGCATCTACGAGGTGTTCAGTCTCGGCCAGCAATCGTTCCAGCAGGCGCTGAGCGGCAAGATGACGGCGGAAGAAGCGGTCAAGGATTGGGCCACGAAGGGCAACGCCTTGCTGGCGAAGCTCAAGACGAATCCGAAGGGCGAGCAAGGCGGCTCGACGGAAGGCGGAGCGGTGGAAGTGCTGCCGGCCGGGTGAAGCAAGAGCCCGGGCGAGGACGATCCACAGACGGGAAGAGGGACGAAAGCGGCGCAAGGCCGCTTCGTCCCTCTTCGCGTTCAGAACAAGATCAGATGAAGCCCGCCGAGACCAGCCAGCACGAGGATCATCGCCTGGAATACCTTCTGCGGGATGAGCGGCAGCAGCTTGACGCCGATCCAAGCTCCGGCGGCGACGGCGGGAATCATCCAGGCATTCAGCAGGAGCGAGTCGGCGGTGATGAGGCCGAGCGAGGCGGTGAACGGCACTTTGGCGACATTGACGATGAAAAAGAACATCGCGTTCGTGCCGACGAACCGTTTTTTGTCCATCCCTTTGGCAAGCAGGTAGATCGACATGATGCTGCCCGCGGCATTGCCGATCATCGTCGTGAAGCCCGCCAGCACGCCGAGGCCGTTGTTGAACGCCGGAGCGGAGCTGAGCGAGACCGAAGCCGCGCTTTCCATGCGGCCTTTGAGCAGATGCAGCAGCAGCAGGGCGAGCACGAGGCTGCCGAGCAGGATCGAGAGCGGCCGGTCGTGGATGCGGCCGAGCACGAGGAAGCCGGCGATCAGGCCCGCGAACACCCACGGCAGCAGCGACGCCAGATGCCGCCAGACAACCTCCTTGCGGTAGTAGAGAATCGCGATGATGTCGCCGATGATGAGCACCGGCGTAATCAATCCGACCGATTCTCTCGCCGGATAGACGCTGGCCATGACGGCGGCCACAAACAAGCCGAGCGTAGGCATGCCGGTTTTGGAAAATCCGATCAGGACGGAACAGAGGATGAGGACGGTCAGCTGCAAAGAGGTCGGGTCCATAGGTTCTCCCTTCGGCAGGGGGGGATGGCCGCAGATCGGCTTCTTTCATCTTATAGGAGAGGCAGCGAATTCGGCAACGGGCGGTCCGGCGCCGCCGGCCGCGGCTTGCTCCGAATGAAGATGGCGCATTTTGGGAACGCTGTTGCTTAGCACGGCTCGACGGCCCGGATCATCGGTCCGATCGGACCTCGCCGAAGGAAAGGAGGCGCGCGAGTGGCGGGAAGGACGAATTGGATCTACTGGGGAAGGCTGTACGACAGCAAGTTTCAGGCGGGCTGCCTCGTGAAGCGGATGGAGAACGACTGGTGGATCTACGGGTACGAATGCCCGAGCGAAATCGAGGTGTTTCAGTCCAAGCGGGGCAAATACGGGGTCCGATATATGCCCTAGCGTCGAGAAGAAGCATGCAGGTTGACTTTGCCAGATCGGCTGTAGTATAGTTGTATTCGTGTTCCAAGCGGGACGATGTTTGAAATGACGCGGGGTGGAGCAGTCCGGTAGCTCGTCGGGCTCATAACCCGAAGGCCGCAGGTTCAAATCCTGCCCCCGCAACTTATTTGCCCTTATGCGAGTTCAACTCATTCCCTCAAAAGGGCCCTTAGCTCAGTTGGTTAGAGCGGTCGGCTCATAACCGATTGGTCGCAGGTTCGAGTCCTGCAGGGCCCACCAAAGCGAACGATCCGCCTTGCGCAGCAAGGCTTTTTTTATTGGCGTGCCGCCCGCTCCTCGCCCGTCGACGAAATCGATGGTTTCGGTTGACGCTAGCTGGCGAACTATGGTAAGCTGTTTTTCGTCATGTCGCTCGAATGCGGCTGTGGCCTCTTGCCGGAGTGGTGGAATGGCAGACACAACAGACTTAAAATCTGTCGGGGGCAACCCCGTACCGGTTCGAGTCCGGTCTTCGGCATCCAATGAAAAAAAGCAGCCTCCGGGCTGCTTTTTTTCATTGGATCAAGCCAGTCGCGCGGCCGTTCAGGGATGCTCGTCCGAAGCCGGCACGGCGTATGGAGCCGGACTGGCCTCGGCAGGAACGACCTTGGCCTGCACCTGCTGGGGCGGATTGCTCGGCGCGCCGTATAGCTGCGCGAAGGCGAGCAGCGACAGCAGCAGGGCGGAGGACCAGACGGCGCCGATGATGCGGCCCGTCGCGGACAGATGGCTCCACCTGGCCGGCAGCATGACGAACGGAGCCGTCATCCAGCCGACGGCTGCAGCCAAGCGCATGGCGATCACGCTCCCTCCCGTTTATACGAAGTATATCGGCAGGTCCGTCCCGTCTGTGAAACGATTCGAGCATAGATCGGAGCGCCGGATTGCCCGGCTCGTTTGAATCCGGTACACTGGAGGAATAAAAAAAAGAAGCCTTAGGAAGGCCTCTTACTTCGCTGCCGGCTCGGCAGCCTTCAGCTCTTCCAGGTCGACCTGGCCGCTGATCTCTTCGATGAACTTGTCCATGCAGTTGCAATAGTAGTCTCGGCGGCAGACCGGACAAGGCGTCGTCTGGAGACGGTTGATCTTGGTGCCTTCCGGGCTGTAGAACAGGCGGCATTCTCCGCCGTCCTTGAGCTTCACGACGACCTGATAAAGCTGGGTGGAGTCGTTGCGCTCCGCGAGCTTGACGTTCGTTACGACCGGACGGTAACTCATGGCCATCACCTGCAACTTTCTTCGATATGGGCTAATCAATTTTACTTTCTACGGAGGGCGATGTCAAATGACCGTACCGTTCCACAACGATTGGGAGCCGCATCTGCGGAAAGAGATGGAGCAGCCCTATTACCGCGAGCTGCGGAGCCGGTTGGCGGAGGAATACCGCAGCGGGCCGGTCTATCCCGACATGCATGATCTCTTCAACGCGCTGCATCTGACCGCGCTCGCGGATACGAAGGTCGTCATCCTCGGCCAGGACCCGTACCACGGTCCGGGCCAGGCGCACGGCCTCAGCTTCTCCGTGCAGCCGGGCGTGCGCATCCCGCCGTCGCTGCAGAACATCTACAAGGAGCTGAAGGACGACATCGGCTGCCCGCTCCCCGAGAGCGGCGACCTGCGCGGGTGGGCGCGCCAGGGCGTGCTGCTGCTCAACAACGTGCTGACCGTACGCAGGGGCGAGGCCGCCTCCCATCAAGGCCTCGGCTGGGAGCGGTTCACGGACCGCATCGTGCATCTGATCGGCGAGAGGAAGCGTCCGGCGGTATTCCTGCTGTGGGGCAAGCATGCGCAGAACAAGGCCGCGTTCCTCGACGGCAGCCGGCATCTGCTGCTGACGACGCCGCATCCGAGCCCGTTCTCGGCCCACCGCGGCTTCCTCGGCAGCCGCCCCTTCTCCAAAGCGAACGCCTTCCTCGAACAGCATGGCATGGAGGCGATCGACTGGTGCCGGACGGCCGAGCCGACCGGCGGCGAGGAAGCCGCCGCCGGCCGCGAGCGAGGCGGCAGTTGAGCGGCTCGGCGAAGCGTCCGGCCCGCTGGCTGAACCCTGCGGCCGGCTATCTCGAGGGCTATACGCATACGCTCAATCCTTACACGGGCTGCAGCTTCGGCTGCAGCTACTGCTATGTCCGCCGGATGCCGGTGGGCTTGTTCCGCGCCGAGCCGTGGGGGAGCTGGGTCGACGTCAAGACGCTCGATCCGGCCGCGTTTCGCCGCGAGTGGAGCCGCGAGTCGGACAAGGGGCCGATCCGGCTCTTTTTCGGCTCGGCGACCGATCCGTACCAGCCGGAGGAGGCGCGGACACGCACGACCGCGTCGCTGCTGGAGCTGATGCTGGAGCGCCCCCCGGAATTCCTCCTCCTGCAGACGCGCAGTCCCTTGGTGGTCCGGGACAAGGAGCTGCTCGCCCGCTTCGGCGGCCGGCTGCGGGCGAGCGTGACGATCGAGACGGACGACGAGGCGATGCGCCGCCGGTTCACGCCGCAGGCGCCTCCGCTCGCCGCCCGCTGGCGCGCGCTGAGGGAGCTGCGCGAGGCGGGCATCCCCGTGCAGGCGGCCGTCTCGCCGCTGCTGCCCCATACGGAGCAGTTCGCCCGCCGTCTCGCCCGAGAAGCGCCGCGCATCGTCGTCGACGACTTTCATCGCGGAGACGGCAGCGGCGGCCGGCGCTCCGGCCAGCTCGGCATGAGGGAGCAGTATCGATCCCTCGGCCTCGAGGCCGACTATGCGCCGGCCGCCGCGGACCGGTTCTATGACTCGCTGCTGGCGTTCCCGGACGTCAGCGTGCATTTTTCCCGGGAAGGATTCCTCCCTTGAGCGGCGCTCCGCCGCTTGTCGCCGCTTCATCAAGCACGGCCGCATAAGCTGCGTCCACGTACGTGTCGACGCTTACCTCGGTGATGACCTGAGGATACATCTGGCCCGGCTTCGGCGGCACGACGGCGACGCTCACGATCGCCTGCTTGCCCTCGAAGCGGATCGAGTCGATGCGGATGCCGTAGCCCGGATTCGGGGCCTGAGCGGATACGGTCACCTTGACGATGCCGTCCGCGTGCTTCGCTGTCGTCAGCTCGACGCCTGCAAGCGGCGAGACGAGTGAGGGAGATTCGCTTTCCGGTCGGTTCACCAGCTTCCATCCTCCTTCGACCCAGGCTGCCGCGTCGCTGCGCGTAACGGCCTTTTTGGGCTGGAATCTTCCTGACGCATCGAGCAGCGGCAGACCGGCGGCGATCAGCTCGCGCACGCTGTCGCGGCTGTCGCTTCCGATGGCGGATTCGTCCGCCGGCGCCTTGCCCTTTTCTCCGCTCCATCCTCCGCCTGACGCCTTCATCGCCTGCAGCAGCAGGACGGCGAACCGCTCTCGATCGATCGCTTCACCCGGCTTGACGTCCTTCGGCAATCCGAGTCCGTGCACCGCGCCGATCAGGAACGCCTCCGAATACCACGCTCCGTCGCTCATGCCGGGGTAGTATTGGCTCGCCTTGGGAGCTTGAACGAACCGGATCCGGTCCAGATTGAGTTCAAACGCCTTGACAAGCAGCGACAATGCCTCCGCATTCGTCATCGCTTCCGTCGGCCGGAACTTGACGTCTCCGCCGCTCAGCAGTCCAGATCGTTCCAGGCTGCGGATGGCGGCGGCGTTCGGGTCCGCGTCTACGTCGGCGAATGCGCCGGCTTGAAGCGGCGCGGACGCCGCCAGCAGCAGCGCCGCCAATCCTCCTGCCAGCATCCGACGTCTTCTTGCCTTGCCCCTAATGCCCATCCTGCTCGCTCCTCTCTCGACTCGCTTTCTGTAGGTTGGCCTGTTCCGACGCCTTTGATGACAAAGGCGTCTTTGCCGTTACAGACGCGATCCGCGAGAGAATGGTTGCGGCTCAGGGACGGATCGTGACCCGGGTCCCGATCGGCACGAGCGCCGACAGCGCGAGCACGTCCTCGTTGTGCATGCGGATGCAGCCATGCGAGACCGCGCGGCCGATGGAGGCGGGCTCGTTCGTGCCGTGGATGCCGTAGTGGGGCTTCGACAAGCCCATCCACAGCACGCCGAACGGTCCGCCGGGGTTTTCCTGCTTGTTGATGATCGTGAATTCTCCGGTGGGAGTGCGGGTCAGCATCTTGCCGACAGCGATCGGAAACTGCCTCACGACAAGATCCCCGTCCAGCAGATAGAGCGATCGCTCGGACAAATCGACGATGATGCGGTACTTAGGCATGCGGACCTTCTCCTTTTAGAGCAGCATATGCGGCCGAAGTCCCCTTTCGCCTGGGTCTTTCCTTTACATAATCGCTAAAAATTCCAAATATAGCCTAAACAATTGTGCCTTAGGATCAGCTTGTACGGGACAATAGTCGCAAAGAAGGGTGAAGAGCCAACCATGAACAGAGGATCAAAAGCAATCGCAGCGGCGCTGGTCGCCGCCATCGGAACCGGAGCGGTCGGAGCTGCGGCCGTCTCCGCAGCAGAAGCGAAGCAGGCAGCGGTCAGCGTCAACGGCCAGGAGGTGCTCGTGCGCTCGATCGTCCAGAACGGCAGCCAGCTGCTGTCCGCGGCCGATCTCGCCCATGCGCTCGGCGCCGAGCTGGACGTGCTCCCGGGAGGCGCGGGACTGCGCGTCACGCTCGGAGACCGTTCGCTGCTGCTGCAATCCGGCTCCAAGCAGATCCAGACGGGGCAAGGCTCGGTTGCTCTGTCCAGCGCGGTCACGAGCTGGCAGCAGGTCAACTACGTCGAGCCTGCCGCTTATGTAACGGCTCTTGGCGCCAGCTGGTCCGGCGTATCCGGCGAGCTGAAGATCGAGACGCTCGATCTGCTGGACAGCGTCGACACGGTTCAATGGGCAGGCGGCCGGCTGATCGCTTCCGTCACGACGGAGGACGGCCGTCTGGATTACCTCGTCGATCCGGCGACCGGCGCGAGCGCCCAGCTGCTGACGTCGAACGGCGCATCCGAGCTGGTCGTCTCGCCGGACGGCGCCTCGGCGGCGTTCGCGGATGCCGACGGAGCGGTGCGGGTCATCGACCTGCCGACGCTCACGATGCGCAAGCTCGGTACGGACACGAGCATCAAGAGCAATCTGCAATGGGCTGCGGACGGCAAGCAGCTGATCTTCCTGCAGGGCGACAAAACCTCTGTCATCGCGGCGATTTCCCTGGAAGACGGCAAGGTGTCCAAAGTGCTGGACGACAAGGTCGAGTACAAGGGCGATCTGTCGGTCAACGGATCGGGACTGACGTATTCCGTCGTCAAGACCGGCAAGGTGACGGCCGATGCGAACAAGGACGTCAGCCTGGACGACGTGGCGATCGACATGGCCGGCACGAGCCCGCAGCTGTTCGACCTGGCGCTCGGCAGCGCGGACGCCAAGCCGGCGGCTCTGACCAAGGGCGACGAGGACAAGCTGTTCATCCAGCGCTCCGCGTCCGGCACGGTCTATTATGTCAAAGCCGGAGACGAGAACACGATCTCCACGCTCATCTCTCAAAAAGGCGAGCAGTCCAAGACCGCGTTCGACAAGGAAGACGTGCTGGAAGCGGTCCAAGCCGGAGGCTACATCGGCATCCTGACCGAAACGTCGGTCTACGTGCTGGATGAGTCGACCGATGCCGTGACGAAGCTCGCGGCCGCGCCGGAAGGCGCATCCGGCCTGACGCTGGCCAAGGACGGCAAGGGCGCCGCAGTCATCGTGGACGGCCAGCTGCAGAAGCTCTCCGCGGACGGCCGCTGGACAAGCTTGAGCAAGTAAGCGCGCGGAATTTATAGTTTCAGCCTTGACGGCTTCAATTTGAAAGGGGAAACCTCTCTATGAAATGGTTCGGAAAAATGACTACGATCACGCTGGCGGCTACGCTGCTGCTCGGCTCCTACTCCGGCTCCGCCACGGCAGCCGCCTCCAAGCTGAGCGGCAAGATCGTCATCAACGGCTCTTCCGCGCTGCTGCCGCTGTCGCTGCAGGCGGCGAGCGAGTTCAAGAAGCTGCATCCGAAGGTGCGCATCTCCGCTTCCGCGGCCGGATCGGTCACGGGGCCTCAATCGGTCCGCAAAGGCATCGCCGACATCGGCGCCTGCGACTGGGACGCCTCCACGGACGTGCCGGGCTTCAAGAAGTTCGACGGCCAGGTCGCCAATAAAGTCGCCGTCATTCCGTTCGCCGCGATCGTCAACAAGAGCACGGGCGTGACCGAGCTGTCGACGAAGGAGCTTCAGGACATCTTCGCCGGCAAGGTGACGAACTGGAAGGAAGTCGGAGGCAAGGATGCGGACATCGTCGTCGTCAACCGCGCCTTCGGCTCCGGCACGCGCGTCAATTTCCAGCTGAAGGCGCTCAAGGGCACGGACTTCATCTCCAAAGGCGACAACTATAAGGAAGTCAAGTCGAGCGGCGACATGAAGACGGCGGTCGAGACGACGCCGAACGCGATCGGCTACATCGATCTGGTCTACGTGACCGACAAGATGAACGCGGTCAAGATCGACAACGTCGCGCCGACGACGGACAACGTCATCAACGGCAAGTACAAGGTGTGGAGCTACGGCTACTACATGACGAAAGGCCAGCCGACGGGCGCGACGAAAGCGTTCATCGAGTACATCCAAAGCGCCAAGTTCCAAAACGGCTCGCTGAAGAAGCTGAAGTTCATCCCGATCACCGCCATGAAAAACGCTTAAAGCCGTTCCGTTTCCACAGCTTGACCGGCTCCCCGGAAGCCGCGCCTTGGAGGCCGGCTTGCCGGGGTTGCTTTCATCTTTTGGAGAGGATAGTCCGCCATGAGCAAAACGATTCCATCTGTATCCGCCCCGTCCCGTCCCGTCCGCCGGACCGGCATCCGCAAGCTGCGCCTGAAGCTGGAGCATCGCTCGTTCCGCTTGCTGTGCGCGGCCTCGGCCGTGCTCGTCTGCGGCGTGCTGCTGGCGATGCTGTTCTTCATGTTCCGCACGGGCGTGCTGACGTTCCGCGACGTTTCGGTCCGCGAATTTTTCTTCTCGACGGCCTGGGAGCCTGAAAATGAAAAGTACGGAGCGCTTGTGTTCATCCTCGGCACGTTTGCCGTGACGGCGCTGACGCTCTTGATCGCCGTGCCGATTTCCCTGCTGGCGGCGCTGTTCCTGGCCGAGCTCGCCCCGCAGCGGCTCAGCCGGGTCGTGCGGCCGATCCTCGACCTGCTCGTGGGCATTCCTTCTGTCGTCTACGGGTACATGGGCCTGACGCTGCTCATCCCGTCGCTGCGGACCGTGACCGGGACGAATCTGGGCGACGGCGTGCTGGCAGCCTCGCTCGTGCTCGCGGTCATGGTGCTGCCGACGATCACGCGCATCAGCGACGACGCCCTGCGCTCCGTGCCGCGCAAATACGTCCAGGGCTCCTACGCGCTTGGCGCGACGCGCTTCCAGACCGTGACGGGCGTCATCCTGCCGGCTGCCGGCCGCGGCATCGTGCAGGCGATCATCCTCGGCATGGCGCGCGCGATCGGCGAGACGATGGCTGTCGTCATGGTCATCGGCAATACGCCGCAGCTGGCGGACAGCCTGCTCAAGCCGACGTCGGTGCTGACGAGCAATATCGTCATGCAGCTGCCGAACGTGCCGTTCGACTCGACCTGGAACAACGCGCTGTACATGATGGGCTTCCTGCTGCTCGCCATCTCGCTGCTGATGATCGGGTTCGTGCGGATGCTGCAGAAGAAAGGGGGAGACGCGGCATGAGCCAGGCTGCGAATCGATCCATGCGGAGCGGCCGCCGCAACCGCAGCGCCGACAAGGCGTTCACCGCCGTCGTCTGGTCCGTCGGCGTCGGCTGCGTGCTGTTCACGCTCGCGCTGATCGGGACGATTTTGGCAGAAGGTCTGCCGGGACTCAGCTGGAGCTTCGTGTTCGGCTTGCCGAGCGAGATCGAGGAAGGCGGCGGCATCGGACCGGCGTTGTTCAACTCGCTCTATATTCTCGTGCTGTCGCTGCTCATCTCGATTCCGCTCGGACTCGCCTCCGGCATCTATCTGGCGGAGTTCGCTCCGGACAACCGCGCGATCGGCTTGATCCGCGTCTGCGTGGAGGGGCTGGCTTCGGTGCCGTCGCTCATCTTCGGCCTGTTCGGCATCGCGCTGTTCGTCGAGGGCATGGGCATCGGGCTTACGATCGTCGGCGGCGCGGTCACGCTCGCGCTGCTCAACCTGCCGCTGCTGACGCGGGTGACGGAGGAAGCGATGCGCTCGGTGCCGCCCGAGTACAAGCAAGGCTCGCTGGCGCTCGGAGCGACGCATACGCAGACGATCTTCAAGGTGTGCTTGCCTGCCGCGCTGTCGAGCATCATGACCGGCATCAGCCTCACGGCCGGACGGGCATTCGGAGAGAGCGCCGTCATCGTGCTCGTATCCGGCGTCTCCACCTCCGGGCTCATGTGGGACTTCGATCCGATGTCGCCGGGCGCGACGCTGGCCGTGCATCTGTGGTACGTCCAGTCGGAGGCGATCGTGCCGGATGCCGCGGCGATCGCCTCGCATTCGGCCGCCGTGCTGCTGATCGTCGTCCTGCTGCTCAACCTGCTGCTGCGCATCCCGATCTGGTGGAGCGCGCGGCGGGCCTAGGCAGCAGTCTTGGCCGGACCTTCGTCGTCCTGCTGCTTGCATCGACATCCCGCTAGGAGACATCGCTTCAACGTCAAAAAGACCGCCTGCGTCCATCCGAGGGATGGATACGGGCGGTCGAATTCGTGTTTAGGAGTCGGACGCTTGGTTCCGCGAGGAAGGAGGAAGCTTGCGCCTGCGGACGCGAGGGGCGAGCGCTTCGATCATGGCTCGCTGCTGCGGCACGATGCGGCAGCCCTCGAACTTGCATTCTTCCATGAAAAAATACGTTCCGGCGATCTTCACCGTATCCCGATTGAACATCTCGATCGGATAGCCGCTGACAAGCAGGCGGGAATCTTTATAGACGGACACGGTCCATTTTTCTTCGACGGCCTGCTGGAAATGAGCCGGCTCGCTCAGCAGCCTCAGCACGAGCATGACAGCAACCCCTACACCAATCTACTGTGATACAAATTGTATCACAAAAGGTTCGTAGATGGGAAGGGGGAAATAGGTCGAAGGAACGATTACGGCCGGTTAACCAGCTTTATAAAAGGAAACGATGAGCTCATCCAATCTTCTGCTTAGCTCCAGATTGTATCCGGATGGGCTGACCGGTGCTTTATTCAGCGCTTCCCGCAGCCGTTCAATATCCTTCATAATCTCGCTTTTTTTCGACATGGATTGTCACATCCTTAGCTAAAATGATGGATGATGTCGACAATTTATGTACAATAAACTAAAAAATGTCATCTCCGTTGACTATTATTAAAGCGATTGAACTCGTTTGAAACAGGGATTGCCGGATTTTTTTTCAAAAGAGTGGCAAAAAGGGCGACCATCAAAGCAGCGGCCAAGGCTCCAGACACATCGATCAGCACATCGTACAACCTGCCGTCCCGATGCTGAAACAGCTGGAGAACTTCCGTAAAGACGGCGAACAGCAGCGAAAGTCCGAGCGCACGGAGCTTGCTTCCGAGCCATGCCATGAGGAGCAGGTCGAGCGCCGCGAAGCCCAAAAAATGACCGAGCTTGACGAGCAGCCATTCGCCGTGGACCGTACGAATGTCGGCCCAGCGAAAAAACGCCCGAAAGTCCGGAGAGGGATCAAAGGAGAAAAGCAGCTCCCGATGGATCAGCAGATGACGCAAGCTCTCTGTGCCGGTGAGCATGAGCAGGACGGCAGCCCAGGCCAGCACGGCGGCCAGGCGCAGCGGGCGCGGCTTGGATTCGTTCGGCATGGCGGACCACTCCTTTCGTTGCCGGTTTGCTTTGCAGTATAGCCTATGGAATCGCTTGCAAAACAAGCAAAAAGTTTTTTTAGAAAAAGTGTTGACGGTGTTTGAGAGAGCTGGTATAGTATTAATTGTTCGCGGGACAAACACGAACGGAACGAAAGAAACGAAACATCCCTTCTAAACATGATCTGTTAGCTCAGCTGGGAGAGCACCATCTTGACAGGGTGGGGGTCAGTGGTTCGAGCCCACTACAGATCATACTCAAGAACCCTTGATTATCAAGGGTTCTTTTTCATGTTCAACCGAATAGACCTTCCTTCTTCCGTACACCTTAGATACGTCCAGCAGCCATTCCGACAAATGCGTCGTACGAGAGCCTGGCGATCGAGGAGGAACAGGGATGTACTTTTATAAGGAAGATCTAATCAACCAGATCGTGCCGGACAAGCCGGACCCCGCGGCCGCGAAGGTGCTTCAGGAAGCGCTCGGCGGACAGTTCGGCGAGATGCGCACGATGATGCAGTACTTTTTCCAGAGCAGCAACTTCCGGGGCAAGGAAACGCAATATCGGGATCTGCTGAAGGGCGTCTTCCTGGAAGAGATCGCGCATGTCGAGCTGGTGCAGAATACGATCAACCAGCTGCTGACCGGCGCGGGGGGCGAGCCTCCCGGCGACTCCGGCGTCGACGGAGCGCCGCTGGACGAAGCGGTCAAGCATGCCAATCCGCATCATTACATCATGGGCGCGCAAGGCTCGCTGCCGGTCGATGCGGGCGGCAATCCGTGGCTGGGCAGCTACGTGTACAACCACGGCAATCTCGTGGCCGATCTGCTGAACAACGTCGTGCTCGAGTCGACCGGCGTGCTGCAAAAAACGCGGATTTACGAGATGAGCTCCAACAAAGCCTTCCGCGAGACGCTCGGGTTCCTCATCGTGCGCGACAACGCGCATCAAAATGCGTTCGCCAAAGCGTTGGAGACGCTTGGAGTGAGCTGGGGCAAGCTGTTCCCGATCCCCAACTACGACATCAACAAGTATCCGGAATGCAAGAAATACGTCGATCTGGGCTACCATAACGCCCAGTTCAACTACAGGCTGGACGAGCACCGCATGGGCGAGATTTTCAGCGGACAGTCGCCTAGCCGAAACGGCGGCGAGCTGCAGGTGACGCCTCCTCCGAACGGGTTCCCGGTGCCGTTCAATCCGGAGATGCCGAATGAGCACGCTCCCGGTCTGACGGACCTGAACCGCTGATCGACACAAAGAAGCCAGAGCGCGAGAAACCTCCCTCGCTCTGGCTTTTTTGGTGCTTCATCTGTGCTTGGTCAAAAGCATGAATTGCTTGGCTAAAAAGCGGGGCGTATACGGCATGTCGCTGCGCAGCCACGAGACGATCATCCCGATCAAGGCGGAGGAGCCGTACCAGATGACGATATCCTTCGGGATGGCCGGTTCCTCGCCCGAGCGCTCCGCCTTCTCCTGCATCCGGCTCGAGATGAGCTCCGAAAGAAGCTGCAGCAGCTTTTCGGCGAAAACGGGCATCATCCGCGCCGAAAGCACGGCTTTGTAGAAGGCGGAATGCAAGGCGATATGCTCGAGCAAGTCGACCAGCGACCGCTCGAGCTCCTCCGTATTTTGGGAAGAGAAGGGGGACAGGATCTGCCGGATCTGATCCGCCATTTCTTCGGCGAGCCGCTCCATCAGATCCGGAATGTCCCGATAATGCAAATAAAACGTGACCCGGTTGATGGAAGCGCGCCGGGTCAGCAGCTGCACGGTAATCTTGTCCAGCTCGGTTTCCCCGAGCAGCTCGATCAAAGCATGCTTCAGCATCTGGCGCGTGCGCAGGACGCGGGGATCGATTCGTGAATCCGTTTCCGCCATTCGAGGACCTCCTTACAGGCAAAGGCAAAACTGTCGAATATCATCCGTCAAAACGACAGCGAGCGTTTTCAATCGAGGTTTCTTTACAGATCGCCGAAAACTGTCGCTTGTACCTCTGCTGAAACGGACTATAATCTCCTTTATGCCATGTTCAGTATACAACACGGTGTAAAAAAGATTCCAGAGGTGGCGGAGGGTGATGAAAGTGGGCGACAACCCGAATGAAAAATGGACGAATATCAAGAAAGGACCGATCCTGTTCGTCATGATCCTCGGAGCGTTCCTGGCGACGCTGAACCAGACCGTCATGACGGTGGCGATCCCGAAGCTCATCGGAGAGTTCGGCATCGAGGCTTCGACGGCGCAATGGCTGACGACCGGCTACATGCTGGTGAACGGAGTGCTGATTCCGATTACGGCGTATTTCATGCAGCGCTTCTCGACACGGCAATTGTTCCAGGCATCCATGTGGATCTTCTTGGCGGGTACGGTCATCTCGGCGCTCTCGACGGATTTTCCGCTGCTGCTGACCGGGCGCATGGTACAGGCCGCTGGAGCGGGCATCATCATGCCGCTGCTGATGAACGTCATCCTGACGATCTTCCCGGCGAACAACCGCGGAGCCGCCATGGGCATGGTCGGCCTTGCGATCATCTTCGCTCCCGCGATCGGTCCCGTGCTTGCGGGCTATATTTTGGAGAGCTATGACTGGGAGGTCATGTTTTACGGCATGATTCCGCTCGCGCTCATTACGATCGGATGCGGCTTCATCTATCTCAAGAACGTGTCGGAACGCACCGACGCCCGTCTCGACCTCTGGAGCGTGATCTTGTCCACGATCGGCTTCGGGAGCATGCTCTACGGCTTCAGCCGCGCTGCGAGCGCGGGATGGTCGAGCGCGGAGGTGCTGTCCACGATTCTCGGCGGAGCGCTCGCGCTGGCCGCGTTTACGTGGAGGCAGCTCGTTTCCACAGCTCCGCTGCTTGATCTGCGGGCCTTCCGCTACAAGCTGTTCACGCTGACGACGCTCATCAATGTGGCCGTCACGATGGTCATGTATGCCGACATGATGCTGCTCCCGCTTTACCTGCAGAACGCCCGCGGCTACACGGCGCTGGAGTCCGGCCTGCTGATGCTGCCGGGCGCGATCGTCATGGGCATCCTGATGCCGGTCGCCGGGAAGCTGTTCGACCGGTTCGGCGCCAAATGGCTCGCCATCATCGGCCTGGCCATCACGATCGGAACCACCTTCAGCTTCGTGAATCTGACCGACTCGACGAGCTACACGTATCTGCTGCTGATGTCGACCGGCCGACGGATCGGGATGGCCTTGCTTCTGATGCCGATCCAGACGGCCGGGCTGAACGAGCTGCCTTCCCGGCTCAACGCGCACGGCACGGCCATCTCCAATACCGTCCGCCAGGTCGCGGGAGCGGTCGGCACGTCGCTGCTCGTCACGATCATGACCGACCGCACGAAGGTCCATGTCAGCGAGCTCGCCGCCAGTGGAGCGCAGGGGCTCACCAAGGAGCAGATGATCGTGCAGGCTTCGATCCAGGGCATCAACGACTCCTACGTGTGGATCATCGGCTTTGCGGCGGTCGCGCTGGCGCTGTCGTTCTTCATCACGAACAAGCGGCGTGAAGCCGTGACGGAATCCGTCTCCAGCGCACCTGCCGCCGCCGTCGAGCGCGAATGAGCGTCAAGCTCTGGAGAGATTGCTCTTTCCGCCCAAGGCCGACCAGCCGAGCCAACGGTTGACGGGGTTGCGGCGCTCCTTCAAGGGGATGCTAGGAGGGCTTCCTTTTGCGGCTGCTTCATTCGGCCGCTTCATCCCATCCCAAGCGAACCTGGAGGTCCGACCTGTGAAAAAAACGATGACGTCCCTTGCTTCCGTAGCCGTGCTCGCCTCGATGCTGAGCCTGCCGGCTCATGCCAACGTGAAAGACATGACACGCAACATCGGCCAGAACCTGAATCCGGCGTCGGTAACGAACGATGTCGAGCGCGGGGTGAACCGCGGCATGAACGGCCTCGAGCGCGGCGTAAACCGCCTGGAGAACGACATGGACATGAATCGCGGCCGCATGAACACGAACGGCACGATGATGAACACGAATACGGCGGGCTACCGCGCCGGTTCGTACGACGGCATGGCCGCCGGCACGTACCGCGCTCAGAATGCCGGTACGGCTGGCCGCTACACGGCTGCAAGCGCCGCTGGCACGCGCAGCAACGCCGGCTGGGGCTGGCTGGGCCTGCTCGGCCTGTTCGGACTTGCCGGCCTGCGCTCGCGCAATCCGGAACGCCACTGATCGGATGATCGCCGCCGCAGCCTCGCGCTGCGGCTTTTTTGCTTCTAAACGGGGTTCGGTGGTTATTAATCCTCAACAGGAGGTTGAGGACGATGATGACCCTCGAAGAAAAGAACCTGATCAAGCAGCTCCAACTGAAGGTGGTCGAGCTGGAATACAGCCGCGACGTGCTTCGCCGGATCTCGCTGGAGCAGGATGCGATCATCAGCGAGCAGCGCCAGAAGCTGGACGCGCTGTCGACGATGCTGTGCGTTCCCGAATGGTTTATCGCGGAATTCGGCGGGCGCGCCGCCCGCCTCTCCGAATCCGAGCCGGACGCTCGGGCGGCCCTGTGGGACGGCCTGGCTGCCGCGCTGCGGCGAACGGGCGGAGACCGGCTCAACTGAATGCTCTGACCCGCCCCCTTTCGATCCGGCTTGAGCCGGCGGAAGGGTTTTTTGTGCTTTCCGAGACCGAGTGCTTGTCATATTCGCTCCTTTCCCTTCATATAGTAGCTTGCCGAAGGAAGAGAGGGGGGGGACAGGGGATGACTATCGAAGCGCTCTCGGAGCTGATCGACCCCGAGCTGACCATTGTCGTCGCCGCGTGCTGGGTCATCGGCATGATCTTGAAGGGGACGCCTCAGATTCCGAATTGGACCATCGTCTACATCGTGACGGGAGCGGCGATCGTGCTTGCGATGGCGCTCCAGGGCTTCACGCTGAAGGTAGGCCTGCAGGGGCTGCTGTGCGGGGCTGTATCCGTTTATGGCCATCAGCTGTTCAAGCAGACGAGGGAAGCGGTGCGCAAAGACGGGGAGGAGAGCTGAAGCGATGGGGAACGCGGCGGCATGGACAGCCGAGCTGGCGCTATGGCTGCTCGGGGTAGCGGCTCTGATCGGATCGGCGGTCTATCCGCTGAGCCGGCTGATCCGCTGGGATTCGTACGATTACGACCGGACGTATGTGTGGATCGGCTATAGGGAAGAGCTCGATCGATCCGAAACGAACCTCAAGCCGGAATAATCGACGGGGCGATTGGGCGATACTGATCGATAGATCAGCAGCAGGAAAGGAAGCCGAAGCCTTGTGAAAAGACGATTATGCCATGCGGCAGCGCTGGCGGCGCTGCTCGGACTCGCCGCCGGCTGTCAGGGGGCCTGGACGCTGAGCGGACCTGCGGAGCCCGTGCAGCGGGCGGGAGAAGCCGAATCCGTCCGCTCCGAGCTGTATCCCGATTCCGTACGGTCTGCCCTCTACGGGCAATCGGTTCCTTCGGAGGACGGCCCTTCGCCGCAGCGGCGCCATGACCGGGACCGGATGTGGAAGCAGCCCTACTAAAAAAAACGGGACGAGGAAATCATTCCTCGTCCCATTTTTTTGAGTAGGCTTTTTTGGTTACGGCCAGCAGCAGCCCGATCATCAGCGCCGCCATCAATCCGGAAAGAAACAGCACGGCTCCCATGCCCATGCGATCATCACCTCTTCCTCCAGCCGCCAGCCCGGCAGCGGCTATCTCGCAGTCATGCTTCCATCATACCGCATCTCGGAAGGACGGGCTACCGGCGGATAATAAGCGCGCAGGCGGGGAAACCTGAGCTTGCAAGCGGATCGTTCCGCTTCCCTAGACGCAAAGGAGGGAATCTTCATGGAGATCGGAAACGAAGGCGCGCCGAAGCGCGAAAGCATCGTAGCCGTGCAGAAGAACGGCGACGGCGACCTGACCTCGTTCAAGACCGACAGCGGCCGCGTGCTCGCGTACGACCAGGCGATCGCCGAGGCGGGCCAGGGCCTGCTCGCCGGAGTCAACGTTTTCAAGGGCAAGGACGGCGGCCATTATCTGCGCGGCGACGCGGACGGAGATCCGACGAACAACCTGGATCAGCTGCCGATTTTCTGACGAGCCTTCATCAAGTCGGGCTGCGCGCTTTCCGCGGATCGCGGAGGCGCGCTTTTTTGCTGTCGGCGCCTGCCTGGAGGCGGGCCATCCGCCGGACCGCTGCATAGGATAGCGGGGAAGCGTCCCGCAGCGGACGCCCGGAAGGAGAATGGCAGCATGAGCAAAGGCGGCTCCAAGGCGAAGGCGGCGAAGAAGAAGACCCCCGCATCCGACCGTCGCCAGGTCCAGATGAAGCTGGTCCTGTCGGACACGTGCGCAGTATGCAAAACCCCCTGTTCCCGAGGGCAGCAGTACCTGGCGCGGATGCGCCAGCCGGGAGCGCTCGGCAAAGGCGTGCCGTGCGTCCTCACCCGCACGTACGGCTGAGCTCCAAGGCGCTTCATTTCCAGGGCAAGCGCAAAAATCCGCATCTTCCGACAAAACGCTCGCGAGCGCCGAAGAGGATGCGGATCGTCCCGGGAAGCCGTCCGAGAAACGGCTTGCGGACGGCCGCAACTTTGCCGGAGGGCCGGAGTATAACTGTTCAACTGGTTTCGGAAGAGGGGATATTCATGAAAGGGAAGAAGGTTCTGGTGCTGACGCTCGCCATGACGCTTTGGGGCGGGACGATGATTTTCGCCGATTCGGCCTCGCAAGCGATCCGGGTGGCGCTCAACGGCAGCGAGCTGTCCGAGGGCGGCATCATGAGCGAAGGCAAGAGCTACCTCCCGCTAAGACAGCTGGCGAGCCAGATGCAAGCGCTCGTCCTCTGGGACGACAACGCCAAGAAAGCATCGATCATCAAGCCCAACGTACATATGTTTCTGTTTAAGACGGACAAGTCCACCTTCGGCGGCGTCGAAGCCGGCAAGAAGGTGACGTTCAGCGTCTTCGCGCAGGTCGACACGCTGACGACCGACATCCACTCGTTCCGGATCACCATCACCGATCCCGCGGGCAAGGAGACGCTGATCCAGCAGGATACGATGAAATCGAGCAAGGACAACTTCTGGTTTCTGACGGACGATTTCAAGTACAGCTTCGACAGCGCGGGCAAGTATTCGGTCCGCTTCTCGATCCGGCTGGCGGCAGGGGACGAGTGGAGCGTCGTGTCCGAGAAAAACCTGCTCGCCAAGTAAGCCCGATTTGACCCGCAAGGCGGCTCATGGTACGATACCAGAGTTAATTCGAGAGCATAATGAAAGCAGGGATAGATATGAGCGAGCATAAGCATGACGACAACTGCGGCTGCGGCCATGACCACGACCACGAGGAGCCGGTATTCGTCGTTTCCGACGAAGAAGGCGTCGAGCGCGAGATGGTGATGGTGTACCAGTTCGAATCCGAGAATCAGGCGTACGCCGTCCTTCTGGACCGCAACAATCCCGAAGAGGACGGGCTTATCCTCCGTGTCGAAGAAGAGGACGACGAGGCTTTCCTGGTCGGTATCGAGGACGACGCGGAGTGGGAGCGCGTGACGGCGATCTACGAGGAGTTCGCGCGTCAAGAGAACGAGAAGCAGGGCTGAGCCCGGCTTTCCAAACCTTCAAGCCCGGCCTGGCGGCCGGGCTTTTTGGCGTGCTTGCGCAGGGGCAGGAGCAGAGACGGCAGCGGTGGGGACGGCAGCCTCGCGGTAAAAGCGGGATCGCAGCAAGGCTCCGTTCCCGGAGCGGCAAGTTCAAAAAAGCCGCCCCTTGGCCGGAGCGGCTCGCGCAGCGTCAGAAAATCGCGGTTTCCTCGACGATGACCTTGACGAACTGGATGCTGCGGTCCTCGGGTCCCTTGACCGGAAGGCCGACCTCCACATGGTCGACGATGTAGTCGATGTTGGACTGCGAGATGACCTCGCCCGGCAGCAGGATCGGAATGCCCGGCGGGTACACGTAGATGAACTCCGCGATGATGCGGCCGGCGGATTCCTTGAACGGCAGCACCTCGGTCTCGCCGTAGAACGCCTCGCGAGGCGTCAGCGACAGCTGCGGGATCTCGGGAATCTTGACGACGAGCTCCTGCACCTCGTCTACCTGCGGATAGCGCTCGACCATCGCGCGCAGCGCGCCGAGCAGCTGGCCCACCGTGTCCTCGGAGTCGCCTGGCGTAATCAGGCAGAGAATATTGTACATATCCGACAGCTCGACCTCGAGGTTGAAGGTGTCGCGCAGCCAGTTCTCCGCCTCGTAGCCGGTAATGCCCAGATGGCGGACATGGATCGTCAGCTTGGTCGGATCGTAGTCGAACGTCGCCTCGCCGCCGAGAATCTCCTTGCCGAAGCAGTACAGCCCCGGGATCGCGTTGATCGCCTCGCGGGCATGCTCGGCGAGGGCGATCGCCTTCTCCGCCATCGCTTGTCCATTCACGGCCAGATTGCGGCGCGACGTGTCGAGCGAAGCGAGCAGGATGTAGGAGGTCGACGTCGTCGTCAGCATGCTGATGATCGTCTGCACGCGCTGCGGGTTGACGCGGCCGGCCTTCAGGTTCAGCACCGAGCTCTGCGTCATCGAACCGCCGAGCTTGTGCACGCTCGTCGCGGCCATGTCGGCTCCGGCCTGCATGGCGCTCATCGGGAGCCGGTCGCTGAAATGGATCAGCACGCCGTGGGCTTCGTCCACGAGCACCGGGATGTCGTAGCTGTGGACGAGATCGACGATTTCCTTCAGGTTCGCGCAGATGCCGAAGTACGTCGGGTTGATGACGAGCACGGCCTTGGCGTCGGGATGGCGCTCGAGCGCGCGCCGCACGGAGCGCGTCGTGATGCCGTGGTCGATGCCGAGGTTGCCGTCGCGCGCCGGAGAGATGAAGACGGGACGAGCGCCCGCGAAAATGATGGCCGACATGACGGATTTATGGACGTTGCGCGGCACGATGATCTTGTCTCCCGGCGCGCACACCGAGAGGATCATCGTCATGATGGCCCCGCTTGTGCCTTGGACGGAAAAAAAGGTATAATCGGCTCCGAACGCATCGGCAGCCAATTTTTGGCTTTCTTCGATGACGCCGGTCGGCTGATGCAGGTCGTCCAGCGGAGCTATATTGATCAAATCGATCGACAAGGCGTTGTCGCCGATGAAGGAGCGGAATTCGGAGTCGGTTCCAGCGCCTTTCTTGTGTCCGGGAATATGGAATTGCAGCGGGTTGTTCTCCGCATGGCGGCGGAGCGCGCTGAAGAGAGGGGTGCGGTTATGGTCCACCGTATTCATCCACAGCCTTTCAGATTCGGATTCAAGGGATAACAAACAAGGTTGAGTATAGCATGTACGGGGGGGATTGCAAGCCTGCGGATTCCTTGCCCGAACGAGGAAAGGAGCCTGCCGATCCGTGGAGCTGAGCATGCCGAAGAACAGCAAGAAGATTATCCGTTCTCCATTTGTCATCAAGCTATTGATTATCATGTTCGGCGTCGAATTCGTCAAAGGGGCGATGCTCGTCTCGGTGCTGCCCGTCTACATGAGGGAGGAGCTCGGCCTGACCGCCTATGCGGTCGGATGGGCGCTGGCGAGCCAGTACATCGGCGATAATTTCTTCCGCAGCCCGCTCGGCTGGATCATCGACCGCATCGGCTACCGCACGGTCATGCTGCTCGGCGTGCTGTTCACCTCGCTGTCCGTGCTCATCATCGCGCTCACCGACCAGACAGGCTGGATCATCGTCGCCTGCGTGCTGCTCGGCATCGGCACCTCGCCGCTCTGGCCGTGCGTCATCACCGGAGCGACGGCGGTCGCCGGGGACGAGGCGGGCGGCAGCATGATGAGCGTCATCTACATGAGCTGGCTCGTCGGCGTCGGCATGGGGCCGATCGTCATCAACTTCTTCATCATCAGCCGCTACGAGCCGGCGTTCTGGCTGATGGGCGCGATCATGGCGGCGATCGTCGCCGTGACGCTGACGCTGCCGGGCAGGCAGGCTTCGCGGGAGATCGAGGGACGCCTGGCGGACGAGGCGCCGTCCACAAGCAGCGCCCCGCTGCCGGAGCGGATCCGGGCGTACTTCCGCAAGGTGGGAGAGTCGCTCCATGCGAGCCGGCTGCTATATCCCGCGATGTTCATCCAGAACTTCGCGCTCGGCCTGCTGACGCCGGTGCTGACCCAATACGCGCGGACCGTGCTGCATCTGTCTCCCCAGCAGTACAGCTACTTCCTGCTCGCGGGAGGCGCGATCACCGTGCTCGGCCTCATCCCGATCGGACGCGGCGTCGACCGCTACGGCACCCGCTGGTTCCTGCACGCGGGCTTCCTGCTCGCCGCGGTGTCGCTGCCGGTGCTCGGCTACATGCGCTACCTGCCGCTCGTCCTCGTCGTCGTCGCCTTCGTCGGGCTCGGCTACGCCTGCATCATCCCGGCGTGGAACGCGCTTATCGCCAAAGCGATTCCAAAGGAGGAGCGCGGAGCGGTCTGGGGCTTCTTCCTGACGATCGAGGGACTCGGGATGGTGTTCGGCTCGATCCTCTCGGGACGGCTGTGGGACAGCTTCGGCCCGCAC
Organism: Paenibacillus albicereus; assembly: GCF_012676905.1. Taxonomy (NCBI): domain Bacteria; kingdom Bacillati; phylum Bacillota; class Bacilli; order Caryophanales; family Paenibacillaceae; genus Paenibacillus; species Paenibacillus albicereus. The sequence continues at coordinate 2,971,197 of NZ_CP051428.1, read as the reverse complement.
GCGCCGTTCCTCATCAGCGGCGGCTCGCTCGTCGTGCTGTTCGTGCTTCATCTGCTCATCATCCGCCGGGGACGCATCTCCTTGGCCTGATGCCCGCCCTGAAGCGGCGAAAAAAGCCCCGTCCGCCTTCTTCGCGAAGGCGGGCGGGGCTTTGGCGTTCAGGCGTGCCGGCATCCGCACGGCTCGCGCGCGCGTTCAACGCGAGGCCAGCAGGTAAAGCGGCATGAGCGTCTGGAAGACCGACTCGGCCTTGCGCACGAACGCCTCGCCGTCCCGCAGCAGCGGGTCGCTGCGGTCCAGATGGACGCCGCAGAGCAGCTCGGCGGCCTTGACCGTGCGCAAGCGCTCGAACAGCGCCCGCAGCTCGTCCCGGCTCATGCCGTCATGCGGCGCGGCTTCCGGCCGGGTATGGTCGCCGGACCAGACGTAGCCTTGTCCGGCCGGAGGCAGGGCGTAGAGCTCGTCCAGCCGATCGAGGGCGCGCCTGGCGAACTCGGCCTTGCCTTCCGCTTCGTAGATGACGGCGAACTGGATGAAGGCATGAGTGCCCCACAGGCCGATCTGGAAATGGGGATGGGCCTTGTAGCCCCGCTTGTTCGCCGCGAAGGCCACCCAGGTGTCGCTCGGCGGATTGACCGTGCGCCGGGCGTGCTTGGCGACATGGGGATGGAACTCCGTGCCGGACAGGATGGACAGCTCGGGGGACAGGCGGCTGCCGAGCTCCTCCAGCTTCGGGCGGATGCCCGAGATGAGGGCCGACATGCGCGGCTCCAGGCCGTCGATGGCGAAAACGTCGAAATCGGCCGGTCCGAAGCCGGGGAAGGCCGAAGGGCTGCGCTCGTCCAGAACCGAGGCTCCGGAAGGGCGGGGATGGAGGTTGGTCATGGCTTGTTGTCCTTTCGTAAATGAAAAAGTTCGCGGCCGAACCGGCTCCCGGTCATCAGGATGGATCGTCGTCCATATAGTATAACACAGCCGGCGGCGCGGCTGGACAAGCCGCTTTCGGCCCAATCGGCGTCCTGCAAGACAGGCGCGCCGAGCGGGCCGGGCAGAAGCCGATCGTGGCAGCGCTGTCATTTCGAACAGGCTGGAGCCCTTTTCTTCAAAATTAGTCAATAAACCAAGTTGCCATCACATAAGATGGAGTATAAACTACGGATAAGATCAAATTGTCAGAACATTTAGTTAAAACAACCTAAAGCAGGGGAGGGATTGCCGTGAATAAAAGCTACGAAGTGGAATATTGCAACTTGGAGCTGAGATTTGACCGCCGGCAAATCCAGAATCTCATCCGCGATCTGATCCATGAAGGCTACTCCCTCTACTGGAGCGAGACCGAGGCCCAGTTCCTGATCTCGATCCGCACGGGCCGCAAGCTGGTGAAGCTCAGGTTCCAAAAAATGAAGAACCGCTACAAAATTGTTGGCGACTATATCATCAAGGACGAAAAGCTGTCGGAGCTGATCGAGAAGCTGATCGGCGATACGCGCGGCCATGCGGTCGTAAAACGAATGAAGGACCGTCAGATCGTCATTGAAAATATCATGTTCGGCGAAATCATTCGACTTGTGGAGGTGTCAGGGATGGAGCATCGCATCATTTATCAAAAGAAGCCCGTCGTCACCCTGGAGGAAATCACAAAGGCCTACCAGTCGACTCGCGCGGAGGAGCGCGCCGCGGTGCTTCGCTACGAGCTGGATTACGAGCTTTGCGTCCTTTACGATGCGCTTCACTCGGGCGACAGCCGGGCCGCGGACGAGAGCCGCGACCGTCTTCTCCAGATGCGTGGGGAAATGCTTCAATTAGAGCTGTAACCTCGCGAGTCGAAGGGGCGAGCGGTTACGCGTACAAGAGCTGTAACCTCGCGAGCCGACCGGGTGAGCGGTTACGCGTACAGGAGCTGTAACCTCGCGAGCCGAAGGGGCGAGCGGTTACGCGTACAAGAGCTGTAACCTCGCGAGCCGAACGGGCGAGCGGTTAAGCCCATCTTATTCTACGAGGTGACGAAAGGTGACGAGCGGGGCGCGGATCGACGGGATCCGCGCCCCGTTTTTTTCGTCCGTTCCGTTTTGCGTTTGGCGGCTCCCCGGTCTACTATTAGAGGAAGGCCGCTTGAGCCAAGCGGTTCGGAACCGACTTCGGAGGGAGAACGAACGATGGATGGAACGGTAAGCGGTGCCGGAGACATGCTGGAGCTGGTGGCGGCGATCGATCTCGGGACGACGAGCGCGAAGGCGGTGCTGATGGCTGCGGCCGACGGACGGCTGGCGATAGAAGCCGCGGCGGAATGCGGCTATCCGCTGCTCGCCGCCGAGCCCGGATGGGCGGAGCAGGATCCCGAGCAGATCCGCGAGGCGGCGGAGCAGGCGCTGCGCGAGGCGCTCCGCGCCCTGGAGGGCCGTCCGCTGAAGGTGCTTGCGCTGTCGTTCAGCAGCGCGATGCACTCGCTGATCGTGCTGAGCGAGCAGGGCGAAGCGCTTACGCCGTGCATCACCTGGGCCGACCAGCGGGCGGCGGAGCAGGCGAGGCGGCTGCGCGAGGACGAGGCGCTGCGGCAGCTGCGCGGACGGATCGGCGTGCCGGTGCATGCGATGCTCCCGCTGTGCAAGCTGATCTGGCTGCGCGAGCGGCGGCCGCAGCTCCATCGCGAGGCGGCTTGTTTCGTCGGCATCCGCGAATATGTGATGCGCAGCTGGACGGGGCGTCCTTGCCGCATCGATCCGTCGATCGCGGGAGGCACCGGGCTGTATGACCTGCAGGGACGCCGCTGGGACGCCGAAGCGCTGGAGCTGGCGGGCATCGGAGCGGACCGGCTGCCTGAGCTGGCGCCGTCAGCCTGGATCGACCGGCAAGGGCTGCGCGAAGAAGCGGCGGAGCGCCTCGGCCTGCCGGCCGGGACGCCGCTCGTGCTGGGCGGCGCGGACGGCGTGCTCGCCAATCTTGGCGCGGGAGCGGTGCAGGACGGCATCGCCTCGGTCACCGTCGGCACGAGCGGGGCGGTGCGGGCGGCGGTCAGCCGGCCGGCGGCCGACGCGGAGGGGCGGCTGTTCTGCTACGAGCTTGACGAAGGGCTGTGGATCGCGGGCGGCCCGGTCAACAGCGGCGGCGTCGTGTTCCGCTGGGTGCGGGACAAGCTCTTTCCCGGCTTCGCGGAAGAAGCGAGGAGCAAAGGCATGGACCCGTACGCCTACCTGGTCGAGCTGGCGCTGCAGACGCCTCCGGGGGCGGACGGCCTGCTTTGCCTGCCCCATCTGGCAGGCGAGCGGGCGCCCCACTGGAACGAGGATGCCCGGGGCGTGTTCGTCGGCCTGTCGCTGGAGCATGATCGCCGCCATCTGATCCGCGCCGCCCTGGAGGGCATCCTGTACGGCCTGCGCTCGGTGCTGGAAGCGCTGCGGGAAACGGCAGGCCCGCTGCGCGAGATCCGCGCGAGCGGCGGGTTGCTCCGCTCCGAGCCGCTGCGCCAGATGCTCGCGGACATGACGGGGCTGCCCGTGCTGCTGACGGACACGGCGGAAGCTTCTTCCGTCGGAGCGGGGCGGATCGCCCTGAAGGCGCTCGGACGCAGCGGGCAGGCGGCTCCGCAGGTGCCGATCACCGACCGCCGCGAGCCGGATGCGGACGCCGGCCGGGTCTACGCGCGCCTGTACGAGGTCTACCGTCCGGTGTTCGGCCGGCTTGCCGGCACGTTCCGCGAGCTGGCGGACATCCAGCGCGCAGGCGGGAGCTGAGGGCGGCGATGCCTGCCGCCGTTCATCCAATATTCATGTGGCGGCCGTTCCGCAGGGCGAATCGTTCGTGGTACAATCATTTGCATAACCGATCAAAAAGGGTACACTAGGGCAAGATGCATATCGGGACTAACTCAGCAAAGGAATGGTCATTCATGTCGAAACAGCAAATCGGCGTCGTCGGTCTCGCCGTCATGGGCAAGAACCTCGCGCTCAATATCGAGAGCAAAGGCTTCACCGTATCCGTCTACAACCGTTCCCGCGAAAAAACGGACGAGCTCCTGGCGGAGTCGCCGGGCAAGAACCTCCATCCGGCCTATACGATCGAGGAATTCGTCGCTTCCCTGGAAGTGCCGCGCAAAATCCTCATCATGGTCAAGGCGGGCGGTCCTACGGACGCGGTCATCGACGAGCTCGTGCCGCATCTGGAGCAGGGCGACATCATCATCGACGGGGGCAACGCCTACTTCCCGGACACCGAGCGCCGGAGCAAGGCGCTTGAGGCTCAAGGCTTCCGCTTCGTCGGCACGGGTGTATCCGGCGGCGAGGAAGGCGCGCTGAAGGGCCCTTCGATCATGCCGGGCGGTCCGGAATCCGCCTACAAGCTGGTCGAGCCGATCCTGACGGGCATCTCCGCCAAGGTGAACGGCGATCCTTGCTGCACGTACATCGGACCGGGCGGCGCCGGCCACTACGTCAAGATGGTGCACAACGGCATCGAATACGGCGACATGCAGCTCATCACCGAGGCGTACCACCTGCTGAGCTCGGTGCTCGGCCTCTCCACCGACGAGCTGCACGAAATCTTCGCCGAGTGGAACAAGGGCGAGCTCGACAGCTACCTGATCGAGATCACGGCCGACATCTTCTCCAAGAAGGACCCGGAGACGGGCCAGGCGATGGTCGACGTCATCCTCGATTCCGCCGGCCAGAAGGGCACGGGCAAATGGACGAGCCAAAGCGCCCTCGATCTCGGCGTGCCGCTGTCGATCATCACGCAGTCCGTCTTCTCGCGCTTCCTGTCCGCGATGAAGGAAGAGCGCGTCGCCGCGAGCAAGGTGCTCAGCGGGCCGAAGCCGGCTCCGTACGCGGGCGACAAGGCCGCCTTCGTCGAGGCGGTGCGCAAGGCGCTGTTCGCGAGCAAAATCTGTTCCTATGCCCAAGGCTTCGCCCAGATGCGCGCCGCATCCGAAGAATACGGCTGGGATCTGCGCTACGGCAACATCGCGATGATTTTCCGCGGCGGCTGCATCATCCGCGCCCGCTTCCTGCAGAACATCATGGACGCGTACGACCGCGATCCCGGCCTCAAGAACCTGCTGCTGGACGATTACTTCAAACATGCGGTCGAGTCGTACCAAGGCGCATGGCGCGAAGTCGTCACGACGGCCGTCGCGAGCGGCATCCCGGTACCGGGCTTCTCCAGCGCGCTGGCGTACTTCGACAGCTACCGCACGGAGCGCCTCCCGGCGAACCTGCTGCAGGCGCAGCGCGACTATTTCGGCGCGCATACGTTCCAGCGCGTCGACAAGGAAGGCGTCTTCCACTTCGAGTGGATGGACTCCAGCGAAGGCTAAGGCCGCTCCGGCTGCAGCGCCTCCAGCGCCTCGCGCAGATTCCGGCGCAGCCGGTCCGCTTCCAGCGGTCCGATGCGCGGCGAGCGCAGCAGGCTCATGGAGGCCTCGGCGAAGCCTCCGAAGCAAGTCAACCATCGTGGCTGCGGCAGCCCCTGCAAGGCAGGGGCGCCGTCAGCCACTTTTTTTCGGATATAGTCGAGCGCCCAGATGACGTCTTCCCGCGAAAGCATCTCGCCGGATCCGACGATCCGGCTCATCTTCCGTTCGGCGGCGCCGGGGTCCAAGCTGCGGCCGGTCATGAAACCGCCTCCTTTTGAATTCTCGTTCTCTAGTCTATCCTTATGAAAATTAGAGATTTTTATACCCCGTTTCTAGCAATTGATGATATGATATTCGGAAGGAAAACGACCGCAAGGGTGGGACGACAAAAGCGATGAGCCAGGCAGGAGAGAACAAGGACAAGATCGTCCTCGTCGGCTTCATGGGCACGGGCAAGTCGACGGTAGCCGCCGAGCTCGCCGCGCGGCTCGGCTGGCGTTGCGCCGACACCGACAGCGAAGTCGTGCGCGAGCAGGGCTGCTCGATCGCGGAGCTGTTCGAGTCGCGCGGGGAAGCCTGCTTCCGCGATGCGGAGACGAACGCGCTGGGCCGGCTGCTGGCATGCGGGGAGCCGCTCGTCATCGCCACCGGCGGCGGAGCGGTGCTGCGCGAGCGCAACCGGCGGCTCATGCTGGAGGGCGCGTTCGTGGCGGCGCTGCAGGCATCGGAGGCGGTCATCGTGGAGCGGGTGCGTCATGACCGAGGCCGTCCGCTGCTGGCCGGCGATCCGGCGGCCAAGGTGCGCGAGCTGCTGGAGAAGCGCCAGGGAGCGTATGATTTCGCTCCGCTGCAGCTCATGACGGACGGACTCACCCCGGAGGAAGCGGCGGAGGCGGTGGCCGAGGCGTATCGAGGCGCTTCAAGGCTTTACCGCGCTTCCGACCTATAGCCGTCCCGGAGCTTAGATTTTTTCAACCATTACACAAAGGGGTATGACGAATATGGACGTACTCGTAACGCCGACACCGGAGCTCAAGGGCAGCATCCAGGCCCTCTCCTCCAAGAACTATACGACCCGCTACCTGCTCGTGGCCGCGCTGGCCGAAGGCACGAGCACCATCCATCATCCGGCGCACAGCGAGGACAGCGACGCGATGCGGCGCTGCATCCGCGACCTGGGCGCGGAGCTGGAGGAGGACGACGAGAAGATCGTCATCCGCGGCTTCGGCAGCGCGCCGCGAGACGTGCGCGAGCTGAACGTCGGCAATGCCGGCGCCGTGCTGCGCTTCCTGATGGCGGTCGCCGCGCTTTGTCCGGATGTGACGTTTGTCAATGCGTACCCGGATTCGCTCGGCAAGCGCCCTCACGACGATCTGATCGTCTCGCTGCGTCAGCTCGGAGTCGAAGTCGACGACCATGGAGGCAAGCTGCCGATCACCATCCGGGGCGGCGCGCCCAAGGGCGGCAAGATCACCGTCTCCGGCAACGTCAGCTCCCAGTTCCTCAGCGCGCTGCTGTTCCTCGCGCCGCTGCTGCGGGAGGACAGCGAGATCGAGGTGCTGGACGACCTCAAGTCCAAGGTCGTCGTCGGCCAGACGCTCGAGGTGCTGGAGCAGGCCGGCATCGTCATCGAGGCCTCGGACGATCTGATGCGCTACCGCGTGCCGGGCGGCCAGCGCTACCAGGCCCGCGATTACCGCGTCCAGGGCGATTATCCGGGCTCGGCGGCGGTGCTGGCGGCTGCGGCCGTCACGCGCTCGGAGGTGACGATCCACGGCCTGCCGGAGCAGAGCCGCCAAGGCGAGCGCGCCGTCGTCGACGTGCTGCGCATGATGGAGACGCCGCTCGTCCATGAGGGCGACGACATCACGGTGCGCGGCAACGGCAAGCTGAAGGCGGTCGAGTTCGACGGCGACGCGGCGACCGATGCCGTGCTGGCGATGGTCGCAGCGGCCGTTTATGCCGAGGGCACGTCCCGCTTCTACAACGTGGAGAACCTGCGCTACAAAGAGTGCGACCGCATTACCGACTACCTGACGGAGCTGCGCAAGGCAGGAGCGGACGTCGAGGAGAAGCGGGACGAGATCATCGTGCACGGCAAGCCGGAGGGGCTGGAGGGCGGCGTCGAGATCAATGCCCATTACGACCACCGCGTCATCATGGCGCTGACGGTCGTCGGCCTGCGCTGCCGCCGGCCGCTGCGCATCCGCGACGCGCATCATGTCGCCAAGTCGTATCCGATCTTCTTTGACCATCTGCAGGCGCTCGGCGCCAACGTAGAGTGGCAGGAATAGCGTAATCCGCCGGCGCAACGGGCAACGTAAACCGGCAGGCAGCTCCATCAGCCCTTTTTCCAGACGAGGAGGAATTCAAAGCCATGCCGTTTGAAAATCCCGAACGCGAACAGATCAAGCAGCTGCTCGAGGCGAACACGACCGTAGCGGTCGTCGGCCTCTCCGACAACCCGGAGCGCACGTCCCATGCCGTCTCGCAGGCGATGCAGCAGCGGGGCTACCGCATCATTCCGGTCAATCCGGCGGCGCAAGGCGACATCCTTGGGGAGCGCTGCTACCCCGACCTCGCCTCCGTGCCGGAGCCGATCGGCATCGTCGACGTCTTCCGGCGCAGCGAGTTCACGCCGGACATCGCGCGCGAGGCGGTCGCGGCCGGTGCCAAGGTGCTCTGGCTGCAGCTCGGCGTCTACAACGAAGAAGCGGCCGAGATCGCCCGCCAGGGCGGACTGGTTGTCGTCATGGACCGCTGCATCAAGGTGGAGGACTCCATCCTCCAGCCCCGGATCCGCTGAGAGGCGGGCGCGGGCGCAGCCGTCCGGCATGCGAGGCAGGCCGATCCCCGGCCTGCCTTCTTTGCTTTGACAACGATGGGGGAGGCGGCGTAATCTAGATCGGTAAGAAAACGGATTCGAGAAAGGAGGAGCAGCCATGAACTTCATGGGCAACCTGCAGCAGCTCGGCCGCGCCGTCATGCTGCCGATGACGGTGCTTCCCGCCGCGGCAATCTGCATGAGCCTGGCCCAGCTGCCGTGGGATGCGGCCGGAATGCCGGCGATGGCGGAGTATTTGCGGATTGCCGGCCGCTCGCTCTTCCTCTTCCTGCCCTATTTGTTCGCTGCCGGCGTCGCCTGGGGCACCTCGAGCAACGGGGGAGCCGCGAGCCTGTCCGCGCTGGCCGGCATGTTCATCTACTCGGGCATCGTGCAGTCCAGCGGCTACGACATCGAGCCGACGGTGCTGATCGGCGCGCTCATCGGCATGCTTTCGGGCTACAGCTACGAACGGTTCAAGTCGATCCGGCTGCCCGAATCGATCCAGTTTTTCGGAGGCCCGAGGTTCGTGCCGCTGTTCGTCAGCTTCGTCTGCATCCTGTTCTCGCTGCTCATGGTCGCGGCGGCGCCGTCGCTGAGCCGAGCCCTCCTCTGGCTCGGAGACGTCGTCGCCTCGGCGGGCGGCTTCGGCGTGTTCCTGTATGGATTCCTGCACCGGATCCTCGTCGTGTTCGGCCTGCATCACCTGCTCAACCACGTGTTCTGGTTTCAGGTGGGGGGCTACCGCATGGACGAAGGCACGATGGTGTACGGCGACCTGCCGCGCTTCTTCGCGGGCGACCCGACCGCGGGCGCGTTCATGGCGGGGCTGTATCCGACGATGATGTTCGCCCTGCCGGCGATCGCGCTGGCGATCATCCAGGAGGCGCGGGAGGACCTCAAGCCCAAGATCAAGCGCACGTTCCTGTCGGCGGCGCTCGCCTCGTTCTTGACCGGCGTCTCGGAACCGGTGGAGTTCGCGTTCCTGTTCGTCGCGCCCTATTTGTTCGTCATCCATTCCGTGCTGTCCGGCCTTATCATGTGGATCGTGTACGAGCTCGGCATCCGGCACGGCTTCTCGTTCTCCGGGGGCGCGATCGACTACGTCATCAACATGCATCTGGCGACGAAGGGCTGGCTGCTTCTTCCTCTGGGCATCGTCGTGTTTCTGCTGTATTATGGACTTTTCCGCTGGGCGATCCGCCGCTTCCAGATCCCGACGCCGGGACGCGAGGAAGGCTCGGCGCTCGACGAGTGGGCCGGCGACATTCCGTACCGCGCGCCGCTCATCCTGCAGGCGATCGGCGGCAAGGAGAACCTCGAGACGCTCGAGGCGTGCATCACGCGGCTGCGGATCAAGGTCCGCAACGACAAGCTGCTCGACACCGCGGCGCTGCGCGACCTCGGCGCGGCCGGCGTCATCCGCCTCGGCGGCGGCAACGTGCAGGTCGTGTTCGGCACGTTCTCCGAGCTGATCCGCGAGGAGATGCTCAAGACGATGCAGCGGGACCGCGCCCAGGTGCTGTTCAGCTCGCCGGTACAAGGACGGATGATTCCGCTCGACGAGGTGCCCGATCCGATCTTCGCCGGGAAGCTCGTCGGAGACGGCGCCGCGTTCCTGCCGGAGCGCGGCGAGCTCGTCGCCCCGGTCAAGGGCGAGGTCATCCTCCTCTATCCGACGATGCATGCCGTCGGGCTGCGTACGCCCGAGGGGCTGGAGGTATTGATGCATATCGGCATCGATACGTCGGCCCTGGACGGCTATTTCCATGCGGCGGTCAAGGAAGGGGATGCGGTCATTCCCGGCCAGCTGCTCATCTCGTTCGACATCCAGCGCCTGCGCAAGACGGGCAAGTCGCTGGCGACGCCGATGCTCATCACGAATCCGCAGCTCGTCCGCTCCTGGGGCTTCGGACCATTCAAGTCGGTGAAGCGGGGCCAGACGGCCGTCATGTCCGTCATGCTCCGCGAATCCAAGGACAGTCAGGTTGGAGGGAAACGCTCATGACACAGGGTATTGGAGCTTCGGCGGGAATCGCGATCGGCAAGTGCTTCGTGCTCCCGAACTGGGAGTGGGACCTGCCGGAGCAGAAAATCGACGTCGCCGACCTGGCGCGGGAATTCGAGCGCCTGTACGAGGGCATCCGCACGTCCAAGGTCGAGATCGAGCAGATGAAAGACGAGCTCAGCGAAGTGGTCGGCCCCGACGAGAGGAGCATTTTCGACGCCCATCTGGCGATTCTGGACGATCCGGTCTTCATGAACGAGATCCAGGGGATGATCGAGCGGCAGTACAAGGCGGCGGAGGTTGCGGTCAAGGAAGCGATCGACCACTTCGTGACGATGTTCGACCTGCTGGACGACGAATACATGAAGGAGCGGGCGCTCGACATCCGCGATGTCGGCAACCGGCTGCTCAAGCATCTGCTGGGAGCGCCCGAGATCACGCTGCCTTCGGATACGCAGCCGTACGTGCTCGTGGCCAAGGAGCTGTCTCCTTCGCAGCTCGCCCATCTCAATCCGCGCAACGTCCTCGGCATCGCCACCTTCGGCGGCAGCACGACGTCGCATTCGGCCATCATGGCGAGGGCGCTCGGCATCCCGCTCGTCGTCTCCGTCGACGACGAGCTGGAGGAGCGCGTGCAGACCGGCGACGTCCTGCTGCTGGACGGCGGGAGCGGCTTCGTCGAGCTGAGCCCTTCGGCCGAGCTCATCGCGGCCTATGCCCGCATCAAGCAGGAGCAGGAAGAGGAGCAGGCCCGGCTGCGAGGGCTGGCCCATGTCGATCCGTCGACGCCGGACGGCAAGCGGCTGCGCTTGTCGGCCAACATCAGCTCGCTCAAGGAGCTGGAGATCGCCTTGTCGAGCGGCGCGCACGGCGTCGGACTGTTCCGCACGGAGTTCCTCTACATGGACCGGACCCGCTTTCCCAAGGAAGAGGAGCAGTTCGAGGTCTATCGCAGCGTCGCCGAAAAGCTGGACGGCGGTCCGCTCGTCATCCGCACGCTCGACATCGGCGGCGACAAGCATCTCGACTACTTCGAGCTGCCGGAGGAGGAGAATCCGTTCCTCGGCTATCGCGCCATCCGCATCAGCCTCGACCGCAAGGACCTGTTCCGCACGCAGCTTCGCGCGATTCTCCGCGCCTCTCATTACGGCGACGTCAAAGTGATGTACCCGCTCATCTCCTCGGTCGAGGAGGTGCGGGAGGCGAACCGGCTGCTGCGGGAGGCGATGGCCGAGCTGGAGGCGGAGGGCAAGCCGTTCAACCGCTCCATGGAGACCGGCGTCATGATCGAGCTGCCGGCCGCCGTCATGATCGCGGAGCTGCTGGCGAGAGAGGTCGATTTCTTCAGCATCGGCACCAACGACCTCGTCCAGTTCACGCTCGCCGTCGACCGGATGAACGACAAGATCTCCCATCTGTACGAGCCGTATCATCCGGCCGTGCTGCGCATGCTGCGGACGACGGTCGAGGCCGGACGCAGGCAAGGAATCACGGTCGGCGTTTGCGGCGAGATGGCTGGCGATCCAGCGGCGCTGCCGATCTGGCTCGGACTCAACGTCGACGGGCTGAGCATGTCGTCGCATTCCATCCTGCAGGTCAAGGAGCGCCTGCTGCGCACGAGCCAGGAAGACAGCCGCAGCGCCCTGGAGCATGTGATGGCGAGCAGTACGGCGGCCGAGGCGAAGCTGCACCTGCAGCGCTTCAAGCAAGAGGTCGACGAGCGCGAGTCGCCGGAGCCGGCTGAGAGCGGGCGCGGCAACGGATAGGACCGAACGACAACGAAGCCTTGCCGGAACGTTCCGGCAAGGCTTTTGATTGGAGCGGCGCTCGTTCGATCAGAGGCTTTTCAGCGCGTCGACGAAAGCTTTCGCATACGGCGGCAAATCCGGCGGACGGCGCGCCGAAACGAGGTTGCCGTCGACGACGACGGCCTCGTCGTGCCAGACGGCGCCAGCGTTCTCCATGTCATCCCGGATGCCCGGGGTGGAGGTCACTTGCCGTCCCCGCAAAATCTTGGCGGAGATGAGCACCCATCCGGCATGGCAGATCTGGCCGATCGGCTTGCCGTCGCGGTCCATCTCCTGCACGAGGCGCAGCACCTCGGGATAGCGCCGGATCTTGTCCGGCGCCCATCCGCCGGGCACGAGCAGCCCGTCCACCTGCGAGGCGTCGACCTCTCCGTAGGCGAGGTCGGCGGTGGCGGGCACGCCGTACTTTCCGATATGGGTCTTGCCCTTCTCCGGACCGGCGAACTCGACGACCGCTCCCTCCTCCCGGACCCGATAGACGGGATACCACAGCTCGAGATCCTCGAATTCGTCGTCCAGCAGGCAGACGACTCGTTTTCCTTGCAGCGTCATGATCGATCACTCCTCCTCTTGCAGCCATTGTAAGTCAGGGGGAAGGGACAAATCAAACGCCGAAGCGCCGACTAGGCTGACAGAAAATGCTTGCCTCGCGCCAGCAGGAATTTTCGCGAAAAAGGTCGAAGTAAGCTAAAGCGAGCACGGACGGGACCGACGTGCCTCCCAGCGCCGCCTGGCAGAGCGGATCCTGATCGCCGGGCTGCGGAGTCTTTCGCGGCCGGGCAGGGCGGCCATGCTGCCGATGACGAAGGAGTGGACCAATCTATGCACAAAACCTGTACTTGCGGGCAAACGATGACGATGAAGCTTCGCACCGTGATTTATTCCGGCAAGGTCGAGATCGACAACGTCCCGATCTATTCCTGCCCTTCCTGCAGCCGCAGCGAGGTGCTGCCGGAAGTAAAGCCCGACCTGACGGGGCTGATCGGCCAGCTCGGCGAAGAGCCGGCCAAGCAGACGCTGCTGTTTAACGAATTGAACGAGTGGGCAGATTTACTTCTAGAGGCTTCCGCGAGCCGCAAGACGCCGAGCGGTCCCGCCGTCCAGCAGATCGTGGACGAGCGCATCGACAGCCTGCTGGAGCTGCTGCTGCTGGCCGGATCGGTCGGCGATGAGGCCTGGAGGCAGGATATCGAAAAAAGGCTCGCCCAACTGAGCCGCTGCACCCTTCATACATAACGAGCACCATCATCATAGAACGAATAGGAGAGTGGGAACCGATGAGCTTCATTTCCCTTCAGACGGTCGAGGATTGGAACGACGTGCTGCAAAAGTCGCATGAAAAGCCGGTGCTCGTCTTCAAGCACAGCACGCGCTGCTCGATCAGCGCGGAGGCCCATGAAGCCTGGGAGAGCTGGACGCGCTCGGCCAAGAGCGCAGACGTAGAGACGGCTCTGGTGCGCGTCGTCGAAGAGCGTCCGGTGTCGAACGCGATCGAGGAGAGCCTCGGCGTGAAGCATGCCTCCCCGCAGGCGATTCTGGTGAAGGACGGCAAGGCCGAGTGGAACGCGTCCCACTGGAACATCACGGAGTCGTCGCTGGCCGAGAACGCCCGCTGACATTGCAACCGCCCCTGCGTTTGTCGTATGATTACCGTAACGTAAAGGGGTATCATGCTGCCAAATAATTCATCATATTGGAGAGAAGGAACCGTGACTGTAACCATTTACGATGTTGCAAGAGAAGCGGGAGTGTCCATGGCTACGGTCTCCCGCGTCGTCAACAACAATCCGAACGTCAAGCCGCAAACGCGCAAGAAGGTGTATGAAGCGATCGACAGGCTCGGCTACCGCCCGAACGCGGTGGCGCGCGGACTCGCCAGCAAGAAGACGACCACCGTCGGAGTCGTCATCCCCGACATCTCGAACTCGAACTTCGCCGAGGTCGCGCGGGGCATCGAGGACATCGCGAACATGTACCACTACAATATCATTCTTTGCAGCGCCGACAAGCGCAAGGATAAGGAGATCCGCGTCATCAACACGCTGCTGGAGAAGCAGGTCGACGGCCTCCTCTTCATGGGCGGCGCGGTGACGGACGAGCACAAGCAGGCGTTCAAGACGGCCAACGTGCCGGTCGTGCTGTGCGCGACGACGGACGAGCAGAACGAGATTCCGTCCGTCGACATCGATCATGAAGCGGCCGCTTATGATGCCGTCAAGACGCTGATCGGCCATGGCCATCGCGACATCGCGATGATCAGCGGCACGCTGCAGGACCCGTCCGTCGGCTACGCCCGCTACCAAGGCTACAAGCGCGCCCTGCAGGAAGCGGGCATCCCGGAGCGGGAGGACTTCGTGCGCGTCGGCAATTACCGCTACGAGTCCGGGATCGAGGCGATGGGGCATTTCCTGGAGCCGGACAAGCTCCCGAGCGCCGTATTCGCGGCGACGGACGAGATGGCGATCGGCGCCATCCATGCGATCCAGGACAAAGGCCTTTCCGTGCCGGGCGACATCTCGGTCATCAGCGTCGACAACAGCCGCATGGCGGAGATGGTGCGTCCGACGCTGTCCGCCGTCGCCCAGCCGATGTACGACATCGGCGCCGTATCGATGCGCCTGCTCACCAAGCTCATGAAAAAAGAGCCCGTCGAGCAGTCCAAGGTCATCCTGCCGCATGACGTCGTGAAGCGGAACTCGGCGGGAGCGGCTCAAGCATGACGTACGGAACGGTCGGAATCATCGGCGCGATGGCGGAGGAGCTGGAGCTGCTCTTTCGGAGCGGGGAGATGGGCGAGGAGACGCGCAAGGCGGGCATGACGTTCCGTAGGGGCACGCTGCACGGACAGCCGATCATCGCCGTGAAATCCGGCGTCGGCAAGGTGAACGCCGCCGTCTGCACGCAGGCGCTCATCGATCTGGGCGCGGACTGCGTCCTGTTCACCGGTGTCGCCGGCGCGATCGATCCCGAGCTGCGCATCGGCGACATCGTCGTGTCGACGGCCTCCGTCCAGCATGATATGGACGTGACCGCGCTCGGCTTCGGGCCAGGCGTCATCCCTTACCAGGAGGTATCCGTCTTCCCGGCCGACGCGGAGCTGGTCGAGCTCGCGGCGGAGGCAGGCGCGGCCGCCGCCAAGGGCAAGGCGATCCGCGGCATCGTGCTGTCCGGCGATCAGTTCATCGCCAGCCGAGACAAGGTGCAGCAGCTGCGCGACGTCTTCAGCGGGGCATGCGCGGAGATGGAGGGGGCGGCCGTCGCTCAGGTCTGCCATCTCAATGAGGTGCCTTATGTCGTCATCCGATCGATGTCGGATCAGGCCGACGGCAGCGCGCATATGAATTTTGAGGAATTCACGGTGCTGGCCGCCAACCAGTCGTTCCAGGTCATCGATGCGATGATCCGCAGCCTCAGCCGCGGCTGAGCGAGGAGCTTGGACAAAGCAGCCGCTGGTCTCCATGAGGGAGGCCAGCGGCTGCTTTTTTTTTTGGCGACGGAATCAAAAATCCTGGGACGCAAGCTCCCAGGCCTGCCGATTCTGAACCGTAATCTCGGATCGCCGGGGCATCGGGGCCCAGGCCGACGTATCGTCGAGCCAGTGCCGGGGCAGCGTCGCCGGAGCCTGAGGCTGCCAGCGGTCCAGCCAGGCTTGCGGCAAGGGAGAGAGGCGGCCCTGCGGCTCCTGCAGCCGGGCTGCGAGAGGGTGATCGGACATGACGAGCCATACGAGCGACCAGGCGCGGGGGACGACGCGCCACTGGTCGTAGCCGCCGCCGCCGAGCGCGACCCAGCGGCCGCCGCACAGCTCATGGGCCAGCTGGCGAATCAGCCGGGGCATTTCCAGGTAGATGCGCATGCTGCAATGGACGTGGGAGAGCGGATCGTAGGCGTGCGCGTCGCATCCGTGCTGGCTGAGGATGAGGTCGGGCTTGAAGGCTCGGGCGACCCGGGTTACAGTTTCCGTGAAGCATTCCAGCCACGACTCGTCCTCCGTGTAAGGCTGCACGGGCACGTTGCAGCAGGCGCCGAATCCTTTGTCGATGCCTTTTTCATGCGTGAAGCCCGTGCCGGGGAACAGATACTTGCCGGTCTCATGGATGGAATAAGTGAAGACGTCCGGATCCTCGTAGAAGGCATACTGCACGCCGTCGCCGTGATGGACATCCGTATCGATATAAAGCACGCGCGCGCCGTGCTTTTGGCGCACGGAGGCGATCGCGATAGCGGCGTCATTGTAGACGCAGAAGCCCGAGCCGTGTCCCGGAAAAGCATGGTGCAGCCCGCCGCTCATATGAAAGGCATGCCGAGCGCGCCCTGACATGACAGCCTCCGCCGCGGCGATCGAGCCGCCGGCGATAGCGGCCGCGGCGTCGTGCATGCCGACGAAATAAGGCGTATCCTCGGAATCGAGGCCGAACCGGCGGGCCAGTCCCGCCGCGCTTGCCGGCGGAACCGGCAGGCTGAGGCCGCGCACCGCCTTGATGTACTCCGAGCGATGAATGAGCTCGAGCTCCTGATCCAGAGCCGTATCCGCTTCCAAAACGGATTCGGAAGGAAGGGCCCCGCTCGCTTCAAGCAGCGTCTCGGCCAGCTCCGCGCGCAGCGGACTGAACGGATGCTCCTCGTTGAATTTGTACGGGCTTGCGCCGGTCGAGCGGACATAAACGGCTTTATCCTTCATGTTCTTCCTCCTGAATCGATCCATACATGATCAGTACATGAATCGCTGCCGGAATCGGACGCGGTCGAACTGCTCGACCGACGAGAGCGGGACCCGCTTGCCGATGCGCACCATGAGGCAGTTGGCGGGATGGGAGCAGATTTCCGGGTCGTCGGTCGCGTACCAGACCATGCCGACCGATTTCATGAGCTTCTCCATCATGCGGCGGTAGTCCCAGATACCGAGGCCGGTTCCCTCCAGATCCCAATGCCAATAGTATTCGGTCGTATAAACGATGAAGCTCTCCAGCTGATCGTCCTCGAACGCGAGGGCGATCATTTTTTTGCCGAGTCCGACGGAGCGGTAGTCCGATGCGACCTCGACGGCGCCCAGCTCGATGAGATCGTCCATGCCGCCTTCGGACCAGCGTTCCAGCTCGTCCGGATAATGGAACGTGACGTAGCCGACGATCATGTCTCCATCGCGGGTAATGATGATGCGGCCTTCCTCGAGGCCGGCGATCTCGATCAACGCTTCCAGCTGGTCCTTGGGCCGGCGGAAAGCATCCAGGCCGGAATGCATCGTGCAGTCGGCGAGCCGGGACGGGTCGACCGGCCCTTCGAGCACGAGCTCCCGATTTCCAAAAGGAACGACACGGGAATGGCAGCGCTTGATATGCTCCAACGTAATCGCACCTCCAAAGCAAAATGGCGGCAGACCATCAAAGGCGGTCCGCGCCTCTTATCACTTATAGCAGAAATCATTCGGGATGAAAAGGACAAGCGGCATGCGGACAGGGCGAATTTTTAGTCGAGCAGGGATAAAAATAGTCGAAAAGTAGGCGCATACATTTCCATATGCTATACTGGTTAAACATGCACGTCGACTCACCTATGGCTTGAAAGCGCTTTGGATTGCTTGCAGCACATTACGATGATGACGATGGAAGGTGATTAGCATGTCGATTGACCACAAGGAAAGAATCTCGGTTGCCGCAGCTTCTCCGAACATGGGCAGCTATGAGGAAGCGCACGCTTCGTTCGATTGGAGCGAGGTAGAGAAGCAGTTCACCTGGCATGAGACAGGCAAGGTCAACATGGCTTTCGAGGCGATAGACCGCCACCTGGCCGAGGGACGGGGACAAAAGACCGCCCTTCTCTACAGCGATCCGAAGCGGGATGAATCCTACACGTTCGAGCAGCTGAGCCTCCTGTCGAACCGCTTTTCCAACGTCCTGCGCAAGCTGGGCCTCGCCAAGGGAGAGCGGCTGTTCATCTTCATGCCTCGCTCGCCGGAGCTCTATGTAGCGCTTCTCGGCTCGCTCAAGCTGGGCGTCGTCGTCGGTCCGCTGTTCGAAGCCTTCATGGAGACGGCGGTCAAGGACCGGCTGCTGGACAGCACGGCGACGGCGATCGTGACGACGCCCGCGCTGCTGCCCCGGATCAAGCGCGACGAGCTGCCGGATCTCAAGCATGTCATCGTCGTCTCCGACGAAGGCGTCCCGGAGGGAACGATCTCGTACAAGGACGAGATGGCCGCTGCCTCCGAGGAGGCTCAGATCGAATGGCTGGACCGCGAGGACGGGCTGCTCATCCATTATACGTCCGGCTCGACCGGCAAGCCCAAAGGCGTCTTCCATGTGCAGAACGCCATGCTGCAGCATTATCACACAGGACGGATCGTCCTCGATCTGAAGGAAGACGACGTGTACTGGTGCACGGCCGATCCCGGATGGGTGACCGGCACGTCCTACGGCATCTTCGCGCCATGGCTCAACGGCGCCACCAACGTCGTCCGCGGCGGCCGCTTCAGCCCGCAGGACTGGTATACGACGCTCCAGCGCTACGGGGTGACGGTCTGGTACAGCGCGCCGACCGCGTTCCGCATGCTGATGGGAGCGGGAGACGACAGCGTCGCGCAGTACGACCTCTCGAGCCTGCGCCATGTGCTGAGCGTCGGAGAGCCGCTCAACCCGGAGGTCGTCCGCTGGGGACTCAAGGTGTACGGCCAGCGCATCCACGATACGTGGTGGATGACGGAGACAGGCGGACAGCTCATTTGCAACTATCCGTCCATGGAGATCAAGCCGGGATCGATGGGACGGCCGATCCCCGGCGTCGAGGCGGCGATCATCGACGATGCCGGCAACGAGCTGCCGCCATACCGCATGGGCAACCTGGCGGTGCGGACGCCTTGGCCGTCGATGATGCGCAAGATTTGGAACAACCCGGCCAAGTACGAGGAGTACTTCCGCATTCCGGGCTGGTACATCTCCGGGGATTCCGCTTACCGCGACGAGGACGGCTATTTCTGGTTCCAGGGCCGGATCGACGACGTCATCAATACGGCGGGCGAGCGAGTCGGACCGTTCGAGGTCGAGAGCAAGCTGGTGGAGCATCCGGCCGTCGCCGAGGCAGGCGTCATCGGCAAGCCCGACCCGATGCGCGGCGAGATCATCAAGGCCTTCATCTCCCTGCGCGAAGGCTTCGAGCCTTCCGATGAGCTCAAGGCCGACATCGCCCGCTTCGTCAAGGAGGGGCTGTCCGCGCACGCATCTCCGCGCGAGATCGAGTTCAAAGACAAGCTTCCGAAGACGCGCAGCGGCAAAATCATGCGCCGTGTCCTCAAGGCATGGGAGCTGGACCTGCCTACAGGCGACCTGTCGACGATCGAGGACTGATTCTTCTCTCATCTATATTCTTCTGCACGAAGAAGCCCTGCTCCTCAAGGAGCAGGGCTTCTTTTCGTTTTTTGCCTATGGACGAAAAAAAGGACTGCGGGCAATGGCTGCCTGCAGTCCTTTCGTTCTAGCCTCAGCAGCAACAACAGCCTCTGAGGTCAGCCGGCCGACCAGGTCACCGCTTGGGAGAAGTCCGACTCCCCGGCTGCATTGACGGCCGTGATTCGGAAGGTGCCGGTGCTGATCGGAGCGACATATTCGAAGCTCGTGCCGCTGCTCGAGCCGATGTTTTGGAAGCTGCCGTCGTTGCCGGCGCTGAAGTACACCTGATAAGAGGTGACCCCTTCCGCGGCGCTGTTGCTGCTCCAATCGAGCTTGACGCCGGTGCCCGTGCCGGAAGCCTTCAGGCCGCTCGGACCGGACGGCTTCACGGCTGCCGGAGGCTGCGGCTCGCTGCCCGGCTGCTCCGGAGCTTGCGGGGTGCCGGTTTCGCCTTCTTCGGTGCCGGTGTCCGGGAAGCCGGGCAGGCCAGGCAGCGTGATCGAGCCTCCCGGACTGACCGTCTGGCTGCGTTCAGACTCTCGTCCGGCGACGTCGACGGCAGTGACATAATACGTGCTGCCGAAGCCGCCGGAGCGGTCGACGAACGCTCTTGAGTCGCCGGCCAGGATGGAGTCGCCGATCTTGGAGAAGCCGCCGCCCGACGAGCGGTAGAGGCGGTATCCGACGACATCGTTCTGCGGACTGGCCGAGAAGCTGATGCGGTAGGCGCCGCTGAGCGACTCCAGGGTCACGTTCGATGGAGCGGACGGCGCCGCTCCGTCATCCTGTCGAGGATCCATCCTCGAAGGCGCCTCGTTCTCGGCATCCTTGGGGATGAACGCGGAGATCGGCCTGCGGTACTCGGCCGGCATGACGGCCTGCGCTTTGTTGATCTCCTCGATCAGATCGCCGAGCGGCTTCTCGCGCCGGATCGTCGTCTTGGTGAAGACGAAGTCGGAGGGAGTGCCGTCCTGGGCGATATAGTTGACGCCGTTGTAGCGGATGAAGCTCATCGCGCCGAGCACGTCGTCGACCTTGACCGGAACGTACTTCTTGTTGAACCAGTCCGTCGTAAGCATGCCGTTCGAGCGGATCAGCGGGCTCGGCAGAAGGCCGCTGACGCTCGAGACGGTCGCCTTGACGAGGCCGTCCGGCTGAGGGAACGCATCCGTCTTGAAGATATCCGGCCGGTCCCTGACGGTTTCGTTCATAATCTTGGACCAAAGCGTGCGCGCACGGGATTGCGAGGCTTTGACGAGCGTATTTTTCTGCTCCTTGTAGCCGACCCATACGCCGAGCGTGATGTCCGGGCTGAAGCCCATGAACCAGACGTCGCCGTAGCTTTGCGTCGAGCCGGTCTTGCCGGCGATCGGAATCTTGCCGTAGGCGTCGAAGCTGCTCGTGACGGCGTAGCCCGTGCCGCTCCGGTCGGAGATGACGGTGCGCAGCATGTCGGTCATGAGGAACGCGGTCTGCTCCGAATAGACTTGCTTCGGCGCCAGCTTGTGCTCGTAGACGATTTGTCCGGAAGCGTCCACGATCTTGCTGATGAGATAAGGATCGTTGTATTTGCCTCCGTTCGGAATCGTGGCGTAGGCATTGGTCAGCTCCTTGACGGAGACGCCTTTGGCAAGGCCGCCGATGACGCCGGTCTGCGCGTTGTCGTCCTCCGGCTGCAGCGTCGTGATGCCGAGCGAGCGGGAGAATTCCCACGCCTTTTCGATCGTCACTTTGTCGAGGAACAGCTTGAGCGCCGGGATGTTCAGCGACCGGTTGAGCGCGTCCCTGGCCGTGACCAGGCCGTTGAATCTCTTGCTCGCATTCATCGGAATATGGTAGCCCTTCTGCCCATCCTTCAGGATGATCGGCGAATCGTCAAGCACGCTCGCCGGCTGCACGAGTCCGGCTTCGAGCGCGGGCAGGTATGCGGAGATGGACTTCATCGTCGACCCGGGCTGGCGAATCATCTGGGTCGCGTAGTTCATCTGCTCGATGTTGAAGTCGCGCCCTTCCATCATGCCGAGAATGGCTCCGGTATGATGGTCGATCATGATGGCCGCCGCCTGCTCCGGCCCCTTGGACTTGCTCGTCGGGCCGAAGTTGTTCGGATCATTGGCGATTTCCCGCATGTTGTTGTAGATGACTTTGTCGATCGTCGTATAGATGCGGTAGCCCGAGCGAAGCAGCTGCTCGCGCGCGTTTTGCACGATCTCGGCGTTTTCGGTCTTGGCGAGATCCGCCTTCTGCAGATTCGGATTTTGCTTGAGGGCGATGATTTCGGCCGCCTCGCGCTCCGTCTCGAGCATCAGATACGGGAATGTGTTGTACGCCTTCTCGCGATGCGGAGCGAGCGAGCTCTTGATGTCGAAGGCGAGCGCTTCGTCGTATTCGGCCTGCGTGATGCGGCCGGTCTCCAGCATGCGGGAGAGGACGAACTTCTGGCGGGACATCGCCCGGTTGAATCCGGTCTCGTTGAACAGGCCCTTGCCGTTGAAGGCCGAGTAGGCCGACGGCAGCTGCGGCAGGCCGGCGAGATAGGCCGCCTGCGCGAGATTGAGCTTGTTCAGGTCGGAGAGGTTGAAGATGCCGATGGAGGCCGACTTGATGCCGTACAGGTTGTAGCCGGACGAGCCGTTGCCGAACGGCATCTTGTTCAGGTAAGCCGCCAGGATCTGATCCTTGGTCAGGTAGCGCTCCATCCGGATCGACAGCAGGATCTCCTTGAACTTGCGGCTGTCCGTACGGTCGAGGCTGAGGAAGACGCGGCGCGCGACCTGCTGGGTCAGTGTGCTGCCTCCGGTCTGGCGCTCCTCGTTCAGCAGCTTTTCCTTGACGGCTCTCCCGAGCCCTTTGTAGTCGACTCCGATATGGTTATAAAAATTGCTGTCTTCGGTCGAGAGCAGGGCGTCGATGACCGACTGCGGGATGTTCGACAAGTCGACGAGCCGACGGTCCTCGTCGGTTCGAAGCTGACCGACCGGCGTCGTTCCGTCGTTGAAGTAGACGAAACCGGTCAAGGCGTTTTCGTTGACCTTGGCCTCAAGCTCGCTTCCCGGCCGCACCGGATCGTCCTTGACGAGCGCGGCGACATAGCCGGTGGCGATGCCTCCCGCGAACAAGGCGCCCGTGATGCCGAATATAACCAGCCATTTGACCGTTATCCAGACGACAAGGCCGAAAGTCCTCCAGCCGCTGCGCGGCTTGCGGAGCTGTTCCTGGTCTTGAGCCATATGTACGTATCCTCCTCCAAATGAACAGAGCTATTATATCACATGCGCCCTGAATCGGCACGACCTGGCAGCGTTCGCTCCGATTCGCCGCATGTCCGCAGGCGCGCCTCGAAGCGGCGGGTTGACATCCGCTTCGAGGGCATGATATAACTTGCAGCAACAAACCGCTTTTCCGGCCTCGCTGCGGAAAGCGCATATCGTGAACGGCATGGATGGGCCTCCAGTAGCCGGACGTCATAGCGGATCAGAGAGCCGGTGGGTGGTGCGAACCGGTGCGCAGCGTCTGTCGCGAATTACCGCCCGGAGCCGGCTGGACGAGGCTGAGATCGCAGCATGTAGTCCGGTCCCGGAAGCAGTCTTCCGTTATGGTCAACGAAGTGGGAGCGGATTTGGCTTTTCCGTGCGGAAAAGCCGACGCTCCAACAAGGGTGGTACCGCGAGCTGATCCTTCTCGTCCCTTTGGGAGAGAAGGATCTTTTTGCATTCCAATTCGGAAAGGGGACCCCATCATGAGCGGTACGGAGCAGAACGAGCAGGAGGAAAGAGTCCTGACGGAGGAGCAGCGGGCGGAGGTCAGGCGACAGCTGGCGATTCTCGCCCGCGGAGCGGCGGAGATCGTCCCGGCGGAAGGGCTGAGGGAGAAGCTGGAGCAGTCGGTGCTCGAGGGCAGGCCGCTGAACGTGAAGCTCGGCCTCGATCCGTCGGCGCCGGACATCCACATCGGGCATACGGTCGTGCTGCACAAGCTGCGCCAATTTCAGAGCCTCGGCCATCAGGTGCAGCTCCTCATCGGAGACTTCACCGGCCGGATCGGAGATCCGACGGGCAAGTCGGAGACGCGCAAGCCGTTGTCGGAGGAGGAGGTACGGCGCAACGCGCAGACGTACCAGGAGCAGATGTTCCGGATTCTCGATCCGCAGCGGACGAAGCTTTCCTACAATTCCGAATGGCTCTCCCCGCTCCAGTT
This sequence comes from Paenibacillus albicereus, assembly GCF_012676905.1. Lineage (NCBI taxonomy): Bacteria > Bacillati > Bacillota > Bacilli > Caryophanales > Paenibacillaceae > Paenibacillus > Paenibacillus albicereus. The sequence continues at coordinate 2,947,631 of NZ_CP051428.1, read as the reverse complement.
CGGCGATATTCTGGGCCTGGCGGCCAAGTCGACGGTCGCCCGGATGCTGGAGCGGGACGACTTCACCAAGCGGCATCGCGCGGGGCAGCCGATCGGCATCCATGAGTTTTTCTACCCGCTGATGCAAGGCTATGATTCCGTGGCGCTGGAGACGGACGTGGAGATTGGCGGCACCGATCAGACGTTCAATCTGCTCATGGGTCGCCAGCTGCAGAAAGAGTACGGCAAGCGCCGCCAGATCGCGATGACGATGCCGATCCTGGAAGGGCTCGACGGCGTGCAGAAGATGAGCAAGAGCCTCGGCAACTACATCGGAATCGCCGAGGGGCCGACCGACATGTTCGGCAAGGCGATGGGCATCCCCGACGAGCTGATGGCCAAATACTTCCGGCTGGCGACCGATGTGGACGAAGCCGAGCAGGCGGACATCCGCGACGGCTTGGAACGAGGCTCTCTCCATCCGATGGAGGCGAAGCGGCGCCTTGCCTGGACGCTCGTCCGCCAGTACCACGGCGCACAAGCGGCCGACGAAGCGGCCGAGCGGTTCCGCGAGGTGTTCCAGCAGCGGGAGCTTCCGTCGGAGATCGAAGAGGCGGCGCTTCCGGGATCGGAGCTGAAGGAAGGAACGATCCGGCTGTCTCGGCTGCTGACCGTCCTCGGCCTGGCCGAATCCGGCAGCGAGGCGCGCCGGAGCGTGCAGCAGGGCGCCGTCCGCATCAACGGCGAGCGGCTGGATGATGCGTCCGCCGAGCTGCGTCCGCGTGACGGCGACGTCGTGCAGATCGGACGCCGCCGGATGGCGCGGATTAGCCTCGATAACAGTTGACCGGTCATTTGTCAAAGTAGTGAAACATTTTTTGGAATTCGACGTATAGAAGACCAGGCGGTTACAATCGCTTCCAATAATGGGGGGTGAGTGAAATGGAGACGCTGTATTTGTCCTGCTTGGCTTTCGGCGTGCTGTTCGCGCTCGTCAGCGTCGTGCTCGGCGACCTGCTCAGCTCGGCGCTCGACGGAGCGCTGGATTTCCTCTCGGCGGATGCCGGAGGCATTTTCCAGCCGGCTGCGCTGGCAGGCGGAGTCACCGCGTTCGGCGGTGCCGGCCTCATGCTGGAGAAGTATGCCGAGCTCGGCGCGGCCGCGACCGCAGGCCTTGCGGCGATGATCGCGATCGCCGGCTCGATGGCGATGTTCTTTTTCTACGTGAAGCCGATGAGGAACAGCGAGACGTCATCCGGGTATTCGGTCCGGGAGCTGGGCGGGACGATCGGCGAGGTCATCACTCCGATTCCCGCCCAAGGATGCGGCGAGGTGCTGATCCGGATCGGCGCAGGCGTCACGAACCACACGGCGGAGAGCTTCGAGGGCCGGGATATTCCGGCCGGCAGCCGTGTCGTCGTCGTCGAGGTCAAGCCGGACGCGCTCTCGGTCGCCATGATGAATGAGAGAGGAGACCTGTAATGCCGGAGTATCTCGTAATACCTGCAATCGTTGTCGGCGTCATCGTCTTGCTGGGCCTCGCTTTCTGGGCTCGCTACAAGACGGTCGGTCCCGATGAGGCGATGATCGTCACCGGTTCGTTCCTCGGCTCGAGCAATGTCGCCAGCGACGAGTCGGGCCGGAGCATCAAGATCGTCCGCGGCGGAGGCGCCTTCATCCTGCCGGTGTTCCAGCAGGCGGAGTTCCTGTCGCTGCTGTCGATGAAGCTGGACGTCTCCACGCCGGAGGTGTACACGGAGCAGGGCGTGCCGGTCATGGCCGACGGCGTCGCCATCATCAAGATCGGAGGCTCGGTCGAGGATGTCGCGACGGCCGCCGAACAGTTCATGGGCAAGCCGGTCGAGGCGCTCAAGAGCGAGGCGCAGGAAGTGCTGGAGGGCCATCTGCGGGCGATTCTCGGTTCGATGACGGTGGAAGAGGTGTACCGCAACCGGGATCGGTTCGCGCAGGAAGTGCAGTCGGTCGCGGCCAAGGACCTCAAGAAGATGGGCCTGCAGATCGTCTCGTTCACGATCAAGGATCTGCGCGACCGCCATGGCTATCTGGATGCGCTCGGCAAGCCGCGCATCGCTGCCGTCAAGCGGGATGCGGAGATCGCCGAGGCCCAGGCCGTGCGGGACTCGCGGATTCAGAAGGCGATGGCGGAGGAGGAAGGCCAGAAGGCCGAGCTGCTGCGCGATACGAACATCGCCGAGGCGTCCAAGGAGAACCAGCTGAAGGTGGCGGCGTTCAAGAAGGAGCAGGATACGGCCAAGGCGGATGCCGACCAGGCGTATACGATCCAGGAAGCCCGCATCAAGCAGCAGGTCGTCGAGGAGCAGATGCAGGTCGAGCTGGTCCGCAAGGAGCGCGAGATCGATCTCGAGACGAAGGAGATTCTGCGGCGCGAGAAGCAGTATGATTCCGAGGTCAAGAAAAAGGCGGACGCCGATCGGTACGCCGTCGTTCAGGCGGCCGAAGCGGACAAGGAGAAGCAGTACCGCGCGGCGGACGCGCTGAAATACCGCATCGAGGCCGAAGCCCACGCGATGGCGGAGCAGAAGCGGCTCGAAGGCCAGGCGCTCGCCGACGCCGAGCGCGCCAAAGGCTCGGCGGAAGCGGAAGTCATCCGCCTGCGCGGCCTGGCCGAAGCCGAAGCGAAGGAAAAGCTCGCTCAGGCGTTCGAGAAGTTCGGCGAAGCCGCCGTCCTCGACATCATCGTCAAGATGCTGCCGGAGCTGGCCGCGAACGTCGCGGAGCCGATCAAGTCGATCGACAAGCTGACGGTCGTCGATACGGGCAACGGCGCCGGCGCGGCGCGCCTGTCCAATTACGTGACCGACCTGATGGCGACGGCGCCCGAGATGCTCAAGAGCGTCGCCGGCATCGACGTCAACGAGCTGATGCGCAGCCTGACGTCGCGCGCGGTGCCGCCGGCAGCCGCGGCTGCTCCCAAGGCAGAGCCGATGTTGCCCGTGGCGGCGACAAGCGCGGCGGCAGCCGAGGAAGCCGGGAAGTCCTGAGCGCCATCCTCCGCTCCAAAGCCGTTCCTGCCTTGAATCTTTCGGCGGGAACGGTTTTTTTCCAGCCTGCTCGCAATGAGCGCGCAAAAAAGCCTCGCGGCATAAGCCGCGAGGCTTTTGAGTCTACAGACCGGATTAACGGCTGTAGAACTCGACGATTTGCTTTTCGTCGATGTCGGAGCTCAGCTCGCTGCGCTCTGGCAGGCGGATGTACTTGCCTTCGAGAGCTTGCTCGTTGAATTCAAGGTACGTCGGGAGGTGATGACGACCTTCCATCGCTTCTTTGACCAGCTTGAGGGAGCGGCTGCGCTCGCGCAGGCCGATCACGTCGCCAGGCAGGACTTGGTACGAAGCGATGTCGACTTTCTTGCCGTTGACCGTCACGTGGCCGTGCGCTACGAGCTGGCGAGCGCCTGCACGGGAGTTGGCGAAGGCAAGACGGTAGACAAGGTTGTCCAGGCGGCTTTCAAGCAGGAACATGAAGTTCTCGCCGGAAATACCTTTGATTTTCGAGGCTTTGTCGAACAGGTTGCGGAATTGCTTTTCGTTCACGCCGTACATGTGGCGGAGCTTTTGCTTTTCCGCGAGCTGCAAGCCGTAGCCGCTCACTTTTTTGCGCTGGCTCGCTTGGCCGTGCTGGCCCGGAGGGAAAGCGCGCTTCGCGAGTTCTTTGCCGGTGCCGCTCAGGGAGATGCCGAGGCGGCGGCTGAGTTTAAACTTGGGACCTGTATAACGTGACATATTGGGTGTAGCTCCTTCTTCAAATGGAATGTTTGAAAAGGGTCCAATGTTTCGCCGAATGCTGCATGAACATGGACGAGCCATGACCTGAAGGGGAAGTTCAGCCGCTGCCCCCGCAGCTGCAGCACCCATGAGGGTGTCACAAAACCGTTGGCCTGTATTCAACACCTAATTCTAAAGGATTCAGGTTCGACATGTCAAGAGAATCGGACCCCTGCCGCATGTTCTGCATAAGGGATCGGAGGACGTGGGAGAATCCTAGGGAATAGGAACGAAAGGTGTGGTATCGATGTCCTTGCTCGTCCTCAGGAAATTCGCGCAGGCGCTGCTGGTCCTCCTGGCGACGGCAGCGCTGCTCGCCGCCTGCGCCGGCGCCTCCGCGGAGCGCTCGCCGCGAGAGCTGCTCCGCCTCGCCGTATCGGGGCTGTCCGCTCCGGAAAGCTACCGCTTCGCGCTTACCGAGACCGGCTCTCCCAGGCAGGAGAACTGGACGGGCGAAGTGCGCCGGCATGACGGCTTGCGGCTGCTGGGGGCTGCCGACGGAGCGCCGGCGCGAACCGGCGATGGCATCCGGATCGGCGGCGAGGACAGCTATAATCCTTCGGCGCTGCTGGAGGGGCTGCTGGATCAGGCGGCGAGCGTCCGCTTGGACGAAGCCCGCTCGGACGGGGACGAGGCGGTGCTGATGATCGAGCCGGATGCCAGCCGTGCGGCCGCGCTCTGGAGCAAGCGGCTGAGCGCGGAGGGCAAGCGGCTCTCCCCCGGCCGTCCGCTGCAAGCGGCCGGCATGAGCTACGAGCTGATCGTCGATCGCCACCGGCTCGTGCCGGTCGAGCTGACGGAGCGGTCCCGGCTCTTGTTTTCGGCCGGAGAAGGACGATCCGAGGAGGAGCGCACGCTCCGATTCCGCTTCGATACGAAACCATGATGCAATAACGCTTAGCCGTGCAGAAGCGCGAATGCTCATGGTAGGATGGGTACGGAATTCATCTATACGAGGAGGTATGCAGCCATGCGCGATCCGCGCCTGCAAACATTAGCCGCCAACCTGGTCCGCCACTCCGTGCGCGTCCAGCCCGGCGAGAACATCCTGATCGACATGATCGGCCCGGAGCGTGAACTGGCCAAATGCCTCGTGGAAGAAGTAGCCCGCGCCGGCGGACGGCCGTTCGTGGAGACGAGCGACCGTTCCGTCCTTCGTTCGATGCTGCTGCACGCGACTCCGGAGCAGATCGAGCTCTGGTCGAAGCTCGACCAGGAGCGCATGAAGCAGATGCAAGGCTACATAGGCATCCGCTCGGGCGAAAACGTGAACGAGCTGTCGGACGTGCCGGAGGATAAGATGAAGCTGTACCAGCAGCTCTACTCCCACCCGGTGCACTCCGAAATCCGCGTCAAGAAGACGAAATGGGTCGTGCTGCGCTATCCGAGCGCCTCGATGTCCCAGCTCGCCAAAATGAGCACCGAGGCGTTCGAGGACTTCTACTTCGACGTCTGCAACCTCGACTACAGCCGCATGGAAGAAGCGATGACGCCGCTCCAGCAGCTGATGGACCGCACGGACAAGGTCCGCATCGTCGGACCGGGTACGGACCTGAGCTTCTCGATCAAAGGCATCGGTTCCGTCAAATGCGCCGGCGAGCGGAACATTCCGGACGGAGAGCTGTACACGGCGCCGATCCGCGACTCCGTGCAGGGCACGATCACGTACAACACTTCCAGCGTGAACTCGGGCGTGACGTTCGAGAACATCTCCTTCACGTTCGAGAACGGCCGCATCGTGAAGGCGACCAGCAGCGACACCGACCGGATCAACGAGATTCTCGACACGGACGAAGGCGCCCGCTTCATCGGCGAATTCAGCCTCGGCTTCAACCCGTACATCCTGCATCCGATGAACGATACGCTGTTCGACGAGAAGATCGCCGGCTCGCTGCACTTCACGCCGGGCCAAGCCTATGAGGAAGCGGACAACGGCAACCGGTCCGCGGTCCACTGGGACCTCGTGCTCATCCAGCGTCCCGAGTACGGCGGCGGAGAGGTCTACTTCGACGACGTGCTGATCCGCAAGGACGGGCTGTTCGTGCTGCCGGAGCTGGAGGGACTCAATCCCGAGCGATTGAAGTAGATGGTTCGCAAGAGGGAATTCGGGTAAATATAACCTGTCCGTCTTGAACGGGGAAGCGTTTCGGAGTATGATGGAGGAAACGTTTTCTTATGTTTTTAACAGGGAGGAATACCCATGTCCAACAATGCGGCTATCGTAGAAATTTCCCAAGTTGCCAGCCGGTTCCGCTCGTCGATCGTACTGCAAGCCGAAAACAAGTACATCGACGTGAAGAGCATCCTCGGTCTGTTCACGACACTGGTGGGTACGCATTCCTACGAGCTTCACGTCCACGGGCCTGACGCCGACGAGGCGAAAAAGGCGCTTGCCGAAGTATTCGCCAAGCACAACCTCAACATTACGATCATCGGCGAATAAAGCCGGCAAAGGGCGACTCTACCCGTCAGGCGGGCAGAGCCGCCCTCTTTGTTTGTCCTTGTGTATTCCCCCCGAATCGTCTACTATTAGAGATATTAGGCAAACCAATGACAACCACGGCGAGACATCCGCACAGGGGGGGAAACTATGTCTTCACCGGAAGTTCTGGTCCATCTGCATCAGAAGGCGGTTCAACTGCTGCAGGATGACGCAAACAAGATCGAGAAGCTCATCGAAGTGCAGATGGAAAATCTTGCAACCCGCAAATGTCCTCTGTACGAAGAGGTTCTGGATACCCAGATGTACGGTTTTTCCCGGGAAGTGGACTTTGCGGTGCGGGCTGGCCTGATCGAGGAATTGGCAGGGAAGGCCATCATCAGCAAGCTGGAGCGCAACTTGGCTCAATTGTACGAAGCGCTGGACCAAAAATCCCAGCTTCTATAGGATGAACCGAACCGAAGGCAACCCAAAAAGCGGCGCCGCGTCGACAGACAGCGGTGCCGCTTTTTTGATTCCTCGCGGCGGTGACCGCTACACGAGGAAGAAGGCGAAGCCCAGAATGATGTACACCATGACGAGCAGGAAGCCCTCGTACCAGTTCGTGCGTCCGTCGCTCGATACGGCCTTGGCGATGAAGACCGAGACGGCGATGGCGGCCAGCTCGATCGGGGTGAAGACGATATCCATCGTCGGGCCGAAAAATCCGCTGATGAGGACGAGCACCGGCGCCACGAACAGCGCGATCTGCAGGCTCGAGCCGACCGCGATTTCGACGGCGGCGCCCATCTTGTTTTTCATCGCGAGCATGATGGCCGCGCTGTGCTCGGCCGCATTGCCGACGATCGCGACGACGAAGGCGCCGATGAACAGCTCGGACAGGCCGAAGCGCTCCGATACGCTGTGCAGCGTCCCGACGAGCCATTCGCTGACGAAGGCGACCATGACGGTCGCGACGACAAGGTAGAGCACCGAGCGCTTGAGGGTCCACAGCGGCTCATCCGCGTGAGCGTCCGCTCCCGCCTCGGCCTTGTCCTCCATCTCGGACAGCATGTCCTTGTGGGTGACCATCGAGAACACGAGCCAGAGCAGATAGCTGACGATCAGGATGATCGCGACCGTAATGCTCAGGATCTGGTCTTGACGGAAGCTGAAATGCTCCGACGTGACGAATGTCGCCGGGATGAAGAGGGCGACGACGGCCAAAATCATCAGCGTCGAGTTATGGGTGGCGAGCTGCACGTTGTAGCGCTGCTCCTTGAACTTGAGGCCGCCGAGCAGGATGCTGAGGCCGAGCACGAGCAGCAGGTTGCCGATGATTGAGCCGGTAAGGCTGGCCTTGACGGTCTCGAACGAGCCGGCCTTCACGAGGAAGATCGCGATAATCAGCTCCGCCGCGTTGCCGAACGTGGCATTGAGGAAGCCTCCCAGCCGCTGGCCGGCGTAATGGGCGACCGATTCCGTCGCCTGACCGAGAAAGCCGGCGACGAAAATGACCGAGATCGCCGACACGGCGAACTGAAGCATTTCGTTCCAATGGAGATAGTGGGCGAGCCCGCTCACGACGAACGTGAGGACGAGTCCCGCGTAGAACAGCTGGCGTCGCTTGGCCATAAGGCACCTCTTATCCAAGAATGCGCCGGTCGGGAACCGGCAAAATCTGTATCTTACTATAACCAATTCAAGGACTAAAGTAAACGAGCGAGGGAGGCTTCTACGCGTTCTTGCAATTCCGAGAGCGCATCCTTTACAATGGATGAAAGTGGAGTCAAACGAAGGGGTGGAGCGTCGTGGCGGAAGATCTTGAAACGGGAATGATTCGGATTTCGGATGACGTAGTCGCAACGATCGCAGGCCTCGCCGCGCTCGAGACGCCGGGTATCGCCGCCATGTCGGGCGGCATCTCCGAAGGGCTGGCGAAGCGGCTGAGCGGCAAGAATGCCCAGAAGGGCGTCACGGTCGAGGTCGGACAGCTGGAGGCGGCGATCGACCTGCGCGTCATCGTGCAGTACGGAATTCCGATCCAGGAAGTATGCCGGCAGCTGCAGCTTGGCGTGCGCGAGGCCGTCGAGAACATGACCGGCCTTCATGTCGTCGAGGTGAACGTCAAGGTCGACGGCGTGTTGTTCAAGGAAGAGACGGCGGACGAGCCCGCCCCGGGCGGCAGCCGTTTGGTCAAGTAGGGTTAGCTTCGCCTGTTCCGTTCAAGCGGGACAGGCTTTTTTCGTGTCTCCAATCCGGTTGAAAAAGCCCCTTTGTCCGGCAGGCCGGCAAAGGGGCTTGATAGGCACGGAACATTCAGTTGTCGGACAGCATCTGCCGCCTCGCGGGCCGAAGCGGCGCTTCCGCAGATGTCTGGCCGGCTGCGTCGCGGTTCGCTTCGCGGGAGATGCTCAGCATGACGCCCATCGCGATGAGCGAGGCCAGCAGCGACGAGCCGCCGTAGCTGATGAACGGAAGCGTGACGCCGGTCATCGGAATCGTGCCGGTGACGCCGCCGATGTTGATGAACGCCTGGATGGCGAACAGCGAGACGATGCCGGCTCCGACAACGGTGCCGTAGACGTCGGGGCAGCGGAGCGCCACGATGATGCCGCGCCACAGGAACAGCAGAAAGACGAGCAGGAACAGGCTGCTGCCCAGGAAGCCCAGCTCCTCGCCGATGATGGCGAAGATGAAGTCGTTGTAGGCGAAAGGCAGATACTGCACCTTCTGCACGCTATGGCCGAGGCCGGCGCCGGTGAAGCCTCCATGGCCGAGCGCCATCAGCGAGCGGCTCACCTGCATGCCGGCGCCGAGCGCATCGGCAAGCGGATCGCGAAAGCTCGTGAACCGTTCCAGCCGGTAGGCCCAGCTTTTGCTGTCGACGAGGAAGCTGATCGCGATGACGACCGCGATGGCGATGCCGCCGAAGAAGCCGGAGGCGACGAGCTGGCGCAGGTTGGCGCCTCCGGCGAAGATCATCATCATCGCGCAGGCGCAGATGACGAGGCACGAGCCCAGGTCCGGCTGCAGCATGATCATGCCGCAGACGACCGCGACGATGACGATGACGGGGACGAGGCCGCGCTTGAAGCTGCGGAACCGCTCGCCCTTCTTGGCGATGAGCGAGCCGAGATAGAGGATGAGAGCGATCTTGGCGAACTCGGTCGGCTGGATCGTGAAGCCGAACAGGTTGATCCAGCTCCTCGCGCCGTTGATCTCATCGGCGACGAACGGGACGATGAGCAGCATGAGCATGGCCGGAATGAAAAAAAGGATGAAGCCCTTCTTGAAGAACGCATAGCGAAAGTTCATCAAAAGGAGCATCAACCCCGTACCGAGACCGGCGAATAGGAGCTGTCTCTTGAAGAAGTGCAGCGGATCGTAGCCGTACCGCCTGTCCACCTCCGCGATGCTGGCGCTGGCGCTGAAGACCATGACGAGGCCGAAGCCGACCAGCGCCAGCGTCAGGATGAGAAGCAGGAAGTCCGGACGGCCGCGGCGGCTTTCCGGGTTTGCTTTCATTTCATACCATCACCTTATTCGGCGAGTTTTTGCTTCAGCTCGGCCAGCTTTTGCTTGGCGGCGCTCAGGATCGGCTGAGGCACGGCAGATTCATACTCCATCCCGTGCGGGAAGGTGGCGCGTCCGATGTAGATATGCTCGATCGCGAGCACGGCGGCCGGGTTTTCCAGCTTGCCTTCGACGGCGCGGGTATTGAAGCGCAGGAAGTATTCCTGGTTCGTGCTGCGGTCGACGAATTTGAGGTCGTATGTAGCCCGGTAATATTCCCACTGCCAGCGGACGAATCCGAGACTTTCCGCGCTCTCGTCCAGGTGAGCCAAATCGCTCTTCATTCCGTCAAGGCCGGTGTTTTCAATAATCATGAATATCCTCCTCAGCAGCTTGGCAAAGACTGTATACACGTACAACATTCATATTAGTATGTTTCAAAGTCCAGCGCAAGGGCGCGGGTTTTTTGAAACGGCGCTCTATCTCCCCCGGGCGGCCTTCTGGTACACTAGTCCGTGAGAGCGAGGAGGAGATGGGAATGGACAACCAAAGACGCCTGGAGGCGGAGCTGGCGCTGGAGCGGCTCATGCCGCGGATGGTGGAGCATCGGCGCCATCTTCACCGCCATCCGGAGCTGAGCTTCCAGGAAGCGCGGACATCGGCCTGGATCGCGGAGCGGCTGGCCGAGATCGGCTGCCGGAGCGTGCGGACCGCCGTCGGCGGCCACGGCATCGTCGCGGAGTGGACAGGCCGCGATCCAGGCCCTGCCGTCGCCCTGCGCGCGGACATGGACGCGCTGCCGATCGAGGAGGAGACAGGCGCGGACTATGCCTCGACGGTGCCCGGCGTCATGCACGCCTGCGGCCATGACGCGCATACGGCCGGCCTGCTCGGCGTCGCGGCCTACTACGAGTCGCTGCAGGGCGCGTTCAAGGGAACGCGCCGCCTGCTGTTCCAGCCGGCGGAGGAGCTGACGCCCGGCGGCGCGAAGCCGATGATCGAGGACGGCGCGCTGAGCGGCGTCGACGCCATCTACGGCGTGCATCTGTGGAGCCCGCTCCCGGCGGGCCGGGTCGAGACGAAGGCCGGCGCGTTCATGGCCGGCGTGGACGAGTTCACGATCGACATCATCGGGCGCGGCGGCCATGGCGGCATGCCGCAGCATGCGGCCGACACGATCGTCGCGGGCTCGGCGCTCGTGCAGGCGCTGCAGACGATCGTCAGCCGCAACGTCAGCCCGCTCGACACCGCGGTCGTGACGATCGGCTCGTTCCAGGCGGGAGAAGCGAGCAACATCATTGCCGGCCGCTGCCGGCTCAAGGGGACGGTGCGCTCGTTCGATCTCGGCGTGCGCGACCAGATCCGGGCCCGCATCCAGGACATGGCGCGCAGCGTCTGCGCCGCCTACGGCACCGAGGGCCGGCTCGACTACCGCGAGGGCTATCCGCCGGTCATCAACGACGAGGCCGAGGCGGCGCGCTGCCTGAGGACGGCGGCAGAGCTGTTCGGGGAGCAGGCGGCAGGCACGTCGGGACTCATTACGGCGGGCGAGGATTTCGCCTATTATTTGGAGAAGGTTCCCGGCTGCTTCGTGTTCGTGGGGGCCGGCAATCCGCAGCTCGGCGCCGCCTATCCGCATCACCATCCGCGCTTCGAGATCGACGAGAGCTCCATGAAGCAGGCTGCGCTGCTGCTCATCGGCTGCGCGGAGTCGTACGCCGAGGCGAACGGCTGACCGCATCGAGGAGAGGACCGTTCCCTGGAAGAGGACGCGCATCATGGCGGCTGCGTTTCATCCGGGAACCCGGCGTCTTGCTCGGAGGTCGCCGCAATTCATTTCAGGGGAGCCCTTTTTTCTGCCTCATCGGCGGAAGAAGGGGCTTTTCGGCGTTCCGGCGGCTGCGGCGGGGAGCAAGGGAATAGGGCTGCGGGGCATAAAATCAGGCCATGCTGCCCCATACTGTCAAAAAATCCATTTGTGGAGGAAGGGGCCATCGCATGCTGAAACGAAGCAGCGGCCCGCTGATCGTGCAGGCGGACGGCACGGTGCTGCTGGACGAGTCGCATCCGGCGGCGGAGGAGGCGAGGGAAGCGCTCGGACGGTTCGCCGAGCTGGCGAAGCGGCCGGGCACGCTCCATCACTACCGGATCGGACCGCTGACCGTCTGGAATGCGGCTTCGCAGGGCATGACGGCGGAGGAGATGCTGGAAGCGCTCCGCCGTCATGCCCGCTATCCCGTGCCGGCCGGGCTGTCGGAGCAGATCCGCCAATGGGTCGAGCGGTGCGGCGGGCTCGAGCTGCGGCTCGGCCGGTCGGGCGGCCTGCTGCTTGCCGGCGAGCCGAGGCGGTTGGAGGAGCTTCCGAAGCCGCTGCTCGAATCGCTCGGAGCCCGGCCGTCCGAGGGCGGCTGGGAGCTGCCCGCCGATCGGCGGGGGGAGCTGAAGCGCGAGCTGACGAGGCTCGGCTTGCCGGTCAAGGACCGGGCGGGCTACAAGGAAGGCGAGTCGCTCGATATCCGGCTGCGCGGCGAGCTGGCGGGAGGCCGGGCGTTCGAGCTGCGGGACTATCAGGCGGAGGCGGTGGACCGCTTTTGCCGCGAGGACGCGGCAGGCGGCAGCGGCGTCGTCGTGCTGCCGTGCGGCGCGGGCAAAACCGTCGTCGGAGCGGCGGCGCTCGCCCGCCTCGGCCGCGCGACGCTCGTGCTGACGTCGGGCTCGACCTCGGTGCGGCAATGGAAGCGGGAGCTGCTGGAGAAAACGACGCTGCGGGAGAGCGACATCGGTGAATACACCGGCGATATGAAGCAGATTCGGCCGGTCACCGTCGCCTCCTACCAGATCGTCGCCCACGGCAAAGGATCATCGGCAAACCGGACGGACGGCGGCCATTTCGATCTGTTCGGCAGCCGCGACTGGGGCCTCATCATTTACGATGAGGTGCATCTGCTGCCGGCGCCCGTCTTTCGCCTCACGGCGGAGCTGCAGGCGACGCGTCGGCTTGGCCTGACGGCGACGCTCGTGCGCGAGGACGGCCGGGCGGAGGACGTGTTCTCGCTCATCGGACCGAAGCTGTACGAGCTGCCGTGGCGGACGCTCGAGCGCCAGGGCTGGATCGCCGGCGTGCGCTGCCGCGAGCTGCGGGTGCCTCTATGCGGCTCGATCACGGACCAGTATGCGAGCGCGGATCCAAAAACGAAGCTTCGCCTGGCGAGCTCGAATCCGGCGAAGCTGGAGGCGGTGAGCCGCGTGCTCGGCGAGCATCCGGACCGTCCCGCGCTCATCATCGGCCAGCATCTGGACCAGCTGCGCGCCCTCGGCGAGGCGCTGGAGGCTCCGGTGCTGTGCGGCAGCACGCCGGGGCCGGATCGGGAAGAGCTGTTCCGCCGCTTCAATGCCGGCGAGCTGCGGCGCCTCGTCGTCTCCCGCGTCGCCAACTTCGCGGTCGACCTGCCGGATGCGTCGCTCGCGGTGCAGGTGTCGGGCATGTTCGGCTCCCGTCAGGAGGAAGCTCAGCGCATCGGCCGCTTGCTTCGTCCGAAGGCGGACGGAACGGCCTCTCTGTTTTATACCGTCGTCAGCGCGGGGACGAGGGAGACGGAGTTCGCGCTGAAGCGGCAGCTGTTCATGGTCGAGCAGGGCTACGCGTACGAGACGCTCGAACCGGACTTTCCGGAGAAGGGGAAGGGGAAGGGGAAGGGGGCTGGAGCATGAGCGGAAGCAAGCCATGGGAAAGGAGCCGTCCGGCTGCGTCTGCGGGCCGGACAGGCCCCGTCGCCGCCGGCTCGGACAAGAACGCATTGCCGTCCGCCGCTTCGGGGGGGCGGGGCGGAGCGGAGACCGCGGCAAGGAAGCCGGCGTCTTTGCGGGACGGCGCCGCCGGCTTGGCCGGGACGGAGCCGAGCCGTCCCGCTGTCGAGCTGCTGCGGCTGCTGCTCTGCCGCTACGGACTCGCGGGAGCGGAGGAAGGAAGGCTGCTCGAAGCCGCCTGCGCCGCTTACGCCTGGTCCAGCCTCGAGGCGGAGCAGGCGCTGGAGGAGCTCGCGCGATGCGGAGCCGTGCAGGTGCGCGCCCGTTTCTGGGGCGAGCGGGCCGTGCATGTGCCGGAGGCCGACGCCTTAGGCTGGCTGGAAAAGGCAGCGCCCGCGCAGGCGGAGCCGCTGCCCGAAGGCTGCGCCGTACGGGAGCTGCCCGGCGGCGGCAGCACCGGGCTGCTGTCGCGGGCGCTGCTCGGAGCGGCGGCCCGTCTGGCGCGCGAAGGGCTTGCCGTTACGGCTAAGGGCCGGCTGCACCGCAATCTTTGCCGGGAAGCCGGCGAAGAGCTGCGGCTGCCGGAGCCGGGCCTCAGGCTGCTGCGGCTGCCGCCGGCCTGGACGCTCGACTACGAGCCGCCGCTCGCCTTGGCGCTCGACCTGATGGCGGAGCACGGCTGGCTCTCGGAGGGCGGCGGCGGCTGGCGGCTGGACGGCGGGCGCCTGCGCGAGTGGCTCGAGCGGCCGCTGCTGCCGCGAGAGCGCTCGCTGCTGCGAGCGCTCACCTGCCGGGCGATGCGGCAAGGGCCCGGCGAGGCCGCGGCTGCCTCCGCGACGGCGGGGCTGCTGCCGGACCGTTGGTATCTCGTCCGCGATCTGGATCGGATCGCGGACGTCCGCTGCGAGCCGGACACGGCGCGGCATTGCGTGCGCGAGTGGCTCGACCTGCTGCGATGCTGCGGCTGGGCGGAGCTCGCCGAGACGCCGGATGGCGAGCCAATCCTGCGGCTGCAGCTCGCTTGCCGCGCGGAGGCGCAGGAGGAAGCCGAAGCCGAAGCCGAGCCGCTGCTGGCTCAGCCGGGAGGCGAGCTTTGGGCGGCCAGCTGGTCGGATTACCGCGCTATATGGCTGCTGGAGCTGATCGCCGAGCGGGGAGAGCTGCGCGAGCTCACCCCGTACCGGTTGACCCGCCGGTCGCTGGCGCGGCTCGGCCATGGCCGGGACGGAGGCTGCTTGACGCGCCTGCTGGAGCATGCTTGCGGCTGTCCGCTGCCGTCGGAGACGCTCGCCGCGATCCGGGAATGGACGGAGCGCGGCGAAACGGACGCCGCACCGAGTTCCGAGAGCGTACGGCCGTCCGCGCCCGTCGCGACGGCCGACGAGTTCTGGTCGGGCTGCATGAGCCTGCTGCCGGAGCCGTCGGCCCCGCCCGCCGGCGCGGCGGCAGCGCGCGGCCGGCTGCGCGAGGCTTTCGCCCAGGCGGCGGATCCGTTCGGGCATGAGGCGCTGCCGGCGGCGGAGCCATCGCGGCGAGGGAGGGCCGAGCTGGAGCGGTCGCGACCGGGAATTCCGTCTGCTTGGTGCGGGCAGCCGCGCCGCTATCGCGCTTCGACCGCTCAGCAGCTGCTCGAGAGTGCGCTGCGGATCGGACTGCCTGTCGAGCTGTCGACTGCCGAAGGCCGGCACGTCTTCGTGCCGCAGCGGATCGATCGCGAGCCGGGCGGGGGCTGGACCGCGGACGGCCGGTACCGCGACAGCGGAGGCGTGCCGTCCGGACCCGGCAAGCTGGATTCCTCGAGCAAGGCCGCGCTCCGCCTGTTGCTGCCGCGATGAGCTTGGCCACGCTCCGCCCTACGGAGCTTAGGGTGCAGGTCTGTCCCCGGTCCGTCCTGCCGGCCGGCTCCCGGCGAGTCCGCTTGACGGGGGCCGAGTCGGCGGGAAGTCAGCCGGCGGACAGTATCCGTTGTGCGTGCGGTTGTGCTATTATAGTCGATAAGCGGCTGCAGCTGCGGAAAGGAGTGATTGCGGATGATGCAGGATCTTTCCCTCGCGGAGCCTGCCCCGCTGGACATGGCGCCGCTCGTGCTGCGCGCCTACGAGCTCGGCGATTCGATCAATCAGTCGGCGCTCGTCGCCGATTACCTATATTGGAAGGACTGCGTGGAACAGGATCCGGAGGCGCTTCGGCTGAGGCGCGAATTCGCCAAGGCCAAGGAGCTGTTTGACGAATGCCAGCGCTTCGGACGCTTCCATCCGGATTACCACGCCGCCAAGGACGCCATCAAGAAAGTCGAGAACGAGATGGCCGAGGTGGAGAGCATCCGCCGCTACAAGCAGACGGAGGCGGAGCTGGACGCGCTGCTCTATGACGTGTCGCTGCTCATCGCGGAGTCGGTGTCCAACACGATCAAGGTGCCGAGCAACAATCCGCTGCCGACAGGCGGCTGCGGGAGCGGCGGCTCATGCAGCTGCGGAAGCGGCGGCTGCGGCTGAATTCGCAGGGTCCATACTTTACTAGGGCGGTGAATCCAAGCATGCTTTCGGATCAGAGAAAGGGACATATCGTCTGGGTGAGCGACGTCAAGGCCGCCCGCAGCCTGGAGAAGTACGGCAACGTCCACTTCATCTCCCGCCGGCTCCACTATGCGGTCGTCTATGTGGACGCGGACCGCGAGGAGGAGACGCTTCGCAATCTGCAGCGTCTTCCTTACGTGAAGAAGATCGAGCGGTCGCTGCGCAGCGAGCTCAAGACGGAATACCCCAAGGAATCGGAGGACAAAACGCGGTTTTACAGCATGTAGGCCCTCCTCCTCCGGCGCGGACGATCGCATCGCGCGTGCAAGCCTTCTCTCCCCGAGCGGGAGCGAAGGCTTTTTTGCGCTCTTGATCGTCTTGGGAAGGACGGCTTCGCTTGCATGATAATCCAAAATGTGCCAATAATGGGGAGGAACTTATTTTCGATTTGAAAACGAAATTAGTCATGGTAGAATAAGCCTAAACTATATATAGATATAAAGGCCTGCTTCCTCAGAAGGAGTGGACAAGGTGAAGGATCGAGTAACGGAGAGATGGAGCACCTACGAGACGTTCCACGTGCAGCTTGGAGACAAGCGCGTGGCGGATATTATCATCACCAACCATGCCCGCGACCGTTGGACGGACCGGGTGGAGAGCCAGAAGACCGGCTATGAAGATATCGCGGACTTCATCTGGCAGTGTCTCAAGCAAGGAAGGATCGAGCCGTACTACCGCAAGGAGGAGGACGTGTACCTCATCGACGACGATCTGGTCTTCGTCGCGGAGTTCACCGATTCCGAAAAGGATTTCGACCTCGCGGGAGCGCCTTTGCACAAGATGATTGTTGTCACGTTCTTGGGCCGAATGTCGGAAACGATCGAACTGAGGGACTTGAAGTCCTATTATTCCTGGCTTAGGCATTCCCGTCGAATGACGCTGATTAAAAACAGCCGAAAACGCAGATAAACGGAATTTGGGATGATAATATGCCGAATATGGCTTTATTTGGATGAATTCAAGCCTTTCAGCCCCCGATGAGAAGGCTTGTTTTTGTTGCACCCTCCTTTTTTCTGCGAAAATGCCGCAAGGCGCGGTTTAAGGTATAATACCGCATAAGGAGGCGAAATCCGTGGCGCTTAACTTTCATCAGCTGCATATCTTCCATACCGTTGCCGAAAAAGGCAGCTTCTCGGCGGCGGCGCAAGCGCTGCACATGACGCAGCCTGCGGTGACGATGCAGGTGCAGTCGCTCGAGGAGCTGCTCGGGACGAAGCTGCTGATCCGCAGCACGAAGCGGATCGAGCTGACCGACGCCGGCAGCGTGCTCATGCCGCATGCCCGGCGGAGCATGGACCTCATCCGCGAGGCCGAGGCCGCGATGGCCCGTTATGCCAGCGGCCTCAAGGGCCGTCTGCAGCTCGGCGCCAGCCTGACGATCGGCGACTACATCCTGCCGCGGCTGCTCGGCCCGTTCAACAAGGAGCACCCCGACATCTCCATCCGGATGAAAGTGATGAACACGACGCAGATCATGGACCACATCCAGAACCATCAGCTCGACTTCGGCTTGATCGAAGCACCCGTCGCGCACCCCGATCTCCATACGGAGCCGGTCCTGAGCGACGAGCTGCAGCTCATCGTCGGCCGTCGCCATCCGCTGGCCGGCAGAGGCGAGGTGAAGCTCGCCGAGGCGATCGCGTACCCGATGGTGCTGCGCGAGGAAGGCTCCGGCACCCGCCAGGTGATGGAGGATCAGATGGCGCTGCAGGCGATCCGTCCGCAGGATCTGCGCATCGTCATGGAGCTCGGCAGCACGGGCGCGGTCAAGTCGGCGGTCGAAGCCGGCATCGGCATGTCGTTCGTCTCGGCTTCGTCGGTCAAGCACGAGCTTTCGCTCGGCCTGCTCGAGACGGTCCGCATCGTCGACGCGGACTTCAGCCGGAAATTCTATTCCATCTACCTCAAGTCGGCGGTGCTGCCGCTGCCGGCCGTCTCGCTGCTGAATTTTTTGCGGGGAAGGGATCTGAGCCAGTGGCTGTGACCCGAGCGGACCTGCATGCGCATACGACCGCGTCCGACGGGGTCGACTCGCCGGCGGCCGTCGCGCGCCTGACGGCAGAAGCCGGGCTTGCGGCAGTGGCGATCACCGACCATGACACAATGGCCGGGGTGGAGGAGGCAGTCCGCGAAGGAAAGCGGCTCGGCCTGCTGGTCCTGCCCGGCATCGAGCTGAGCGCGTCGGAGGACGGCATCGACATCCACGTGCTCGGCTACGGGATGGACGCCGGCGACCCGCTTTGGCGCGAGCGCCTGCTGCGGCAGGGCAGCGCGCGCACGCGGCGCAACGAGCGGATGGTCGAGCAGCTGCAGGCGCTCGGCATCGACATGACGCTCGAGGAGGCCGTGGAGGCGGCGAGGGCGGCCGGAGCGGCTCCGGCCAGCCTCGGCCGGCCGCATCTGGCCTCCGTGCTCGTCGCCAAAGGAGCGGCGGCAAGCATCCGAGACGCGTTCGACCGCTATCTCGGAGAAGGCGCTCCCGGCTATGCGGCGCTGCCGCGCATCGCTCCGGAAGAGGCGATCGAGTGGATCCTCGAGGCCGGCGGGGTGCCCGTGCTCGCCCACCCGGGCTTGTACGGCCGGGACGATATCGTGAAGCGGCTGGCGGGGGGCGGACGTCTGGCCGGCATCGAGACGAGCCATCCGAGCCACGACGAGCGGCAGGAGCAGCGCTACGCGGCGATCGCGGCGCGCTTCGGCCTCATCCAGACGGGCGGCTCCGACTACCACGGACGGCGCGGAGAGGAGCTCCGGCATAGCGAGATCGGAGCGAGGACAGCCGATGCCGCTCCGCTTTTGGAGCGGCTGGCGGCTCAGAGGTGAGCCGCACGCGCTCGGCCTCGGTCGGCAGGAGCCGTCGCATCGCAAAGGGGCAGCCCCCAGGTCCATTCACGGACCAGGGGACTGCCCCTTTTTGCTGCGCTCTCAGGCGCGGATCGTCGACGGAAGCGCCTTTATGCGCTCCTCGTCGGGCGTGATGAACAGCGTTTTTTGCCGGTCGTAGATGACGAATCCGGGCTTGGCGCCGCTCGGCTTGTGCACGTGGCGGATCAGCGTGTAATCGACCGGAATCAGGCTCGAGCCCTGGGCCTGGCTGTAGTGGGCGGCCAGCATCGCGGCTTCCTCCAGCGTCGAATCGCCGAATTCGGCCGCGCGGATGACGACGTGGGAGCCCGGTATGTCCTTCGTATGCAGCCAGGTGTCGCCGGACGCGGCCAGCTTGTTGGTGAGGTACTCGTTCTGCGTATTGTTCTTGCCGACGTAGATCGGCAGCCCCTCGGAGGAGGTGTAGCAAAGCAGCGACGGGCGTGCGGCCTTCTTGCGCTTGGCGCCGCGCTTCTCTCTGGCGCGCAGGTAGCCTCCGGCCACGAGCTCGTCGCGGATCTCCTCGACGTCCTGCAGGGAGGCGGAGCCGAGCTGCTGCAGCAGCGAGTCGAGGTAGCGGATCTCCTCGCGGGCGAGCTCCATCTGCCCGAGCACCGCGCCGGTGCTGTTGCGGGCCTTGGCGTAGCGGCGGAAGTACCGCTGCGCGTTGTCCGACGGGCTCAGCTGCGGGTCGAGCTCGATGACGACCTCGGCGCCGTTCTCGTCATAGTAGTCCACGACGGAGACCGATCGGTCTCCTTTCTGGAACGAGTGCATGTACGTCGTAAGCAGCTCGCCGAGCTTGCGGTGCTTGTCCGCATCCTTGGCCTCCTCCAATGTCGCTGCCTGCTTTTCGAGCTTCTTGACGTTTTTCGCCCGCTCGTTGTTCAGGAACTGCAGCATGTCGGAGACGCGCTGCTTGACGGCGTCGCGTCCGGCCTTGTCGCCGTAGTACGCCTCCAGGCACTCGCTGATGCCGGCGAACCGCCGCCGCTCGCCCGGGATATGGGAGAGCGGGGTGATCGAGAAGAAGGCCTTGCCGTCCGGCTGCTCGGCGATGTTCGGCTCGTCGTCATGATCCCGCGCGGCGTTCAGGAACCGGTCGAATTCGGTCCACAGCGCCTCGCCCGGGTCCGCGCCGGACGCCTTGGAAGCGCGGAAGGCGAGCTCGCGGGCGAGCAGCGGGCTGAAGCCGCTGAAGGCGGCGACGAGCCGCTTGTCCGGCGCGAGCGCGGGACGCGGCGCCTCGGCTTGTTCGTCGGAGCGGGCATCGGCCGCTTCCAGCGCGGCCTCGAACCGCTCCCGCGAATCGATGCCGAGCGGATCCTGCTTGCCCTGCTCGGGCGGGGCGACGTAGCGCGAGCCGGGCATGACGATGCGGTAGGCGCTGATCGCCGGCGTCACATGGTGGATGCCGTCGTGGATCGTGCCGGTGGCGGAGTCGGTCAGGATGATGTTGCTGTGTCGGCCCATCAGCTCGACGATGATCGTCTTCAGCGACAGGTCACCGAGCTCGTCGCGCTGGCGGATCTCGATGTGCAGGACGCGCTCCATGCCGATCTGGCGGATCGATTCGATCTGGCCGCCTTCGCAGTATTTGCGGAGCAGCATGCAGAACATCGGCGGCTCCATCGGGTTCTGGTAGCTCCGCTCCGTCACATGGACGCGCGGATAGGTCGGGTTGGCGGACAGCAGCAGCCGCTTGCCGCCGCCGGCGCCGCGGGTCTGCAGCACGAGATCATGGGAAGAGGGCTGATGGATCTTATGGATGCGGCTGCCGACGAGCTGCTGCAGCTCGTGCGCGGCGGCGCGCAGGACGAATCCGTCTAGGGCCATGTGGGGTCTCCTTTGTGCGAATGGGCGCTGCTCCGGGCGAAGTGCAAGCTCCGGGCGCGCCCGGATGGATGGATCGATGCGTCCTTCAGTGTACCACACCGCGCGGCGCATGGCATCCGGCGGCCTGGCCGGCTCGCAGGACAAGGGATAATTCGGAGATTGTCCTCATATAGTGTCCTAGAGCCTTGCGGATGCTGGGGGCAGCATGAGTGCGGGCAGCGGGAGGGAGAAGAGTCGAATGGAAAATGCGAATTGGCATCGGCTGTCGGAAGAAGAGCTGCTGGCCCGGCTCGGCTGCTCGCCGGACAGCGGACTGGCTCCGGAAGAGGCGGCCAAGCGGCTCGCGGAGCACGGACGAAACGAGCTGTCGGAGGGCGAGAAGCTGTCGCCGGCGAAGCTGTTCCTGAATCAGTTCAAGGACTTCATGGTGCTCGTGCTGATCGGCGCGACGCTGATCTCCGGCCTGCTCGGCGAGTACCTCGACGCGATCACGATTCTGGCGATCATCGTCATCAATGCCGTGCTGGGCTTCGTCCAGGAGTTCCGCGCGGAGCGCTCGCTGCGGGCGCTCAAGGAGCTGTCGGCCCCGACGGCGCACGCGCTGAGAGGCGGCAGCATCGTGTCGGTGCCGGCGAGCGAGCTCGTGCCGGGGGACATCGTGCTGCTGCAGAGCGGCGACCGGGTGCCGGCCGACCTGCGTTTCCTGAGCGCGAACAGCTGCCAGGCGGAGGAATCCGCGCTGACCGGCGAATCCGTGCCCGTCTCCAAGCACGCGCAGCCGATCGACGAGGACGATCTGCCGCTCGGCGACCGGCGCAACATGGGCTTTCTGGGCACGATGCTCACCGGCGGCACCGCCCGCGGCATCGTCGTTCGCACCGGCATGAACACGGAGATGGGCAAGATCGCCGATCTCATCCAGCAGACGGAGGAAATGGAGACGCCGCTGCAGCGCCGGCTCGAGCAGCTCGGCAAAATTCTCATCGTCGTCGCGCTCGGCCTGACCGTCATGGTCGTCGTGGCGGGCATCCTGCACGGCCAGCCGGCGTATGGCATGTTCCTCGCAGGCGTCAGCCTCGCGGTCGCGGCCATACCCGAAGGCTTGCCCGCGATCGTCACCGTCGCGCTCGCGCTCGGCGTGCAGCGGATGATCCGGCGCAAGGCGATCGTCCGCAAGCTGCCGTCGGTCGAGACGCTCGGCTGCGCGTCGGTCATCTGCTCCGACAAGACCGGCACGCTGACGCAGAACAAGATGACCGTGACCCGGGTCTGGACCGGCAGCCGCGATCTCGAGGTGACCGGCGAGGGCTATGCTCCGCAAGGCGGCTGCTTCGACGACGGCAAGCCGGTCGAGGCCAAGGACGACGCGTCGCTGCGCCGGGTGCTGCAGATCGCCGCGCTGTGCAACAACGCCGTGCTGCAGCGGCAGGCCCAGCCGTCCGAATCGGCGGTACGCTCGAGCGCGCCGGAGCCGGAGGAGGCATGGCAGCTCAAGGGCGATCCGACGGAAGGCGCGCTCGTCGTGCTGGCGGCCAAGATGGGCCTGACCGCGTCCTCCTTGGAAGGACTGTACAAGCGCGAGCGGGAATTCCCGTTCGACTCGGAGCGCAAGCGCATGTCCGTCGTCGTCAGCCATCAGGGCGGCCGCATCGCCTGCGTCAAGGGCGCGCCCGACCTGCTGCTGGAGCGCTGCACGTACATCCTGTGGGAAGGCAAGGTCGTGCCGTTCACCGGCACGCTCCGCACGAAGGTGCAGCAGGCGCAGGAAGCGATGGCGCACGGCGCGCTGCGCGTGCTCGGCCTCGCCTACCGCGAGCTCAAGCCGCGCGAGAGCTGCGAGACGGCGGAGGAGGCGGAGTGCCAGCTCGTCTTCGCCGGCCTCGCCGGCATGATCGATCCTCCGCGCCGGGAAGTGCAGGCCGCGATCGCGACCTGCCGCCGAGCCGGCATCAAGACGGTCATGATTACCGGCGACCACCAGCTGACGGCCGAGGCGATCGCCGCGCAGCTCGGCATCATGCCGCGCGGAGGCCTGTCGGTCAGCGGGCGCGAGCTCGCCGCGATGTCGGACGAGGAGCTCGACCACGTCGTGGACAATATCTACGTCTACGCCCGCGTCTCGCCGGAGCACAAGCTGCGCATCGTCAAGTCGCTGCAGCGCAAGGGGCATGTCGTGGCGATGACCGGCGACGGCGTGAACGACGCCCCGGCGATCAAGGCGGCCGACATCGGCATCGCGATGGGCATCTCGGGCACCGACGTGTCCAAGGAAGCCTCCTCGCTCGTGCTCGGCGACGACAATTTCGCCAGCATCGTGTCGGCGATCGAGGAAGGACGCAGCATCTATGAGAACATCCGCAAGTTCATCCGCTATCTGCTCGCCTCCAACGTCGGGGAGATCCTGACGATGTTCCTCGCGATGATGGCGGGCCTGCCGCTGCCGCTGCTGCCGATCCAGATTCTGTGGGTGAACCTCGTCACCGACGGCCTGCCGGCGATGGCGCTCGGCGTCGACCAGGCGGAGAACGACTTGATGACGCAGAAGCCGCGTCCGGCGAGAGAGAGCATCTTCGCGCGGCGGCTCGGGTGGAAGATCGTCAGCCGCGGCATCCTGATCGGCGTCTGCACGCTCGGCGCGTTCTGGATCACGCTGAGGAGCGCTCCAGAGGGCGCGGCCGGACTCGCCCTGGCGCAGACCGTCGCGTTCGTCACGCTCGTCATGGCGCAGCTGATCCATGTGTTCGACTGCCGCAGCTCGCGCTCGATCTTCCACCGCAACCTCCTGCAGAACAAGTACCTCGTGCTCGCGGTGCTCTCGTCGCTCGGCCTCATGCTGGCCGTCCTGTACGTGCCTGCCCTGCAGCCGATCTTCAAGACGGTGCCGATCGGGCCGCGCGAATGGTGCCTCTCGCTCGTCGCCGCCGGCATCCCGACGTTCCTCATGGGCATCGGCAGCGTGCTCGGCTCGTCCAAGAAGCGCAAGCCCAAGTCGCGCATCAGCTATACGAGCGGCGGCAGCCAGCCGTCTCTCCGTTAGGAAGAGGCGTTAGGCCGCTTCCCGGATATCCGCCTCCTGCGGACGTTCGGGGAGCGGCTTTTTGCTTGAAAGTGCAAATCTTCGACGCATTTGGGAATAGCGCGGCGGACCGGGATGAGCTATGCTAGATGAATCGTCAATTAGCGGAACAGCCGCCATTTCCAACATCGATCCAAGGAGCGTGCATAGAGATGCAATTCACCAAAATGAACGGACTCGGAAACGACTTCATCGTCGTCTACGGCGAGCGGGACTTGCCGGCCGGCGTGGACAAGCTGGCGGTGGAGCTCTGCAACCGCTTCTTCGGCATCGGGGCCGACGGCCTCGTCTACATCCTGCCCTCGGAGCGCGCGGACTTCCGCATGCGCATCATCAACTCGGACGGCTCCGAGGCGGAGCAGTGCGGCAACGCGATCCGCTGCGTCGCCAAGTACGTCTACGACCACGGCCATGCCGACAAAGAGACGCTCACCATCGAGACGCTCGGCGCCGGCGTGCAGCAGGTCGAGCTGACGACCCGGGACGGCAAGGCGGAGCTCGTGCGCGTCGACATGGGCGAGCCGATCCTGAGCGGCCTGCAGGTGCCGACAACGATCGACGCCGAGCGCGTCGTCTCCCATCCGATCGAGGCGGGCGGGCGCGAGTTCCTCTTCACCGCCGTCTCGATGGGCAATCCGCACGCGGTCATCTACGTCGACGACGCGGCCTCGTTCGACCTCGCCGAGTGGGGGCCCAAGCTAGAGACGCATCCGACGTTCCCGCGCAAGACGAACGTCGAGTTCGTCACGGTGAACAGCCGCGGGCAGGCGGACATGCGCGTCTGGGAGCGCGGGGCGGGCCCGACGCTCGCTTGCGGCACCGGCGCCTGCGCCACGCTCGTCTCCTCCGTGCTGAACGGCCTGACCGACCGCGAGGCGGTCATCTCCCTCAAGGGCGGCGACCTGCGCATCGAGTGGAACGAGAGCGACAACCATGTGTACATGACCGGTCCGGCGGCGGAAGTGTTCCGCGGCGAGCTGTAAGAGCGCCGGTCCGGCGAGCGGGCAGGCCGCAAGCGCGCTGCAGCCCCTGCTTCCCGCTGGCACGAAAACCCCCTCCATGCTTCGCTGGCCAGCGAAGACGGAGGGGGTTCTTCTTATTCGGCCGGAATGGTCGCCGGATTTTTTCGAAGCGGCGGCTTCCGGATTTTCGGGGCCTCAGCTCCTGGTCCGCGCTGCAGCGGCTTCCGACGCCGCGACGCGCCCGGACTCCAGATAGGCGATGCCCAGACCGCCGGTGACCGGGTTTTCGTAGATTTGGCAGTCCACCTCGAATACCTCGGAGATGATCTCCCGGGTAAGGACGCTCCGCGGCGGCCCTTCGGCATAGATCCGGCCCTGCTTGACGAGATAGAGGTGGTCGCAATAGGCCGCGGCCAGCTCCAGATCGTGCAGCGCCGCCAGGACGCCGATGCCGAGCGACTTGACGAGGGAGAGGATCTGCAGCTGGTACTTGATGTCCAGATGGTTGGTCGGCTCGTCCAGGACGAGGAAGCGGGGCTGCTGGGCCAAGGCGCGGGCGAGCACGACCCGCTGCTTCTCGCCGCCGGACAGGGAAAGGAAGCTGCGCCCGGCCATCGGCAGCATGCCGACCGTGAGCAGCGCCTCCTCCACGAGGCGCTCGTCCTCCGCGCTGTCCGCGTCCAGCAGCTTCTTGTGAGGCGTCCGGCCCATCAAGACCATCTCGCGCACGGTAAAGTCGAAGCTGAGCTCGTTGAACTGGCCGACGACGCCCATCATGCGGGCGACAGTCTTGGGCGAGGCGCGGAGGACGTCGGTCCCGTCGAGGATGACGCCGCCTGCGGACGGCCGCACGACTTTGTAGATGCTCTTGAGCAGCGTCGACTTGCCGCAGCCGTTCGGTCCGATCAGGCCGACGAAGCGGCCGTCCTCGACGCGGAGGCTCACGCTCTTGACGATGTCGGCGCGGGCCAGCGTTACGGATACGTCGTTCACATCGAGCCGCATGTCATTACCCTCCGAACTCGTAGCCTTTTTTAAGGAGCATGTACATGAAAAGCGGGGCGCCGATCAGCGCCGTGATGATGCCGATCGGCAGCTCGACCTTCGGAATCGCGGTGCGGGCGATGATGTCGGTCCAGATGAGGAACAGTCCGCCCGCCCAGATCGACAGCGGCAGCAGCCGGCGGTGGTCCGAGCCGACGCCGGCCCGGACCATGTGGGGAATAATCAGGCCGACGAAGCCGATCATGCCGCAGCTGGAGACGAGGACGCCGGTGAGCAGAGCGGTCGCGATCAAATAGAAGCGGCGATGCCGGTTGAGGTTGACGCCGAGCGTGACCGCGGCCTCCTCGCCGAGCAGCATCGTATTGAGGATGCGCGACTGCAGCAGGAAGAACAGCGCCGCCAGCACGACCGCCGCCGCGACGAGCGGGAGGCGGTCCCACTTGGCCGCTGCGAGGCTGCCCATCGTCCAGAACGTGACGGTGCGGATGCCCTCCGTGTTGTTGGCGAAGTAGATGATGGAATTGGCGAATGCCGTGCAGAGCGCGTGGATGACCATGCCCGACAGGACGAGCTTGGCGGAGGTCATGCGGCTGCCGATGCCGGACAGGGCGAGCACGAGGACGGAAGCGCCGACGGCGCCGGCGAACGCCCAGAACGCGAGGCCGAGCTGGCCGAGCACGCCTCCGGCACCGAATCCGATCATGATGGAGAACGTGGCGCCGAGCGAAGCGCCTGACGATATGCCGAGAATGTACGGATCGGCGAGCGGATTCTGGACGGACGCCTGCATGATCGTGCCGCACAGGCTGAGTCCTGCCCCGACGAGGAGGGCGAGCAGCACGCGGGGGAAGCGGATCGTCCAGATGATGTTGGCGTTCGGCCCGCTCAGGATGTCGGCGGAATCGCCGAAGGTGAGGCCGGTCAAGCGGTGGGCGAGAATTTGGAATGACTGGCCGAGCGGGACGTCGACCTGTCCGAGCGAGACGGCGATGCCGACGGACAGCAGCGTGAAGCCGGCGAGCAGCAGCTGCAGCAGGGCGAAGCCGGCCTTGCCGGACGGCAAGGCGGCAAAACGGCGTTTGGGAACGGCAGAAGGCAGGGACAAGCGGATCGATCCTTTCTCTTGAAGCAGTGGGGCGCGAAAAGCGCTTCTCTTTCGAGAGTAAATGAGAACGATTATCGTTGTCAACAAAAGAAAAAACAGTTGACAACGGTACTCTCGCGGAGTAAAAATGATAATCATTCTCAATAAAATTCTTGCAAAAGGGGTCTATCCATGAACGCTGCCTCATCCATTTCCGCCCGCTTCAAAGCCGGTTCCATCCTGCTGGCGACGCTGCTGCTCTCCGCCTGCTCGGCGAACGGAGGCGACGCTCCCACCTCATCCGCCTCGCCGTCGCCATCCATGGCTCCGCCCGCCGCCTCCGCGTCTCCCGCGCCGACGGCCGCCAAGACAGCCTACCCGCTGACGATCCAGAACTTCACGCTGAAAGCGGAAGGCGGAGAGTGGGAAGCCAAGGACCAGACGTTCGACAAGGCGCCGGAACGCGTCGTCGTGAATACGCAGCCGATCGCCGAGCTTATGATCAAGCTGGGGCTGGCGGACAAGCTGGTCGGCGTAGCGGCCCTGTACGGGGAGCTCGATCCGGAGGTGGCGGAGGCGTTCGCCAAGGTGCCGGTGCTGTCCAAGGATTATGTAAGCAAGGAGCCGGTCGTGGCGACCGACCCGGACCTCGTGATGGGCCGCGGCGGCCTGTTCGCGGATGCGGACTGGGGCGTGGGCACGGTGGACGGACTCAACGAGCTCGGCATCCGCACGTTCGTGAACACGACAAGCATCAAGGGCGCGACGCTGGACAGCCTCTATGACGACGTCGACAAGATCGGGCAGATTTTCGATGTCCAGGAGCGCGCGGCCGCGCATGTGGATAAGCTGAAGGCCCATGCGGAGTCGCTCAAGCAGGCCTATGCCGCGCAGGACGAGCTGACGTTCGCCTTCGTCTCCGATCCGGGAGAAGGCGCGATCGCTCCGTACAGCGGCATCGCCGATACGTTCCAGGCCGACGCGCTGAGCCTGCTCAAGCTGAAGAACGGCTTTGCCGACATGCCTTCGGACGAAGCCAGCGTCGAGCAGCTCGTCGCGTTGAATCCGGACGTATTGCTCGTGACGATCTATACGGGATCGCCGGCCCAGGAGAAGACGCTCGAATCGTTCTATGCCAACGAGGCGCTCAAGGATATCTCCGCCATCAAGAACAAGCGGGTCCATTTCATTGATTTCAATGCGTACTGGGGCTACGGCGACCAGATTTTCGCCTCGCTCGACAAGCTGGGCCAGGAGCTTCATCCGCAAGGCTAGCGTGATCCGAAAAAGCTCTCTCCCTATGCGGGAGGGAGCTTTTCGCTGTTCCGGCCGATGGCCGAAAACAGGAGCGAATCGCCCTTTCGCTCCTGTTTTCGCATTGTGCCTTGTTCGCGGGCCGATTATCGATTAGAATAAGGACACGAATGCCCGCCCGGCCGCTGCCGGAGCGGACAGGGCAAGCGGGAGCGGGCTGCCGCGAGCGGCGGCCGGAGTTTGGGCCGCGGAGTTTGTGTCAACACTAATTGCAATGGTTCTGCCCATTGCCAGAGGAAGGACCCGGAGACAGGCGTCCGATCCTGTTCCATATCGTCCGGAGGGAGAACCTGACATGGCTATCAAGCTCATCAACATCGGCTTCGGGAACATCGTATCGGCGAACCGGATCATCTCGATCGTCAGCCCGGAATCGGCGCCGATCAAGCGGATCATCCAGGAGGCGCGCGACCGCCACATGCTGATCGACGCGACGTACGGCAGGCGCACGCGCGCAGTCATCATCACGGACAGCGATCATGTCATCCTGTCGGCGGTCCAGCCGGAGACCGTCGCGCACCGTCTGTCCGCCAAGGACGACGATCACGACGAATAATAGCGGGGAGTACTATGAATAAGGGATTATTGATTGTATTGTCCGGCCCTTCGGGAGTCGGCAAGGGCACGGTCTGCTCGGTGCTCCGCCACAAGATGCCGGAGCTCGTCTACTCCGTCTCGGCCACGACGCGCCAGCCGCGCCAGGGCGAGACGGACGGCATCAACTATTTCTTCAAGTCGCGCGACCAGTTCCAGGAGCTGATCGCGCGCGGAGCCATGCTGGAATACGCGGAGTACGTGGACAATTACTACGGCACGCCGCGCGATTTCGTGGAGCAGACGATCAACAGCGGCAAGGACATCATTCTCGAGATCGAGGTGCAGGGCGCGCTCAAGGTCAAGGAGACGTTTCCGCAAGGCGTCTTCATCTTCTTGATGCCGCCATCGCTCGACGTGCTCAAGCAGCGCATCGTCGGGCGCGGCACCGAGAGCCAGGACGTGATCGACTCGCGCATGTCGGTCGCCGCCGAGGAGATCGGCCTTATCCGCTATTATGACTATGCGGTCGTCAACGACGAGATCGAGGCCGCTTGCCATCGCATCCAGAGCATCGTCACGGCCGAGCACTGCCGCAAGGAGCGCTTCCTCGCCAATCTGCCGGAGGCCGTGAAAACCGCCGCATCCGAAAAAGCCTGAACGGAGTGATTCGAACGATGTTGTATCCATCTATTGATGAAATGATGACCAAGGTCGACAGCAAGTATTCCCTCGTCGTAGCGGCGAGCCGCCGCGCGCGTTCCCTGCGCGAGGGAGAGAAGAGCGAGCTCAAAGGGGCCAGGTCCCATAAGCAGGTCGGCGTCGCGCTCGAAGAAATCTACCATGACCTTCTGCAGGTCGAGCAGCGCAACGAGGACTAGCCCAGGACTTTTCGGCTTTTCGGATCGGTCCGCCTGGCTTCCGGCCCGGCGGAGCCTGCAGCCGCATAGCGCATGAATTAACAACCCTTGCGGTTGTTATTTTTTTATCGTCAGGCAAAAAAAGCAACGAGCAGAAAGGAGCTGCGGCCATGCTACGCGGCAAAACGATCCTACTCGGCGTCACGGGCGGAATCGCCGCCTACAAGGCGGCCATCTTGTGCAGCAAGCTCGTGCAGAAGGGCGCCGAAGTCCATGTCATCATGACGGAATCGGCGGTCCGCTTCATCGCTCCGCTCACGCTGCAGACGCTTTCGCGCCATCCGGTGCATCTCGATACCTTTGACGAGCAGAACCCCGGGGCCGTCACGCATATCGATCTCGCGGACCGCGCCGACCTCATCCTGATCGCGCCGGCGACGGCGAATTCGCTGGCCAAGTTGGCCGCGGGACTCGCCGACGACATGCTGTCGACGACGCTGCTCGCGGCGACGGCTCCGATCATCGCCGCGCCGGCGATGAACGTGCACATGTACGAGCATCCGGCCACGGTCGCCAACATGGAGACGCTCGGCCGGCGCGGCGTGCGCTTCATCGATCCGGGGACAGGGCAGCTCGCCTGCGGCTACGTCGCCAAGGGCCGGCTCGCCGAGCCGGAAGACATCGTGCTCGCGGCGGAGCGGTTTTTCGCCTCGCGGACGCTGCTGGCCGGCAAGCGGCTGCTCGTCACGGCCGGCGGCACGGTGGAGCGCTTCGATCCCGTGCGCTATTTGACCAACGACTCCTCCGGCAAGATGGGCTTCGCGATCGCGGAGGCGGCCCGCGACATGGGCGCCGAGGTGACGGTCGTCGCCGCCCGCACGGACGTGCCGGCGCCGGGCGGCGTGGAGCTCGTGCGCGTGGAGTCGGCGGAGCAGATGTTGGAGGCGGTGCTGTCCCGCTATGCGGAGGCGGACATCGTCGTCAAGGCCGCCGCCGTCGCCGACTACCGGCCGGTGGAGCGGCATGCTTCCAAGCTCAAGAAGTCGGCCGCCACGCTCACCTTGGAGCTGGAAAAGACGACGGACATCCTGGCGGAGCTCGGCCGCCGCAAGAGCGGCCAGTTCCTCGTCGGCTTCGCGGCGGAGACCGAACGGCTGGCGGAGCATGCGATGGACAAGCTGCGCCGCAAGAACTGCGATCTGATCGTCGCCAACGACGTGACGATGGAAGGCGCCGGCTTCGGCGGGGATACGAATGCGGTGCAGGTGTTCGACGCGGCGGGGCCTGCGCTCTCGCTGCCGGTGCTCGGCAAGCGGGAGACGGCGGAGCGCGTGCTCGAGCTGGTCGCCGCGCGGCTCGGAGGAGCGCGGGAGGAAGCGCGTTGAGCCGCGTCGCCGGCGTCATCGTCGACGTCCCGAGCCGCAGCACGGACCGGCCGTTCAGCTACGCGGTGCCGGCGGACATGCGGGCGTGGATCGAGCTCGGCAGCCGCGTCGGCGTGCCGTTCGCCGGCCGCACGCTCCAGGGATTCGTCGTGAGCCTGGCGGACGAGCCGCCGGCCGAAGGTCCGGCCAAGCTCAAGCCGATCGCCGAGCTGCTCGATCCGCTGCCGCCGCTGCTGCCCGATCTCGTGGAGCTGGCGCGCTGGATCAGCGTGAAATATTGCTGCACGTGGACGGCGGCGCTGCAGGCGATGGTGCCGTCCGCGATCAAAGGCAAGGCGGAGCGGCATCTGCGGCTGGGCGAGGCGGAGCTGCCGGACGAGGCGGCCGCCGAGTCGGGGGCGTCCCGGACGGATGCCGGGCAGGTTGATGTCGAGAACCCGTACATGGCATCGGCCGCGTTTTGGGCCATGCCGGAGGAGGATGGGCAGGAGCTGCCTGACGAGACGCTTCCGCAGGAGCTTGTCCGGGAGCTTCGCCGCCAAGGCAGCCTGAAGCTCGAAGCGGTGCGGGAGCGGTGGCCGGAGGCGGGCGGCGCGATCAAGCGCGCGCTCGCGCAAGGCGTGCTGATCGAAGAGACCTCGATCCGCGACCGCATCGGCGTGCGCATGCAGCTTACCGTCTATCCGCCGCTCGACCGCGAAGCGGCGCAGGCGGCGCTGGAGGCGCTGCCCGGCACGGCCAAGCGGCAGAAGGAGCTGCTGCAGTATGTGCTGGAGCTCGAAGGCCCGGTCACGCTGCAGGCGATGCTGGCCGACACCGGGGCGAACGCCTCGTCGGCCAAGGCGCTCGCGGAGAAGGGCTATATCCTCATCGAGGAGGCGGAGCAGCAGCGCGATCCCTATGCGGGCCGAGAGTTCCGCCGCTCCGCTCCGCTGCCGCTGACGGATGCGCAGCGCGAGGTGTTCGTACGCATCCGGGACGCGGTGGAGCGGGCGGCTCCGGCCACGTTCCTGCTGCACGGGGTGACGGGGAGCGGCAAGACCGAGGTCTACATGCAGTCCATCCAGCGCGCGCTCGAGCTCGGCCGCGAGGCGATCGTGCTCGTGCCCGAGATTTCCCTGACGCCGCAGATGGTGGAGCGCTTCAAGGGCCGCTTCGGCGACGAGGTGGCCGTCCTGCACAGCCGCCTCTCGAGCGGCGAGCGGTACGACGAGTGGCGCCGCATCCGTCGCGGCGGCGCCAAGGTCGCGATCGGAGCGCGCTCCGCGGTGTTCGCGCCTTTCGCCCGGCTCGGCCTCATCGTGATCGACGAGGAGCATGAGTCGAGCTACAAGCAGGAGGAGACGCCCAAGTACCATGCCCGGGACGTCGCCGTGCAGCGAGCCCGCCAGCACGGCGCCGTCGTCGTGCTCGGATCGGCGACGCCG
Organism: Paenibacillus albicereus; assembly: GCF_012676905.1. Lineage (NCBI taxonomy): Bacteria > Bacillati > Bacillota > Bacilli > Caryophanales > Paenibacillaceae > Paenibacillus > Paenibacillus albicereus. Next base: position 2,915,240 of record NZ_CP051428.1, on the reverse strand, counting down.
TCTCTGGAAACCTATGCGGCCGCGGCGCGGGACGGCGCGGGAGGCGCGCTGCTGCGCTTGTCCGAGCGGGCCGTGGCGAGCGTCCTGCCGCCGGTGACCGTGACGGACATGAGGGAGGAGCTGAGGAGCGGCAACCGCTCCATGTTCAGCCGGGCGCTGCACGAGGCGCTGCAGGCGCGGCTCGAGCGCGGCGAGCAGTCGGTGCTGCTGCTCAACCGGCGCGGCTATTCGACATTCGTCATCTGCCGCTCCTGCGGCTACACGGCGCTGTGCCCGCACTGCGACATCTCGCTCACCTACCACCAGAAGACGCGGGCGATGCGCTGCCATTACTGCGGCCATGCGGAGCTGGCTCCGCGCGCCTGCCCGTCCTGCGAGAGCGAGCAGATCCGCTATTTCGGCGCCGGCACGCAGAAGGTCGAAGAAGAGCTGGCCAAGCTGTTTCCCGGCATCCGCGTCATCCGCATGGACGTGGACACGACGACGGAGAAGAACGCGCATGAGAAGTGGCTCAAGCTGTTCGGCGAGCGCAAGGCCGACGTGCTGCTCGGCACGCAGATGGTCGCCAAAGGGCTCGACTTCCCTTATGTGACGCTCGTCGGCGTCATCGCGGCCGATACGTCGCTCAACTTGCCCGACTTCCGGGCGGGGGAGCGGACGTTCCAGCTGCTGACGCAGGTGGCCGGGCGCGCGGGGCGCCACCATCTGCCGGGCGAGGTCATCATCCAGACGTACAATCCGGAGCATGACGCGATCATCGCTTCGCAGAAGCATGACTACGAGGGGTTCGTCGCCGAGGAGATGAAGCATCGCCGGATGATGGGCTATCCGCCGTTCTGCCGGCTCATCCTCGTGACGATGTCGCATGAGCAGCTGGCGAGCCTGTCGGCGACGAGCGACCGCTTCGCCCGCCGGCTGATCGAGCTGGCCGGCCAGCGCGGCGTGCTGCAGCCGCTGCACGGCAGCGGCGCGCGGGCGCTGGAGCTGCTCGGGCCGGTCGCGTCGCCGATCTCCCGCATCAAGGACCGCTACCGGTTCCAGTGCATGATTAAATACCGCGGAGCCGTACCGGCCGCCGAGCTCGTCTCGGAGGCGATCCGGCAGACCGAGGCCGAGGCGCCGCGCAGCGGCGTGCTGTTCAGCGTCGATGTCGATCCGCATATGATCCTATAGCCTACGATTTCATTCAAGGAAGGTGCATGACTCATGGCAATCCGTCTTATCGTTCAAAATCCAGACCCCGTCCTGCGCGAGGTCGCCAAGGAAGTCACGAAATTCAATTCCAACCTGCACAAGCTGCTGACCAATATGGCCGAGACGATGTACGACGCGGAAGGCGTCGGCCTCGCGGCGCCGCAGATCGGCATTTCCAAGCGCGTCATCGTCGTGGATGTCGGAGACGACAACGGGCTGATCGAAATGGTGAATCCGGAAATTCTGGAGCGCGAGGGCGAGCAGTTCGGTCCCGAGGGCTGCTTGAGCATCCAGAATGTGAACGGCGATGTCCGCCGGGCGAACAAAATCCGCGTGCGCGGCCAGAACCGAGACGGCGAGACGTTCGAGCTGGAGGCGGAAGGCTTCCTCGCGCGCGCGTTCCAGCACGAGGTGGACCATCTGAACGGCATCCTGTTCATCGACCTTGCGGAAGAGCTCTACGACGGCTCTGCGCGCGACCGCCGCGAGAACGGGGAGTGAGGCCGATGCGCATCGTATTCATGGGCACGCCGGATTTCGCCGTGCCTTCCCTGCGCTGGCTGATGGGCGAGGAGGCGGCGGCTCTCGGCGTCGAGGTCGTGGGCGTCGTCTCCCAGCCCGACCGTCCGAAGGGACGCAAGAAGGAGCTCGCGCCGACGCCGGTCAAGGCCGCTGCGCTGGAGTACGGGCTGCCGGTGCTGCAGCCGGAGCGGCTGCGCCGTCCGGAGGCGGTCGAGGAGCTGAGGCGGCTCGGGCCGGAGCTGATCGTGACGGCGGCCTATGGCCAGATCCTGCCGCTGTCGGTGCTGGAGATGCCGCGACTGGGCTGCATCAACGTGCACGGCTCGCTGCTGCCGGAGTACCGGGGCGGCGCGCCGATCCAGCGCTCGATCATGAACGGCGAGGACAAGACGGGCGTGACGATCATGTACATGGCCGAAGGGCTCGACACGGGCGACATGATCAGCCGCGTCGAGGTGCCGATCCTGGACGCCGACGACTCCGGCACGATGTTCGCCAAGCTGAGCGAGGCGGGCGCGCGCCTGCTCGCCGAGACGCTGCCGGATCTGCTGGCGGGGCGCGCTCCGCGCGTGCCTCAGGAGGACTCGCAAGCGACCTACGCGCCGAACCTGACGCGCGAGGACGAGCGGCTTGACTGGACGCGCGGCGCGCGCGAGCTGTGGCGCCAGGTGCGCGGCCTGTCGCCGATGGCCGGCGGCTTCACCCTGCTCGGCGGCGAGCCGTTCAAGGTGCGCGCCTGCGCGCCCGAGGACAAGCCCGGGCCGGCAGGCGCGGCGCCGGGAGAGGTGCTGGATGCCGGAGCGGACGGCATCCGCGTCATGACCGGCAGCGGCGTGCTGCGGCTGACGGAGATTCAGCCGGCCGGCAAGCGGGCGATGCCTGCGGCCGAATGGCTCAAGGGTGCCCGGCTCGCTGCGGGCACCGTGCTCGGCGCGCCCGCAGCGGAGCCGGGCGCGGCAGACGCGGCCGCCGGCGAAGGCGGCGGCCGATGAGCGGCGGCCCGCAAGGCGGCCGCCGCCGAGGCGCGGCGCCGGGCCAAGCCGGCGCCGCAGGCGCTGCGGCGCGTACAGCAACTTGCAGCTGCATCACGCGCTGCAGGAGGCCGAGCTGTCGCGCGCCGATGCCGGGCTCGCGACCGAGCTCGTCTACGGCACGCTGCAGCGGCAGCTGACGCTGGACCACTGGCTGCGCCAGCTCGTCGCCAAGGGCTTCGCCAAGCTGGAGCCGTGGGTGCTCTCGCTGCTGCGGATGAGCTTGTACCAGCTCGTCTACCTCGACCGCGTGCCGCCTCATGCGGCGGTCAACGAGGCGGTCGAGATCGGCCGGCGCCGCGGACATGCCGGCATCGCGGGCATGCTGAACGCCGTGCTGCGCAGCGCCGTGCGGCGCCTGCCGGAGCTGCGGGCGGAGGAATTCGCCTCCGAGGCGGATGCCGCGACGCGGCTGTCGCTGCGACACTCCTATCCGGAGTGGCTCGCGGGCCGCTGGATCGCGGAGTACGGGGAGGAGACGGCCGAGGCGATGCTGCGCGCCGGCAACGAAACGCCGCATGGGAGCCTGCGCGTCAACCGGCTGCGGCTGACGCCGGAGCAGGCGCTCGAGCGCCTGCGTCAGTCCGGGCTCGACGCCCGACGGTCCGTCGCCGCGCCGTGGGCCGGCGTCGTCGTCGACCGCGGCGGCAACCTGGCCGGCACCGACGGCTACACGGAAGGACTCTGGTCCATCCAGGACGAGAGCTCCATGATCGTCGCCGCTGCGGCCGCGCCGCAGGCCGGCTTCCGCGTGCTCGACTGCTGCGCCGCTCCGGGCGGCAAGTCGGCGCATCTGGGCGAGCTGATGGACGGACGCGGCGAAGTCGTCGCCAATGACCTGCATCCGCATAAAAAGGCGCTGGTCGAAAGCCAGGCCGCCCGCCTCGGCCTCGACCTGATCCAGGCCGTCGCCGGCGACGCGGCGGAGCTGCCGGAGCATTTCGCTCCGGCCTCGTTCGACCTCGTGCTGCTGGATGCGCCTTGCTCCGGCCTCGGCGTCATCCGCCGCAAGCCGGAGATCAAATGGACCAAGTCTCCGGCGGACATCGACGCCATCGCCGCCTTGCAGGAGCGCCTGCTCGACGCGGCGGCCGGGCTGGTCAAGCCGGGCGGCACGCTGCTGTACAGCACCTGCACGATCGCCGTCGAGGAGAACTCGGCGCAGATCGCCTCCTTTTTGGAGCGCCATCCGGCATTCGCGCTCGATCCGGCCGGCTGGCCGGAATCCGTGCTCGCGCCGCTGCGCGCGGCTGGAGTGGGCGATGCCGCACCAGACGCCTTCGACGGCTCGCTGCAGCTGCTGCCGCATCATTTCGGCAGCGACGGCTTTTATATCGCGCGACTGCGCCGGGCCACCTGAAGGTTCCTGGCTTCGAATCCCGCTTCCGAGCAATTCGGAGGCGGGATTTTTTTGGTTTTGCGACCGCGGGACCGGTCTCGGCGCGCGTTTCTGCGCGTCGAGGATCTTGCCCGTTCGCGCCCGCTCGTGTCCGTGCCGCTGCCGGACCGAGGCCGGCCGCTAGCGGTCTCACGCCGCCCGCCCGAGCTTCGATGAGCTCTTTTTCATTGGCGTCCTTCCGCCGATTAGATTAAACTATTGTAAATGACAGCTCGCCAACAACGCTTACAGGAGTAGATGCGCATGATGAGCAGGTTCCGTCCCGGCGCCCGTCATTTGACGACGCTGCTGGGCCTTTACGCTTTCGGCATGATCCTTCATTTCTACATTCAAGCCTCCGCGCTCGGCTTCGATGCCGGAGCGGCATGGGACTGGACGGCGGGGCAGCTGCCGATGTTCTTCTGGGGCAGCGCCTTTTTCTTCTCCCTGCTCTGCGGCGCGGCGGCCTTGTTCCGCAACGTGTACGGAGGCTCGCTGCTCGTCGGCATCGTCGCCGCGCTGACCGGTCTGGCCATATTCGAAAAGATGAAAGCGACCGGAGAGCCGCTGTTCCCATGGGACCTGCTGCAGCTCAAGAACATGTCCGAGATGGCCTCGATGGCCGGCGGCCTGTTCTCGCCCGTCGTGCTCGTCCTCACCGCGCTCGTGCTGGCCGGGCTCGGCTGGATGATCTTCAAGCTCCCGAAGCTGCGGTTTCCGCTCGCGCTGCGCGTCGCGCTCGCCGCGGCGTCGATTACGGCGGTGGCGCTGTTCGTCCAGACCGCGGGCGGCAAGTATCCGGCGCTGCTCGACAAGCTCAGCTACCAGAACATCTTCTGGGACCAAAAGGCGAACTACCGCTACAACGGCTTCGTGCTGGCCTTCGCCTCGAACCTGAACCAGGCGCTGCTCGACGAGCCGGAGGGCTACGGGAGAGAAGCCGTGGAAGACATCGCGAAACGCTACGGCTCGCTGCCGGACGCTCCGCCCTCGGCTTCGCCTTCCGAGCCGCCGAACATCGTGTTCGTCATGAACGAGGCGTTCTTCGACCCGACGCGGATGACGAAGTACTCGCTCGCCGAGGACCCGGTTCCGTTCGTGCATGGCGCGCAGCAGACCCGGCCTGCGGGCTACGTGCTCTCCCCCGAATTCGGCGGCAGCACGGCCAACGTCGAGTTCGAGGCGCTGACGGGGCTGTCGATGTCGCTGCTCCATGACGGCTCGGTGCCTTTCCAGCAGAACCTCACCAAGCAGACGGACATGCCTTCGATCGTCAGCATCCTCAAAGGAAGAGGCTACGACGCGCTCGCCCTGCATCCGTACGACAAGACGTTCTACAGCCGCAACCAGGTGTATCCGATGCTCGGCTTCGAGCGCTTCATCGGGCAGGACGACATGAAAAACCGGGAGTGGCTCGGCTCGCGCAGCTATCTGTCCGACATGGCGGCGATGAAGGAGGCGGTGCAGGAGCTGGAGCAGGCGGAAGGCAGGCCGCTGTTCCTGCATCTGGTTACGATGCAGAACCACTACCCGTACACGAACAAGGCCATCCACGGCGGCAACACGATCGAGGCCAAGGGCGTCGATCCGGCGCTTCAGGACCAGCTGGAGACCTATGTGGAAGGCATCAAGCATACCGACGGCGCGCTCCGATACTTGAACGAGTCGATCCAGAAGCTCGAGCGGCCGACGCTCGTCGTGCTCTGGGGCGACCATCTGCCAGGACTGCCGGCCAAGATCTACGAGGATGCCGGCTGGACCGACGAGCGGCTGCGCCATGAAACGCCGCTGCTGCTGCTGGCGAATTACGAGCTCGGCCGCGAGCCTCTCGGCACGATCAGCCCTTCGTTCGCCGGGCCGCTTGCGCTGCGCTATGCGGGCATGGAGCAGCCGGCGTTCTACAAGCTGCTCGAAGCGGTCCGCCGGCAGCTGCCCGGCCTCGGCAAAAAAGTCACGCTCGGCGCCGGCGGCGCCGAGCTGGACAAGCAGGCGCTGACGGAGGAGCAGCAGCGCCTGCTGGACGACTACCGGATGATCCAGTTCGATCTGATGGAAGGTCAGGGCTACGCCAAGGAGCTGCTGTTCGGGACAGGAGCCTGAGGCTGGAACAAGGACGGAGCGGCCGCTCCGTCCTTTCCTGTTTTGCCGCGCCGCCTGGAGCCGGCCTTTTTTTCTTGCCCCTGCGCCGGCGGCAGGCGGCTGCGAGGCCGGCTGTAGTCTTGGAATGGACGTTTGTGGTAAACTAGAGCGACGAGCGCCCTGAGCCGGCACGCCCGGCTGCGCTCCAAGAACGATGAAACGAGTTGAATTCGTAAAAATGAAAGCATTCGATCAGCCTTATATCGTGGACACGCCGTTTATATATGACTATTCCCTGGAGCAGCTGCAGGACTGGATGAAGGAGCAAGAAGAACCCGCGTTCCGCGCCGGCCAGCTGTTCGACTGGCTCTATGTCAAGCGCGTCTCCTCGTTCGACGAGATGACGAACCTGCCCAAGCCGCTGCGGGACAAGCTGGCCGCCTCGTTCCAATTCATCACGCTCAGCGAGATCACGCGCTTCGAATCCAAGGACGGCACCGTCAAGTTCCTGTTCGGCCTGCATGACAACCATGCGATCGAGACGGTCATCATGCGCCACAACTACGGCAACAGCGTCTGCGTCACGACGCAGGTCGGCTGCCGGATCGGCTGCACGTTCTGCGCCTCCACGCTCGGCGGCCTCAAGCGCAACCTCACCTCGGGCGAGATCGTCGCGCAGGTCGTCAAGGCGCAGCAGATGCTCGATCCGGAGGATCAGCGCGTATCGAGCATCGTCATCATGGGCTCCGGCGAGCCGTTCGAGAACTACGAGGCGACGATGGCGTTCCTGCGCATGATGATCCATCCCAAGGGGCTCAACATCGGCCAGCGCCACATCACCGTCTCCACGAGCGGCATCGTGCCGAGCATGTACAAGTTCACGGAGGAGAACACCCAGATCAACCTCGCGATCTCGATCCATGCCCCGAACGACGAGCTGCGCTCCAAGCTGATGCCGGTCAATCGCCGCTATCCGTTCCAGGAGGTCATCGACGCCTGCCGCAGCTACATCGCCAAGACGGGGCGCCGGATCACGTTCGAGTACGCGCTCATCGGCGGCACGAACGATCGTCCCGAGCATGCGCAGGAGCTGGCCGAGGTGCTGCAGGGCATGCTTTGCCACGTCAACCTCATTCCGGTCAACCATGTGCCGGAGCGCAAGTACGTGCGCACGCCTCGGGAGGACATTTTCGAGTTCCAGCGCATTCTCGAGAAAAACGGCATCAACGCGACGATCCGTCGCGAGCAGGGCCATGATATCGCCGCTGCCTGCGGGCAGCTTCGCGCGAAACATATGGAACTAACGTAACGAGGTGACGGGATGTTGACAGTGAACCGCAGTGATATCGGCCGCATCCGCATGGCCAACGAGGATCGTTCGTGGGCGGGCGTGACGGCCGGGGGGCTGACGCTCGCGATCGTAGCCGACGGCATGGGCGGCCATCAGGCCGGCGACGTCGCCAGCCAGCTCGCCGTGGACGCTTTCCGCGAGGCGATGGAGCCGCTTCCGGCCGAAGCGTCCGCCGACGAGGCGAGCCGCATGCTGCAGGAGGCGATCCGGCGCGCCAACGAGGTCGTGTACGACATGGCGTCCCGCAACGAGCAGTACCACAACATGGGCACGACGGTCGTCGCGGCCCTGTTCGTCGAGGAGACCCGCCTGATTCTCGGCCACATCGGCGACAGCCGCGCCTACCGCATCTCGGAGCAGGGCATCGCCCAGCTGACCGAGGACCATACGCTCGTCAACGAGCTCGTGCGCTCCGGCCAGATCAGCTTCGAGGAAGCCGCCCATCATCCGCGCCGCAACGTGCTCACGCGGGCGCTCGGCACCGACGAGGAGGTCGAGCTGGACGTGCAGGCGCTGGACTGGCGGCCGGGAGACATCCTGCTGCTGTGCAGCGACGGCCTGAGCGGCATGCTGGGCGACACGGAGCTGCTGCAGGTCGCGGGAGACGCCGGACTGAGCCTCGAGGCCAAGGCGGATCGGCTGATCTCGCAGGCGCTTGCCGCGGGCGGAGACGACAATATCACGGTAGTCCTGATGCAATCCGGCGCCGCAGCGGACGGGGAGGAGTGAGGACTTCATCATGATCGGAAGAGAACTAGGGGGCCGCTACGAGATTCTGACCCGCATCGGAGGCGGGGGCATGGCGCTCGTGTACAAGGCCCATGACCTGCTGCTCAGCCGCAACGTCGCGGTCAAGGTGCTGCGGCAGCAATACGTGCACGACGAGGAATTCATCCGGCGCTTCCGTCGGGAAGCCCAATCGGCAGCGGCGTTGTCCCATCCGAATGTCGTCAGCATCTACGATGTCGGCCAGGAAGAAGACATCCACTATATCGTCATGGAATGCGTCGACGGCCAGAACCTCAACGAGGTCATCCAGGAGCGCGCGCCGCTCCAGGCGGACGAGGCGGTGCGCATCGCGGCGCAGATCGCCGACGCGCTCGACCATGCCCATCAGAACCACATCATCCACCGGGACATCAAGCCGCACAACATTCTGATCGGCAAGAACGGGCGGGTGAAGGTGACGGATTTCGGCATCGCGCGCGCCGTCACCTCGTCGACGATCACCCAGGCGGGCTCTGTCATCGGTTCGGTGCACTACTTCTCCCCGGAGCACGCCAAGGGCGTCAGCGCCGGCGAGAAGTCCGACATCTACTCGCTCGGCATCGTGCTTTACCAGATGGTGACGGGCAAGCTGCCCTTCCTCGGAGAGAGCCCGATCAGCGTCGCGCTCAAGCATCTTCAAGAGCCGCTGGAGGACCCGCGCACCGTCAATCCGCTCGTGCCGCAGAGCGTCGAGAACGTCATCATCAAGGCGCTGCGCAAAAACCCGTCCGAGCGCTACCGCTCCGCGGGCGAGATGCTGGAGGATCTGGAGACGGCGCTGTCGCCGTCCCGCCGCAATGAGCCGAAGCTGCAGTTCGGCGGCGGCGACTTCGACGAGACGCGCGTCATGCCGGCCATCCGGCCCGGCCGCGAGCTCAAGGAGACGGGCCAGCCCGGCGTCGTGCCGCCGTCCTCCCCGCTGGAGGACGGCCATGCGACCGCGCGGCAGGAGGCCGTCGACGAGGAAGAGGCGGACGAGGAGCCGGAGCGCCGGCGAGGCTGGGTGAAGCCGCTCGTCATCGTGCTCTCCACGCTGGCCGTGCTGGCCGCCGTCTATGGCGTCTTCCGGCTCGTGTCCGGGTCGCTCGACGTCGCGGAGGTCGACGTGCCGTACGTCGTCGGCATGACCGAGACGGATGCCAAAGCCGCCCTGGAGGCGAAAGGGCTGCTGCTGGAGGAGCCGTCCATCCGGGCGTTCAAGCCGGACGTGCCGAAGGACCAGGTGTTCGCTCAATCCAAGTCCAACATGCGCGTCAAGACCGGCTCGCGGGTCAGGCTGTCGATCAGCGACGGCCCCGAGCTCAAGCCGATCGCGGACTACCGGGGGCAAAAGGCGGCCGACGTCGTCGCCGCGCTCCGGGCGCTCGGCTTCCCGGAAGGATCGATCCGCCTGAACGAGATCGCCGACGATGCGGCGGAGCCGGGCGTCGTGCTGAGCCAGGAGCCGGGCGCGGACAGCCAGCTTGACCCGCTGGTCGACACGGTGACGCTGACCGTCAGCAAAGGTCCGGAGACGGTGAAGATGCCGGATCTCGTCGGCAAGACGGTCGAGGAGGCCCGCAAGCTCATCGAGGAAGCGGGCTTGCAGCTGCGGGAGGACAATATCGTCAAGGAAGGCAGCTACAAGCCGGAAGGCGAAGTGCTCTCGCAATTCCCTTACGATGCCGGAAGCCCGGCCCGCAAGGGCGAGCAGGTGTCCATCACGGTCAGCTCGGGCCTGCCGAGAGACGCGCTGGAGTACACGTTCGACCTGCTGATCTCTCCGGCGCGTGCCGGCCGGGCGAGCGAGATCCGCATCGTCTACACCGACGCCACCGGCAAGGACATCGAAGCCCACAAGCGCGCGATCAAGGATACGCGCAGCTTCCCGGTGAAGGTCGTGCTCGCGCCGAATACGGAGGCGTTCGTCAGCGTCTACCGCGACGGCCAGCTCGCCGACACGTTCTCCCGCACTTATGACGAAGCCAAGAGCGGCGCCGACAGCGGTCCGACGACCGTGCCGGGGACCGAGCCGAGTCCTTCGCCAACCGCGCCGCCGGAGAGCAGTCCGACGGGCGATCCGAACGCAGCCGCCGGCCCCGGCGGACCGGACGAGGGACAGGAGACCGCCTTCGGATCGGAAGACGGCAGGGAGGGCGACGATGACTAAGGACGGCTCGGCCCGCGAGGGCCAAGGACTCATCGTCAAGGCTCTGAGCGGCTATTATTACGTGGCCGAGGACGGCGGCTCGGAGCAGCCGATCCAATGCCGCGCGCGCGGCATCTTCAAGAAGCGCGGCGAGTCGCCGCTCGTCGGCGACCGCGTCGATTTCAGCGTCAGCGGCACGGGCGAGGGCACGGTCGAGGCCATCCATTCGCGGTCGACGGAGCTCGTGCGGCCGCCGGTCGCGAACGCCGATCTGGCCGTGCTGGTCTTTTCGGTCACGGAGCCTTCGCTCAGCCTCACGCTGCTGGATAAGTTCCTCGTCCATATCGAGCATGCGGGACTGGAGGCGGTGCTCTGCCTCAGCAAGCAGGACTTGTCGGAGGAGGGCCGCAAAGAGGCGATCGAGGCGGCGGAGACGGTGCAGCGGATCTACGGACGCATCGGCTACCGCGTCATCGGGACGAGCTCGCGCCGGGGCTCCGGCCTCGAAGAGCTGCGCGAGACGCTTGATGGCCGGCTGGCGCTGTTCGCCGGACAGTCCGGCGTCGGCAAGTCCTCGCTGCTGAACGCGCTGCTGCCGGGGCTGGAGCTGGAGACGAGCGAGATCAGCGCCCGGCTCGGCCGAGGGCGGCATACGACCCGGCATGTCGAGCTGGTGCGCGTCGGGACGGGGCATGTCGCCGACACGCCCGGATTCAGCCAGCTCGATTTTCAGGAGCTCGGCATCGAGGACCTCGGCTACGGCTACCGCGAGTTCCGGGCGCTTTCCGCCGGCTGCAAGTTCCGGGGCTGCACGCATACGCATGAGCCGGGCTGCGCCGTGCTGGCCGCGCTGGCGGCGGGCGAAGCGGCGCAGAGCCGCCATGACAGCTACGTCCAGTTCCTGGGCGAAATGAAAGAGAAAAAGCGGAGGTACTGACCATGACCATCATCGCACCCTCGATTCTATCCGCTGATTTTGCCAAGCTCGGCGACGAGATCGCCGCGATCGAGCAGGCCGGCGCCGACTGGATCCATGTCGACGTCATGGACGGGCGGTTCGTCCCGAACCTGACGTTCGGCCCTCCGATCATCTCCGCCGTGCGCGGAGCGACGAAGCTGCCCTTCGACGTGCATCTGATGATCGAGCAGCCGGAGCGCAGCATCGCGGACTATGCGGCGGCCGGAGCGGACCGCATCACCGTCCACCTCGAAGCGTGCACGCATCTGCACCGCACGCTGCATCAGATCAAGGATCTCGGCCTGCCGGCCGGTGTCGCGCTCAATCCGGCGACGCCGATCAGCCTGCTCGAGCCGGTGCTGGAGGATGTCGACCTCGTGCTCGTGATGACGGTCAACCCCGGCTTCGGCGGGCAGTCGTTCATTCCGTATTCGCTGCAAAAGCTCCGCGACCTGCGCTCGCGGCTGCATGAACGCGGGCTGAGCGGCGTCTCCGTCCAGGTCGACGGAGGCATCAATCCGTCGACGTCGGCGCTCGTGCGGGAGGCCGGCGCGGACGTGCTCGTCGCCGGCAGCTACGTCTTCGGCCACGATTCGCCTGCGGCGGCGATCGCCGCGCTGAGGTAGGCGCGATGGGAGAGAGGCTGAAAACCATTGCGGCCGTCGCCGGGTATGGAGTGCTCGGCGGAGCGCTGCTGGCCATGTTCGTGCTCATACCGAGCGTCCTGCGCTTCGTCTTCTCGCTCCTCGCGCTTTGGCTGGGCGTGCGCTTCTTCCGCCGGCACGAGTCGCTCGGACGCCGCATCGGCTTCGTCGTCTCGGCGCTCGCGTTCTTCTTCCTGTTCGTGCTGTTCATCACGATGGTGATGTTCATCCGCGACATGCCGACCGCTCCGTAGCCGGCAGAGCTGCGGGAGGGGCAACGGTGGCGGCGATGGACCCGATCAGCCATTAGGCTCGGCCCTCGGAATAGGACACCGCGAGTCCGCATAGGATGGTTACATGAACCTAGGTTCTTGTAGCCTTTTTTGTTTTCGAGGGAATGGGCCCGTGCGGCCTGAAACGGGGATGAACATGCAGGCCCGGCAGTGCTGCCCGTCTACGATCAGCGATTTCGAGGAGGGATGAAGCATGAAGTTCTATACGATCAAGCTGCCGAAATTTCTGGGCGGATTCGTCAAGGCGCTCCTGAACACCTTCCAAAAGAGCTGAGCGTCCGGGACTGCGGCTGCCGGCCGCCCGACTTTCGAACCCGAGCGACGAAAGAGCGCCGCGCCGGCATGGCGCACGCTCTTTTTCGCGTGCGGCGGGGGAGCAAAGCCGCGAAGACGAAAAAAACAGCGTTCCTGCCGTCTAGTGAACGGCGGAACGCTGTTTTTGGTGCGATTATACACGAGTGACTTTGCCGGATTTCAGAGCGCGGGTGCTGACCCAAACGCGTTTTGGCTTGCCGTCGACCAGAATGCGGACCTTCTGAACGTTGACGCCCCAAGTGCGGCGGTTGCGGTTATTCGCGTGGGAAACGTGGTTTCCTGTGCCGGGTGCCTTACCCGTAACGAAGCATTTGCGAGACATGCAGTACACCTCCTTTGCAGCTTGCAGGTTGCAAGTACGAAACCGAAGGATTCCGTAGGCAAACATACTTGGTTATCTTATCATAGAACGCCCGTCTCATCAACCATCGTTTGGCAGGACGCGCGGGCGGGAAAACGGCGCAAATACGCGAAAACGGAAGAGAACGGCGTTTCAGACTTCATAATCGCTTCCGTTTATAGTACAATGAAGGTCAGTCCCGGCCAACCAGGGGCTTTGGGCGCAGTCGGCATCAGCCGAACGGCCCGCAGAGAAGGAGCGTGTGACCGGCCATGCCTATGCAGCTTGCCAACGAATTAGGTAAAATCAACGTAACAGACGATGTAATCGCCGTCATCGCGGGCTCGGCGGCGCTGGAATGCTACGGCCTTGTCGGCATGGCATCCCGCAAGCAGCTCAAGGACGGAATCGCCGAGCTGCTCAAGCGGGACAACCTCTCCCGAGGCGTCGAGGTGCGGCGCGAGAGCGAGGAGACGCATATCGACCTGCACATCATCGTCGGCTACGGCACCCGGATTTCCGAGGTTGCCCACAACATCCAGACCAAGGTCAAATACGTACTGAATGAAGTGATCGGCCTCAAGGTCGACCATGTCCATATTTTTGTCCAGGGCGTGCGGGTCATCAGTTAGTCAGGAAGGGGAAATTTTGCTTGGGAAAGCGCTTTATTAATGGTTCGGACTTCGCCGGTATGGCTTTGCTCGGTGCGGAGAAGCTGCAGCGCGGCGCGGAACGCGTCAACGCTCTGAATGTATTTCCCGTTCCGGACGGCGATACGGGAACGAACATGAACTTAACGATGGCCTCCGGGGTGCGGGAGCTGCAAGGAAAGCGCTCGGATTCGGTCGGCCGTACGGCGGAGGCGCTGTCCAAGGGACTGCTGATGGGCGCTCGCGGCAACTCCGGCGTCATTCTGTCCCAGCTGTTCCGCGGCACGGCCAAGGCTCTGTCCGGACTCGACGAGGCCGACCCGATGCAATTCGCGGCCGCGCTCCAGCAAGGCGTCGACATGGCCTACAAGGCCGTCGTCAAGCCGGTGGAGGGCACGATCCTCACCGTCGCGCGGGAGACGGCGCGTCATGCGCAGCAGGCTGCCCGCCGCGCCTCCGACATGGAGTCTCTCCTGCAGGAGGTCTACGCGGCGGCGAACGAATCGCTGCAGCGCACGCCGGAGCTGCTGCCCGTGCTCAAGCAGGTCGGCGTCGTCGACTCCGGAGGCCAGGGCCTCGTGCTCATTTACGAAGGCTTTCTCGAGTACCTGACGGGCGGCGCGGCGGTACCGGGCGATGCGGCCCGCGAGTCCGCTCCGTCGGAGCCGTTCCGCCATTTGACGGACGCTCCGCGCGCGGCCGAGCCCGCCCGAACGGCATCCCCTTCCGCGGGAGGCAAGGCGCAAGCCCAGCTTTCAACGAACGAAATCGAGTATTTTTACGACATGGAGTTCTTCATCAAGCGCCGGCTCGCTCCTCCGGGCGCTCCGGCGTTCGATGAGGACGCGTTCCGGCGGGCGCTCGCCGCGGACGGCGATTCCATCATCGTCATCGCCGACGACGAGATCGTCAAGGTGCATGTGCACTCCCGCCGTCCCGGCGACGTGCTGAACCTCGCGTACCAGTACGGCGAGCTGACCGAGCTGCACATCCTCAACATGCGCGAGCAGCATCGGGAGATCGTGGGCGAGGAGATCGACTTCAATGCGCTCGGGACCGATCTGGCGCCGGACGAGGCGCTGGCCGTAGCCGAGGTGCTGACCGGCTCCTCGCCGCAGGGCATCGCCGAGGCGGCCTACGAATGGGCGCCGTACGGCATCGTCGCGGTCGCGATCGGCGACGGCATCTCCGGCATTTTCAGCGACAACAACGTCGACATCGTCCTCTCGGGCGGCCAGACGATGAATCCGAGCACCGAGGACTTCCTCAAGGCGATCGCTTCGCTGCCGGCGGAACATATCTTCCTGCTCCCCAACAACAGCAACATCATCCTGGCGGCGGAGCAGGCGGCAGAGCTGTCCGAGCGCTCCGTCTCCGTCATTCCGACCCGCACGGTGCCCCAAGGGCTCGCCGCGGTGCTCGCCTTCAAGGACAGCGAGACGCCGGAGCGCAATGCCGCGCTCATGGCCGGCGCGGCCGACGCGGTCCGCTCCGGCAGCGTCACCCAAGCGGTACGCAATACGGAGATCGACGGCATCGAGGTGCAGGAGGGCGACTTCATCGGCATCGTCGAAAAACGGATCGTCATCTCCGAGTCGGACCTCCAGGAGGCGTGCCGCGGCCTCATCCGGCAGCTGCTGGAGAACGGCGGAGACCTGCTGACGATCCTCACGGGCGAGGGCTCCGACGCGTCCGCGACGGACGAGCTGGCGGACTGGGTCGCCGAGACGTATCCGGATGTCGAGCTCGAGGTGCATGAGGGCGGCCAGCCGCTCTATCCGTATCTGTTCGCCCTCGAATAATCCAAGCCCGCGCCGCTGGAGCGGCATATCATTCCTTGCGGTTCCGCGCGCGGAACGACGCAAGGCCGTGGAGGTAGCCCCTATGACTCAGGTTCGCATCGTAACCGACAGCACGTCGGATATCCCGGAGGAGATTCGAAGGGAGCTCGGCATCGAGATGGTGCCGCTGCAGGTCCTGTTCGGCACGGAGGCCTTTCTGGACTCGATCACGCTGAAGTCGGAGGAATTCTACGACAAGCTGGTCGCGTTCAGCGGCTTGCCGACCACGTCCCAGCCGTCCCCGGCCGACTTCATGGCCGTGTACGAACGGCTGCTGGACGAGTCGCCGGATGGGCCGATCCTCTCCATCCATCTGTCCTCGCAGTTCAGCGGCACGTACCAGTCGGCCCTGCTCGCGAGCACGATGATCGAACGCGACGCGGACATCGCCGTGTTCGACTCCCGCAGCGCCTCATGCGGCATCGGCATGCTCGTCATTCGCGCGGCCGAGATGGCCCGCCAGGGCAGCTCCAAGGACGACATCCTGGCGGAGATCGAGCGCATGCGCAGCGAGACCGAGCTGTACTTCCTCGTCGATACGCTCGAATACCTTCAAAAAGGCGGACGGATCGGCAAAGCTTCTGCCCTCATCGGCTCCATCCTTAATATCAAGCCGATCCTGACGATCGATTCCACAGGCGTCATCGTACCGGTGGACAAGGTACGCGGCTCCAAAAAGGCGATCCAGCGCATCGTCGACATGCTCCGCGAGAAATTCCCGCCGGAGGAGCCGGTCGCCGTGCACTTTGCTTGGACGCATCAGAGAGGCTCCGCTCTGGACCTGCAGGAAGCGGTCACATCCAGCTTCAACGTTCAGGCTACTTCCATCACGACGCTCGGTCCGGTTGTCGGCGCCCATGTCGGTCCCGGCACCGTCGCCGTCTTCATGCATCGCAAATGAATCATTCATCCGTCGCGCCGGAATCCGTTCCGGCGAGGCAGATCAAAGGCGTGAGCGCTCCGAAGGAGCAGGAGCTTCACGCCTTTGGCATCTATACCGCGCTGGATCTGATGAACTACTTTCCGTTCCGCTACGAGGACTACCGGCTGCGCTCGCTTGCCGAGGCCAAGGACGGAGAGAAGATCACGATCCAGGGCATCCTGCGCGGCCTGCCGATGGTGGCTCGCTTCGGCAAGGGCAAGACGCGCCTCACGGCGAAGGCCGAGGCGGACGGGCAGCTGATTACCGCCGTCTGGTTCAACCGCATGTTCATCAAGGATCAGCTGCAGCTCGGGCGTGAAATTACGCTGACCGGAAAATGGGATGCAAGGCGCATGCAGATCACCGTCACCGATTCCGAATTCCCGGACAAAGGGACGGCCAAGACCGGCACGCTGCAGCCGGTGTACTCGGTCGGCGGCACGATCACGCAGGCGTGGATGCGCAAGACGATCCGCCAGGCGCTGGAGCAGTACGGGCCGCTGCTGGAGGAGAACCTGCCGGAGCGGCTGCTGCGCAAATACCGCCTCATGCCGAGAAGCGAGGCGGTCTATCATATCCATCATCCGGAAGATCCCAAGGACGGCCAGGGCGCTCGCCGGCGGCTCGTCTACGAGGAGCTGTTCCTGTTCCAGCTCAAGCTGCAGGCGTATCGGATGCTGAATCGGCGCAAGGCGGACGGCATCGTGCATCGCGTCGATCCCGAGGTCATCCGGCAGTTCGCGGCGTCGCTGCCGTTCGAGCTGACGGACGCGCAGAAAAAGGTCGTCAACGAGATTCTCGCGGACATGCGCCAGCCGTTCGCGATGAACCGGCTGCTGCAGGGCGACGTCGGCGCGGGCAAGACCGTCGTCGCCGCGATCGCGCTGCTCGCCGCCGTCAAGGCGGGCCATCAGGGGGCGCTCATGGTGCCGACCGAGATTCTGGCCGAACAGCATATGCGCTCCTTGACCCGGCTGTACGAAGGGACGGGCTTGCAGACGGCGCTGCTGACGGGCAGCGTGAGCGACAAGAAGCGGCGCGACCTGCTCGCCGGCTTGCAGATGGGGCTCGTCGACGTGCTCATCGGCACGCATGCGCTCATCCAGGACGATGTGGCGTTCCGCTCGCTCGGCCTCGTCGTCACCGACGAGCAGCACCGCTTCGGCGTCAACCAGCGCAGCGTGCTCAGGCGCAAGGGACCGAGTCCGGACGTGCTGACGATGACGGCGACGCCGATCCCGCGGACGCTGGCGATCACGGCGTTCGGCGACATGGACGTCTCGACGATCAAGGAGCGTCCGAAGGGGCGCATCCCGATCCAGACCTATTGGGTCAAGCATGGCATGATGGACCGGGTGTACGGCTTCATCCGGCGCGAGATCGATGCCGGACGCCAGGCGTACGTCATCTGCCCGCTCATCGAGGAGTCGGAGAAGCTCGACGTGCAAAATGCGATCGACCAGTTCGTGCAGCTGCAGCAGGCGTTCCCCGACCTGAAGGTCGGGCTGCTGCACGGCCGCATGACGGCGTCGGAGAAGGACGAGGTCATGGCGGCGTTCGCGGCGGCGGACGTGCAGGTGCTCGTCGCCACGACGGTCGTCGAGGTCGGCGTCGACGTGCCCAACGCGACGCTCATGATTGTCATGGACGCGGAGCGCTTCGGGCTCTCGCAGCTGCATCAGCTGCGCGGCCGGGTCGGTCGCGGCGCGCACGCGTCGTACTGCGTGCTCGTCGCCGATCCCAAGACGGAGACCGGCAAGGAGCGGATGGCGGTCATGCAGGAGACCGACGACGGCTTCGAGGTCGCCCGCCGCGATCTGGAGCTGCGCGGGCCGGGCGATTTTTTCGGCACCAAGCAGAGCGGGATGCCGGACTTCAAGCTGGCCGACATGGCGGCGGACTTCGCCGTGCTGGAGGCGGCCCGGGAGGACGCCGCAGAGCTGGCCGCCGAAGACGGCTTCTGGACAGCGGAGGCGTACGCGCCGCTGCGGGCGATCCTCGCCAAGGATCCGATTTTCCAGGGCAGCCAGCTCGACTGACGCGAACGGACTGTGCCGGGGAGGCAACTCCGGACTGACCCGGGCATATAGTAACATCGGTGGTTAGGGGCGGATGCCCGACCAAATCGATGGAGGTGCCCTGCTGCATGAGCTACGTCAAATACGGAATCCGGCCCGAATTCGTCGAACGCGTCAAGCTGAAGCTGAAGAACCCGGCCGTCAAGGAGCGGATCAAGCTGCTCGTGAACGGGCTGACCAAGTACGATCTCGCCGATCGCGTCAAGGTGCGCAAGCTCGTCCGAAGCGCCGCCAGCATCCTGCAGGAGAAGCTGACGGACGCGCAGGAAGAGCAGCTCGTGCAGTTCGTGCTGGGGCAGAAGATCGATCCGAACAATACGTTTCATCTCATCAAACTATGGGGCATGTTCCGCTGAACGGGCGGAAACGGCCCGGCAGCATCCCCAAAAAAGCGGCTCCGCCTTCGGGCGGAGCCGCTTTTTTTGGTCATGACCGCTTAGGTGGACGCTTCCTTCCCGGCCATCAGGCTTCGGTCTTCGAAGCGGGTGGAGAGGACGGCCAGGGTAGAGGAGAATCCGAGAGCATGGCACGAGTCGAGGAATGCTTCCAGCGACGCGCTCGATTCGGTCACGACCTTGAAGAGGTAGTTGGATTCGCCGCTGATCCGGTAAAGGTCGACGATTTCGGGAGATGCCTCCGCGAAAGCCTCGAACTCCTTGCACGAAGCGGACTTGAACAAGACGAACGCGGTCGCGTGCTTGCCCAGCTTGGACGGCGATATCTTGGCTCCGTAGCCCGTTATCACCTCGCGCTCCTCCAGCTTTTTTATCCTTTCGGTCACAGCAGGCTGGGACATCGCGATCGTCCGGCTCATCTCCGAGACCGTGATCCTGGCGTTGTCGTGCAGAATCGATAAAATCTTGAAGTCGATCGAATCCATGCTGAACCACCTCGCTTTCATCGGGCGAGGACCTGAACTTCCGATCGAAATAAGGTTTTGGCCCCCGAACTCCGTTGATTTCATATTTCGATTGTAGAGCCGGTTCCGTAAACTGTCACTATAAACCGACGAGGGAGACGATAGGACCATGACGACAACCGAAACGAAGCCAGGCGCGCTCGAATTCACGACGGGAGACGGCGTGAGGATCGCGTACCGGTTCGAGGGAGCAGATGACAAGCCGGTGCTGCTGCTGGCCAATTCGATCGCGACCTCGATGGACATGTGGGAAGGGCAGGCTGCCCGGCTGACGGAGCATTTCCGGCTGCTGCGCTACGATTATCGGGGGCATGGCGGCTCGGATACGCCAGAAGGGCCGTATTCGCTCGACCGATTGGGAAGGGATGTCGTCGAGCTGCTCGACGCGCTGCGAATCGAGCGGGTCCATTTTCTGGGGCTGTCGCTCGGCGGCATCGTGGCGCAATGGATGGCGATCTACGCACCGGAGCGAATCGATCGGCTCGTCTTGAGCAATACCGCCTCCCATCTCGGACCGACCGAGCAATGGGAAGGCTTGATCGCCGCTGTGCTGCAGCCGGACAGCATGCCCGAGATCGCGGAGATGTTTATGAAGAACTGGTTTCCGGCGTCCATGCGCAAGTTGGACCATCCGATTGTCGAGTCGTTCCGAGCGATGGTGCTCGCCACTCGGCCGCAGGGCATTGCGGGTAGCTGGGCCGCTATCCGCGACATGGACATGCGCCGGACGGCCTCGCTCATCGATCGGCCGACGCTGGTCATCGCGGGCGAGCAGGATCCGGTGACGCTGCCCGAGCATGGAGAGCTGCTGGCCCAGACGATTCCGGGCGCCGAACTGATCGTCCTGCCCACGGCCCATCTGCCGAATGTGGAGCTGGAATCCGCCTTCCTCGAAGCGGTGACCGAATTTTTGCGCCGCTTATAAGACATGCTGATCGATCGCATCGGACATTCGGATTGGGAATCTCGGCCCCGCTGCGGTATCGTGGATAGCAACAAGCGAGAGCAGGCTGGAGGCGAGCGGCATGGCGGGGAAGGTGTGGAAGGGCGGTGTGGGGCTCGGAGGAGGCGCAACCGCGGGAAGCGTTGCGAAGCGAGGGCATGCCGGGACGGAAGCGAGAACGGACGGACGGCTGCGGATCCGGGCGAAAGCGGGAGAGGACGGACAGCTGCGGATGCGGGCGGGAGCGAGGGCGGATGGACGGCTGCGGATGCGGGCGGGAGCGGGAGAGGACGGACAGCTGCGGATGCGGACGAAGGCGAGGGCGGATGGACGGCTGCGGATGCGGGCGGGAGCGAGGGCGGATGGACGGCCGCGGAGGCGAGGAGCCGCCTGGCGCAGGCCGCGCCTGCTGCCCGGGCTGTTCCTGACCGCGCTGCTGGCCGCTGCTGGCAGGATGCTCGGCGAGCTGCCGGGACTTGGCGTGCTCGGGCCGCTCGTGCTGGCCATCCTGCTCGGCATGGCGTACCGCGAATGGCTGGGCGGCGTGCCGGACGATGCGGCCGCCGGCATCGCTTTTTCCTCCAAGCAGCTGCTGCGGCTCGGCATCGTCCTGCTCGGCATGCGCCTGAACCTCGGAGACATCGCCGCAGCCGGGCCCGGCGTGCTGGCGATCGACGCCATCCACATCGCGGTGACGATTCCTTTGGTCTGCTGGCTGGCCGGCAAGCTCGGGGCGGACCGCCGGCTCGGCCTGCTGACCGCCTGCGGCACGGCGATATGCGGCGCGGCTGCCGTCGCGGCGATCGCGCCGCAGCTGAAGGCGAAGGGCGAGGAGACGGCGGTCGCAGCCGCGACGGTCGCGATCCTCGGCACGATCTTCACGATCGCATACACGCTGCTGCAGCCGCTGCTGCCGCTCGGCTCGGCCGCTTACGGCGCGTGGGCCGGCTCCACGCTGCATGAAGTCGCCCACGCGCTGGCCGCGGCGGAGCCGTACGGCGAGGAGGCGCTGGACATGGCCGTGCTCGTGAAGCTGACGCGGGTGGCGATGCTCGTGCCGGCGGCGCTGCTCATCGGGCTGTGGACGCAGCGCCGCAAGCTGCGCCGCTCCGGCGAGCAGCAGGCTGCGGCTGCCGGCCGCGAGGGCGGCGGGCAGCGCGTGCAAGTGCCTTGGTTCATCTTCGGCTTTCTGGCGACGAGCGGCATCCATACGCTCGGCTTCGTGCCGGAGGAAGCGGCCCAAGCTTTGGTGACGGCAGCTTACCTGCTGATCGCGATGGGGATGGCGGGACTGGGGCTCGGCGTCGACTTCGCCACGTTCCGGCGGCTGGGCGGCCGCGTATTTGCCGCCGGCTTCGGCGGCTCGCTGCTGCTTTCCGCGCTCGGCTACGGCCTCGTCCGCCTGTTCGGACTGGGAGGATGACGAGGCGGGGCGAAGCGGACGGGGCGGGCTCCCGGCTGGCGGGCGGCATGCGGGCGGCGGTGCGTTTCCGGTATCTTTCTCCAGCGGACCTGCGCTATAGGCGATGGTGGGTCGGCAACGGAGCTGTACCGGCTCGTGCGCAAGCTGGGGCCGGAGCTGGAGCCGCTGGCGGGAATCGCGATGAAAAAGCGGATGCAATCTTAATCACAGTATTCATGTAGGAATATTAAATCAATCATTGACAGCTGCCGAAAAGAGCGGTAGGATGAACAAAGAAATACCAAATAAATAGCCCGGAAAACAGGGAATAGACCCGCCGGTCGAACCGGAGGTCCATGACAGCGTACAGGAGCTGTCATGGGCCTTTTGGGCTTTTCCCCGTGACGAAGGGCATCAGGAGGATGAAGAGGATGAGCGAGCAGCAGGCAGCGCAGGGTGGAGCATGGGATATTCGGCCGGTCACGCCGGCGACGGGAGCGGAGGTGAGCGGCATCGTGCTGTCGGACCGGCTCGGGGAGGAGGAGATCGCCCGGCTGCGCGAAGCGCTCGCCAAGCATAAGGTGCTGTTCTTCCGCGGCCAGGGCCATCTGGACGACGCCGCGCAGGAAGCGTTCGCCGCCCGGCTCGGACAGCCGTTCGCCCATCCGACGGTTCCTTCCAAGCAAGGGACGGGCTATATCCTCGACGTCGATTCGCAGCATGGCGGCCGGGCGGATCAGTGGCATACGGACATCACGTTCCTCGATGCGTATCCGTCGGCCTCGATCCTGCGCGCGGTCGTCGTGCCGGAAGCCGGCGGCGACACCGTATGGGCGAATACGGCCGCAGCGTACGAAAGCCTGCCGCAGGAGCTGAAGGAGCTGGCCGAACGGCTGTGGGCGGTGCACAGCAACGACTTCGACTATGCGGTCGCGGCGCAGCGCAAGGGCGTGCCGCTGGAGCAGGAGCGCGACTACCGCCAGGTGTTCGCCTCCACCGTCTACGAGACGGAGCATCCGCTCGTCCGCGTGCTGCCCGATACGGGCGAGAAGGCGCTCGTGCTCGGCAGCTTCGCCAAGCGCGTCCTGAACGTATCCGCTTCCGCATCGAGGCAGCTGCTCGACCTGTTCCAGGAGCATGTCGTGCGGCTGAACCATACGGTGCGCTGGCGCTGGGAGGAAGGCGACGTCGTCATCTGGGACAACCGGGCGACGCAGCATGTGGCGGTCAACGACTACGGCGAGCAGCGCCGCATCGTGCGCCGCGTGACGCTGGCCGGCGACGTGCCGGTCAGCGTGGAGGGCCAGCGGAGCCGTACCCGCGCGGGGACCGGCCCGCAGCCGCAGCTCGATCCCGCCAGCGCGTAGGGCGGGCTGCCGGGCGGCAAGTCGGCGGCGCGCAGCTGCGTCCGAATCCGGATCGGAACGGCAAAAAGCTCCTTGCCCGCGGACAGGCGGGCAAGGAGCTTTTTCTGCGGAGCGGGAAGGGCGGGCGAGGCTAGCTCAGCAGCGGCTCGATGCAGGCCGGGCCTTGGCTGCGCACGCTGCCGACCTCGCGCCGCACGGGATACGCCCGCATCTCCTCCGGCGGATACGGGCGGAGCAGCGGCTGCAGCCGCTGCGGATCGCGCATGCCGCGGTCGAGCCAGAGCGCCTCGTCCTCGGGGCGCAGGATGACCGGCATCCGGTCATGAATCGGGCGCATCAGCTCGTTCGGCTCCGTCGTCAGCACGGTGCAGGTGGACAGCTTCTCCCCCTCCGGCGAAATCCAGGTCTCGTACAGGCCCGCCATCGCGAACGGCTCGCCGTTCTTGAGCGTGATGCGCAGCGGCTGCTTGCCCCCGTCCCGCTGCTGCCATTCGTAAAAGCCGTCCGCCGGGATGAGGCAGCGCTTGCGCCGCAGCGGCTCGCGGAAGGCGGGCTTGGCCGCGGCGGTCTCAGAGCGGGCGTTGAGCATGCGGCTGCCGATCTTCGGATCGTCGGCCCACGGAGGGACGAGTCCCCATTTGAGCTCGCCGAGCCGGTTCTTCTCTCCGTCGTGGATGATCGCCAGCACCATCTGGGCCGGCGCGATATTGTACCTCGGCTCGTAGTCCGCCGCTCCTCCTTGGCCGATCAGGAAGCGCAGCATCAGCTCCTCGAGCGTGACGGTCAGCGTGTAGCGTCCGCACATCGTTCCCCGCTCCTTCCGTTGCTGCCGTTGCTTCCAGTATACCGCAAGCCCGTCCCGGGGTTAAGCGGCCCCTTTCCCGACTATACTTCATAACAGATCGTCGAGAGAGCGGGAGGCAGAGCGTGATGGAGGCTGGATCGGGTTCGGAAAACGGGCAAGGAAACGGTACGCAGAGCCATCCCTCTGCGCCGGGAAAAGCTGCGGAGCCGCAGCGCCATCGGCTGCTGGAGCTGCTCCTGCTGCCGGTGGCGCTGCCGGCGGCCGCCTATGCGTATGCCGCCGGCAAGCGGCGCAGCCGCAAGGCGGCCGCGGCGCTGGCGGCCGGCTCGCCGCCGCTCGCGCTGGCGGCACCCGCCGTCGCGGAGCTGCGCGCCGCGTGGCGCAAGCTGGAGCGCACCGCCGCCAAGGCCAAGGCTGCGGCCGATGGAGCCGCGACACTCCCGGCGGCAAGCGCGCCGGCGGGCGGTAAGGCCGCCGCATGGGCGGGACTGCCGAAGGCCAGTCCCGCGTGGAGCGCGGAGGCGGCCGCCGCGCTCGGCGCTCCGCCGGCGCTTCCGGCCGGACCGGCCGGCGATGCCGCGCTCGTGCAGCGGCTGCGCGCGGAGACGGCGCGGCTGAACCGCAACAACGTGACGCGGACGGAGGCGTACCGCGCGTTCTATTTGCGCCGTCCGGAGGTGCACTGGGCGCTGCTTGCGCATCTCGTCTCGCGCAACGGCGGCTGGAACATGGCCGACCTGCAGGGCGAATGGCTGCCCCGGCTGCTCGACCTGCAGAAGCGGCGCTGCACGTTCGGCATGCTGGAGCGGGCGAACGCGCTTATTTTCCACGATGCCTATCCGCAGCTGCTGCTCTACGAGGAATGCCGCCGCACGCGGCGCAACCTGCTGCATCTGCTGCCGAAGCTCGGCGTGTCCGCATTCATGCGGCCCGTCTGGCAGCAGTTCCTGCGCACCGGCGACGCGGTGCCGCTGACGGTCGGGCTGATCGTCAACGAGCAGCATTTCATCGAGGAGCGGGTCGTGCAGAATCCGTATTATCGGCGCAAGGTGCTGAACACGTTCTTCTTCGGCATGCAGTCGGTGCTGCAGCTCAACCAGGTGCTGTTCCCGTACGGCAAGGACGAGGGAGGCGACCCGCTCGTCGCCGGGCTCATCCTCGAGGACTTCTCCGACCTGCACGAGCGCATCGAGTTCGGCAAGCGGCTGTATGCGATGCTGTTCGCGGTTCCGGGCGTCGCCAAAGGCGCGCTCGCCTTCGTCAAGGCGACGCGGCATACGGGATCGAGGTCGGACTACGCGCCGGATCTGTACGCGCCGGTCCGGCATGGAGCTCCCGGCGCCTACCGCGAGCGGCTGCGCGGGGGCCGGCTGCTGCCGGGAGCAGAGCCGCTGTACAGCCCGCCGCTGTCGGCCGCGTGGTCGGACCGCCCGGTGGACGATCCCGAGCCCGGCGACTGGTTCCAAGGGCCGGAGGACGTGCTGCCGTATTTCCGGGCGCTCCCGCTGCCGGACCGATTCGAGCTGACGGCGGACTACCGCATCGCGCTCGGCAAGGTGGAGCTGGCCGTGCTCGCCGCCTCCGGCTCCGGCTTCGGGCCGAAGCCGGGCTGACGGGCTGGGACCTGACGAGCAGCTGTCCGATTGGGAGCGGCAGTTCATGCAGCAGGGCCGCTCGAAAAAGCCGAGCCTGCCAAGGGCGTCCGTACAGGCGGGCGAAGCGCGAGGCGCATCGAATAGAGCATCCTTCCGTTAAGGATGTGAACCGATGCCCGTCCGTACCCGCATCGCCAGCCTGCACCCGCCATGCCGCAGGCTGCGCGTGCAAAAGAAAGCCGCGCGCGCCAACTGGAGCTCCGGCAACTGGAGCGGCTACGCCATCGAAGGCGCGCGCGGCGCCTTTTCCAGCATCTCCGCCCGCTGGACGGTGCCGGTCGCGCGCCCGACGGCCCGCTCCACTTATTCGTCGGCATGGATCGGCATCGACGGCTATAGCAACAGCAACCTGATCCAGACAGGCACCGCCCATGACGATGTCGACGGACGCGCGGAGTATTACGCCTGGTGGGAAATCCTGCCCGCCGCGGAGACGCGCATTCCGCATCCGGTCCGCCCCGGCGACGTCATGGCCGCTCGCATCGCCCGCAAGGGCGGCAGCCGCTGGTCGATCGTGCTGCGGAACGTCACGCGCGGCTGGACGTTCCGCACCGTCCAGACGTATCGCGGCCCGCAGCGCTCGGCCGAATGGATCGTGGAGGCGCCGCAGGTGGGGGGCGACATCACGTCGTTCGCCCGCATCACGCCGCTGCCTTTCTGCCGCTGCCGCGTCGACGGCCGCAATCCCGGCCTCCGGCTGTCCCAGCGGGGCATTCTCGTGCAAGGCCGCTGCATCCGCGCGCTGCCCTCGCGTCCGAACGCGGCGGGCGACGGCTTCGTCGTGCGCAGCGTGCGGATTCGCCAGAACAAGTCTTGAGAAAAGGACGCTTGCCGCGAAAGCCGGCAGGCGTCCTTTTCGGCTTAGGAGAGTGAATCCATCCGGAACGGCTGCGGCCGGGCCGGGACGAGGGGGCCAGCAGGGCCAGGGGCGCTTGAAGCGGCTGATGCCGGGCCAACGGTCGCTTTCCGCATACAGAATGCGCTTTCATTTTCCCGTTGACAAAATTCGAGCCGCCGATTATCATCAGGGTGTGAAACGTTTAATCACCTAACCTAACGATACATGAAACCAATTTGTCCTCATCTGAGGAGGGATGTCTGCGTCAGCAGATGAAACGTTTCATCTAAAGGAGCAACCAAGCATGAGCGCCAGTCGCGTTACGATCAAAGATGTCGCCAAGCTGGCCCAAGTGTCCATCGCGACGGTGTCCAACGTCATCAACGGCACCGGACGCGTCTCGACCGAGACCCGCCGCAAGGTGGAGCGGGCGATCGGCCAGCTCGACTTCGCGCCGAGCGCTTCCGCGCGCACGCTCAAGGACAAGCAGTCCTCCCTGATCGCCGTCGTCGTCCCGCTGCTGGAGAAGGGCCGCCTGCAGGACAATCCGTTCTACTGGCATCTCGTCCGCGGCATCGAGGAGAGCGCGCGCGGGGTCAAGCTGCATGTCATCCTCATCGGCATCGGCCCGGACGAGACGTTCTCGTTCGTGCGGGAGCAGCATCTGGACGGCCTGATCTTCGTCGGGGCGTTCGCCCGGACGGAAGTCGTGGAGAGCATGCTGCGCCTCGGGGTGCCGTGCGTGTTCATGGACAGCCTCGTCGACGATCCCAGCTACTACCAGGTCGTGCTGGACGACGAGCTCGGCGGCTATATCGGCACCAAGCATCTGCTGTCGCTCGGCCACGAGCGGATCGCTCTGCTGACCGGCGTGCTGCTGGAGGGCGGCGTCAACTACTGCCGCTGGCAAGGATACCGGAGGGCGCTGGAGGAAGCGGGGGTTCCCTACCGCCCGGAGCTCGTCTACGAGGAGCCGACCTCCTCGCTCGGCGGCTACCGCGCCGCCTCGCGCATCGGGGCCAAGACCGGCGGCATCACCGCCGTGTTCGCCCTGTCCGACATGACGGCGATCGGCCTCGTCAAGGGGCTGCATGATCTCGGCATCAGCGTGCCGCGCGACATCTCCGTCGTCGGCTTCGACGATGACGAGCGGGCGCGCTATTGCATCCCCGCGCTCACCACGGTGCGGCAGGACATCGTCGAAAAAGGACGGACCGCGGTCCGCCTGCTGACGGCCCAGCTGGAGCGGGATCCGCTCGCGGAGCGGCGCGTGACGCTCGGCGTCGAGCTCGTGCCGCGCCAGAGCACGGCGCCGCCGTCCCGCTAGCCGCTGCCGCTCCCAAGCCGCCGTTTGCTGCCCGCGACATTCGAATGGATCCGAACAACGAAAGGAGGTGAGGGGGTTAACGTTCGGCTTACCGGAGCTCGCAAGGAGTTCTCGTACGACTATCCATTCTAGCGGGGAGTGTTGACGAAGTGAAAGTGTGGAAAAAATTGACGATTGCCGTACTGGCGGCCGGGGTGGCCCTGCCGGCGGGAGCGGTTCATCCGCCTAAAGCGGAAGCGCTTACAGCATCCGGGGCGCTCAGCCCGGTCACGCCGAAGGACACGGTGTACCAGATCATTACGGACCGGTTCGCGGACGGCGATACGACGAACAACAAGCCGGCCGGCTTCGATCCGACGCTGTTCGACGACGCGAACGGCGACGGACGCGGCGACGGCAACGACCTCAAGCTGTACCAAGGCGGCGACTGGAAGGGCATCATCGACAAAATTCCATACCTGAAGAACATGGGCGTCACGGCGGTATGGATCTCCGCGCCATATGCCAACCGGGATACGGCCATCAACGACTACCAGTCGGGCGGCGGCCTCAACCGCTGGACCAGCTTCCACGGCTATCACGTGCGCAATTACTTCGCGACGAACAAGCATTTCGGCCTGATGAAGGACTTCGAGGGACTGCGCGACGCGCTCCATGCCCAGGGCATGAAGCTCGTCATCGACTTCGTCACGAACCACACGAGCCGCTGGCAGAACCCGACGAGCGGCTACAGCGCCGAGGACGGCAAGCTGTACGAGCCGGACAAGAACGCCTCCGGCGCCTATCAGTTCAACGCGAACGGCGACCTGCTGGACGCGAACGGCGACGGCAAGACCGACAACCTGCTCGCCGATCCGAACAACGACGTGAACGGCTGGTTCCACGGGCTAGGCGACCGCGGCAGCGACAGCTCCCGCTACGGCTTCCGCCAAAAGGATCTCGGCTCGCTGGCCGACTTCTCGCAGGAGAACAGCGCGGTCATCGCCCACCTGGAAAAGGCCGCGACGTTCTGGAAATCCAAGGGCGTCGACGGCTTCCGGCATGACGCCACGCTGCACATGAACCCGGCCTTCACCAAAGGACTGAAGGACGCGATCGATTCCGCCGCCGGCGGCCCGATGACCCATTTCGGGGAATTCTTCATCTCGCGTCCCGATCCGAAGTACGACGAGTACCGCACGTTCCCGGACCGTACCGGCGTCAACAACCTCGACTTCGAGTATTTCCGCGCGTCGACCAACGCGTTCGGCAGCTTCTCCGAGACGATGAGCAGCTTCGGCAACATGCTGCTGACGACGAGCGCCGACTACTCGTACGAGAACCAGGCCGTGACGTTCCTCGACAACCACGACGTCACGCGCTTCCGCTACATCCAGCCGAACGACAAGCCTTACCACGCCGCGCTGGCGACGCTCATGACGAGCCGCGGCACGCCGAACATCTACTACGGCACCGAGCAGTACCTGTCGTCGGCGGACAGCAGCGACATCGCGGGCCGCGTCTTCATGGAGAAGGCGGCGACGTTCAACCAGAACTCGACCGCGTACAAGGTCATCAAGAGCCTGTCGGCGCTCCGCCAGTCCAACGAGGCGGTCGCCTACGGCACGACCTCGGTGCTGTACAGCACGAATGACGTGCTCGTCTACCAGCGCCAATTCTACGACAAGCAGGTCATCGTCGCCGTGAACCGCCAGCCGAACACGAGCTTCACCGTGCCGGCGATCAACACGACGCTGCCGGCGGGCACCTACGCCGATACGCTGGGCGGCCTGCTGTCCGGAGGCTCGGCAACCGTCACGAACGTGTCCGGCCAGAACAAGATCGGCAGCTTCACGCTCGCCGGCGGACAGGTGAGCGTCTGGTCGTACAATCCATCCCTCGGCACGACGGTGCCGCGCATCGGCGACGTCGTCTCCACGTCCGGCCGTCCGGGCAATACGGTCTACATCTACGGCACCGGCCTCGGCAGCTCTCCGGTCGTGAAGTTCGGCACGACGACAGCGACCGTCGTCAGCAGCAGCGATACGTTCATCGAAGCGGTCGTACCGGCCGTCGCTGCCGGCTCGCAGGCGATTACGGTGACCAAGGGCAGCAATGTCAGCAACTCCTTCGTGTACGACG
Source organism: Paenibacillus albicereus (assembly GCF_012676905.1). Classification (NCBI taxonomy): domain Bacteria; kingdom Bacillati; phylum Bacillota; class Bacilli; order Caryophanales; family Paenibacillaceae; genus Paenibacillus; species Paenibacillus albicereus. The sequence goes on along the minus strand of NZ_CP051428.1, from coordinate 2,885,371 downwards.
TGCTCACCGACGACCAGGTGCAGGTCATCTTCAAGGTCAACGCGACGACTACGCCGGGACAGAACATCCATCTCGTCGGCAGCATCGCGGAGCTCGGCAGCTGGAATGCGGCCAAGTCCACCGAGGCGATGATGAATCCGAACTATCCGGTCTGGTTCCTCCCGGTCAGCGTGCCGAAGGGAGCGACGTTCCAGTTCAAGTTCGTCAAGAAGGACGCGAGCGGCAATGTCGTCTGGGAAGGCGGCTCGAACCGAACGTTCACCGCGCCGGCGTCCGGCTCGGCCGATACGGTCGTTTATACCTGGCAATAGGCTAGAGGGACAAACGATTCAAAAAAAGAGATATCATGCGTAAAACAGAGCTATAAAGCGTAAGATAGAGTAAAATAGCGTTTATAACGGTAAAACAAGCAGTGCAAACGATTTAACAAACCAGTTTTGCTGATGTATGATGGATGAGGCAATGAATGAACCGCTTTCATAACGGCGGTCAAAAGCGCAAGTTCAGGGAGAGAGAGACCCGTTCGACAAAGATGGCGCTTTTTTGCAAAATTTGCAAACGTTTGCGCATTTTCATCGAATTTCGGTCTTTCTTTCCCGGATTTTTAGGCTGGAACATACGAAAGGGGTCAGTACAACATGAAAAAGACTTATGTATGGACGATGGTCGCAGCGATGGCGCTCGTATCGGCTTGCGGCAACAACGGCGGCAATGGAGGCAACTCGGCAGAGCCTGCAGCCAGCACCGCTCCGAGCCCGGCGGCGAACGCCGATGCCGGAGGCGCGGCAGCCGAAGAGCTGCAGCCGGAGGAAGGCGCGTCCCTGCTCGTGTGGGAGAGCAAGGAGGAGCGTCCGTTCGTCGAGGCGATCGCCAAGGAGTTCACCGAGAAATACGGCGTCGAAGTGAAGTTCGAGGAGCTGGGCGCAGGCGACCAGGTCAACAAGCTGATCAACGACGGTCCGGCCGGCCTCGGCGCCGACGTCGTGCTGTTCCCGCATGACAACCTCGGCAAGGCGGTATCCGCCGGCCTCGTGCTGCCGAACGACTACTTCGAGGAAGAGACCAAAGCGGCCAGCTCCGAAATCGCGCTGAACGCCGTGACGTACGACGGCATGCTGTACGGCTACCCGCGCTCGGTCGAGACGTACGCGCTGTTCTACAACAAGAAGCTCATGCCGACGCCTCCGAAGACGTTCGAGGAGATCGAAGCGTTCGCCAAGACCTACAACGATCCGAAGGCGAACAAATACGCCCTCATGTGGGAAGTCGGCAACCTGTACTTCAACTATCCGTTCCTGTCCACCGGCGGCTACATCTACGGCGACAACGGCCAGAACAAGGACGACATCGGCCTGAACAACGAAGGCGCGGTCGAAGGCATGACCTACTACGGCTCGCTGAAGAGCAAGCTGCTGCCGCTGAACTCCGGCGACATCACGTATGACATCAAGAAAGGCCTGTTCATGAACGGCACGCTGGCGATGGACATCAACGGTCCATGGACGACGGCCGAGTACCGCAACGCGGGCATCGACTTCGGCGTCGCTCCGCTGCCGTCGATCAACGGCAAGCCGGCCTCTTCCTTCTCCGGCATCAAGGCCTGGTACGTCAACTCCTTCTCGAAGTACCCGAACGCGGCTCGCCTGTTCGCGAACTTCACGTCCACGAAGGAAGCCCAGCTCAAGAACTTCGAGATGACGGGCGCGCTGCCGGCCAACAAGGATGCGGCAAACGATCCTTCCGTACAGAGCAACGAGATCGTCAAAGGCTTCCTGGAGCAGTTCAACCAGTCGACGCCGATGCCGTCCATTCCGGAAATGGGCAACGTCTGGAGCCCGGTCGGCGCCGCTCTGTCCGACGTGTGGAACGAAGGCAAGGATGCGAAAACGGCTCTCGACAACGCCGTTCAGCAGATCAAGGACGCCAACAACGGAGCCGCTCCGAAGTAAGCGAGCGGACCGCATGAGCAAGCAAGCCCGCCGGACAGCGAAAGCTGCCGGCGGGCCCTGTTCATTGGGATGGAGTTACAGATAGACAAGGGAGGGAGCCGGCAGGATGCGCCATCGTAGCCTCGCAGCCGTGCTGTCCACGCTCTTCATGGGCCTAGGACAGCTGTACAACCGCCAATACCTCAAAGGCTTGCTTATCGCAGCCGTTGAAGCGCTGGCTATATTCACGTTTTTGCCGAATCTGGGCAAGGCCATCTGGGGCGTCTATACGCTCGGAGAAAAGACCCAAGGTTTCGAGAAAGTCGGGAAAGTCACGGTCCGCGTCGAAGGGGACCACTCGATCTACCTGCTCATCAGCGGACTGATTACGCTGTTTCTGTTCGCCATTTTCCTCGCTATCTACATCATGAATATCCGCGACGCCTACCGGACCGGAGCTGCCCGCGACGCGGGAAAGAAGCCGGCTTCGTTCAAGGAGACGTTCGCTTATGTAACGGATAAGAAGTTCCCGCATCTCATGCTGTCGATCCCGGCGGCGGGAGTGCTGTTCCTGACGATCATGCCGATCGTGTTCATGATCATGCTGGCGTTCACGAACTACGCCTCGCCGAACCACATTCCGCCGAAGTCGCTCGTCGACTGGGTCGGCTTCGGCACGTTCGCCAACCTGCTCACGCTCAAGACGTGGAGCGGCACGTTCGTCGGCGTCTTCACCTGGACGATCATCTGGGCCGTCATCGCGACGGTCACGACATACTTCGGCGGCATCCTCGTGGCGCTGCTGATCGAGTCCAAGGGCGTGCGCTTCAAGAAGATGTGGCGCACGATCTTCATCCTGCCCTATGCGATTCCGCAGCTCATCTCGCTGCTCGCCATGCGCAACCTGTTCAACGGCCAATTCGGACCGATCAACCAGTACCTCGGCTACTTCGGCCTCGGCAAGCTGCCGTGGCTGACCGATCCGTTCTGGGCCAAGGTGACGGTCATCATCGTCAACATGTGGATCGGCATCCCGGTCACGATGGTGCTCATTCTCGGCATCCTGACGGCGATTCCGAAGGATATGTACGAGGCGGCCGACGTGGACGGCGCGACCGGCTTCCAAAAGTTCCGCATCATCACGATGCCGTTCATCCTGTTCTCGACCGCGCCGATCCTGATTACGGCGTTCGCGGGCAACATCAACAACTTCAACGTCATCTTCCTGCTCACCAACGGCGATCCGGTCAACGGCAACTACCAGTACGCCGGCAGCACCGACCTGCTCGTCACCTGGCTGTATAAGCTGACGCTCAACAACAGCCAGTTCAACATGGCCTCGGCCATCGGCATCATCATATTCCTGATCGTGGCGTCCTTCTCCATCTGGAACTACAGGCGCACGCGGTCGTTCAAAGAGGAGGACATGATTCAATGAGAACGCGCTCGACGATCTTTCTCGTGCTCAAGTACGTCCTGCTGGTCGCGATCGCGATCACGGCGATCTATCCGGCGCTCTGGATCTTCCTCTCCTCGCTGCGGCCCGGCACGTCGCTGTACAGCGAAACCCTGATCCCGGATGCGTTCACGCTCGCGCATTACAAGGAGCTGTTCAACAACCCGAGCTTCCAATACGGCCGCTGGTACCTGAACACGCTCAAAATCGCGACGCTGACGATGATCTTCTCCACGATCCTCATCACGCTGAGCATGTACGCCCTGTCCCGCTTCCGCTTCCGCGGCCGCAAGAACATGCTCACGACGATGCTCGTGCTCGGCATGTTCCCGGGCTTCATGAGCATGATCGCGATCTTCATCTTCCTGCTGCAGCTCAACCTGCTCGACACGCATGCGGCGCTCATCCTCGTCTACTCGGCGGGCTCGGTGCTCGGCGGCTTCGTCGTCAAGGGCTTCTACGACACGATTCCGCGCAGCCTCGACGAGGCGGCCCGCATCGACGGCGCGACGCACCTGCAGGTATTCATGAAAATCATGCTGCCGCTGTCCAAGCCGATGCTGACGTACGTCGCGCTGACGACGTTCACCGGCGCGTGGGTGGACTTCATCTTCGCCCGCCTCGTGCTGCGCACGAAGGAGAACTGGACGCTCGCCGTGGGCATGTGGGATCTCGTCAACTCCTACCAGAACAGCAACTTCACGCTGTTCGCCGCCGGCGCGGTGCTGATCGCCGTGCCGATCACGCTGCTGTTCTTCTTCCTGCAGCGCTTCCTCGTGCAGGGCATGATGTCCGGCGCGTCCAAGGGCTGATCCGGCTGGCCGGATTGGGTGGTGAACGCGGCAAGGGGCCGCCTCCGGGAACCGTATCGACGGACCCGGGGGCGACCCCTTCTTCTTGTTCTTGGCCGCCGGCCGCTCCTTCGGGAGGGCCGGCGGCTTTTTGGCTTTTCGCCTTGGAGCGCAGGGTGGGGGCGGGAGCGGAGAGGATCGCGCCCGTTCCCGCGCCTCCGGCGAGCTCCGTTCCGGCCGCGCAGGGCGGGACGGCTCAGCTCAGCCTTCGGCCTCGTCCAGCAGCGCCTTCAGCGCCCGCATCCCCGCGCGGATCTCCTCCGGCTCGAGATGGCCGTAGCCGAACAGCAGCTTGCTCTCGTGGCGGCCCTTCTGCAGGCAATGCTGCTCGAGCGGAGCGATGCGGATGCCGCGCAGCAGCGCGAGCTCGCGGAACGTCTCGCCGAAGCGGCGTCCTGGAAACTCGACGGCCAGATGCAGCCCCGCCGCGTCGCCCCAGCAGCGCCAGCGATCCCCGAACTGCTCCGCCAGCGCGTCCAGCAGCGCCTGCCGGCGCTCGCGGTACAGGCGCCGCATGCGGGCGACGTGGCGGTCGAGCTTGCGGGCGGCGAGGAACTCGGCGAGCACCGCCTGATCGAACGCGGGGTTCTGGACGTCGGCATGATGGCGGGCGTACGTCCAGCGGCTTTGGAGCGCGCGCGGCACGATCGCGTAGCCGATGCGCAGGGCGGGGAAGAGGGCTTTGCTGAACGTGCCGATGTAGACGACCCTTTCCGCGTCCATCGCGGCCAGCGGCGTCGCCGGATCGCCGCAGTAGCGGAACTCGCTGTCGTAGTCGTCCTCCAGGATGTAGCTGCCGTTCTCGCGTGCGAAGCGCAGCAGCTCCGCCCGCCGTCCGGCGGGCAGGATGCCGCCGAGCGGGAACTGGTGGGACGGCGTCACGTATATCGGACTGCCTGGGCGCCCCGCCAGCCTCGACGTGACCATGCCGTGCTCGTCCACAGGGATGCGCTTGGCGGCATAGCCCTTGTCCATGAACACGCGGATCATCTCCGCATGGCACGGATCCTCGGTGATGAGGTCGAGCCCCGGCTCGTACAGCAGGTCGGCGGCCAGATGCAGCGCGTGCGTCGCCCCCGCCGTGATGAACAGGTCGGCCGGATCGACCGGCAGCCCCTTGCTGCGCAGCAGCCAGGCGGCGATCTCCTCGCGCAGCCGGGGCAGCCCTTGCGGGCCGGTATAGCCGAGCCACTGCTCCGGCATGTCGCGCATCGCCTTGGCGGCCAGCTGCTGCCACAAGTAGCGCGGGAACGCCCGCAGCTCCGGCTGTCCCGTGCAGAAGTCCGCCCGCAGCCGCGCGGGCGGAGGATCGGGCGGACGGGGCGCGGCCGCGGCGGGAGGGTCCAGCCGCACGCCGTCGGCGATCCGCGTCGGCGCTCCCTGGCGGCTGACCGCGTAGCCCTCCGCCAGCAGCATCTCGAACGCCTCGTTCACCGTGTTGCGCGAGACGCCCAGCGCCTCCGCGAGACGCCGCGTCGACGGCAGCTCCTCGCCGGCGGCGAGCGCGCCCGACCAGATCCGCTCCCGCAGCGCGGCGAACAGCTGGCGCTTCATCGGCACGTCGCCGTCCCGGTCCAGATGGATTCCCCACATCGCTTGCATGCCTCCATTTCCGCTCTCTTCACTGGTCCGGTCGATGCCGGGCCCGACTGGCTCTTCCATCATACCAGCTCCAGGACTAAGATGGCATAAAAAGGAGGAGAAGCGCATGGATTCATCATCAAGAGCCGGCATGCTGCTGCTGCTCGCCTCGTTCAGCATGGCCGGCAGCTCCGTCATCGCGGCGGCGCTGCTCGGCGGGCATCTGCAGCCGTTCACGCTGACGGCGGCGAGCCTGCTGCTGTCGCTGCTTTGCCTGCTGCCTTTCCTCGGGCGCGGCTCGGTCGCCTCGCTGCGCCGCCTGTCGCGAGCGCAGTGGCTGCAGCTCGCCGGGCAGGCGCTGTTCGGCGTCGTGCTGTTCCGCGTCTGCCTGCAGCTGGGGCTGGAGAGGACGAGCTCGGCCGAGGCGGGCGTCATGATCGGCGGGACGCCCGCGCTGACGGTCGGGATCGCCTGGCTGCTGCTGCGCGAGCGCAGCGGGCCGGCGCGTCTGGCCGGCGTGCTGGCGACCGTGCTCGGCGTCATGCTCATCCAGGGAGCGGCGGGAGGAGCTCCGCTGTCGCAGGCGCATCTGGCGGGCAACCTGCTGGTGCTGGCGGCGGCCGCCAACGAAGCGCTGTTCAGCGTGCTGTCGCGCTGGACGGCGGCCGGCAAGGCCGGCGGTCGCAAGGCGGGCGGCTCGGCGGAGCGGTCCGGTATGGAGGCGGGCGGCAGCGGGGCCGCAGGCGAGCCGTCCGGGGCGGCGGCGCAGCCGGCCGATGGCGCGGAGGCGCCGCTGCGTCCGGCGCTCCAGACGACGCTGGTCGCCGGCATGGCGCTGCTGCTCAGCCTGCCGCTCGCTGCCTTCGAGCGTCCGCTCGGAGCGCTCGCCGCGCTTGGCGCGACCGAGTGGGCGGCGCTCGTCTGGTATGGTCCGGTCGTGACGGCGGCGGCGTTCGGATTGTGGTACGCCGGCATCAAGCGCTGTCCGGCATCGACGGCGGCGGCCTGCTCCGGCATGATGCCGTTCAGCGCGCTGCTGCTGTCGGTGCTCGTGCTCGGCGAGCATGCCGGCTGGACGCAGTGGAGCGGCGGCCTGCTCGTCATGCTCGGCATGGCGCTGATCGGCCGCGCCTCCGGCCGGGCCGGCCGGAGGCCCCGAGAGGCGGCGCCTCTCGCGGGGGGAGAGAAGCTGCGGGCATGACCGTTCGGCGGGCCGAGGACGGGGTGTACAAAGGAAGGGGAAAGGGATAGACTGGAAAAAACGGAAGGGCGGACGGGCAAGGCGGAGCCGGGCCCGTCCGCTATCGCAGGAGAGGTTTGCCGCGCCGAAGCGGCCGAAAAAGGAGCGTGGAGCATGCGGCCTTATCGTCCGGGAGACGGCACGCTGGAGCAGGAGCCGTTCGCCCGTCAGGAGACGGCATTCAATTTGATCCATGCCATCAGTGCCGTGCCGGAGTCGAGGCGGCTGCGCTCGGCCGACGGGCGGCTCGTCTTCGCCCAGTCGCCGGGCCGAAACGGCTGGCTCTGGCTGTCGCCGGAGCTCGGGCCGCAGGAGCGGGAGCGCCGGCTGGACGAGCTGGACGAAGCGCTGGCGGACGCGCTTCTGCCCGGCGTGTCCGGCTCGCCGGACGAGGCGGAGCGCTTCGCGGCGCGGCATGGCGCGCGCACGGGCAGGCGGCCGCGGGTCAGCATGGTCATGGAAGCCTATGAGGCTCCCGCGCTGCGCCCGCCGTCCGGCGTCTCCGGGCGGATGCGCCTGTTCCGCGCGGACGAGCGCGAGCTCGCGGCGGAATTCCTCGCCGGCATGGTCCGCGACGTATACGGCGAGCCGGCCGACGCCGCCGGCCAGCTGGCCACGGCCGACACGCTCATCCGGGCGGACAAGCTCTACGCATGGGAGGACGGCGTCGAGCCGTCCGCGATGGCGGGCTACGGCGGCGCATCGCCTCGGCACGGGCGCATCAACGCCGTGTACACGCCCCCGGAGCGCAGGCGCCGGGGCTACGGCGGCGCGCTCGTCGCCGCCGTAGCCGGCCGCATCGCCGCCCAAGGCCTCGTGCCGATGCTGTACGCGGACCTCGCCTATCCCGACTCCAACCGCGTCTATCGCCGCCTCGGCTTCGAGCCGGCGGGCGTCATCGCGGACATCAAGCTGGATTGACCCGGCAAGCAGCCGACAAATCGCCCAGACGGCGCAAGCCTCGGCCGGCTCGGACCCTGCGGGGGCCGCACTCTCTGAGGCGCGTTCTCCTCCTGTCGGATCGCCGCTGCTCAGCCCGGAAGCCTCTTCGGAGGCCTCCGGGCTGTTCGGCGTGAGCTTCCTTATTTTCCCCCTTGCATAGGGAACATACATTCGGTATATAATACGTCTAGAGCAAGACGCGAACATACATTCGTTTCAGCCATCAGCAGGGAATGCGGCCCGCTCTCCGCAGGGTCCGTTCCCTAGAGAGCAGGAGGTGTGCCCGGTGGAGAGAGTGATCCTGCTGGCGGACTGCCAGTCGTTCTATGCTTCGGCGGAAAAGGCGGCGCATCCCGAATATCACGACAAGCCCGTGGCCGTCGGCGACCCGTCGCGGATGAACGGCATCGTGCTGGCGGCGTGCCCGCTCGCCAAGGCGCGCGGCGTGACGACGGCCTCGCGGGTCGGAGAGGCGCTGGCGCTCTGTCCGGAGCTCGTCGTCATCCGGCCGAGGATGCAGCGCTACATCGAGGTGTCGCTGTTCATCACGCAGATTTTCGAGACGTACACGGATCAGGTCGAGCCCTACAGCATCGACGAGCAGTTCCTCGACGTGACGGGATCGGCGGCGTACTACGGCGGAGCGAGGCGGACGGCGCTCGACATCCAGAACCACATCCAGCTGTCGACGGGCATCTGGTCCCGGGTCGGAATCGGGCCGACCAAGATCCTGGCCAAGATGGCCACCGACAACTATGCCAAGAAAAGCCCGGAGGGCGTGTTCGAGCTGAGCCGCGAGACGCTGGATTCGACGCTGTGGACGCTTCCGGTGCACCAGATGTTCATGGTCGCCTCGCGGATGACCCGCCATTTCAACCGGATGGGGCTCCAGACGATCGGCGACATCGCGCGGCTGGAGTTCCCGGAGTTCAAGCGGCGGATGCGGCTCGAGATGGGGCGGCAAAGCGACATCCAGGCCGGCTACTACTGGCAGACGGCGCGCGGCATCGATCCGAGCCCGGTCGTCTCCGGCATCCGCCATCCGCTCAAGTCCGTCGGCCACGGCAAGGCGCTGCGCTGGCGCATGTACCGCTGCCTGGCGGACATCGAGGTCGTGCTGCTCGAGCTGGTCGTCGAGGTGTGCCAGCGCATGCGGCGGCACGGCTGCATGGGATCGGTCGTATCGGTGTCCGCGATGGAGACCGACGGCGAGCGCACGGGCGGCTTCAGCCGCCAGCTGACGCTGAGGCAGCCGACCTCGCTGACGCATGAGGTCGCCGCCGCGGTGCGGGAGCTGTTCACGCGCCACTGGAGCGGGCTGCCGGTCGGCCGGCTGAGCGTGACCGTCTCGGGGCTGGCGGACGACAGCGTCATGCAACTGACGCTGTTCGAGGATCGGGACCGCGCTTACCGCAAGGAAAAGACGATCGACCGCATCAAGGAGCGGTTCGGCTCGGACGCCATCATGCGGGCGTCGTCGCTGCTGGAGGCGGGAGTGGCGCGCGAGCGCGCCGAACAAATTGGGGGGCATTACCGATGAGCAAGCTGGACGGAAACGAGCGCTGGAAATCCAAGATGCTGCTGACCGAGCATGTGGAGCAGTACGACCGGGATCATGCGCAGGCGCAGGCCAAGGTGACGACGGCCGAGGAGCGCGTCATGATCCGCGACTTCATCCTGCTTCCGCACATGGCCGTCATGGTCGAGAAGAGCCTCGCCGAGCTCGAGCATTCCGGCAACGTGCTGCGGCGGCTGTACGTCGCCGCCGGACAGCTCGTGCTGAACCGGATCATGCAGGACCAGTACGCCCTGCGGCGCGAGCTCAAGGCCCGCAACATCCGCATCGTCGCCGAGGAGCAGTCGTCCTCCATCGTCCACCACCGCTACTACTGCCGGGGCTACGAGGAGCATTTCGGCATGACCCGCGAGGTGATGCGCTCCGAGATCAGCTGGCGCATGACCCGCTATGCCGCGGAGCTGACGGAGCGGATGAAGGGAGAGAAGGGGGAGAAGAAGTGAGCCGGCCGCGCGGCCGGCAGGAGCCGAATCAAGAGCCCATGACTTTTTTGAATCGGACCGTCAGATACACCGCTCTTATGAACAGATCCAGGGCAATCGACAACCAGACCCCGGCGATCCCCATTCCCCATTGGAAGCATAAGACATAGACGCCCAGCACCCGAATGAACCACATGCCGATTGCCGTGCTGTACATGGGGCTCTTTGTATCCCCGATTCCTTGCAGAGCCCCCGCCAGAACGAGGCTTACGGCCAGAAAAGGCTGTGCGAAAGCATCGATGCGCAGCGCGACGGTAATCATGTCCACTATGGATTGGTCCTGCGTGAACCACTGTGCGGCAAAGGGAGAGAAAATAAACATCAGCAGCCCGACAAACGACATGAAGACGACGGCGATTCCCGTCGTAAGCCAGCCGTACTGGTACGCATCCTTGATGCGGTTCGCTCCGAACTGCTGTCCGACTAGGGTCGTGGCGGCGATGGCGAGTCCGTATCCCGGCATATACGAGAAGATTTCAATATTTCCGGCAATGACATGCGCCGCATACACATCCGTACCGATTTTTATTATCAGGCCGAAATAAAGGACCTGCCCGAAACGCATGATGAGCCGTTCCGCCGCCGCGGGGCCCGAAAGCTTCAAGAGAGGCAGGATGGACCCATCCGTCGCCTCTTTTCGGAAAGAGAACGAGAGCTTGGATTTTCGAATGTAAAGGAACAGCATGACCGTTCCAAGGATGCGCACGAGGGTCGTGGCCCATGCTGCGCCGGCAATTCCCCATCCGGCGATGCCCGCAATGCCGAAGATCAGGACATAGTCCAGCACGATATGGACGAGATTGATCCATAGTCCTACTTTCATCGGTGTCTTGGTATCACCCGAAGCGCGCAGAATGCTGCCGAAAACAGTCATCAAAGACAGGAAGATGGCGGGGCCGGCGACAATGCGGAAGTAAATCACCCCTTCTCTTACGACAGCATCGTCAGCGCCCATCAAGCGAAGCAACGGCTCGGCGAAGATCAGCGTAGCCAAGCCGAACACAAGACCGACAACGGCGGCCATCCAGGTCGATTGGCGGGCAATGGACTTGGCTCGGCTCCAATCTCCCGCCCCGATGCTCCGTGCGATCAGGGAAGAAGTGCCGACGCTCAAGGCCATGAAAATGGCGATGTATACGGCAACGATGGCATTGGTGACTCCGACGGCAGCGACCTCGTTGATGCCGAGCTTCGCCACGAACAACGTATCGACGAACCCGACAATCGTCTGCAGGAAATTCTCGACCATGGCGGGGATCGCTAAGGCGAGAATAATTTTTATTTTTTGTTTGGGCCGAGCGTCTTGGGTCGATAAAGCTGTCGTCATGGGAACGCCTCCGATGGCGGGCCGGCAAAAAAAGAGTCCGAATCTCTTCTTTGACTTGCCTGCAGGGTAGAATATAAAATGAATTATATCCCCCCAGGGGGGATCTTGCAATATACGCCGCTCATGCGCTGGGTTTGGACGGGAACAGTTCAAGCGTTCCGACTGCCTTGCTTCTTGCGGCTTGTCTTGGGATACTTAGAGGAGCATTTGCAATCTCGTCCATGGGGGGATAGGAAATGACGACGGCCGACATGAATGTGGAAGATCATGAGCAGCGCAGCATCCGCAATCCATCGCATGACCATGAGCACAAGCATAGAAAGCAAATCGGCAACCGACTGGCCCGGATCGAAGGGCATGTTCGCTCCGTAAAGGAAATGACGCTGGAGGGACGGGATTGCTCCGACGTCCTCCTCCAGATCGCGGCCATTCGAAAGGCGCTGGATAGCGCAGCGAAGCTTCTGCTCAAGGATCATTTGGAGAGCTGCGTGGTTCACGCGGTCCATAACGGGAATGAAAAGAAAACGCTGGAGGACCTGAACAAGGCCATCGATCATTATATTCGATAACGGCGCAGAGACCGCTGACGGAAGACCGGACCATCGTTGTCCGGTCTTTTCCCATTCGGCCGCTTCCGCTGCCGTCTCCTTGAACTGTGATCTTTTCATCACGAAAACATCAAACATTTTCCGTACGCTAGAGGGATAGGGCAAAAATTGCTTGAGAACGGCAAGGAATTACAGGTGAAATGGGGCTCGAAAATGCTGGTAGCAGAACGATTCAGATTAAACTCCACGGCCTTGAAGCTGATCGCCATTTTGGCGATGTTCGTGGACCACGCTTCGTTTTATCTCATTCCGAAGGGCACGACAGCCGACATCGTCGTCCATTCGATCGGACGCTTGGCCGCGCCGATCATGTGCTATCTTCTGGCTGAGGGATATTTCTACACTTCAAATCGGAGGAAATACGCAAAGCGGCTTTTATGGTTCGCGCTCCTCTCCCACTTCCCGTTCGTCTGGTTCTTCGGGCTTGAATGGTGGCAGGCAACAAGCGTGATGTGGAGTCTCTTGATGGGCCTGATCGCGTTATCCGTTTGCAAAAACGACTCCATGCACCTGCTTGTCAAGCTGCCGCTGCTCGCCCTTTGCTGCTTGCTTGCGTGGACAGCCGATTGGAATTTCATCGCGGTGTTATGGATCGTGGCTTTTGGTCTCTTCCGAGGCAACCAGACGCTTCAAATGCTGAGCTTCGCCGCCATCGGAACGGTTTTTTATATTGTTCCGGGCCTAATGAGCATGGGGCTGGATGCTTCGTTCCGCTTTGGCATATGGATGGCCATTCCGATTTTCTATCTGTACAACGGAAAGCCGGGTAAACGATCCCCGCTGATGAAATGGGGGTTCTATGTGTTCTATCCCCTCCACTTGTTGGTTTTATATGTGCTGTACCAATGGATTTGGAATGGGTGAGAAGGGAGGGGCTCTATGTCCACGCGTACAACAAGGATGAAGCTTGGCTCGGCAGCAGCATGGTGCGGCTTGCTGCTGGCTTTGACCACAGCCTGCGTTGCCGGCGAGACGAATGATCCGCCGCCTGCCGTTCCCTCCGAGGCGACGCCTGCCATTCCCTACGAACCGACGCCTGATGCGCCTCTTTTGCAATACGATAACGGAGAGCTCGAGCTGCCCGTAGAGGGAGCGACAGGGTTTGCGCCGGTGAAGCTTGCCTTGACCTCCGCAGCGGATGCGGCTTCTTCCCCGGCAGGCAGCTTGGAGCCAGGCACGGCGTTCTTGATTCTGGAAGAGAACGGGGAATGGTGGAGAGTCAGCAGCGAAGACGGCAAGACCGGCTGGTTGCTGCACCGGTACAGTTTTATTAATTTGCCCGATGTTATTCCTTCGATCGTTTATGACAATACCAATACATATGCGGCTAAATTCAAATCATCGGGAAAATCCCTGCCGGATATTACCGACCAAGCTCTGTATCCGGGGAAAACGTACAACGCACGGCTATCCCGAACCGAATACATTGTCCCGGTCCTGTATTCCATGTCCAAAAAAATCCATCAAGCTCAACAAAAGGCCCTTGCAGAGGGGAATTCCCTGAAAATATACGAAGGGTTCAGGCCTTATCAGGTGCAGGTCGCGGTCGTAGACAGTTTAACCGCGCTAGCCGCTCGCGATCCTTTGGTAAAAGCCGGCATCAACACGCCTCCGTGGAGCATTCGCTGGTTCATTGTCAACGGGGTATCCAATCACCAGATGGGCTATGGGATCGATCTCAGTCTGGTGAAGTGGGAGACGAGGCTGGAACGGGCCTACGGCTCCTTTGCCGGAACGGAAATCCAGGGCTATGAGGAGTACGAGATGCCCTCTCCCATCCATGAATTAAGCCGTGCTTCAGCGGTCTTTACCGCAGGCGTCGATTCCAAATCGGAAACGGCATGGAAAAAGGCGACCTATTCGTCTTCCATGAGCGAAGGGGCCATGCTGCTGCAGCGATACTGCACGGAAGCGGGATTGACCCCGCTTGCTTCGGAATGGTGGCATTTTAACGATCTTCAAGCCCGGGATCAGGTCGCGGACCGATCAAGCAACGGGGCCTTTACGTTGCAGTTCATTTTGAGCACGCCGCCTGCTGGCGGCCCCGGAGCTCTTTCGTGAAGAAACCGTTAAGAATGCCGTCGTCTTTTGTAATCTAATCCTCACAAATCGCTCACGGGCAAAACGTACACTGATAGTAGAGAAAAAGGAGAGGAGCTGCCGGCATGTGCGGAATCGTAGCTGTTTATAACCGATATGGAATACCGGTTCACTCGGAGCAAATCCTCGGCATGACCGATGTCGTCGCGCACCGTGGACCGGATGACGCGGGACAGGTTGTCGATGGGCATGTAGGACTTGGCTTTCGTCGATTGAGCATTGTGGATGTGGAGCATGGCGCTCAGCCCCTAGGCAGCGCGGAGAACGGAGTCTGGCTCGTTTTCAACGGGGAAATCTACAATTACAAGGAACTGCGCGCATGGCTGCAGGAAAAGGGCCATGCCTTCCATACGGAATCCGATTCCGAAGTTATTTTAAGGCTTTATGAAGAAACCGGGGAGCAATGCGTCACTTATCTCCGCGGGATGTTCGGCTTTGTCATCTGGGATAAAAATCGAGATGTTTTGCTTGCGGCGCGCGATCCTTTCGGAATCAAGCCCGTTTATTATGCCGAAACGGCTACCGGGTACATGATCTCATCGGAGATCAAATCGCTCCTGGCCTCTTCCATGATCGATCGGGAAGTCGACGGGCAATCCTTTTATCACTACTTGACGTTCCAGTACGTGCCCGAGCCCGCAACGATGTTCAAGGGCATCCATAAGCTAGGCGCGGGCCATATGCTGACGATCAAAAACGGGACGTTGAAGATCGACCCTTATTACAATCCGACGTTCAACATCGACGAGTCGCGTCCCTTCTCGGATCTGGTCGAGGAGGCGAGGAGCGTTCTGCTCGACTCGGTCAGCAAGCATAGGAACAGCGATGTGCCCAGAGGCGCGTTTCTGTCTGGAGGCGTAGACTCCAGCAGCTTGGTGGGGATGCTGCAGAAGATGGAGCCTACCCGAACGTTCTCCGTCGGCTTTGATGAGCCGGGGTACAGCGAATTGGAGCTATCGGCCAAAACCGCCGCCTATCTCGGGACCGAGCATCATGAAATTTCAATCGATGCGCAAGCCTATCTGGACGAGCTTCCGAACATGATCTGGCATATGGACGAACCGATCGCCGACCCATCGGCCGCAGGCATTTATTTCGTATCGCGACTGGCGAGCCAATCGGTTAAAGTCGTCTTCTCTGGAGAAGGGGCGGACGAGTTTTTCGGCGGGTACAACATTTATCGCGAGCCGATGTCGCTGCAATGGATGACCTCGTTGCCGCCAGGCATGCGAAAGCTGGCCGGCCGCCTATCGGAGCGGATGCCGGATGGAATGAAAGGAAAGGGATATCTGGCGCGCGGAAGCCAGTCCCTGCAAGAACGCTATTATGGCAATGCAAAGATTTTTTTGGACCAGGAGAAGACGATCGTACTGCCGAAAAACCTCTCGCACGAGTATGGTTCGGCTCGCGAAGTAACGGGGCCTATTTATGCGAAGGCGGCCGGTTACGACGATGTGACGACCATGCAATACATCGACATCCACACCTGGCTGCGCGGCAATATTTTAATGAAAGCAGATAAGATGTCGATGGCCCATTCTCTTGAGCTGCGCGTTCCTTTTGTCGATACGAAGGTTTTTGAGTTCGCTTCAAAAATCCCGACGAAGTACAAGATTTCCAAGTCGTCGACGAAGCTGCTCTTGCGCGAAGCGATGAAGGATTTTGTCCCGCCTGACGTACAGTCCCGCAGAAAGCTCGGGTTCCCCGTGCCCATACGGGTCTGGCTGAGACGCGAATGGTACGGCTGGGCCAAGGAGCTGCTTGAGACGTCCCGCGTGCCTTGGATCAATCGCGAGCATGCTTTGCGCATGCTGGAGGACCATCGGGAAGGCAAGTACGACGCAAGCCGCAAATTATGGACGCTGCTTGTCTTCATCCTATGGCATCAGATGTACATTACGCGGTCCAATCTTTTTTAGAGGCGAGGAGATAACAGTCTATGGCCTCTCGGAAGCCATCGAGGAATCCGGACTCGCTTAGAGTTATCGTGGGGTTGAACCTTCTGATGTCGGTCGTGGCCTGCGGCTTGATCGCCATCATTTGGCTCGACGACAGGAATTCAGCCCCGATTGGCGGCAAGCCTTTGTCCAGTCCCGAACCCTTGCCGGCACCTTCCCTTACGGATCAAAAACGAATGGAAGAGCCCGGCAAGGAGGCCGGACCCTTCACGGTGCTTCAGAACGGACGGGTCATACATTCCTATTCCACTTTTGCCGAAGCGTTCCGATTGGCCGAATCGTTGGAAAATGCGAGCATAACCCATCGGTATAAAGAACGAACGGTATGGAAGTCCGGCCAGGTCTATGCCGAAGCGGCCTTGATCGATGCCCCTCTTCTCCAACAAATGCCTGAGCTGGCGCGAGGATGCGAAGTGACCAGTCTTGCCATGATGCTCCAGCATGCCGGTATCGACGCGGATAAAATGCAGCTTGCACGGGAAATTCAAAAAGATCCGACGCCCTACTCCCGAAAAAATGGCGTGGTCCATTTTGGTCATCCCAATACCGGTTTTGTGGGAGACATGTACAGCTTTTCCAACCCTGGCTACGGCGTCTACCACAAGCCTATAAGTAAGCTGGCGGAAGCCTATTTGCCTGGCCGAGTCATCGATTTGACGGGGAGCGATCTGGAGAGCGCGCTGTACTCTCTCCAGCAAGGAAAGCCGGTGTGGGTCATCATCAACAGCCGGTTCAGCGCCTTGCCGGAATCGATGTTCCAAACGTGGCAAACTCCCTCGGGACCGATCCGTATTACGTATCGAGAGCATTCGGTCCTCTTGACGGGCTTCGATGACCGCTTCGTCTACTTCAACGATCCGTTGGCCGAGCAAAGCCCGCGCAAGGCGCAGCGGGCTTCTTTCCAAGAGGCCTGGGAACAGATGGGGAGGCAAGCGATCACGTATAGTTGAACAGCGGGACGCCGGTTGGATGTTGCAGGATGAGGCCGGCATCGCTAGCGGCTCAGAGGGATTCCCACTCGGAATTGGGATCCCTTGTCCTCCTCGCTCTCCACGGCGATGCTCCCGTGATGCAGCTGGATGATCTCATGGCAAATCGCGAGCCCGAGGCCGGTTCCGCCGGTTGCCCGCGAGCGCGACTTGTCGACCCGGTACAGCCGTTCCCAAATGCGAGGAAGCTCCTCGTGAGGAATTCCCACGCCTGTATCGGTGATCTGGACGATCGCCAGATGGCCGTCCTGAGACGTCGACACCGCGATCTCTCCTCCCGAGGGAGTATATTTCAAGGCGTTGTCAAGCAGGTTCACGATGACCTGATGCAGCCTGCGGTCGTCGCCTTCGACGTAAAGCGGCGTAGGAGAGGGCGAATACGACAGGGCGATGTTCTTTTGATCCAACGGGCCGGCCATCAGCTCCAGGGCGTGATGGATGATCTTGTCCAGGGACACCCGCTTCAAGGTCAGCTTAAACGAATCTTGCTCCAGGTGCGCCAGCTCGAACAAGTCCTCGACCAGCCGCTGCATCTGGACGCTTTGATGATAAAGAAGCTGCAGATACCTGTCGCGATCCTGCTTTTCTTGCACCAATCCGAGATGGAGCACTTCGGAGTAGCCTTTCATGTAGGTAAGCGGCGTGCGCAATTCATGGGATATATCAGCCAGGAATTGTCTTCGCTGCTCTTTGTACTGCTGCAGATTAGCCGACATTCGGCGGATGGCATTGGCGAGCTGGGCAATTTCATCCGAGCCGCGGATGCCCAGGTCCCAGTCATGCCTCCCTTCCGAAATCTGCTTCGTAATCCGAATCATCCGCAAAAGAGGCTGAACGATTTTTCCGGAAATCAAAAAAATAAGAACGGCGGAGCAAACAACCGCCAGGATGGCGATGCCGACGAACGTTTCTCGCAGCGTTTTGATGGCGCTTTGAATCGGCTCGGTCGGATACAGCAGGATGATGCGGCCGATCGTCTTCCCGTCGTCTTCCACGAAAGCTTCCGTCACGAAATAAGGTTCGTTCTTCCAGTCCGAGTTGATGACGGGCCCATGCCGATCCTTGTTCTGTCCATGATAAATGATGTCGGACCGATAGTCGTCGGGCAGGCTCTCTACCGCTTTCGAAGCGCCTTTGATCGTGTTGAACTGATCCACGACGATCAAAAGATTGTCGGTACGGCTTTCGGTTAAAAGAACATGGGCCATCGTCGTTTGATCGAAATGATCGTTGAGGACGGCGGC
The DNA here is from genome assembly GCF_012676905.1 of Paenibacillus albicereus. NCBI lineage: Bacteria > Bacillati > Bacillota > Bacilli > Caryophanales > Paenibacillaceae > Paenibacillus > Paenibacillus albicereus. Next base: position 2,867,089 of record NZ_CP051428.1, on the reverse strand, counting down.
ATAGCTCTCATTGCGCTGAACTTGCTCGCTCAGAGCATTTTCGGTATAAAAGCGAATAAAGAACATGTACAGAAGCGACCCGATGCACATCAGCAGCACCATGAACAAAAGGATCCAAACCGCGCCGAGCTTGACCGAGATGCTATTCAGCCTGTTTCGTATCATGACAGATATATCCCGTCCCCCAAATGGTTTTGATGACATCGCTGCCTTTCAGGCCGCCTTTGGTCAGCTTCTCCCTGATGTTCTTGATATGGGTATCGACGGTCCGATCGTCGTTGATCTGCCGATCGCCCCATAACATTCCCAATATGTCCTCCCGGTGAAAGATGCGGCCTTTGTTGGACAAGAACAATTTTAAAATGGCAAATTCTTTAGGCGTGAACAGCAGCTCCTGATCGTCCAGATAAGCCTGATGAGTGCGCAAGTTCAGCTGCAAGCCTTTGAAAAAAAGCGTGACGCCGGCTTCCTGACGGTCGGAGCGTCTCCGTTGCTTCTCTTGGAAGTGCTGTCTTCGAAAAATCGCTTCCATTCGGGCAAGCATCTCTCTTGCTTCGAATGGCTTGGTGATATAGTCATCGGCTCCCATTTTCAAGCCTACGACTTTATCGACGGTGCCTTCTCTCGCCGTCAGCATGATGATAGGGACGGTGGAAATTTCTCGGACGGCTTTGCAAATGTCAAACCCGTCCATGCCGGGAAGCATGAGATCCAGCAAAATCAAGTCGAATTCATCTTCTTTTATTTTTTCCAAGGCCTCCAACCCATTGGAAGCCGTCCGGGTCTGAAATCCCTCGGAATGAAGATAGACTTGAAGCAAGTCTTGCATGGGCAGCTCGTCATCGACGATCAAAATACGGCGAGCCGGTTCAGAGAGATACGAGGGCATGTCCAATCCTCCTTCAGCGGATGGTTCTAGTTTAACCTTATTTTACGAAGAATTCGTGATGGAAACCAAGAAGTGCGAAAGCTGTCAAAGAGCGCGGCAGCGCAGATGGAAGACCGGACTCCCGCAGTCCGGTCTTTTGATTTGAAGCGGACGGAAATCGGGCTCTCGACGCGCATGCGAAGGTCCGCATACTTTTTCGGCGCCAGTCCAAAATAAGGACAACTTGGCAAAGGAGGGGTGGCGATGGCGAGCGAGGACGGGAACGGAGCAGCGGCTGAAGCCGGCGTCAGGTCCGCCAGCAGCGGCGTCGATCGGGAGGGCAGCGGCAAAAGCGCCGGCATGCCGACCGATGCGCGCGGCGGTGCGGGCGACGGACGAAGCGGCGACGAGCCGGGCGCCGGCGGCGAAGGCGCCGGCCGCGCCGGGAAAGACAGGAGCCGGGACGGCTTTGCCAAAGGCGCGTCCTCGCCCGGCCGGCGCAAGAGCGCGACGCCGCTCAGCACGTCGCTGGCGGCGAACGCGCAGGCGATCCGCCGGCAGTTCGGGGACTCGGCCGATCTGCGCCTGCGCATGACGGGCTCCCCGGCTCTGCCGGACGTCCGGCTCGCCGTACTCTATGTGCAGGGCATCGTAGACGAGAGCGTCATCAGCGAGACGATCCTGGGCAAGCTGCAGAGCGCTGCCCCGCCGGAGGAAGGGAGCCGGCCGGAGCGGATCGGGCTGGCCGCGGCGGCGGAGCGCCTGCGCTCGGGAACGATTACGTCCGGCTTGACCCAATCGGTCCCGACGCTGGAGCAGGCGCTGGATGCGCTGCTGCTCGGCTGCTGCCTCGTCCTGATCGACGGCATCGGCACGGCGCTGGCCGCGGACGCGGACGGCGGAGAGCGGCGTCCCGTATCGGAGCCGATCTCCCAGACCGTCATCCGCGGCCCGCAGCAAGGATTCGCCGAGTCGCTCAGCACGAACCTCGGGCTGCTGCGCCGCATCATCCGCTCGGAGCGGCTGACCGTGGAGTCGACGCGCATCGGCAGGCAGACCTGCACGGAGGTCGCGCTGGTCTACCTTCAAGACGCGGTCCGCCCGGAGCTGGTCGCCGAGGCGCGCCGCAGGCTGGCGGCGATCGACGTCGACGGCATCGTCGACAGCGGCTATATCGAGGAATTTATCCAGGACAAGACGTTCACGTTCTTCCCTACGCTGCTCAGTACGGAGCGGCCGGACCAGGCGGCCGCCTATCTGCTGGAGGGCCATGTGGCGGTCCTATCCGACGGCAGCCCGTTCGCGCTGCTCGCTCCGGTCACGATGGTGCGCTTCTTCCAGTCGCCGGAGGACTACTACCAGCGCTGGGACATCGCGAGCTTCCTGCGCGTCCTCCGCTTCAGCGCCTTCCTGATCTCGCTGCATCTGCCCGCCCTGTACATCGCCATCACGACGTTCCATCAAGAGATGATGCCGACCAATCTGCTCATCAGCCTGTCGGCGCAGCGGGAGGGGGCGCCGTTCCCTGCGCTGATGGAGGCGCTGCTCATGGAGCTGACGTTCGAGGTGCTGCGGGAGGCGGGCGTGCGCATGCCTCGGGCGATCGGGCCGGCGATCTCGATCGTCGGCGCGCTCGTCATCGGCACGGCGACCGTGCAGGCGGGCCTCGTCTCGGCGGCCATGGTCATCATCGTGGCGTTCACGGCGATCTCGAGCTTCGTCGCTCCGCAGGTGAACATCGCCAGTGCCGCCCGCCTCATGCGGTTCCTGTTCATGCTGAGCGCCGGCGTGCTCGGGTTCGTCGGCATCATTTCGCTCGACCTCATCCTCATCATCCATCTGGCGGGGCTGTATTCCTTCGGCGTCCCTTATCTGTCGCCGATGGCGCCGTGGGTCAAGGGCAGCTGGCGCGATACGATCCTGCGCATGCCGCGCTGGACGATGACGCTGCGCCCGCTGCTGGCCCGCAAAGGAAACCGCAAGCGGCAGTCGGGCGTGAAGCCGGGGGGCGGAGGACCATGAGGGCGCGGAGAAGGCGGCGCAGGGAATCGCCCCGCAGGCGGATGACGCTGCGCCGCCTGACGCTCGCGCTGCTGCTGACGCTCCTGCCGATCGGCGCGGCGGGCTGCTGGGACCGCCAGGAGCTCAACGAGCTCGGCATCATCTCGGCCACCGCGGTAGACGTGACGGAGAGCGGCCGCTGGCGGATCAGCTACCAGCTCGTCATTCCGAGCGCGATCTCGGCCCAAGGCGCATATGTCGGGCTGTCGTCCGCTCCGTTCAACGTGTTCACCACCGAGGGAGAAAGCTTTCGGGGAGCGGTGTCCCGCGCTACTCAGGAGATGTCGAGGCGGCTCTACTTCGGCCATAACCAGATCGTCGTCGTCAGCGAAGAGGCCGCGCGCAAAGGCATCTCGGAGCTGATCGAAGCCTACATGCGCAACGGCGATTCCCGCGAGACGGTCATGATGTTCGTGACCGAGGGCAATGCAAGAAAGCTGCTGGAGCAGCTGCTGCCGATGGAGAAGATATCCGGAGCCGGCATCGTGCGGCTCATCACGCAGGAGGGGAACCACGGCGGGAACTTCCGCCAGATGACGGTGTTCAATGTCGCTCAGGATCTGCTCGGCCCGGTGCGGGTGACGGGCGTGCCGGGCATCGGGCTGAGCGGCTCGGATGAGCCGGTGGACAGCGTCGATGCGGCCAAAAAGACGTACACCGGCGCCAAGATTAGATTGCAGCGGCTCGGTGCGTTCAAGGAGGGCCGGCTCGTCGGATGGCTCAGCACGCATGAGGCGAGGGGGCTGCTGTGGGTGCGGGGCCAGGCCAAGGAGACGACCGTCTCGTTCTCTTGCCCGGACGAGAAGCTCAAGCGCAACAGCATCCGGCTGCGGAGGACGCATGCGCGGGTAAGGCCCTATCGAGAAGGCGAAGGCTGGCGGATGCGGATCGAAGAGAGCGCCGAGGGGACGCTGCTCGAGTACAATTGCGAGGGCTCCTTGGACAAGCCGCAGGACCTGGAAAGGCTGGAGGAGCGAATCGAGCGGGAGCTGCGGAACGACATGGAAAGCGGCATCCGCGCCTCGCAGCGGCTGGGAGCGGACCTGGCCGGCTTCGGCCAGGCGCTTCGGCTGAGCGATCCGCGCGGATGGAAGGAAGTGGAGAAGGAATGGAACGAGCAGGTGTACCCGCAGGTTCGGTCCGAGTTCGACCTGCACGTTAAGATCGCCCGCACGGGCCGAAGCAACCGGTCGTACGTACAGGCGGCGGAGGACGCGCGCCGGAAGGAGTGAGTCGCCTATGGACAACCGCGGGGTAAGCGCCGGACAGATCGCGATTTTCCTGATCCTGTTCTGCATCGGCAGCACGCCGATGTTCGAGCTCGGCATCGAGGCGGGCCAGGATTCCTGGATAGCCCTGAGCGCGGCGGCAGCGGCGGGATTGGGCGTGCTTTGGGTGTACCGGACGCTGCAGAACCGGGCGCCCGAGGAGGATCTGGCCGGCTTGTTCAAGCTTCATTTCGGCAAGGCGTTGGGCACGCTGCTCGGCATCGCATTCGCGCTGCTGATCGCCTACGAGTCGATGCGCAACGTCCGCGATTTCGGCGAGCTGACGGCGATGACGCTGCTCCCGGAGACGCCGCTCTGGTGCACGATGCTGCTCATCGTCGGGATCGGCTTCTATACGGTCACCAAAGGGGTCGATACGTTCTTTCGGATCGCGCAAGTGCTGCTGCCGGTGCTCGCCGGAAGCTACATGCTGCTGCTCGTGCTGCTGCTGGCCTCGGGCCGGATCGATCCGGACCGGCTAAGGCCGGTGCTGGAGCATGGACCGATGCCGGTGCTGCAGGCGGCGTTTCCGAACCTGATCGCCTTTCCGTTCAGCCAGACGATCGTGCTGCTCGTCTTCTGGAAATACGCGGCGGCCAACAAGCAGACCGGGGCGGCCAGTTATGCCGCATACGGGCTCGTCGCCATCTTCCTGATCGCGGTCAATGCCGTCATCATGATGGTGCTCGGCCCGGCCATGGCGTCGATCAAGGCGTTGCCGACGCTGGAGGCGGTCGAGCTGATTCGGCTGGCGAACTTCATCGAACGGCTGGACATCCTGGTGACGCTGCTGCTCTACATCGGGCTCTACGTCAAAATATCCGCGCTGTATCTGGCCTCCGCGCTGCTGCTGCGCTCGGCCTGCCGCTTGCCGCTGCCTGCCGGCGCGATCGGGCTCGGCGCCCTCATCTACGGGACCTCTTTTCTTGAACCGACGAATACGTTCCATCTATGGCTCGGCCTGGAGCTCGGACTCAAGCTGACGCCGTTCTATCAGCTCGTGCTGCCGGGGATCATGCTGCTGACTGGCGTCGGCTGGGTGAAGCGCAAGGCCGAGCGGCAGCGGAAAAAGAAAGCCGGAGAAGGGCAGGGCGGAGCGGAGCCTGCTCCCCGGGCGCAGCCGTCCGCATGAAGCTCCGGTCGAAAGCGCGAACCGCGACCAAGCCGCCGAACGAAGGATTCGGCGGCTTCCGCTTTTTCGCTCCGAGCTTCGCCATCGTTCGACAATCCGGTTGCAATCGGCCCGCTCTCTGCTATAATGGCTCTATTGACAACCGCATAGCTGGGGAGCTGGCGCACGCCGGCTGAGAGGGGAGAAGCATCCCGACCCGTACACCTGATCTGGATAATGCCAGCGTAGGAACCGTATGCAGCCGCCTGACCGGCGGCAAGCCCCTTGGGGGAGCTTGCCGAGGTCCCAGCGCGATCTGCCATGACATCATGACGTCTTCCTTGGGGGAGGCGTCTTTTTTCGTTGGACGGGCTCAGGTGCGCGGAGGAAGGGAAGGCGGACCGCGAACCCAGGCGAAGCGGATCGAGAGAAGAAAGCAGGGGAGAGCAATGGGGAACAGGAACAGATGGACAAGCGGCGTGCTGGCGGCGGCGCTGGCGATCGGGCTGGCCGGCTGCGGCGGCACGGCCGAGGAGAACGGCGGAGCGGCGGCGACGGACGCGCCGCTGCAAAAGGTGAAGGTCGTGCTCGACTGGACGCCGAACACGAATCATACGGGACTGTATGTGGCGCGCGACAAGGGCTATTTCAAGGAGCATGGCCTGGACGTCGAGATCGTGCAGCCGCCGGAGGGGACGGCCGCCGACACGCTCGTCGCCAAGGGAGAGGCGCAGTTCGGCGTCGGCTACCAGGAGAACTTGACGCTGGCGCGCACGCAGGAGCTGCCGCTCGTCTCGGTCGCGGCGGTCATCCAGCACAATACGTCGGGGTTCGCCTCGCCGGCGGACAAAGGAATCAAGGAGCCGAAGGACTTCGAAGGCAAGACGTACGGCGGCTGGGGAGCGCCGGTCGAGCAGGAGGTGCTCGCCTCGCTCATGCAGGAGCAGCAGGCGGAAGTCGGGAAGGTCAGGATCGTCAACATGGGCAACGCCGACTTCTTCACCGCCGTCAAGCGCGACATCGACTTCGCCTGGATTTTCTACGGGTGGACGGGCGTCGAGGCGGAGCTTCGCGGCGAGCAGCTGAACATGGTGTATCTGACCGACTACAGCGACAAGCTCGACTACTATACGCCGCTGTTGCAGACGAGCGAGAAGCTGATCGCCGAGCAGCCGGAGCTGGTGCGCGCGTTCGTCGCCGGCGCTTCGGAAGGCTACGAGGAGGCGATCCGCGATCCCGAGGGAGCGGCGGATGTGCTGATCGCGGCCGTGCCCGACCTGAATCCGGAGCTCGTGCGCGCCAGCCAGAAGTGGCTGAGTCCCAAGTACCAGGACGACGCGGCCCGCTGGGGCGAGCAGAAGGCCGAGGTATGGAACGGGTACGCCGACTGGATGGTCGAGCACGGCCTGATGGACGCCAAGCCGGATCTGGCGAAGGCGTTCACGAACGAGTTCCTGCCTGAAGGCAAGTGATTCCCAGACATCGAGAGGAGTGCATCGACATGGCCAATGCGCTGGTTAGCATCCAGATTTTGCCGACGACGCCGGGAGGACAGAGCGTCCTGCCTTACGTCGATCGTGCGATCGACATCATCAAGGAGGCCGGCGTGCCGTACCGCGTCGCCCCGCTGGAGACGACGATGGAGGGCGACCTGCAGGAGCTGCTCGCGGTCGTCGCCCGCATGAGCGAGGCGATGGCCGACCTCGGCTGCCCGTCGGTCATCTCCCAGGTCAAGATCTACTACAATCCGGAGAACGGGGCCTCGATGGACCGTCTGCTTGAAAACTACCCGGATGGCCAGTAGCGGCCGACGCGAGCCGGAGCGGACCGGGCCGGGCGGGAGCGATGCCGTCCGGCGCGAAGCGGCAGCCGGGGCCGCTCCGGCAGAGCGTGCGGGCGGCGGGCGGGGGCGCGCGCGGCTGAAAGCGGCAGGACCGCCGCTCGTCGTGCTTGCGGCGCTGCTGCTGCTCTGGGAGGCGGCGGTGCGGCTGTGGGGCGTCGAGGCCTGGCTGCTGCCTTCGCCGAGCCGCATCCTGGCCGATGCGTGGGAGGCGCGGGAGCGGCTCGCGGGCCATGCCGGCGCGACGCTGAGCCTGACGCTGCTCGGCTTCGCGGGAGGATCGGCGGCGGGCTTCGCGCTCGCCGCCTTGCTGCATCTGCTCCCGCTCGTGCGCGCGGGCGTCTACCCGCTGCTCGTGCTGTCGCAGAACGTGCCGATCATCGCGCTCGGCCCGCTGCTCGTCATCTGGTTCGGCTTCGGACTGCTGCCCAAGCTGCTGCTCGTCATGCTCGTCTGCTTCTTTCCCGTCTGCGTCGCGATGCTCGGCGGCCTGCGCGGGGCCGATCCGGCGCTGGAGCGCTACCTGCGCATGATCGGGGCGGGCCGCTGGCGGCGCTTCGCGAGCCTTGAGCTGCCGAGCTCCGCGCCGCATCTTTTCTCCGGGCTCAAGCTCGCGGCGTCGTACAGCGTGACGAGCGCGGTCGTGGCCGAGTGGATCGGCTCGGATCGCGGCCTCGGCTATTTCATGCTGCTGTCGTCCAAGGGCTTCAAGACGTCGCTCGTGTTCGCGGGCGTCGCCATCGTCGTCGGGCTCAGCCTGCTGCTCGTCGCCGCCGTCGCGGGGGCCGAGCGGCTCGCGCTGCGCTGGCGCGCGGAGAGGGGGGGAACGGCATGACGCGACGGCAATTCATGGAGACGCCGCTGGAGAGCGGCAGGTCGGGAGGAGCTCGGGCATCGTCCGCTGGCGGCAAGCCGTCGACTCCCGTGCTCGAGGTCGACCAGGTGTCGCTGTCGTATCCGCATGGGTCCGGGCGGACGGTCGTGCTCGGCGGCGTCAGCCTGAGCGTCGGCGCGGGCGAGTTCGTATCGCTGCTCGGTCCGTCGGGCAGCGGCAAGACGACGCTGCTCGGGCTCGTCGGCGGACTGGAGCGGCCGGATTCGGGCCGCATCCTCGTCGCCGGCGAGCCCGCCGGCAGCCGGCCGGGCCTTGCGGCGTACATGCCGCAGCAGGCGGCGCTGCTGCCCTGGCGCACCGTGCAAGGCAACGTCGAGCTGGCGCTGCGGATCGCCGGGCGCGGCCGGGACGAGGCGCGGAGGCTCGCGCGGGAAGGACTGGAGCGGCTCGGACTCGCGCGGCATGCGCGCAGCTATCCGCAGGTGCTGTCCGGCGGCATGCAGCAGCGCGTCTCGTTCCTGCGCGCGCTGCTGTCGCCGCAGCCGCTCATACTGCTCGACGAGCCGTTCGGCGCGCTCGACGCGCTGACGCGGCAGGAGATGCAGGAGTGGCTGCTGTCGCTCTGGGAGCAGGACCGGCGCTCGGTGCTGCTCGTGACGCATTCGATCGAGGAGGCGCTGCTGCTGTCGGACCGCATTCTGGTGCTCTCGTCCGCGCCGGCGGCGATCGTGCGGGAGCTGATCGTGCCGTTCGGGCGGCCGCGCCGGCGGCAGCTCTGGAGCGAGCCGGCGTTCGGCGAGCTCAAGGAGGAGCTGTATCGGGCGCTTCGCCGCGAGCAGGGCGGCGGGATCGGCGGCGATTCGGCTTGAGAGAGGAGCGGAGAAGATGATAGGCATCGGCAAGGACGGTCAAGCCTCCGGGCTGGGGGAGCGCGGATCGGCGGCCGCCGCGCTGTACGACACGCATCTGCATCTGGAGCAGTACGGCGAGCGGGAAAGGGAACGGATGCTGGAGGAAGCCGGGCAAGAGGGCGTGCGCGGCATCGTCGCCGTCTCGATGGACTTGGCGTCGAGCCGCCGGACCCGGGAGCTGGCGCTGCGCCATCCGGAGCTCGTGCTGCCGGCTTACGGCTGGCATCCGGAGCAGGCGCTGCCGCAGGACGGGGAGCTGGACGAGCTGATCGGCTGGATTAGGGAGCGGCATGCGGCGGGCGAGCGGTTCGCGATCGGGGAAGTCGGCCTCCCGTACTACACGCGAACGGAGGCGGAGAGCGCAGGCGCCTCGTTCGACGAGAGCGGCCATATCGGGACGCTGGACCGCTTCGCGGCGCTCGCGGCCGAGCTGGACCGCCCGCTCGTCCTGCACGCCGTGTACGAGGATGCGCTCAAGGCGGCGAAGCTGCTGCTGAGGCATGGGGTGCGGCGGGCGCACTTCCATTGGTACAAAGGCGACGCGGAGACGACGGGCGTATTGGCGCAGGCCGGCTGGAGCGTGTCCGTGACGCCCGACGTGCTGTACGAGCCGGAGATTCGCGAGCTCGCGGCGAGCTATCCGCTCGGACAGCTGATGACTGAGACGGACGGCCCTTGGCCGTTCGAAGGCCCGTTCTCGGGGCGGCCGACGCATCCGCTCCTGGTGCGCGAGGCGGCGCGCGAGATCGCCCGCCTGCGCGGGCTCGGCGAGCACGAGGCGGTCGGGGCGCTGGCGGACAACGCGAGACGGTTTTACGGCTTTGGATAAGAGGGCAAACAGCCCCTGGCGCGATGCGGCGCCAGGGGCTTTGCTCGATGGGGCGAGGGAGGCTTGCCGCCTCTAGTCCCTGCCGCCAGGACGCAAGCCGCGCACATAAGCCTCCAGCATGAAGCGGAAGCTGGCGTCCCGGTCCTGGGGCATGCCGAAGGCGCCCAGCCGCTCGAGCGAGACGAAGCCGTGCAGCAGGCTGCGGATGCCGCGCACGGCATGGATCGCCTCGTCGTCCGTCAGCCCGTAGCCGGACAAGGAGCGGACCATGAGCCGGACGAGCCGTCCGGCGGCAGCCTGCAGGTCGGCCTCATCCGGCTCGGGAGCCCGCTGGATGGCCTCGTACTGGCCCGGATGGGCTCGCGCGAACGCGAGATAAGCGAGCGAGAAGGCCAAGGCAGCGTCCTCCTCCGCTCCCGATACGGCCGCTTCCAGCGTCTCCGCCAGCCGCTCCAGCGCGCGGACGGCAAGCAGGCGCCGCAGCTCCGGCAGCCCGGAGACATGGTTGTACAGCGAGGGCGAGCGGACGCCGAGCTTTTGCGCGAGCGTGTTCAGCGCCAGCGCCTCGAAGCCTCGTTCGTCGGCCAGCTCCGCGGCGGCGGCGAGCAGCGAGCCGCGATCAAGCCCGATGCGCGGCATGGCCGGCACCTCCTTCGACCCGGGCGGCTGCCGCATGGATCGCTCGTTGGAGCGCGGCCGACGGCTGCTCCAGCATGCGGCCGTGGCCGACGGCGAGCAGCGACGGATTCAGCTCGGCCAGCCTGCGGGCGGACGCGAGCGCGGTTCTGGCATCCCAGGTCGCCATCCCGGGAAAAGGAAACCGCCACTGCACCTGGCCGCTGACGGCGAAGCCGCCTCGCACTTGGAAAGCGTCGCCGGCGACGAGCGCCGCGCTGCGCGTATCGAGAAAGGCCATCGAGCCCGGCGTGTGTCCCGGAGCGGCGACGGCGAGCAGGGAGCCGACCCGGTCGCCGTCCCGCAGCAGGACATCCGGGCGCGTGCGCAGCTTGCGCGGCACGTCGCCTCGGATCGGAGACTGCGCCTCGCCGGCATCGAGCGACAGGTCGCCGTCCAGCAGACGCGCATCCCGCGCCGACAAGTGCACCGGCACGTCCGGCAGCGCCGCCTGGAGCGCGTCGAGCGCTCCGACATGGTCGCCGTGGGCATGCGTCAGGACGATGCGCGTGATCGGCTTGCCGATCCGGCTGGCGGCAGCGAGGATGCCCTTGACGCTGTAGGGCAATGCGGCGTCGATCAGCGTCAGGCCGTCCTCCTCTTCGACGAGATAGGCGTTGACAGGGAACAGGCGCGGCAGGAAAGCGAGCTGAACGAGGTGTCGGGAGCGGATCATCTTCATGAAAGAGGCCTCCGTTTCAAATAAACTAATCTAATTAGTTTTAATATAACGAATCGGATTCGTTTTTGCAAGCCCGTTTTTTGACCTCGCCTCCGCCATTCCGGTACGATAGCAATAAGGTCATGCGATCAAAGGAGAGCTGCAGCTGGTGCACATCATGCTAGGGATCGTTTTTCTGCTTCTTTACGGAGGGCTTGTCTGGTACGTCGGCTGGAGCGGGTGGCGCTGGCTGAAGCCGGCCGCGGCGGCCTGGTTCCGCATCCTCTACATCGCCGGGCTGTCGGTTCTGGCGCTGTCGTTTTTCCTCGGGCGCTTCTTCCCCGACTATGCTCTGATCAGCCGCGTCGGCTCGTACTGGCTCGCGCTGTTCGCGCTGCTGCTTCTGGTGCTGCCGGTCGCGCAGCTGCTGCTATTGCTGCTGAGGCTCACCCGGATTCCTCGCCATCGGGCGGAAAAATGGGGCGGAGCGATTACGCTCGCCGCGCTGCTCAGCCTGCTTGCCTACGGCTCGTACCAGGCGTACAGCCCGGTCGTCCGCACGTACGAGGTGCGCATCGACAAGCCGGCGGGAGGACTCAAGGAGCTGAATGTCGTCATGGCGGCGGACATGCACTTCGGCCTGCTTTCCGGACCGGCCCACGCCGAGCGTCTCGTCCGGGAGATCGAGAGGCTCCAGCCGGATCTCGTGCTGTTCCCGGGAGACATCATCGACGATGATCTCGAGCTGTACGAGAGCAGCGGCATCGGAGAGATCCTCGCCAAGATCCAGGCTCCGTACGGCGTTTACGCGACGCTCGGCAACCACGACAAGTTCGACGGCCCGACGGAGCGCATCATCGAGTCGCTCGAAGCGAGCGGCATGCAGGTGCTGTACGACGAGGTCGTGACCATAGAGGACCGGCTGACGCTGATCGGCCGCAAGGACCGCACCGAGCGGAACCGGGCGGAGGTTGCGCAGCTGGCCGAGCAGGCCGACCCGACCAAGCCGGTCATCCTGCTGGACCATCAGCCGTACGAGCTGGACATCGCCGCGCAGAGCGGCATCGACCTGATGGTGTCGGGCCATACGCATCGCGGACAGATCGCGCCGGGCCATCTCATCACGGGGGCGATCTACGAGAACGACTGGGGCGTGCTGCGCAAGGAGCAGATGACGTCCGTCGTCACCTCGGGCTTCGGCTTCTGGGGGCCGCCGATCCGTCTGGGCAGCCGCTCCGAGGTCGTGCAGCTGCGCCTCGTCTTTTCTTGAAACGGAGCTTGCCCTTGGACCGCGCGCATGGCTGTTCAGCGCCGGACGGATGGGATAAAATGGATTTATCCATGCCTTTGAAAGAGAGGGGAACCGGCATATGACCGTTCGAACGATTGTTCCATTCGGGGAATCCGCGCTGCGCAGCAGCTGCCGCGATGCCGATCCGACGGATCCGCGCACGCACAGGCAGCTGGATGACTTGAGGGAGACGCTGTACGCCAAAGAAGGAAGGGCCGGCCTCGCCGCGCCCCAGATCGGCCTCCTGCGCCGGCTGATCGTGATCGATGTCGGCGACGGACTCGTGGAGCTCATCAATCCGCAGCTGATCCGCGCCTCCGGCGAGCAGACCGGCACCGAAGGCTGCCTCAGCCTGCCCGGATATTACGGCTTCGTGAAGCGTGCCATGTCCATCACGGTCCGCACGATGCGGAGATCAGGCGAAACGGCAGTCCTGGAAGCGGAGGGAGGCTTGGCTCGCTGCATCCAGCATGAGATGGATCATCTGAACGGCGTGCTCTATGTCGACCATATCCAGGATGGATGGCTTTATGAGGATGCCACCGGACGCCAGTCGCCGCTGGTGCCTTTTCTTGCGCTCAGCCGGGGGCAGGGCGCGCGGCGTGTCTGATTCATGGCATCGGCCGCATCCTGGAGCGAGCGAGCGCGGCGCGCGAGTGCCCATCGGCGCTTTTTCGCGCAGGCAGACTTGGATTTCCGCTCGGCATCATGCCGGCCGGGAATCCCTTTTTTTCGTTCCGGATATTCTAACGGAACAAGCCTCCGGCATCGAAGTGGATGCGGCCTGTTACAATATTCCTTTGGGCGGGTAACGAACATCGGAGTTGACACATCAAGGGAGGGCAATATGAGAACGATTCGCGCGCTTGGGTTGACATGGCTTCTCCTGATCCTGACGGTGACGGGCGCGGCCGGCTGGAGCGGCAGCGCCGCGGCGTCGGAGCCTGCCTCGGGCAAGGTGTACCAGATCGGAACGGACGTCACGTTCGCGCCGTTCGAGTTCCAGGATGCGAGCGGCACCTTCGTCGGCATCGACATGGATCTGATGGAGGCGATCGCCCGCGATCAGGGCTTCCGCTACGAGATCAAGCCGCTCGGCTTCAACGCCGCCGTGCAGGCGCTGGAGTCCGGACAGGTGGACGGCGTCATCGCCGGCATGAGCATCACGGACGAGCGCAAGCTCAAGTTCGATTTTTCGGAGCCGTACTTCGACTCCGGCGTCATCATGGCGGTGCGCGAGAACGACAGCCAGACGCGGACGTACGAGGATCTGCGGGGCAAGAAGGTCGCCGTCAAGACCGGTACCGAGGGCTATCGCTACGCGGAGTCGATCGCCGGCGAGTACGGGTTCACGATCGTGCCGTTCGACGATTCGGCGCAGATGTACGACGATGTCAAGGGCGGCAACTCGGTCGCCTGCTTCGACGACTATCCGGTCATCGCCTACGGCATCCAGCAGGGCAACGGGCTGCAGCTGACCGACGAGGAGAAGGTCGCCGGAGCTTCCTACGGCTTCGCCGTGCGCAAAGGACAGAACGCCGAGCTGCTGCGCATGTTCAACGACGGCCTCGCCAACCTGAAAAACAGCGGCGAGCATGCGCGCATCCAGGAGACGTATCTGGGCGAGGGCGCGCAGCAGGCGAGCGGCGGCGGATGGGGCCTCATCTCCGAGTCGCTCCCCGTTCTGCTTCAAGGTCTCGGCAAGACGCTGCTGTACACGATCGTCTCGCTCTTCTTCGCCTTCCTGCTCGGCTTGCTGTTCGCATTCATGAAGGTAGGGCGCAGCCGCTTCCTGCGCGGCGTTGCGACGGTCTATGTCGACGTGTTCCGGGGCATTCCGCTCATCGTGCTGGCCTTCTTCATCTACTTCGGCATCCCGCAGGCGCTGGGCTTCACGATGCCGCTGTTCCTCGCGGCGATCCTCACGCTCAGCCTCAATGCTGGCGCATACGTGACGGAGATCATCCGCGGCGGCATCCAGTCGATCGATCGCGGCCAGATGGAGGCGGCGCGCTCGCTCGGCCTGCCTTACGGCAAGGCGATGCGCAAGATCATCCTGCCGCAGGCGATCCGCGTCATGGTGCCTTCGTTCATCAACCAGATGGTCATCACGCTCAAGGATACGTCGATCCTGTCGGTCATCGGCCTGGTCGAGCTGACGCAGTCCGGCAAGATCATCATCGCCCGCACGTTCGAGTCGTTCACGATCTGGACGACGGTCATGGTGCTCTACCTGATCGTCATCATCGCGCTGACGAAGCTGGCGGAGCGTATGGAAAGGAAGGTGCGCCATGGGTAAGATCCGCGTCGAAGGGCTGAAGAAGAGCTTCGGCTCGAACGAGGTGCTCAAGGGCATCGACCTGCAGGTGCGGCCCGGCGAGGTCGTCTGCGTCATCGGACCGTCCGGCTCCGGCAAGAGCACGCTGCTGCGCTGCATGAACCGGCTGGAGGACATCACCGCCGGCCGCGTCGTCGTCGACGACGTCGACATCAACGCGAAGGACACGGACATCAACAAGGTGCGCGAGAACATCGGCATGGTGTTCCAGCATTTCAACCTGTTCCCGCACTTCAGCGTGCTCCGCAACATCGCCTTCGCGCCGACGGAGCTCGGCAAGCTCGACGAGTCGGCAGCCCGGCAGACCGCGCTGCGGCTGCTGGATCGGGTCGGGCTCTCCGACAAGGCGGACGCCTATCCGGCGCAGCTGTCCGGCGGCCAGAAGCAGCGCGTGGCGATCGCCCGGGCGCTGGCGATGAACCCGGACATCATGCTGTTCGACGAGCCGACGTCGGCGCTCGATCCGGAGATGGTCGGGGAAGTGCTCGGCGTGATGAAGAACCTGGCGAGCGAGGGCATGACGATGATGGTCGTCACGCATGAGATGGGCTTCGCCCGCGAGGTCGCCGATCGGGCCGTCTTCATGGACGGCGGCTACATCGTCGAGGAAGGCCCGCCGGAGGAGCTGTTCGGCCGGCCGCAGCAGGAGCGGACGATCAGCTTCCTGGAAAAGGTGCTGTAAACAAGCTGCCGCTCCGGCCGCAAAGCGGCAGGCGGTTCATCGCGAGCCGGACCCGGCCGCATGGGCCGGGCTTATCCAGGACCCCGCCTAGGCGAGGCGCGCAAAAATCCCGCTTCATCCGCATATGCGCGGACGGAGCGGGATTTTTGCATGCGTACGGAAAGTGCTGCGAGACGCCGCTGGCCCGGCTTCATCGGGCGGCGCCGGCTCCCGGATTCGTGCAAGTCCGGCCCCGCCTAGGGTCAAGGCAAGACGAAGCGGATGCGCGTGCCGTCCTCGTACTCGCGCAGCTGGTTGCCGATCCAGGAGCCGGCGCCGCGGTTGTCCGAGGACTTGACGTAGGCGACATCCGCCCCGGCCCCGCCTTCGCGGCACATCGCCATCGGCCACTCGTCGCGGTCATAGTTCTTGCGGGTCGGGATGCCCTGGAGCGACTCGCGGCGGTTGGCGTCCGCTCCGTCCCGGTCGATCGTGCAGATGGCCGAAGCCCCGGCGGCAATCGCGGCTCGGATATGCTCGGCCGTATCGGGATATCGGTCCGACGGGAAATAGATCGTCGCGTCGTGGCCGGAGGGCGCGGCGGAAGGCTGCGGCAGCTTGAGCTCGAAGGAGCAGCCGCCGAGCAGCGCCGCCAGCAGCAGCGCGGCAAGCAGGGAGGGGAGCAGGCGAAGCGGTCGTCGTCTGTCGGTGCGGGTCATGGTCGTCCTCCTGATCGGTTCTCTCCTGTGCGGAGCCTACGCCTCCAGTATAACAGGGAACGTACGTTTGGGAAGACCAGGATCTGGAAAGGGCTTCGCAAGCTTCTAGCCTCGCCTCGACTCGCATAGAGATGAGAGACGGACTCCGCGCATCGGGTCAGAGGAGGGGATGATATGCGAACTGGGATCTCTGCGCCGCGCTTGGCTTCCGCTGCGGCGGGACAAGCCGCAGGCGGACGGCTGCGGCTGCCTCGTCGCTTCATGGCCGCCATCGCAAAAGGGCGGATCGCCGTCGCTGCGGCGGGCCTGCTGCTCGGGCTCGCCTTCGGCTGGGGCGCGGCCGCGACGGGGCTGGCCGAAGCGGCAGGAGCCGCGCCGATCCGCCAGACGACGCAGGCTGTCGCGCTGCAGGAAGCGCCGGCGCCGGACGCGGCTCCGGCCGGGCACGCCATGGACCACGGCGAAGAGATGGGAGCCGGCGGGCTGCAGGCGCCGCTGCAGGGCTGGGCGCTTGCTAGGGCGCTATTCGAGATCCTCTCGCTTCTGCTGATCGCCGCCTTGACGATTCGTCAGATGCTGCGGCTGCGCTACATGGAGCGGCCGGCCGAGATGCCGCTCATGATGTGCTGCATGGGCTTTTCGATGGCGGCGGGGCTGGCCGGAGGCACGATCCTGTCGGTGCTGCTCGGCCAATTCGCGCTTCCTGCGATCGGCGCAGGAGCTGCCGCAGCTTGGGCCGGCTATGCGGCGGGCAGCCGCCACGGAGCCGCGCCGGCGCTGGAAGGGCTGCTCGGCGGCGCGATGGGCGGCCTGATGGGGCCGATGTTCGGCTACATGGCGCTGCCGGAGCATCCGCTCGCCGCGGTGCTGTTCGCCGTCGCGCTGTTCATCGTCGTCGCGCGCCTGCTTGGGCGCCTTTCCCGGGAGAGCCGCAGCGAAGCGGCCGCCTGCCTCGAGCCGGACGGCGGGGGATGAGCGGCGGGTGAGCGGCGACAACGACAAAAAAGACGGAAGCGGCCGGCATCAAGCCGGGCTTCCGTCTTTTTTGGCATGCTGCCGATCAGAACAGGAATGCTCCGATCAAGCCGCTCAAGAGGCCGGACGCGACGACGGAGCCGAACACGAGCCAGAGCACGCGCGCCGGGAAGGCGCGGCGCAGCATGAGCAGCGAGGGCAGGCTGACCGTCGGCAGCGTGACGAGCAGCGCGCCGGCAGCCGCGCCGCCGTAGCCGAGCGACAGGAACGACTGCACGATCGGAATTTCCGCTGCGGTCGGGATGACGAACAGCGTGCCCGCGATCGCAAAGATGAGCAGCGCCAGCACCGTCGTGCCGGCTCCTTCGCCCAGCGTCGGGAACAGCCAGGCGCGCGCGGCGCCGAGCAGCAGCACGGCGAGGATGTAGGCCGGAATGACGTTCAGCAGCATCGTGCCGAGGCTGCGTCCCCAGCGGACGAGGAACGGCCGATGATCCGCCTGGGCCGGGGCGAGCGCCTCGGCCGGCAGCTTGTCCTCGGAGACGGACGCTTCCCCCGCGAAGCGGTTCGCCAGGTAGCTGACGCCGAACGTGATCGCCAGCCCGAAGGCGAGGCGCAGCAGCGTGAAGTCCCAGCCGAGCACGAAGAACATGAAGATCAGCGTCGCCGGATTGAGCAGCGGATTGCCGAGCCAGAAGGCGAGCGCGGCTCCGACGGAGACGTTCTTCTTGCGCAGGCCGGCGGCGATCGGCGCGGCGCAGCAGGAGCACATCATGCCGGGAAGCGAAGCGACGCCGCCCCACACCGTGCTGCGGAACGTGCGTTGGCCGAGCACGCGCATGAGCCAGTTCGCCGGCAGCAGCACCTGCACGAGCGAGCCGAGCAGGATGCCGAATACGGCGGCTTTCCAGACGGCTTTATAATAGACGACGGCGTAGTCCCACGCGGACTGCCAGGAAGGATTCGGAATCGCTTCCTGTCCGCCGGTCAGGATCGAGCTGCCGATCGTATGCTCGGTGATCGCCTTGATCGCCTTGCCGTAGTAGGGCCACCACTTGATATAAGTGAGGCCGGCGGCGGCGATGAGGATGAACAGGACGGCGAGCCACAGCGCTTTGCGGCCGTCGTTCGGACGCCGGGAGGGCATCGTGGAAGAAGGGCTCAAGACGGAAAAACCTCCTCGAATGGTGTCAGTGCTCGACCATTATAGCACAGCGCTCCTAAAGCGGAAGCAGGAAATGAAGCTCCAGGCAGCGGCCGGTCGGAGTTGGAGCCGGACAAAGGTTGTCGTATAATGAAGGGGTTGAACGATAGCTTACGGAAAAGAGGGAAACCTATGTCGATATCCCCAAGCGTCAAACTGACGTCCTTGTCCAGCAAGGGAGGCTGCGGCTGCAAGATCGGACCGGCCGACCTGTCGCAGGTGCTGCGCCAGCTCCCTCCGTCGGTGCCCAATCCCGACCTGCTCGTCGGGCTCGATACGAGCGACGACGCCGGCGTCTACCGGCTGAGCGCCGACATGGCGCTCGTGCAGACGGTCGATTTCTTCACCCCGATCGTCGATGACCCGTATGCGTTCGGGCAGATCGCCGCGGCCAACGCGATCAGCGACATCTACGCGATGGGCGGCAAGCCTCTGACGGCGCTGAATATCGTCGCCTTCCCCATCCAGGCGCTGGACAAGTCGATTCTGGCCGACATCCTGCGGGGAGCGGGCGACAAGCTGGCCGAGTCCGGCGCGACGCTGCTCGGCGGACATTCGATCGACGACAAAGAGCCGAAGTTCGGCATGGCCGTCACGGGGCTGGTGCATCCGGACCGGGTGCGGACCAATGCCGGCGCGAAGCCGGGCGACGCGCTGCTGCTGACGAAGCCGATCGGCGTCGGCATCTACACGACGTCGATCAAGAAGGATCAGCTTTCGCCGGACGAAGTCGCGCAGGTGACCCGCGTCATGTCGATGCTGAACCGCCGCGCCGCCGAAATCATGGACGGCTACGACGTGCATGCGTGCACGGACGTGACCGGATTCGGACTGCTCGGCCATGCGATGGAGATGGCCAAAGGCAGCGGCGTCGGCCTGACGATCGTCAAGGACGACGTGCCGGTGCTGCCGCGCGCCCGCGAGCTGGCGGAAGCCGGCTTCATCCCCGGCGGCACGCGCAACAACCATGCGCATGTGAGCCCGTCGGTCGATTTCGCCGACGAGCATGACGAGATCGACCGCCTCATCCTGTGCGATGCGGTCACGTCGGGCGGCCTGCTGATCGCCGTCGGCTCGGAGCAGGCGCAGGCGCTTCTCGCCGAGCTGCGCGAAGGCGGCGTCGAGGCCGCCCTCATCGGCGAGGCGTCGGCCGAGCAGGCCGGACGGATCCGGACCGTATAACCGTATTATAGAGAGAGAAGGAATGGCGATGTTTCAGGACTTGACCGTACCCAAGCTGCGGGACATGAGGGACCGCAAGGAGCTGACGATCGTCGACGTCCGCTCGCCCTCGGAATTCGCGGAGGCGACGATTCCCGGCAGCGTCAACATCCCGTTCTTC